>JBNKHV010000109.1:0-172378 GCA_050290545.1 Polyangiaceae bacterium | reverse complement strand
CCAAGCCCAACGCTACGTGGCCCATCCCACCGCCTCCAACCCGTTGTCGGAGCAGCGACTCGAAAGCGCCGCCTACACGCTCGCCATCGGGCCTGAAGGTGGCTTCATTCCGTTCGAGGTGGCCGCGCTCGAGGCGCAGGGCTTCGCGCCAGTGAGCGCAGGTGCCGCGCCGCTTCGCGTGGAGAGTGCTCTGAGTTACCTCACGGCCCAATTGGATCTGCTCGCGAGCCTGACGCCCGCTCGGGAGCGCCCCGGCGAAGAGCAGTGACGCGCCGAGTCCGCACCGTACTCGGCGGCATCGACGGCACGACAGCGGCGGTCGTCCGCCTCACGGGAGTCTGCGCGAGGCACCGACAGCCGTTCGCACCGACGCTCGCACGCTCGCGGCGTCAAGACTGCCGCGGCACGCCGTCGCCGCAGCACCACACTCGGCCACAGCCTTCCGAGGCTCGCGAAGTTTCAAAATCGGCTGCCACACAGCCTTCCGAGGCTCGCAAAGTTTCGAAATCGGCTGCCACACAGCCTTCCGAGGCTCGAAAGTTTTCAATGTTGTGAGTGTTTCGCGGCACGGTAGCGCGATCCGCACGGAATGGGTCGCCGCGAAACACGGCGGAACGAAGCCCGGTGCGGCGCGCGAGGCGCCCGATACTCTATCTATTGGGGAAAACGATTTGAGCTTGGGACGAGTATCGATGCCTGAGTGTGACCTCATTGGTGAGGCTCGCATTCACTCACAACAGTCACCACGGCACGCGAGTGAGCGACCAGCGGCCAAGGCTGAACATCGCGCCTTCAATCGTAGTCATCGACGCCTACTGCATAGACGCCTCCGTAGAGGCACCGTTGGGTGTCCTCGTCACACCGCCAATCCGCGTTTGGGATTTCCGCGGGGCCTCCCATCTGCACTGGCACGCGCCGAAAGTTCATCTAGATGAGCGAGCGCGATTCGCGAACGCTCATTCGATGCAACAGAGAATGGAGTCGAGAAAACGACTGCAATAGGGCAGTTTTTCGGGCCCTCACCCAACCGGGGCCAGAAAAACTGACCGACAATCGTGCTCGCCCATTTGGTTCGACGTCCCGCACACAGTGACCAGCGGTCAGGGCGACACCTGACGCGACGCGCGTGCCAGTGCAGATCTGTCGAAGCCCGCCGCGTTCTTGGAGCAGTATCGCAACCACGACGGGCTCGATCCGCTGTCCCTTGCCTGCGAGCCCACCGAATGGGAGCGTGGACGCTGCGGTTTCGGGCATCAGCGGGGATCGGGATGGGCGCGGTGACGCTTACCCACTGAGCGGAGCAGAGACCGCGCCAAACCCAAACAGGCACAGTGGGGTACTTTCCGACGTCGCTGGGACGATGTGGGACATCGGCACCTCCGCATGCGCGGAGTCGAATGTTGCGTGTACTGTGCTAACGTCGACGGGTGGGCTTCCCCTCGAGCATCAGGCCCCGACTGTTCCCCTCGTTTATCTGGGTGACCCTCTGCGCCTGCGGGCTGAGTGCCTGCGGTAGACTCGGATTCGAACCTATTTCGATCAATGCCGAAGACGGTGCCTCAGTCGCCGCGGACACTGATGCCGACGCAGGAGTCCCGAGCACCGCGGCTCCCGCGGAGACGATGGCTGAAGATGACCAGCGCGGTGAGCCGGATGACCCGGGAAGCTCGAGCAGCGTCATGGAAACGACAAGCCCCGAGCCATCTGCCGGGTCGGCGGGTGGCTCAGGGAATCTGCCCAGCAACCTCGAAGGGGAGCTGCCAGGCTCCGGGTCAACGGGTGGGACCGGAGGCAACACCCCGCTACCCACCGGACCGAACTGCAGCGAGCCGACCCCGAGCGACTGCGATGGGACATGCACCAACCTCGGCAGTGACGTCGACAACTGTGGCGCCTGCGGCAACACGTGCGCCGACCCCCACGGCACCGTCAGCTGCGACCTCGGTGTCTGCAATAGCGCTTGTGACCCCGGATGGGACGACTGCTCTGGAGACTACACCTGCGAAACCGAGATCGGCGGCGCCGACCTCGACAACTGTGGCGCCTGCGGTCTGGTCTGCAACCCATCGAGCGCCACAGCTTCATGCTCGGCGGGCGCTTGCTCGATCACCTCCTGCGACTATGGCTACGCGAGCTGCGACGGCGACGACAGCACGGGCTGCGAGACCCAGCTGATGGACGTGGGTGACGGTCTCGTTGGATTCTGGAGCCTCGACGAATCTTCCGGTCTAGTAGCGGCGGATGGCAGCGCGCTCTCGAACGACGGGAGTCTGATCAACATGGCCGGCGACGAGTGGACGGCCGGGGCGGTGAATGGTGCCCTGCAGTTCGACGGTGTCGACGACTATGTGAGTATCGGGAGTACCGGCGCCGGGGTGCAAACGCTGAGCTTCTGGATCAGAAGTGACTATGTGCCCAGTCCTGTCACGAACACCGGCGCCCTGTTGCCAAGCGCGGATGGCAGTCCCAACGGCGATTGGAACAACGGGAGCAACGCCTATGCGATGGACGACGCAAGCGCCACTGCAACGTTCATCATCCTCGGCGCAGCGGAGCACGATTGGTCGGCGTTCGACTTTGGCATACCCGCGGGCGCCACTATCGAAGGCGTCGAGGTGGAGGTCAGAACGAGAGTCAGTTCCGTCAGCCTCGGCAGCTACACCATCAGCCTCTCGTGGGACGGGGGTAGCAGCTACACCGCCACCAAGTCCATCCCGTCGGGATTGCTCGGCACTGTAGATCAGGTCTTCAATCTGGGGGGCCCAAGCGACTTGTGGGGGCACGCGTGGTCTGTCGACGAAATCAACGACGACTTTCGACTGAAAGCCAACTTCACCGCCCTCGGACTCGGCACGGCGTTCATCGACTACGTTGCGGTCAACGTCACCTATCTCCCCTATGCAGGTCAGAAGATCATGGATGTGGATGGTTCCGCATGGATTGAGCTCATCGGGGGTGATCTGAGCGCCACCAATTTCCCCGCAACGACGGAGTACTACGTCGACGGAGCATCCGGGACCGCGCTTGGCTCGGGGTGGCACCACGTCGTCATCACCAATTCCGCGGGGATTGACGTTTCGTCGCTCAGCCTGGGCCAGGCTTCGAACGAGTACTTCCTCGGTGCGCTGGATGAGGTTCGATTCTACGACCGCAATCTGGCTGCGAGCGAGATCGGCTTTCTCAGTGGCGACTCTTCCTGTCCATAGCAGGCGCCCGTCAGCACCACACCGCATGGCCAACGGGTCGTGTCGTTCCTTCATCTGACCCCGGGCGTTGCGCCGGCTCTGCCTCTGAGCGGAACGTTCACCGTGACCCGTTCACACGACCGCAACTTCCCGACGGGCTCCTTCGATGCGACCGTCGAGCTGAACAGGTTGGGTCGCACCATGCGCTCGTTCGAGGTCTCAGGTGGGCTCGGGACCGAGTGGCAGGCAGCTTGGTCACGAAAGGGCGCTGCGTGAAATCGGCTGAAATCGGCGTGGGAGCCGTGGCCGGGTATTGGGCTCTTGGTCTAAGCACCGAGGAGAAGACATGAGGATCATCACCACCCTAGTAGCAACACTGTCGTTGGTCATGCTGTTTGGTCAAACAGCATGGGCCCAGTTCCGCCCGTTCCCTTCGCTCGAAGCCGAATGCCCAGACAGCAGTCAAGGAACCTACGGGAGCCTGCAAACGGATGCTGCGGGCTACTCGGGCATCGGCCTGATCAGGAGCTACGGCAACACGACAGCCACCTACTTCGACGGCAGTAGTCAGGACTACGCCACCTACTCCTTCGAGATCAGAGAACCCGGAAACTACCGCGTGTACTTTCGGGTCAACACCAACGGCAGCTACGTGGACGACTCATGGTACTATCAGGTGAACACCTGGAACTGGGCCACCATGAACGGATATGGTGGCGAGAACGGCTGGCAATGGGTGGGCGGCCCCTGGGACTGGCCGCTCGATGCCGGGATCAATACGGTAACGATCGCCAACCGAGAAAATGGCTTGATGTTCGACAAGATTGCGATCCTGCCAATAGACAGCCCTCCACCGGTTGGCTTGGGCGACCCAGCCTACAACTGCCCCACGACATACTACTTCGAGGCGGAGTGCCGCACGCATGCCTTCGAGGGCTACCAACTCGACCGAAAAGAACGTCCTGGATTCTCCGATGAAGGCTACATCGAAAGCGTCGACGACACAGGCGATGTCAACACCGCAAAAGACATCGTCTTCTACGAATTCGAAACGGGCGCCGCGTCCTATGCACTCTACTTCAGAGTTCACAACAACTACAGCTGGAACGACGACTCGTGGTTCTACCGAGTCGACGGCGGCGAGTGGGCGTTGATGAACGGAACGGCCGCGGCTGGCTGGAACTGGGTTCAAGGAGCCTGGTCAGTAGGGTTGACGAAAGGGATCCACTCGCTGGAGATCCGCAACCGCGAAGATGGACTAGCCCTCGACAAGATCGCGTTCGTGCCCAACGGTGCACCGGCACCGGTCGGAGTGGGAGGGACCGGAGTGAACTGTGAACCCTTCGAGACGATGTCTGATTGGAGCTACAAGGAAGTCCAAGAGTATGCGGCAACCCATCTAGAGTACTGGATGAGCGGCACCCACGACATACAGGATCACTTCGACTGGCACCTTCGCAATGGCAGCGGCGGCCAAACCCAGGACCCCAACACCGGCAAGGTCATCATGGGCGCTGGCACGGCGTTCCTCGGGTTTCATCGTGCCATGATGAACGACTTCCGCCGCTTCGCCCTCGAGACGAACGGACGCTCATGGCTTCCGATCAGTGTCGTCGGCCCCACCATCCCCGACAGTCTGCCAGATGCGGAACAAGTGCTGAACGCAATCGGCTTGCCCGGGGAATACTTCCCAAGAGACGAGAATCCTACGGATTGGGGGATACCCGCCTCCTTGACAGTGACCGGCACGGGACCAGGCGTCCTCCCTGGCACGATGAGCATGGACGACATCGTCCACTCGATTCTTGGCGACTTCGAGAACCTCGATCGCCTCGGACGTACGATCGGTGCGTACTACCACAAGTCGTATCACCAGGCAGTCGATGGAACGATGTTCTTCAACTACTCGCCATCCGATCCCATCTTCTACGGTTGGCACGCACTGCTCGACAACATCATCAGTAACTGGCTCGAAACGCCCAACGGCCAAGCGTGGGCAGCCGCCAATCCCGATCACCCGTTCCTCGTGGAGGGCTTCACCGGCATGGAGGGCTGGGAGCCCTCCGACTTCACACCGACTTTGTGATGACGCACCGCCGCCCCGGCGCATGGACGCCGGGGCCGGGCGAAACGGAAACTACATCGCGGCGACGTACCGCTCTCGTTGGGTATCACCTGAACCTGGGCGGCGCGCGTCACCGATCACGAGATGCCGAGCGTCACGCTCGCGCCAAGAAGCAGCAGGCACAACAGCGCCATGAACGCCTTGGACGCGACCGCGGCTCGCCGCGGCTCCGCGCCGCCGAGGCTCTTGCCCCAATACAGCAAAGAACGACCCGTACCCAACACGCCCAAGCCAGCCAAACTCAGCACACCAACGTTGACGCTTGACCCAAGCGCGGGACTGACGATGGCCGCCACACCAAGCGCGCCAACCGGAGGCTGAGCTCCTAGCCAAATCGCTCACCGTCAAGCCCGGCACCGCCCTTCGAGCCTCGCCCGGAAGCCGGCACTGGCGCCTGTGCGCATGGCTGGTCAGGGCTGGCTGCGACGCAGTCGCCGGCCGGCATGAGCCAGGGTCTCGACATTCAGATCCGACAGTGCCCCGGGTTCATTGCCGGCGGAGCCGAGTGCACGGTTGAGTGCATTCTTGTAGTCATCGATCGCAACACGGTAGTCTGGATCCTCCAGCAGATTGACATCGCAGAGTTGCTCGGCACGACGGATCAGCTTGCGACAGTCTGCACTGACGTGCCGCAGATGCAGCGTCTTGCCGGAAGCCTGGTAGTTCTCCGCCAGCTTATTGATTGCTTCGATCGCGCTCTGGTCCATGATGCGCGACTCAGCGAAGTCCACGATGACCTCCTCCGGATCCAAGGCCACGTCGAATTTGGACAGGAACAGCGTGGTCGAGCCAAAGAACAGGGGCCCGAAGATTTCATAGTGCTTGATGCCGTGCTCATCGGTGTGTTTTCGGGCGCGGATGCGCAACGCGTTCTCCCAAGCAAAGACGAGGGCCGAGACGACGACGCCTGTGATGACGGCCACCGCGAGATCGTATGCCACCGTCAACCCGGTCACGACCAGCATGACCACGACATCCGCCCGAGGCACACGGTTGAGGACTTTGAACGTGTTCCAAGCGAAGGTACCGATGACGACCATGAACATCACGCCGACCAATGCCGCGATTGGGACTCGTTCAATGTAGCTTGCGCCGACTAGCACGAAACCGAGCAGCGTCGCCGCCGCAGTCAGACCACTCAACCGTCCGCGACCTCCCGACTTGATGTTGATGATGCTTTGACCGATCATGGCGCAGCCGCCCATCCCACCGAAGAAGCCGTTGAGCACGTTGCCGGCGCCCTGGGCAATGCACTCGCGATTGGCGTTGCCGCGCGACTCCGTCAACTCATCTACGAGGTTCAGCGTCATCAGGCTTTCGATCAGGCCGATCGCCGCCAAAATGACCGCATAGGGCAAGACGAAGCTGAGCGTTTCCCACGTCAACGGGATCCTGGGAGCCGAAAACGCCGGCAAGCCGCCGCTGATCCCCTCACCGCCGCGAGCCTGGATGAACGTCAAGACGGTCTGAGTCTCAACATCGAAGAACACCACGATCAGAGAAATGCAGGCGATGGCAAACAGCGCCGCGGGGACCTTTTTGGTGAGTTTGGGCACGGCCACCATCAAGAGCATCGTCGACCCAGTGAGGCCCAGCATCGTCCATAGCGACGCGCCGCTGAGCCAGCCCGTCGCATCCCTGAACATCTCCAACTGGGATAGGAAGATGACGATAGCCAGGCCGTTCACGAACCCCATCATCACGGAGCTGGGTATCATCCGCACGAACTTGCCCAAGCGCAGCGCTCCGGCCGCCACCTGTAGCGCGCCGGTCAACAGCAGCGTCGCAAACAGGTACTGCAAGCCCGCCACGTTGTTGCCGCCAAGAGCATTCCCTTCACTCACGAGCGACACCATCACGACCGCCATCGCCCCGGTAGCCCCCGAGATCATGCCCGGACGTCCACCGAACACGGACGTGACGAGGCCCATCATGAACGCTCCGTAGAGCCCGACTATCGGAGGGACGCCCGCCACGAACGCGAAGGCGACGGCCTCCGGCACCAAAGCCAGCGCTACAACCAGCCCGGACAACAAGTCATTTCGCAGGGGATTTTGGACCGAGCCAGCGTTGCCAGGCGCAAAGCCCAGCTTGTTCTTCAAGTCTTCAATCTGCATCGGTTCTCACGAAAAGGTCGCGCGGAGTACTCCGCCCGTCCGTGGCGGCGCAATCTGAAAACCGCTGTACCCCGACTCCGGCTCGTGCCTTATCCAGCAGCAGTGCCCAGGCTCGATGACTTCATCGAATTGAGTCCATTTCATTGAATCGGGGCCGGGAAGATTCGGTCGCCGCGCCGGGGAGCTACCTAGGACTCGCATCGAACGAGGAACGAGTCGGGCCGACTCTGCTCACTACGCGAGGCAGGGCCAACAGTATTCCCGTCGAGAAAGGCACGACCTCGCTCGGGTACCGCCGCCGCCCTCCTGCCCGACGGGGCAATCACCGCAGTGCGGCCTGGTGCCCCTCGCGCTCTGCACCGCCACCAGCTCCGACTGGGTGATGCCCACACTCCGTCCTGACCCGCGACGGAGCGGCCCCAACCCGAACCGCGCTCGGTAATCGATTCGAAGGAGCGCGGTTTTTTCCGGACGCAGACAGTGCTACGCCATGCGTCCCGTGGCAGCTCCGTCTGAAGAAACGCCCCCATTCGCGCCGGCCATCTTGCGCAAGATTGCTGGAGACTTCGGCACTCCCGTGTACGTCTACGACGCCGCCGTGCTCCGTCGACAACTGGCCCGGTTGAAGCAATTCGACCACGTGCGGTTCGCGCAGAAGGCGTGTTCGAACATCCACGTGCTGCGAGTGTTGCGCGACGCGGGCGCGCTGGTGGATTGCGTGTCGGTGGGCGAACTGGAGCGAGCACTCCAGGCCGGTTTCGAGCCCGGACGAGATCCGACGCAGATCGTCTACACGGCTGACGTTTTGACGACCGAAGCACTCGAGCGTCTAGTCGAGACTCGGGTGCCGATGAACGCGGGCTCCATCGACATGCTCGAACAGTTGGGAGCGCGCTCAGCGGGTCACTCCGTTTGGTTGCGCATGAACCCGGGTTTCGGTTCAGGGCACAGCAGGAAGACCAACACGGGTGGTGAGTCGAGCAAGCATGGCATTTGGCACGAGCAACTGTCCGAAGCGTTGCAGGTGGTCGATCGCTTCGGGCTGGATCTCGTGGGGTTCCACATGCACATCGGTTCGGGCGCCGACATGAGCCACCTCGAACGCGTGTGCGACGCCATGGTCGCTTTGGTGATCGACTCCGAGCGAGACGTGCGCGCCATCTCGGGGGGTGGTGGTCTGTCGATTCCCTACCGCGCGCATGAATCGAGCATCGACCCACAGGCGTACTTCGAACGTTGGCACGCAGCGAGGCAACGCCTCGAAGCGCACCTGAATCATCCGGTGAGTCTCGAGCTCGAGCCGGGCCGCTACTTGGCGGGCCCCGCGGGTGTGTTGCTGAGCGAGGTCCGCGCCACCAAGAGCATGGGCAGCAATCACTTCACGTTGGTCGACGCCGGGTTCAACGACTTGATGCGTGCGTCGATGTACGGCGCCTACCACGAGATCACGCTGCTGCCCGGTGACGACGCACCCCGGGCCAAACGTCCCACAGTGGTCGCTGGGCCGTTGTGCGAATCTGGAGACGTCTTTACCCAGACGAGTTCCGGCGAACTCGACCCGCGCACCTTGCCCGAGGCAAGAGTCGGCGATTTGCTGGTGTTCCACGATGCCGGTGCCTACGGCGCAAGCATGTCCAGCAACTACAACTCGCGGCCGTTGGGGCCCGAGGTGTTGATCGACGGTAGCGACGTTCGCCTGATCCGGCGTCGTCAAACCGTCGGGGACTTGCTGCAACTGGAAATGGTGTGAGCGCCACGAGGCCATGCTCCTGCGACGACGGTTCACGCCGACGACGGGCGCCTCGAGGAACTCATCCGAGGAAGTCGTGCGTGGCGATTTCCCGGTATATCTTGAGAGTGCCGCCGGGCTCCCTTCTCCAGAGCCGAATGCCTTTGCCTGAGGTCACGCCGCTCATTTGATCGACGTGCCATTCAACGCGAAATCGAGGGTATTCGATGACGTACTCGCCTGCTCGTTCGAACACGAACGTGCTGATGTCCACCGTGTCGAGAACCACATCGCCCCTACTGTACTCCACCAGATGCTTCTGAATCTCCTCGAGACCCGACTTGGTGGAGTCGGCGTGTGGCATGAAGACGGCGTTCCGTGAGTAGAAGCTGCTGCGCAGCTGTGCATCTTTGTTCCTGACCCCCTCCTGCATCAGCGCGTTCAGCGCATGCAGCTCGAACCGAAGGTTTTCGTCAGCTTCATCCAACTCGTGCGGCGGGGACGTTGCAACTAGGGGTTCGATCTCCATCGTCACCGTGTTGGGATTGTTCACAGGAAGAAAGTACCCCCACGTCTCAGCCTTGATCTTCAGCGCCCCACCCGCCTCGCGTGCCCAGACGTTCCAGTACTTTCCCTCCCGCACCAACGACTCGCCGCTGCCCAACTCCACGTACTCGATCCGAAAGGTTCCAAGCTCGAGCACTGTCTCTCCCAGATTGAACACCTCAGTGATCTGGCGCTCGAACGCGTTGATGTTCTGCCGCTGAAATATCTCCGTGTAGTACTTAGCAACGGCATCCACCCCCAAGAGCGTCCGCTGGTACTCGGGCATACTGACGACGTTTGGAGCGTAGTGCTTCATTCGCTCGCTCACGTCTTTCTCAATCGTCGTACGAACCAAAGAGACCCTCAGCTCCTCCAGGAGCAGCTCGACTCGCCGTTCGTCCGCGGGAACCGGGGTCGTCGCGCTCACCTCGCGAGGTTCCGCCACCGCGTCTGAAACCGTTCGCACGCCAAGAGGGCTATTCTCTGGCCCCCTCTCTGGACCGTTGTGGTGGCAAGCCCACGACGCCTGAATTGACAACAGGGTGAGTGCGACCGGAAATCTGGCGAACCGTCGGGGCATGTTTTTCCAGCGCCGTGATTGACCCTCTGCTTCGATGGCCTCGTCGGCGCGGCAGATTGTGCCCTGTGCCGTTGTGCGAATCAACCAGCGCGGTCTCTTCGCCGGCTCATCGTGAGACCGCTGCGCACGACGGAGCTCAGTCCGCAACCCGCGCCGAAACCTGGTATTCGAAACGCACCGGCGCCGGCTCCAGGCCGACCCCGGTTGCTTGAAAACGCGCGCGCTGGCCCGGCGCCAGACCGTCCGTCTTGGCGTAGGTCGAGTACACGCCCATCAGCTTGTCCTCGGCGTCGAAAGCGAGCACTCGGACGTTGACGAACTTCGCCGTCGTCTCGCCACCGTTCTTCACGCTGCCCGAGAACCGATACATGCCGGCATGCGTCTGCTGAGGTTCGAGGGCGTTTATCGTCAAGCCCTGCGCTAACTTGGGTCGGTAAGTGGCCTTGCGCGGCGCCATCTCGAACTTCAGGTCCTGATGTTCGGGTGGCGAAGTGACGACGGCAGACAAGTACGATTTCTCACCAGGCTCGAGGATCTCGGCCAGGGCGAACCCGCTGTCCGTGCCCACCTCCTTGCCCGCTTCGTCGACCATGATGATGACGAGTTCCGGTTTGCTGATGGGAAACGGCGAGGTGTTCTCCACCTCACCCAACACGTAGAACGCGTCGGCGGTGCTGACACGTTTGCGATGGAAGTCGAAACGTGCCGTCGCCGGAACGTCGGGGGGGGCCTGTTTCGGGATCGCCGCAACGCTGGTCTCCGGCGGGGCCAGCCCGTTGCCAGCCGCCGATTCGCCAGCAGGCGCGTCGCCATCGGCCAACCTGGCAACCGCAACGCCGACACCCACCAGAACGACCATCGACGCAGCCGCGACGAGCAACGGCTTGCTGCGTCGTGGGCTCGGCGCTCCTGGAGCGGAAGCGGGTCGTCCACCTGCCCCGCCCAGCTCCACTTCGAGACGCGGGCGCACAGCGAGCTCGGCCCCATCCCCACGCGGCATGCCGCAAACGGGACAGGCGACTGCCTGCCGACCATCGAAAGTGGCCCCACAATTCGAACACGTCCCCGTCGTCGCCACGCCCCAAGGCTAACCCCAGCTCGGCCCCCTGTCGATCCGCTTCGCGCCCCACAATCCTCGTCGCTGCGTGCACTGAAACGCTCGGTGCTGTCGATGGGCGACACGCTGCCGAGTTGCCCGGGAAGCGGGCACTTGATATGGCGATGGTCGATGCCGACCGTCTCGTCGCTCTTCGTCTATCCGATCAAGTCGTGTGCGGGGCTGCCGGTCGTCGAGATGCCGTTCGATGCCCGGGGGCCCAGCTGGGATCGACGCTGGATGGTCGTCGACGAAGACGGCAAATTCGTGACTCAGCGCACCCACCCTCACATGGCGCGCATCCACCCCCGTTTGTCGGACGACGGACTGCGCATCACGTCTCGAGGCTTCGACCCTCTCGACGTGCGACCGAAAGGGAAGCGACGCGAGGTTTCCGTGTGGAACTACCGTGGCCGTGCCCTCGATGTCGGAGACGAGGCGGCGAACTGGTTTTCGAGCGTTCTTCGTTCACCCGTCAGACTGGTCACCTTCGACGAGACGACACACCGCAAGACGAGCTTACGACACACCCAGATCCCTTCTGAAATTGCCTTTGCTGATGGCTATCCCGCGCTGCTCGTCTCCATCGAGTCACTGACGGATCTCAACCGCCGGCTGGAGCAATCGCTTCCGATGAACCGCTTTCGGCCCAACATCGTCGTACGTGACTGTCACCCGTTCGAGGAAGATACCTGGAGCGAGCTGCACGCGCCCGAGTTGGTGCTCAGCGTCGTCAAGCCCTGCGAACGCTGCGCCATCACGACGGTCGATCAGCGCACGGGGCTCAAAGGCAAGGAACCGCTACGCACCCTGAGTCAATTTCGTCGCGCCGACAACGGCGTCATCTTCGGCCAGAATTGCGTCCACCACGGCGCAGGCGTACTGCGAGTCGGCGATGACTTGCGTGTGGTCAGTCGCAGCGCCTGACCCACGACGTCAAAACTCGTCGCCATTGGGGCCGAGCGCGCGCGCTGCGACGTCGAACGAGAACCCCGCGCGCGCCAAAGTCGCCAAGTCCTTGCGGCGCCGATCGGTCGAACCTTGCTCACGTCGATAGGACCCGAGCCGTCGGCGCTTGGCGAGCGCGATCGCCGCCTCCAACTCCTCTGCGGGATTGTCACGCTCTTGCACCTCGAGCACCTCCGCAATGGTGGCTTCCGCAACGCCCTTCTGTCGCAACTTGCCGACAATCTTGTGGCGCGAGCTTCCGCGCCGTCGAAGACTATCGGCAGCATGTTGCGCGTAGCGCCGATCATCGAGGATGCCCGAACGCTGGTAGCGCTCGATGATCGCCCCCACCCACTCGGCGATCTGCGCTTCGCTGGGCGGACTTTCAGTCGGAGCCCGAAGCATCGTCGTGCGGCATCGACGCAGCAGGACCTCCCGTAGCTTGGCAGCGGTGGCGTCGAAACGGTCGAGATACGACAGCGCCGCCCGCTCGACGAAGGCTGCGTCCACCTGCTTCGGACGGCGGGCGGGTCGTTTGGAGGCTCGGTCGTTGGAGGTCATCTCGCGACTAGCAGTCATCCCACAACCGTGGGATGACCTCAATCAGGACAAGACAACGCAGCGGATGGGAGCACCGAAGGGACAGAGCGTCGGCATGCCTGCCGGGACGGCTCGTGGCAGGCAACGAACCGAGGCCAAAGCTCGGACGTACCTGCCGAAAGGTCCCAGCCCCGTGGGGCGCGCGCTGCCCTGAGACTCTCCTCGATGAAAAAGACCTACATCGTCGACACCAACGTTCTCGTTCACGATCCACAAGCCCTCTTCAAGTTCGAAGACAACGAGCTGATTGTCCCAATCTACGCTCTCGAAGAGATCGACCGCTTCAAACGCGACACGACGGAGCGCGGACGCAACGCGCGAGAGGTGGCCCGCCTCTTCGATGCCCTGCGCGAAGAACATGGCTCGCTCGCCCACGGCATTCCCGTCAACGGTGGCGGCAGCCTGCGGGTGTTCGTGCCTCGGAAGCGCGCCAGCCTGGCCATCGCGTTGGATCCGGGCTCCGGTGACCACGCCATCATCCAGACGGCGATCGAGATCCGAGACTCCCAGCCGGAGCGGCCAACCATCTTCATCACGATGGACGTCAACCTGCGCATTCGTGCGGATGCGCTCGGGTTAACGTGTCAGGCTTACGAGAATCAGTCCGTCGAGCCCGAAGCACTGGAAACGGGCGTCCGTGAACTGGTCGTCGACGAAGAGCAGATGGAGCACTTCTTCCACGCGGGCCACGTGGAGCTCAGCGATGAAGCTCTCTACCCGAACGTCTGCGTGTTGTTGCGCCAAGACACGAACGGCCACCGCTCCGCCCTCGGACGTGTCGACACCAGCGGGAGTCGAATTCGAAAGCTCCTCAGTCCGCGGGAAGGGGTCATGGGCATCCGCCCGCGGAACAAGGAGCAATCCTTCGCGATGGACTTGCTGTTGGACAACAGCGTGCGGTTGGTCACCCTGGTCGGCATTGCCGGCACCGGCAAGACGTTGCTGGCACTAGCCGCCGGGCTCTCGCTGTCGGTGGTGGACGGAACGTACTCCCGGCTCTTGGTCAGCCGCCCCGTGATCCCGCTGGGGCGGGATTTGGGCTACTTGCCCGGCGACGTTCAAGAGAAGATGGGTCCTTGGATGAAGCCCATTTTCGACAACCTGGAGTACCTGCTCATCGGCTCCGGCACGCGCAAACGTGGTGTCCCGGACATCGAAACACTGCTGCAGGCTGGGCAGATCGAAATCGAGCCTTTGGCCTACATCCGCGGACGGAGCCTACCGCAGCAATACGTGATCGTGGACGAGGCCCAGAACCTCACCCCCCACGAGGTCAAAACGGTGATCACCCGCTGCGCAGAAGGCACGAAAATCGTACTCACCGGCGACCCTTTCCAGATCGACAACCCCTACGTCGACAGTTCGACCAACGGCCTCAGTGTGGTCGCTGATCGCTTGAGAGGGGAACCGCTGGTGGGCCACGTCGTGCTGCGCAAGGGTGAGCGCAGCGACTTGGCCAACCTCGCCGCCAAGCGCCTCTGACGACACCTGCGTCCAAGCACGTGACGCCTCGCGGCGTCGTGTCACAACAGCGGGCCCGGGCTCAGTCCCGCAACACGACGCGCCGCACGAAGTTCGAAAGCACACGACGCCCTGCCAGGGCATCTTGCAGAGAGTCGAGCAAGGCATCCACCACCATGCCCTCTGTCTCGATGGCATCACGCCGGGCAAGCACGTACTCACGCACGATGTCCGCGTCCATCTCCGGATGGAACTGAACCCCCCAAGCCGCTTCGGAGAAACGCACCAGAGCGTGGGGTTCCTTGTCGGTGCTGGCGAACACCTCCGCACCCGTCGGCAACTCGACGACGGAGTCGACGTGAGTCGCGTTGGTGGTGAACGGGTGGTCTTTCTCGAGCAGTGGGTTGTCGCGGTGACTCGTGACCGCAACCGTACCAATCTCCCGCCCGTTGGGGTTTTCGTAGACTCGCCCGCCCAAGGCCTCACCCAGCATCTGGTGCCCGAAGCAGATCCCCAAGGTGGGCGTATTGGCCGCCACCAGTGCCTGCAGATAGCGGAGCCCCCGAAGCATCCAAGGAGTCTGCTCCTGCAAGCGGTCCGGCGAACCCGAGACGATGACCCCCGCCGAATCTTCGGGCGCAGGTAGCTGCCGTTCCGACCGCAGATCGACCGTCTGCCACGGCCCGTCCCAACCCTCCGTCGCCTCCCGAATCATGCGTGAGAAATCACCTCGGCGTCGTTCTGCCTCGGGCACGGGCTGCCCCGTTATGACGATCGTCAGCGGTTTGACCACCTGCTCAATCTTGGCTCGGAGCACGCGCCGCGCAACCCCAGCCCCGGAGCAGGCTCCAGTTTTGTGCGACTCCAGGGCCGCCACGGGGCTGTTTGTCGTTACGTGCTAGAAACATGGGGTGGGTGACTACGATCCATCTTCGAATCGCAACGCACAACTGCTGCTGCCTCTGATCACCCCACGGGATGCCACGAGCTCCGACCTGAGCCTCGCGCGCACCGAACGCGTCTATGCCAACCGCAACCTGCCGATGGCCCACATCGACTGGTTGGGCTTCGACATGGACTACACGTTGGCCATCTACAACCAACCCGCGATGGACTCGTTGAGCGTGGAAGTGACCGTGCAAAACCTCGTGGAGTTCGGCTACCCCGAGTACCTGAGGCATCTGCAATACGACATTCGCTTTCCCATCCGTGGCCTACTGATCGACAAACGCATGGGCAACGTGCTGAAGATGAACCGCTTCGCGGCGATTCACAAAGGCTATCACGGCTTTCGCCCACTGAGTCGAGAAGAGGTCCACAAGCTGTACTGGGACGTCAAGGTACGCCCTGATAGTGAACGCTTTCATTGGATCGACACGCTGTTCGGGCTCAGTGAGGTCGTCAGCTACGTATCTTTGATCGAAGCGATGGAGCGCCACCGCGAGCGGCGCTTGGATACCGAGCGCCTATTCGAGGACATTCGCAAAGCGATCGACCTGGCGCACGCCGATGGCCGCGTGCACAGCAGCGTACTGTCGGACCTGCCGCGCTACGTCGACCGCGACAAACACCTGGCGCTCACGCTGCACAAGCTCCGCTCGGCGGGCAAGAAGCTCTTCCTGCTCACCAATTCGCCCTGGGAATACACCAACGGCATGATGAGCTATCTCTTGGGCGGAGCGATGCGGCAGTACCGCTCTTGGGAAATGTACTTCGACGTCGTCATCGTGGCAGCGCGCAAGCCGCTGTGGTTCCAAGGCCGCGAGCCGTTCTTCGAGCTGAGGGACGGAAAGCAGCTCTCACCGGTGACTTCCCTCGAGCGAGGCCGCGTCTACCAGGGGGGCAACTTGCGGGACTTCGAGCGGCTGACCGGTATTCGAGGCTCGCGAACTCTGTACGTGGGGGACCACATCTACGGCGACATCCTGCGCTCGAAGAAAGAGTCGGCCTGGAGAACCCTGATGATCATCCAGGAGTTGGATGCCGAGATTTCGGCGAACGAGGCAACGGCAGGTGCCATTCGACAGAAGCTGAACCTGGAAGAGCAGCGCAACCACCAAGAAGACGAGTTGCGCTTCTATCAGCGACGTCTGAAGTCCATCGATAAGCTGGGGGCCGAAAGCGACCCAGCGGAGACGGCCCGCGTCAAGCGCGGGATCGATACGGTGCGCCGCAGCCTGCGCCACATCAACGAGGAGCACCAACGTCTGGAGCGCTTCATCGACACCTCTTTCCACCCTTACTGGGGCTCGCTGCTCAAAGAGCACGGCGAACTGAGCTCGTTTGGCGCCCAAGTCGGCCGCTACGCGGATGTCTACACCCGCCGTGTCTCCTGTTTGCGACACTATTCCGGGGAGCAGTTCTTCCGCTCCCCCCACGACTTCATGCCCCACGAACTGTGAGGGGCGGCGCGCCCGGTGCTGGAGCCTGGTGAGATATCCGAAAGGTAGGCCACAGAGGCGGCCTGCCAGTCACAACGCTCCCGACTGGCTCGGATTTGTGATAGCCAAACCCCGCCGCGGCGCCTTGGGGCTACCGCCCCCTGGAGTCACGAACCATACGAACGCGACGGCGAGGCGAACCTGCAGATGAATCTAGTCGAGTGGATCCAACGGTTGATGACCAACTTCGGTGCGGAGTGGGTCATGTGGTTGATGCTGGGGCTGAGTGTGATCAGCGTCGCGATCATGCTGGAGCGAGCATGGTTCTACTGGTCGTTGCGCGACGACGTCGCGCGACTGGCTCAGGATCTGCGCAATGCCTTGCGTAAGGGTGATCTGGACGGCGCCCGCAAACAGATGGAATCGTCCCCGAGTGCGGAGGCTGCAGTCGTCGTCGCCGGCCTGGCGGAGGCGGATCGCGGCGCCCAAGCGGCGGAAGAGGCCATGCGAGGAGCGGCCGCGCTCCAGCGACTGAAGCTCGAGCGTCGTTTGGCCTACCTCGGCACGCTGGGCAACAACGCGCCCTTCATCGGTCTGTTCGGCACGGTGATCGGGGTGGTTCAGGCGTTCGAGGCGTTGGGGGATCAGCAGGTCGTCACCGCAGCCGCAGAAGCGAGCAACATGTCGGCACCGACGGAAGTGATGGCGGCCATTGCCGAAGCACTGGTGGCAACCGCCGTTGGTCTCGCTGTCGCGATCCCCGCGGTGGCCATGTACAACGTCTTCCAGCGCTCTGCGCGGGGCATCCTGGCCAACACCGAGGCGCTGTCTCGGGTTCTCGTCGCGCACTTGGTCGGCAACGACGTCGCACAAGCGCCAGCACCGAAGACGACCTCCAAGTCGACGAGCGAGTCCAAGAGCGACAAGGGTAAGGACGACTGATGGCCGGCGGTGCCGATGATGACGAAGGCGGGCTGATCAGCGCGATCAACGTGACGCCGCTGGTGGACGTCACGCTGGTGTTGCTGATCATCTTCATGGTCACGGCGAAGATCATCGTCTCGCAAGGCATGCCGATGGACCTGCCCAAGGCGGCCAAAGCCGAAGAGCTCCAGCAGATGGTCTTCAGTGTCGAACTGACCGAGTCCGGCAAGACGTTCGTCGATTCGCAGCAGATCGCCAACGACGAGATCGTCGGGGAGCTCGCGAAGAAAGCGCGAAAGGAGCACGAAGACCTACGCGCTGTGATCCGCGCTGACCAGAAGGTCTCCCACGGCCGGGTGATTCACGTCTTGGATCTGCTGAAGCAAGCGAACGTGAACAAGATCGCGTTTGCCGTCAGTCCCACCAAAACCACCGAACCCGAACCCGAGAAGTGAGTCCCGACGCGGTACACCATCGTTGGAACGCGAGCAATCTCGCTTGCGGAACCGTGCTCGGGACTCAATCGTCTAACTGACAATGGCCGACGAGCGGACTTCGACGGGCAACGCTCGTGCGAAAGCGACATCGACTCTCTCCGACGATCCGTGGGGTGCGGTGCTTCATTTGGGTCGAAGGGGTGGGCGTCTGGGCTGGGCGGTGGGTCTCGCCGGGGGTCTGTTGGTGCATGGCGCCGCCGCCGGCCGCGGCTCCGCCCTGGGGGACTTGCTGCGCCTCAGAGCCTTTTCCGCGATGGTGAACCAGGGGGTGGAGGAACGGCTGAACAAGATCCTGGAGGTCGAACTCGAGGAACCCGAGCCCGAACCCGAGCCGGAGCCCGAACCTGAGCCGGAGCCCGAACCTGAGCCGGAACCGAAAGTCTCCCCCGAACCCGAACCCGAGGTTGCGCAGGACCAGCCGCCACCGCCCCCTGCAGCCGCAGAAGCCGGCAAGGTTCTCACTGCAGAGCCCGATCCCAACGAGCCGGTGGACTTGACGGGCGATGCCTTCGTGACTGGTACGGGCGAACGTTATGTTGGCGGAGTGACCGCGTCCAAAGGTAAGAGCAAGAAAGCCGTCTACGACCAGAAGGCGCGCCCGGACGGTGTGGTCGGCGGCAAAGGAAAGACACCCGTCAAGCGCGAGCCGAAGAAGGACCTGTCGCGACCGGCGCAGGTGCTCAACAAGGCAGCCATGGGGAACTGCCCGTTCCCCGCCGAGGCGGACGTCGAACAGATCAACTTCATGAGGGTGCCTGTCGCCGTGACGATCGGTTCCGATGGACGCCCGAAGTCGGCAACAGTGCTCAAGGACCCCGGCTTTGGCTTTGGCCGCAATGCCCGTAGATGCGCCATGCGAGGACGGTTCGGGGCGGCGCTAAACAGTGACGGCAAGCCCGTCGCCGGAACCATCACGTTGAGCTTCCGGTTCACACGCTGAACGTCGGAGTTCGGGAGCCCCAAGTGCGTCGGAAGCACCTGCGGCTTCAGCGCACACCGGCCAACTTGCTCCCCCACCCCGGTTTGGAGCTATGCTTGCCGCAACCATGAACGACCACGTCGAGCGGCTGCGCGAAATCGAGCTCTTCAGCGGCCTCAAAGAAGAAGCCCTGCAGAGCATCGCGCGCGTCGCCAGCGAGGAGCACCACGCGCGGGGCACCAAGATATTCCAGCACAACGACGCCGGGGACAAACTGTACCTCATCCTCGAAGGCAAGGTGCGCATCAGCCGGGACGTCCCTGGCATGGGTGAAGAGGCATTGGCCATCCTCGGCCCGGGCCAGCTCTTCGGAGAGATGGCCTTGTTGGACGAATCGTCACGCTCGGCTGATGCTCGGGCGCATGAGCGTTGCCGCCTGCTGGCCATCGCCAAGGACGGCTTCGACGATCTCTTGTTCATGAACAAGGACCTGGCGTACGAAGTCCTGTGGAGCGTCGTCCGCATGTTGGCCAGCCGACTGAGGGAGACCAATGACAAGCTGACACTGCTGTCGACGAGCGGGAAGTTCTGAGCTGATCCAGCTCCAGTCCTGCATTTCAAGCACTTTCGTGGGAAGTAGCCCGAAATGAAGCAGAAGTTTTGACTTCCTAACACCCGTTCAGTAAGCTGCGGCCACAATGCAGGGTCTGACGAAGCGCCAAGCGCAAACGCTCGATTACATCCGCCAGTCGATTGAGGAGCGTGGTTATCCGCCCACCCTTCGTGAAATCGGCGAATACATGGGGATCCGGTCGACGAACGGGGTCAACGACCACCTCCGGGCGCTGGAGCGCAAGGGCTATCTCCGTCGCGAGGACATGAAGAGTCGCGCCCTGCGATTGGTTAACAACCACGACGCTGACAAGGCAAAGAGCGCAAGTCCCGCCAACGACGACAACGAAGACGTCGTGGATGTTCAGGTGCTCGGCCGTGTCGCCGCTGGTCTGCCACTGCTCGCCGAAGAAAACGTGGTCGACACCGTGCGTGTGGACCGGATGTTGGTCCGTGGTGGCCGCGAGGTCTTTGGACTGCGGGTGCAGGGCGACTCCATGATCGAGGCCGGCATCCTCAATGGTGACTACATCTTCGTACGCAAGCAGTCGACTGCAGAGCGAGGGCAGATCGTAGTAGCGCTGATTGGCGAAGAGGCAACGGTCAAGTACTACTACCCTGAGCGGGACTACGTGCGGTTTCAACCTGCAAACTCCGCCATGGCTCCCATCTTGGTTCGCGCCACGGACTTCCGTCCCACGATGCTGCTGGGCACCGTCGTCGGCGTCTATCGCCGGCTCTGAGCTCAACGACCGCGGCACCAAGCGAGCCCTACGGCTTCTCGCGGCTGAGACTCTGGCCCGCGTCCAATCCGCCGAGCGATGCGGTACTAGACCGACATGTCATCGCCCCGAGGGCCCCAGTTGCTGGAGGCCCTCTCAGCTTTTGTCGGGCTGAAACTTCGCCGTTGAGCGCGCGTCTGGCGGTGGCCGGGAGGCAGTTCGCGAGCGTTGACCCAACGCGCGAGTAGGGCGCGGCAAGTGTGCGTTGCGACGAACATTGCGCTGTGGCCGGAGCGTCCGGAAAGCGCCCGGTATCTCGTAAACCGCCGGCGATTCTGAGCGTTTGCGCACCCCACCTCCGTTGACTCGGCCTTCTTCTCGTTGGTAGCCTCAATCCGCCCGGAGCAGCGAGCACCGGAAGCCTCAGGGAGCGAGTGACAGCTCAGGGAGCGAGAGAGACACTGTGACCAGAGCGGCGTCGAGCAACGCAAACGAGACAAGCAACAGGCGGTTCTGCAGACTGGGGCCCAAGAGGGCGATCCGACTGCTGCTCGTCGGGGGTGCGCTGGCTGTTGGTGCAACAGGGCTGACTGGCTGTGGCAATGCCGTGTACGCGTTTCAGTCGTCGAACGCTCAGACGAAGCTCGAAGAAGCCCGTGCGCTGGGCGCAGACAAGTACGCCACTTACGAATACACGCTCGCGGTGGAGTACCTGAAGAAGGCGGATTCCGAAGCCGCCGAAGCCGACTACGGGGATGCTGCCGACTTCGCGACCTTGAGTGAGGAGCATGCGGACAAGGCGATCTCTCTGAGTCGGGACGCACATCGAGGGGCGGGCCGTTGATGTACACATCGCAACTGCACCTCCGCGGCCAGAAGCGCCTCGCGCGGCAGCGCTGGAACATCACTTCCCTGTTGCTCGTGGCGCTGATCTTGCTGTCTTGCGGCAGCGCTGCCCCACTCCGAGGCAAGCTAGCGGGTCTGCGCGAAATCGCGGAACAGGCGGAGCGCAATGGCGCCATCCGTTGTGCTCCGCGTGAGCTCGCTCTCGCCAGGAGCCACATCGAGTTCGCCGAAGTGGAGCTGCACCAGGGATTCATTTCCAAGGCCAAGCACCACGTATGGGTTGCCGAACCCAACGCGCACGCGGCTCTCGAGCTGTCGCCTCCCCAGTACTGCACGGACCGCCAGATCGTCGAAGTCGGCGACCGGGACGGGGACGGCTATCTGGACCCGGACGACGGGTGTCCTGACGACCCTGAGAACTTCAACGGCTTCGAAGACGAAGACGGCTGCCCCGACAAGCCGGATACTGACGGCGACGGGCTCATCGACGACCAAGACAGTTGCGTCCTCGAGCCGGAAGACATCGACCAATACCTCGACGCCGACGGCTGTCCTGAAGTCGACAACGACCTGGACCGCGTGCTCGATGTAGACGACCAGTGTCCGAATGATCCGGAAGACCCAGACGGCTTCCAGGACGAAGACGGTTGCCCCGACCTCGACAACGATCAAGACGAAGTGCCCGATCTCGCGGATCAGTGTCCGAACGAGATCGGCTCGAAGACCAAAGATCCCATCGGATGTCCCGCGAAGCCCGCGTTGGCGATCATCACCGACTGCGAGGTGCGGATCACCCAGCAGATCCACTTCGAGTTCGACAAGGACATCATTCGTAAAGACAGCTACCCGGTACTGGACGCCGTCGTCGACATCCTGGGCAAGAACCCCGAAGTGAAGCTCGAGATCCAGGGCCACACCGACAACGTCGGCTCCGCCAAGTACAACCAGAACTTGAGCGAGCGCCGGGCCCAGTCGGTCAGGATGTATCTCGTTTCCCACGGCGTCACGCCGGACCGCATCACGTCCAAGGGCTACGGCTTAGAACGCCCCATCGTGCCCAACGACACGGCAGCCAACCGCGCCCTCAACCGACGTGTGCAGTTCGTGCGCACCGAAGGGCAAAGGCAGGGATGTGAAAACGTTGCGCCCTAGCGTCCCAGTGCAGGGCCTTTGACAGGCAGTTCGCGCGGCGTTGTCGCTGCGCTGAACCTTTCTCGGAAACCAGCAAAGTGAATCTCAAGACTCTCTTCGGGCCCATCTGTATCCTTATCTTGGCGCTGGTTAACAGCCCCGCCGTTGCTGCTCCTCTCGACAAATCCGCTAACGGAAAGATCGACGAGGCCATCAACGTGCATTACTTGTCGACGAACTTCGACAAGGCCGAAGGAGTCCTACTGGGAACACTCAAGGCTTGTGGCGACCGCTGCTCCAACGGGGTCAAGGCGCGAGCGTGGATGTACGTCGGCATCGTGCGCGGCGCCGGCAAGCAAGACATGGATGGTGCCGCGGCTGCATTCATGGAAGCGCTGTCCATCGACCCGAGCATCGAGCTCGACCAAGACCTGTCGACCCCGGAGCTCAAGCAGCTGTTCGACGAATCAGGTGGTGCCGTAGCAACCGACGACGGTGGGGACAGCGACGTCAGCCTCGATACCGGCTCGGGTGCAGACGTAGCGACTGGCGGCGGAATGGAGTGCACGCCCGATGTCGCCGAAGTCGAAACCCGACGTCCCGTCCCGGTCGCTTGCAAGACGTCGGACCCCGCAGCACGCATGGTGCTCTACTTCCGTGAGTTCGGAGCGCAGAAGTGGACCCAGAAGAACATGGGCAAGGGCGGCGAGTACTGGCAGGCGACCGTGCCGTGTGGTGCCACGAGTATCCAAGGAACTCTGGCTTGGTACGTGGTCGCCTCCGATGCCCAAGGCCAGCCCGTAGACAGCTACGGTTCCGAAGCGGCACCCAACGAGATCACGCTCGTGGCCAGCAGCGGCATGGAGCCCCCCGCCTACCCCAATCAGAAACCCCCAGCCCGTTGCGTCGACCTCGCGGAATGCCCCGAGGACATGCGTGGCACCCCGGCTTGCCCCGATAGCGGCGGTGGTGATCTCAGCAGCGGGGGCGGAGGCTGGGGCGACTCCTGCCAGGACAACAGCGAGTGTTCCGAGGGTCTGGCTTGTATGGACGGAACCTGTGAATCCGCGCCGTCTTGTGACTCGGACGCCGACTGCAGCGGCGGCGAGTGCGTGGAATTCGTCTGTCATTACGGCGACGACGCCGACGACTCGTTCGAAGAAGGGCCCCGCACACTGATCGGTATTCAAGTCGGCCTGGACTTGGCGCAGCTCAGCGGCACTGCCGTCTGCAACTCCAACCCACCCGTGTCGAGTCCGTTCGAGTGTTACCTGGGCGACCAACCCTACGCGGCGCCCTCCCTTCGCTACGCAGGTAACTTCTTCGTCGAACCACTCACGCAGACTTCCACCCCGAGCACCTACCACCACCCCCAAGGCGCATTGGTCCGTGAAGATACCGGCGACGTGGTGCTGGACGCCGCGGGCAACCCGATCCCGTCCTACACCCCCGCGCAAAGTGGAACCATCGGTTCCACACTCGCGCCCAGTACCATCCGCGTGATGCTCACCTTCGAGCGCTTGCTGACCGCCAAGATCGGCGTCGAGGGGCGCGCGGGCGCGGCGCTCGGTGGTTCGCCCAGTTCTGGACTCGTCGACCTGCTGCACCTCGCCTTGCGAGGCAAATACTGGTTCTCCGGCACTGGGCCTGGGCTACGGCTCTTCGGGTTGCTGGGCGCCGGCCTGGGTCGAGTCGATGCCAAGAAAGAGGTCACCGTCCAGGAGTTCTGGCACGACAACTCTCCAACCTACAACGCGTACTGCCGCGACCCCAATCCCAACGTGCCGTTGGTTGGGCAGCCCGCGTGCTACGTCCCGGTCACGGCATACAAGCAGATGGGCCCCATGTTCGTCACCGGCGGCATCGGTGCGTTCCTCAACTTGGGTGGGCACGGCCCGAGCCTCGAACTCAATGCCCGCATCATGTTGCCCGACTCGGGCTTCGTGGTGCAACCGACGGGCGGCTGGCTCGTTGGTTTCTGACGCGCCGTGTCGGATCCTCATACCGAACTGCGCTGGTTGACCGAAGCCCTGCGAGGACACCTCGAGTGGGCTCGCATGACTGGCAGCGTCGGGACACTACCGCCCTCGGCTGAGTGGATCGAACGGCGAAGAGAACAATACCGTTCGCTGGAGCTCGAGCCGGAGTCGGAATTGCCGCCAGCTACCGCGGACGTCATCGACTCCAGCGCGACGGAAGCGCCTCTGCAACTCCGTTCGCCGTCGGTGGAGGACACCAGCGGCGGCAGCGAGCTCTCCGGGACTCAATCCGAAACGGCTAGCGCGATACAGAACGCGCCCACTGCCGCTGTCGCGCTCGACGAGATACCCCACGGCGCGCGCGGCGCCGCAGAGATGGCGCAGGCTGCTTCTGCACCCGTTGCCGCGCCGCACCAAGCCGACGAGCGAGACCCTGCTTCCCCCGAGGCTCCGACTCCAGGGCAGACCGAGCGCGAGCTCAGCAGACCACTGCCCGAGGAGCGTGTGCACCGTCTGCAAGTCCTCGCCGAAGAGGTCGCGGCGTGCACGGCCTGCAGCCTCCACGAGACCCGCACGAACACGGTGTTTGCCCGCGGCAATGGGTCCAGTGGGATCTGCTTCGTGGGAGAGGGTCCGGGTCACGACGAGGACCTGCAAGGCGCGCCCTTCGTGGGCAAAGCCGGGCAGCTCCTCGACCGCATGATCACCGCGATGGGTCTCGACCGCGACGACGTGTATGTGTGCAACATCGTCAAGTGTCGGCCGCCCAAGAACCGCAAGCCCCAACCCGACGAAATGAGAGCTTGCCGCGGCTTCTTGGTGGATCAATTGGAAGCCATCGAGCCCCGGGTGATCGTGGCGCTGGGGGCCACCGCCGTGGAGGGGCTGATCGGTCTGTCCATGGGTATCACCCGCATGCGGGGGCAGTGGCGCCTGTACCAAGGCAAGATCCCGGTCATGCCTACGTTCCACCCGGCCTATCTGCTGCGCCAACCGGGTGCCAAGCGCGAAGTCTGGGACGATCTCAAGCAGGTCCTCGACCACGTCGGGCGGCAGGTCCCTCGCCGACGCAAGTAGCGGTCGTTACTGCTGCGCCGCGAGCCAGCGCTCCGCTTCGAGAGCCGCCATGCAGCCCGTTCCTGCAGCGGTCACGGCCTGACGATAGACCCAATCCGCGACGTCACCTGACGCGAAGACGCCCTCGACGCTGGTGCGGGCGGTGCCCGGCTCCACCTTCAGGTAGCCGTTGTCGTGCACCTCGAGCTGTCCCTTGAACAGCTCCGTCATCGGCGTGTGACCAATGGCGACGAACATCGCCTCGACGTCGATCTGCTTCTGCTCGCCACTCTTCAAGTCCTTGACGCGCAAGCCGGTAACCGTGCCCTTCGCGGGATCGAGCACCTCTTCCACCACGTGGCTGTAGAGGACGTCGATCTTGTCGTTTTCGACGACACGCTTCTGCATCGCCATGGACGCCCGAAACTCGTCCCGGCGATGAATCAGAGTCACGCGGCTGCACAGCCCCGCCAGGTACTGAGCCTCTTCCATCGCGGTATCGCCACCACCGATGACGGCGACCGGCTTGTTGCGGAACAGCGCACCGTCGCAAACCGCACAAGCGCTCACGCCACGGTTCTTCAACGCGTCCTCCGAATCCAAACCGAGATAGTTCGCGCGTGCCCCCGTCGCGATGATGATCGATTGAGCGAGGTGCAGCTCGTTCTCGTCCTCGCCCACCCACACCTTGAAGGGCCGCTCGGAGAAGTCCACCTTCTGCACGTCAGCGGTGATGAACTCGGTGCCTTGCCGTTCCGCCTGCTGTCGAAAACGCTCCATCAGGTCCTGACCGGTAACAGCCTCGGGAAAGCCCGGGTAGTTCTCGACGTCTGTCGTGAACATCAGCTGACCGCCTGGAACGAGACCACCGGCGTTGAAACCCTCGACGCACAGCGGCTGCAGGTTGGCCCGTGCGGCGTAGATCGCGGCCGTGAGCCCTGCCGGGCCAGAACCGATGATGAGGACTTTGTGAAGACGTGGCTCGCTCATGGGCCTTGCGCTCTAGAACCTGAGGCCACGACCGTCAATCCCGAATCGGGTTCGCCTTGAGCTTCGCCTTACCGTCCTTCACGTAGACGGTGAATTTCACCCGTTCAACCTGATGCTGCGCAACGATGGCGTCGCGATTCTTGCGCAGCGTGCCTTCGAACTTCTCGTAGCTGAGGCTGTCCGTCGGCTCTCCGCACTCTTGTTTCGTTCGCACGAAGTCCGCGTAGACGGCTCGCCATTCTTCCTCTTGGTTCTCGGGGGCGCTCCCAGCCTCGGGCATGGTTTTGGCCAGACGCTGAGGCGGTTTCGGCAAGCGACCCTCGGGTTTGGACTTCGGCTCCGGCACCTTGGGCAGACTCGGCTCCGGTTTCGACTTCGCTTCTCCGCCTGAAGCAGGATCCGGGAAACTGAAGGCACTCATCGCCGGCTGGTCCGGGATGTCCCCTAGGACTTGCTGCAGATCCGCGGCGCGACGCGAACCGCCGCCCTTGGCCACCGCATGGTCGATACCATCGTTGATCTGCGTCACGAGCTTGCGATAGACGCCGCTGACCTTGCTCGCCTGCAGCTGGTCGGTGGCGCCACTAGCGAGCTCCCCCAGAGCTTGGGTGAAGCGCCGCAGCGGTCTCGTGTGCTCCATGAACGAGAAGACCATTCCGAGCGCGATGCCCACCACCGCGATCAGAATCACGACGAGCAAGTTGGCGCTCTCCTTGTCCTTGTCGTCAGCGGCGGCAAAGAACGAAAAGGGTGATCCAATCGTCTTTGCCTCGCGCCCCACGACGTAGCCCGCACCGCGCTGCCAGGCCTCGCCGGCAAGGCGGGCGTACACCACACCGACGGTAGGCGACAAATAGCGAACCCCACTCCGACCCTTCTCCTTGTAGTCGGGGTCGTCTTCCAGAAGTTCCAGATCCGTGATGATACCATCCAACTGGGAGCGGTCGAAGTCGTCGGGAGCACCGGACGCCAGACGTTCGCCGTGGTGATAGAACGCGACGGCAGAACCGGTGCGCGCGGCGATGTCGCGCGCAAACTTGTCATCGATGATGCGCAGACCAACGATCGCGCCCACGGGGAGATCGCCCGCCTGGTACTCCACCGGGCGGGCCACGGCCATGTACATGCGATCCCAGATGAAGGTGTCGTCGCGAATGTAGCCGTGCAGAGCATCCGCCACCACTGGATAGCCACCCAGTTCGAAGTCAGGGTTCTGCCGGGATTGTTCGAAGCCGTATTGACCCACCACGCGACCGTGACGGTCGACGGCGAAGACGGCGTCGAAGGAGTAGTCCTCTGGCACCTTCTGCACCAGCTTGGTCAACGCCTCGTCCGCTTCGCTCTTGGCCTTCTTTGGCACTTCGCCGGAGGCGCTCGACTTCGCGAGGGCCCCGGTGACTTTGGGATGCAGGGAAAACTGAATCAGTTGGGCGGAGCGCTCGCGCGCCGTCGAACGCATGTACCAAGAAACCACCTGGCTGTCGGAAGACAGACCTTCGGCGACCACCTTGGCGCCCGCACGGTTGTACAAGCTCTGCCCTAGATAGAGCATGAAGACGGCGCTCGCCAGCAACAGAGAAAGAAAGACGTACCAGAATCGAGAAAGCAGCATCGCGGTTACTTCTCACCTTTCTCGTTGTCGCTCGACGCGCCCTTGGGCGGAGTGACGTTGATCGGAGCCTTCGACAGATCCACCACCGCGTTCGGACGCGTGATGTTCATCACTGGCGACGCGCCGACGACCTGGCCTGTGAAATACGCTTGAACCTTGAACTCGCCCATGGTCGGGAGTTCCATCGTGAAAGCACCGTTGACGTCGGGAAAGCCGAATGCCGCTGCATTCGGCTCCGCGACGACCCACGCCCGAACGCTAGGCACCAGCTCGTCGCGTATCTCGTAGGCGCCTGCCTCCGGAACCGTCCAAATGCGTTCGCCCCCTGGCTTGGTGTCCCCCGCCCCGAACGTCTTGACGTTCTCGGCGTAGAGACGGTGGGGAAAGGGGTCGGTGTTCCTGAAGTGAATTTCGGTGCCCGGGGTGACGACGAGCGTGACGGGCGTCGTACGCCCGCCCCCGATCTTGACCTCGACCTTCTTCATCTTCGGTTGCGGCTCGGTACCGATCAACGCGACACAGACTTCCTTGGGGATGTAGGGGAAGAGCTTGCGGAATTCCGATTTGACCGTCGGAGACGGCTCACGGAACGTGTACGCGTGCGCGTCCGGATCCTTGAACTCGACCCAAACCGGATTGAGCAGCTTCATGAACCCCGTGATCCGTCCCTTGACCGGAGTCGCCGCCACGCTCATCGCGAGTGCCGCCACGCCGGCAAGGGCTGCCCCCGCAACTAACCATTTGCCCCTGACGGGCAAGCCGAAGACTGTCCTCTGCATTTTCGTTTGGACGGTAGTCGAGACCACCGCGTGACGGAAGGGCAGGACCGACGGACGAGGACTTTTCGTTCGGTCGGCGCCCCCAAGCTGTGTAGGCAGCTGTCGCACTGGAGGCTTTTGCGACGTTCACGCGCAGCCCACGCGCCGGACTGTGCACGCCCACAAAAAAAGAACGGGCCAGCTTCAAAAGCCAACCCGTTCGGAGAACGTTCCTTACCGCCAGTGCCGATGGTAGTTATTTGCGAACTATGAACCCCTAGCTAAAGCTAGGTGGGAGCCTTGGCTCGTAGCTTCTGGCTTCCCGGTGAACCGTTTCCGGGCCTAGCACTCCACTACGCTGTCGACTCCCGGGTTCAATCGAGTCAGGGATTCATCTGTCGCGCCTGTCGAGAACTGCAGAGGGAACCAATGGAATGTATTTCCGAGAGGCAGCCTCGTCAATGTCGAGTGGACGGATGATGAAAGTCGGTGGGTGACGGCGCGCTCCGAGCCCACATCGGTCCGCTGACTCGAAACTTGGCCCGTTGGCACGAGACGTGCCACGCGTGACAGGATGTTGTCCACAGCGATCGATTCCAACGTGGCCAGCGACGTCGCCCCGCACTTGGCAGAAGAGCCAGCGGAAAGTGGTGCCGCGCCTCGCCCCGACGAGCTGCTCGTCACCATTTGTTCACCTTCGACCCACTGGCGCGACTCGTTGAGCGAGTTCATCGACCAGTGTCTGGAAACGGAGCTCCAAGCCAATGGCGCGCCGGCTCGCTCCATCGGAGTCTCGAAGAATCTCGAAGACTCCTTGGCTCACCATCTCGAGCGCTGCCTCGCTTTGGGCTTCGACGGCATCCGCCTGCGGCTGTCATCGCTGGGTTTGATCGCAGAGGCGGGCGTGCTGAGCGCGAAAGACAGCAACACGTTGCGCTGGTGGCTCGACGCCCAAGGGCGATTGCCGCTATCCGTGGAGGTGAGCCCGGATGTCGAGCGGTTGCGCGTCTATTTGGCACCGGTCAGCATCTCGACGTTGCTGTGGGCGCGGCACGGCAACGGTATCTCGAGCACCATCGAGCACTCACTGTCGGAGACCCCGCTGATGCCTCTGGCGTTCGATCGCCACGACGAGGACGACCCGGCCGCTGACTCCTTCGAGGTGCCTTTCACGAGTGAGCAGCTCGACGAGGCAGCGCAAGAAACACCGTTCACGGACATACCGGACGAGGACTGGGGCCCCCATCACTCGCTGCGTCCAGAGCTGCCCCCTCCTGCGCTGCAGCTGGGAGACTTGGTCCTGCAACCCGAAGACGAACCCGAGCCGACCGCCCCCTCGGCCGCCGCGGTGCTGGGAGCGACGTCGAACGACGGGCAGTTGGGTCTCGAATTCCCTGCTCCGAATCTCTTCGCGCCAGACTCCGACGTCACGCCAGCGCCCGCCGAGCTCGCTCGGAGCTCCAACTCGCGCTTCGAAGCGACGCCAAAAACACCCACGCCGCCTTCTGCGGTGCCTGCGTCCTCCTCTCGAGAGCGCTGTGCGTTGGTGGATGCGCTGGTGCCCGCGACTCGTGAACCCAACGAAACCGACACCGCGACCCCCGCCCCCGTGCGTGGGGTCACCGCGTCGGATGCGTCGGAAGACAGTCCCCTGCGAACCGCACTGACGTCCGACGACGAAGCGGAAGAGAAGGCGCACCTGAGGGTTTGGCGCGACAACCTCGACCAGGCGGGAGGCGCCCAATCCTGGGAAGACCTCGAACGTCTCTTCCTCGCCAACTACCTCCCTCTCCTGCACGCGGTCGAAGCGGGGCAAGCGAGCCGCGGAGCGGCAGAGACGGTCGAGAACTGGGCGGCAAACTTCGAAGACTGCTATTCGGAGGCGTTTGCCAAGCTGCGCTGCGGCGGACACCGCCCGACGATGTTGTGCGATGTGCCAAACCTGGCGTTCAATCTGGCCCGGGAACTCGATGCGCCCAAGACCCGCTTGGTGCTGGTCGACGGCATGCGCTTCGATCTGGGTCAGCGCGCGCACGACAAGCTGCGACTGCAGCTGACCGGGGTTGCGCAGTGTGTGGCCCGAGGCGTGCTGTGGTCCGCGCTGCCCGCCACCACCGGCATCCAGCTGGAACTATTGGCGAGAGGTCCGACGGCTCTACGCAACTTGAGCACCGACCTCGACGAGAGCGCGTGGGTGGCCAAAGGCGCCGCAGCGCGACGGCTTCGACCAATGCGAGTTGGCGGCCTCAACATGACGAAGCTCGACATCCTCGAGGCCGAATTTCACGACATCGCCTGGAGCCGCGAGGTTCTCGACCGCGGCGCTGCCGAGGTCGCAACAAGTGTCGGGCGCTACATCCGGCAGCAGGCGAGTGGCACGCTGGTCGTCGTCTTCAGCGATCACGGCTCACGGGGCGTCGACGACGACCCCGAGGACGCCAGCCCCGAGCGAGTGCTCGTGCCCTACGACGCCTGGCTCGTTGGTTTGGACGCCTGAAACCCACCGGGAGGAGTTGGGCGCGGCGGACGAACGACTCGATACTCCGAGGCTTTGAGCGGGCAACCGCAAACCTTGCGCCGCAACCACGGTGTCTTCCGACGACGAGCTCGGCAAAATGCAGCCGTCTGCTCGACAGTCGAGTCGCCTGAGCTACACTGTGTAATACGATACGCACCGTACCCTCGCGCAAGGGCACAAGCGTTTCGGATCACCTACTTTCGCCTCGACGCAAGCGCCGGGGTTACGCCAGGAGGCGCACATGATCGGCCTGCCGCTGGGCCTTTTCTATTCGAACGCCGTCGAGTGGGTCGTTCATCGATACCTGCTCCATGGTCTAGGCAAACGGAAAGACAGCATCTTCGCGTTCCATTGGAGCAAGCACCACAAGAACTCCAGACGGAACGGCATGTATGATCCCGACTACGAAAAGCCTTTGTGGGACATGCGTTCTCGCGGCAAAGAGGTCGGAGGCATCGTAGCCATCGTAGCCCTGCACCTGCCGTTGGCAAGTATCGCCCCTTGGTTTACAGCCACCGTCTGCTACGCGGGCTTCAACTACCTCTACCGTCACGAGAAGAGTCACCTGGACATCGAGTGGGGCAAGAAGCACATGCGCAGCCACTACGATCACCACATGGGCAAGAATCAGGACATGAATTGGTGTGTCACCCGTCCCTGGTTCGATTGGATCATGGGCACGCGCGAGCACTACATCGAGCCTGAGCAATCGTTGGTTTGGGCAGTCGAGTCAAAAGCCGACGGAGTGCGGGCGGTGTCCGCGGCCGTGCCTACCGTCTCCGGCGCCACGCTCGGAGCGATGGGCGGAGAGTTGGCCTCACTCGAAGCGCCTCCCCCTTCCGAGCGCGTTGCCAACGAAAACGAACCGCGGCGTCCATCCGTACCGCCCGCCGCCTGAGCCTGTCGCTCGGCGATTCGATCGCGAAGCCGCGGGTTTGGCGGACTCAGGACTTGGCGGAAGCGCCGCTCTCGCGTTCGAGGTAGCGAAAGATGGTGCGTGGGTCGACACCCAAATCTCGGGCCGTCTGAGTGCGATTGCCGTTGTTGCGCTCGAGAACCTCCATCACGTACTGGCGCTGGAAGTCCTCTTTTGCCTTTTCCAGGGGGACGATGGGCGCTTGGGCCTCGTCTCCCAAATCCAGATCCTCGGCAGCCAGCAGATTTCGATCGCACAACACGAGTGCTTTCTTGATGCGGTTTTCCAGCTGTCGGATGTTGCCGGGCCAAGGATACTTGCGGATCGCCGTCAGCGCCGCGGGACTGAAGCCTCTGACTGGACTGTTTAGCTCGTCCGCGTACTTGCCCAACAACGCTTTGGCTATGATGAACGTGTCGTCACCGCGCTCACGCAACGGCGGCAACCACAGATTGACGACGTTCAACCGGTAATAGAGATCCTCACGGAACGTCCCTTCCCGGACCATCTCTTCCAAGTTGCGGTTGGTAGCCGCGATGACTCGGATGTCGCAGCGCTCGGGCTTGGAGTCCCCGACCCGATACACGACTCGCTCTTGCAGGGCGCGCAGCAACTTCACCTGCAACGACAGTGCGAGCTCACCGATCTCGTCCAGGAACAGCGTTCCAGCGTTGGCCTGTTGGAACTTGCCAGGACGGCTGGCAACCGCACCCGTGAACGCTCCCCGCACGTGCCCGAAGAGTTCGCTTTCGATGAGATTCTCCGGAATCGCGCCGCAGTTGACCGTGACGAAGGGCCCCGAGGCGCGGTTGCTTCGAGTGTGTAGCTCGTGCGCGATCAGTTCTTTGCCCGTTCCCGTTTCGCCGGTCACCAGCACGCTGATGTCCGTTCCGGCGACCTTCTCCAGCTTGCGAAAAACCTCGAGCATCGAGGGGCAAGCTCCGATGATCTCGCCGAAACGCTTGTCGCTCAGCTCCTTGGTCAGCTTCTGCTTGTCCTCACGTAGCGCCGTCAGCAGCATCGCATTCTGCAAAATGAGCGAGGCTTGCGCCGCGAAGATGACGAGCAGATCCAACTGAGGGCGCACGAATAGGTGCTTGATCGCATCATTGCCGACGTAGAGCACGCCGATCACTTCCCCCTGGCTCAGCAAAGGTGCGCACATGACGCTGCTGAGCTTGAGCGCGACGACACTCTCGCTCTTGCCGAAGTTGACGTCGTTGACCGCATCGCTGACGATGATGGGCCGCTTCGTCTCGATCACGTGCCGCACGATGCTATCGCTGATCGAACCGCCAGCGTCCTCCATGGCCTCACGCTGCACGTTGCGCATGACGCGCACTCGCAATTGAGGCGTGGCGCCTTCACTCGAGTCCACCATCAGGACGGCCCCCTTCGCGGCCCCCGTGACCTCGATCACACCGTCCAGCAACGCCTCCAACAGGTCGTCCACCGAGCGACTTGTCATGAGCCGCTCACTGAACTCCAAGAGCTTCCTCAAGCCCGCGATATCGTCGGACTGGCCGGGAGTGTCGCTGCGGCCACGAGGTAGCTCACTGAACATGCTGAAGCCGAGCTGAGCCTCACCGAACGTGATGCGGTCACCGTCCACCAGCCGCGCGCGGCGCTTCTTCTTGCCGTTGATCGTTATCTCAGCGCTGCGCTCCAGCTCCTCGAGCTGGAAGTCTCTTCCGGTGAAGACGATTTGTGCGTGATGCTCCAGTAGGCTCGGATCGTCGATGTAGACGTCGTTGCCCTCACTACGGCCGATGGTCGTAACTGGCTTGTGAATCGCAAACACCCGCGGGGATCCCGCCGCGGGAAAAAACCGCAACATGGCCATGAACTGTGCCTAGGTTCCTCCGTTGACACGCTAGTCTTGCCCCCTCTGACCCGATTCAGCAAGCAGTTCCGGCGGCTTTGCGAACTGTAGCCGGTGCGCGCGGGTTTGTGACGAATCGTCGGTCCCGAGCGAGCCCGGATCGTGACACCACTCGCCCTTGCCGGCTATGGTAGCCCCATGAGCAAGAAGAGCTCGCGACGAACGTGGCGGCTACTGCGTCGATTCGGGGCGTGGGTACCAGCGGCGTACCTGCTCTGCACCCTTTTCAGTCCGAGCTGCGCGAGCCGCGAAAGCGCCGGCTTCGGCGCCATCAACGTCCTGAGTTCAGGCGTCATCAACGACCCTGCCAACAAGTCCCTGCGCTTCGATCTGCTGAAGTTCGGGCTCGAGCAGTTCTGCGCTGAAATGCAGCGGCGGGGCGTGGCGCTCAAGCTGCGAGATTCGGATCCGAACATCGGACGCTTCTACGCGACGAGCTGTCAGTCGCAGGTCATCGACGAGGAGCAGCGCCAAAGCGTGGTCGTGCGCTACGCCGGGCGAGGCTTCGGGTGGACCAACGTGACCCAAAGGGTCGGCTTCCAAAGCCAAGGCCTGGTGGAGTACGCGGCCGACTTTCAGATGCACGGCGAAGCCATGTACATCTACTTCCGCCCGCGCAACGTCGACTCGACATCGTTTCAGACGACACTCGTCGAGTCGCAACTCGCGAACACCGGTATCGCTATCACCGGGGTGCGCCCCGATGAAGTGGGCCAAAACATCGTGCAGAGCCAGCTGCGCCGGGGATTCACGGTGATTCGCTACGCGGAAAGTGGCGAGACAGACTTCGCAATCGGCGTCGTTGCTCTGGGGCGGCGGCCTTTTCACCCATTTCAGGTGGTCTCCTCGGAGCGGCAGACGCTGGACAACGACCGCACGGAAGTGCACTCCGGCCAGCAGGACTACATCGGTGGCTTCACCGTACCGGACGACGATCAGGCTCTGTACCTGACGATGACGCTCGATGGCGCTCCAGAAGTCGACATCATGTTGTTGCCCAAAGCGATGGGGGACGGGTTGATCGCGACGTATACGACCGCCCCAGGCCCGGCAGCTCCGCAGAGCACGGCCTTCGGCGCCGTCCTACGCGCCGGAACTCAGCTGCGTCAGTACATGCCCGTGCCGCCCGGCACCTACTACTTGCTGGTCGACCATTCCGCGGCCGTGGGGCAAACTGCGCCGCCCAACGTGGCACTCGACGACAGGGCCGCTCGCATCGACTACCTGATCCAAGTCGGCGACCGACCGTAGGCCCGGTAGCGATACCCACAGCCACCCCCGCGGGGCCACAGCGGTTGCCCGCTACGCGCGTGGGGACTAAGACGCAGCGACCTCCAATCGTCAGCGTGCATCTGGTGCAGAAAGAAGACGTCGTTCGCTACCTGTTCTGGACCCTCTGGTTCGTCCTCGTACCTGCAGGCTTTGCCTTCGGCATAGTGGTCTGGTCCGAAAACTCGACGGCGCTGGGACCTATCGGAGACTGGATCCGGGATCAGCGGGTGCCGGCGGGCATCGTGTTGTTCACGCTGGCCGAAATGACACTGTACTACTTTCGGCACTACCTCCCCTATGCCGATCCGCTGGGCACGGATGCTCCTCGCAACCTCTCGCGTCAGACCCGTCGTGAGTACGAAGCTTCCGTACACCTTTTGGACGAAACGCACCGCTTGTTCGAGCGTCACGACAAGGCAATCAAGTCGGACGTCAAGACCCTGCATCGGGAACAACTGGACACGGCCCTGGAGCGCCTCCGCACTGCCACCAAAGCGGAGCCGTTCAGCGCGGACGAGATGCGCCAAGCGTTCACCAAGGCACACGACCTGGTCGATCGCCATCTAGCCCCCTGGCGCAAGAGCGAGACGCGAGAATACGTCGAGTCCATCGGCATCGCCATCGTCATCGCGTTGGCGCTCCGTGCAGTGGTCGTCGAAGCTTTCAAGATCCCGTCCGGGTCGATGCTTCCCACGCTCCAGATCGACGATCACATCTTCGTCAACAAGTTCACCTACGGGCCAACCCTCCCGTTTACCAAAGCCCGCATCATCTCCGATCTGCCGCCAAAACGTGGCGACGTGATCGTCTTCGAGTTTCCCGATCCCGATCCCGCCCACGAGGGAGACGACTTCATCAAGCGAGTGATCGCACTGCCGGGAGACACCCTCGAGGCCAAGCGTGGCCATCCCATCATCAACGGTTGGGAGGTGCCTTCGTGCAAGGTGGGTCGTTACCCTTATGGGCCTCACGACGGGCACAGCTCGCCGTATGGCGACCTGTACGTGGAGTTCCTCGGGGACATGTCCTACCTGACTGTCTACGAGCAGAGGCAAATCACGGGTATGGAAGGCCCTTTCTACGTCGGTCCGAACGAGGTCTACGTGATGGGGGACAATCGCCACAACAGTCACGACTCGCGCCGCTGGCGCAACGGCGAAGGCGCTGGCGTGCCGTTCGAAAACATTCGCGGCCGCGCGATGAACGTCTGGCTGCCGCTATCTCGCTTGATGGTGCCGGTGATGGGTCACCCAGCCTTGCCAGACCGCGTGCCGCAAGAGTTGAAGGACGGCGTGGAGCGCTGCTTGCGGGAGCGACCTGCGCAGACCGTGCCGCCACCGCCCAAGCCCGCCAAACGCTGATGCTCAGCGCTTGCGGCGTTCGATGCCCAGTCGCCGGCGCAGCGCCGTAGCCTCGGTTGCCTTGCGCCACGCTCCCACGACGGCGATCACCCACGCGATGAAGATGACGGCTCCTCCGGCTTGCAAGACGACGGCAGTCGTGGAGAAGACGTAGAACCACGCAAAGCTCACGAACACCTTCAGCGCCGACGCGATGGCAACCTGATTGTAGCTGCTGAGCGCCATGGTACGCCAGGCACTGAAGTCTTCGGCACTGACGTGCTTGTTCTCTTCGGCGGGAGTGCTGATGACTTCGAGCCGCCGCATCATGGCCAAGGTCATGACCAACAGGGCTATGATGTTGTCTATCCCGAGCATGACGAGGGTCGCCCTATAGCGACTTTCAGACGCCGAGGATAGCGCCGCGACGGCAGCACCGACCTCGCGCCCGCCGGCCCGGCTCGAACGAACGCCGCCCGACAAAGGCCCGAATTGGGCCAGCGTCGGGCAAAGCTACGACAGTTGCGGCATCAGTTCGTCGTCACCACCGCGCCCAGGGTGCTGGTGAACTGGATCGACTCGTAGGTGCGGAGCTGCTGCTGGAACACCTTTTCGTTGCTGATGTCGAGACGATTGTCGAGGCGCAGGATGAGGTTCTCCACTGGCGCGACCTCGGCCGTCAACGTCACGTCGTAGAGCATCAGGTCCTCGACGTTGACGACGTAGGGGTCGTCACCTGCCGTCGTTCGCGCATCTGGGTCACTGAGCAGCTCGGCGCGCAACGCGCCGGCCCACTGCTCATTGAACTGCAAACGTGCCGCCGCGCTCACCCCGAACCAACTCTGCGATTCGAACCCAGCCAGCAGGCGTGCATTGAGCGGCCCAGTCCGAACACTGTCGATGCCGAAGTCGGCGTTGAGCAGCATGCTGAAGTCTGGGCTAGGATTGATCCCCAACACCAAGTCGATCAGGTGACGCAGCTCTGTATTCGCGTCACCCGCATCGCGTGCCACGAGCGAGGACGAGTCGGGCACGTTCGTATTGCAGAGCCGACTCTCGGGATCGAAGGTCGTGCCTGGGTCAGGACAGGGGGTTTGGCCCCAGTCCTGACCTTCTGGCCCCGTGACGTAGGCCAAGTGGGCATCGAAGAGGGGGCTGTCGCCCGGCATGGCGTAGTTGAATTGCACACCGAACGTCTTGCCGAAGTTGTTGTCGACGCTGTTGTCCCAGCCGTTGGCGATCAAGCCCGTGATCCAGAACTGATCGTTGACGTCGAAGTTCGCGCGCAAGCCCGTGTGGAAGAAGGGCTGGGCCAACCAGAACAGGTAGCCGCGCGTGTAGTTGAAGTTGAGCTGACTATCCGCCGCCTCGGCGCCGACGATGGTGTCGAACTTGCCGAAGTCGAGGGTCACGATGCCGCCACCTGGACGCCAAGTGGCGAACGCTTGCTTCACGTTCTCCAAGCCGTTGTCCACGTCGACACCGGCGAGGCGCGCCGCGGAGGGACCGAAGCGCAAGTCCAACGTTCCACCAAACTCCTCGCCGGAATAGGCGATGTCCAACCCGCCCCAGGCGACGGAGAAGCCGTTGTTGTGGTCGAAGGCGCGGAAGCGATTTCGACCACCTTGGGGCTTGGGCAGCCCGTAATTCATACTGAAGTAAGTATCGATGAACGCCCCGACAGAGAGCTTTTCGTACCAAGGCGTTCCGCCCTCCTCAGCGGGTGCCGAAGCAGGCGCCTCAGGCGGCGGCTGAAGATCCACCTCGCCTGCCACGGGCGGTGGCTGCAACCCGACGCCGACCTGGGCTCCGGCTTCCACGCTGACGCCAGCCTCCGCGGTTGGCGGCGCTGGAGCGGGGGCAGGTGCGGGCTGGGCGGGTGGCGGTGGTGGTGGTGCCGGCGGCGGAGTTGCTGGAGCGGGAGCCGGTTGCGTGGGCGGCGGAGGCGGCGCGGGTTGCACTGGTGCGGGTTGCGCTGGTGCGGGCTGCGGCGGTTGCGCTGCTGGGGCGGGCTGTGCCGGAGCAGGTTGTGCGGGAGCCGGAGGTTGAGGCTGTGCGGGGGCCGGTGCCGTAGCCGTTGGCGGGGGCGCTACCGGAGGCGGCTCCTGAGCAGACGCCGAAGCAGCCAACAACGTAATGAGCGAAGCGGCGGTAGCACTCGCGCCGGAAACACCGCAAAGAAGTCGTCCCATCAACCAATTCTCCTTTTTCCCTGATAGTTGCAGAGCCCATCGACTGGGCTGACCCGAAACCGGGGCAAACGTGGGCGGGCGCAGCATAGGCACAGCGCAGGGTGACTAAGAAGGCTTTTTTCCAGCGCGCGATTGGGCGCAAACGGCCGCACGACAGCGGCTGTCCACGACAGCTGGCATTTTGCAGCGGGTCACCGCCGTCGAGTTCAAAGCGCAGCCAGACCTGATTCGATGCCGGCCGGCCCACGTCGAGCGGATGACGGCGCACCTCAACCAACCGTTCGGAGTGGCCGACTCCGCCGTGTGTCCCTATCGTAGCTGCGTGAGCATCCTCATCTCTTGGGCGCTGTACACCGCAGCATTGGCTCTGGTAGCCGCAGTGCTTCCGGGCTTTCAAATCAAGGGCGGCCTGAAGGGCACACTGACGGTGGCTGCCGTCTTCGGGCTCCTCAACTGGGCCTTGGCTTGGCTTCTGACGCTGCTCATGGGTGTGTTCACCCTGGGCTTGGCCTGGGTTTGGAGCACGGTGACCCAAACCATCGTCATGGCCATTCTGCTCTCAGCGACGGACGGCATGACGGACAAGCTGAAGATCAAGAGCTTCTGGATCGCCTTGCTGGCTGCCGCCATCATCAGTTTCACCGTTGCCCTTCTGCGAAAGTTCGTCGGGTGAGTGAGGGACTCTTCACGGGAGCTCGCGTGCTCGGTCTGGAGAGCCGTCACGCCAGCGACATGACGGCGTTGATCGAAAAACTCGGCGGAGAAGCGATCTCCGCCCCATCCATGCGCGAGATCCCGCTCGAGGATCAGCAGCCCGCCTTCGAATTCGCCGAGCGATTGTTGGCCGGTGAGTGTGACGTCCTCGTTCTGCTGACCGGTGTCGGCTTCTCGACGCTCGTGGACGCCATGTGCTTGCGCCATGACCGAACGGAAGTCCTGCAAGCGCTTTCCTCGGTCACGCTCGCCTGCCGCGGCCCGAAGCCGGTGCGTGTACTCAAAGCACTCGGTCTTACCGCCGCAGTCGTTGCCCCGGAACCCAACACGAGCGAAGAGCTGTTGTCAGCAGTCGACGCGCAGTTGGAGCTGGGAGGCAAGCGCGTCTTCGTGCAGGAGTATGGTCGCTCGAACCCCGAACTGTTGCGGGGGCTCGAGGCGCGAGGTGCGCACGTCGTGCCGGTCCCCGTCTACGGTTGGCGCTTGCCGGAAGATACCGGCCCCCTCGAACGCGCTGTCGAGCGATTGTCGCAGAGACGCGTGGACGTGGCACTGTTCACCAGTGCTCGCCAAGTCGAGCACCTGCTGGAGATCGCGCGCCGCTGCTCGCAAGAGCAGAACGTCCTGCGAGCGCTCAACGAGTCCGTGGTGGTCGCCTCGGTAGGCCCCGTCACGAGCGAAGGTTTGATTCAGGCAGGCATCGCGGTGGACACGGAGCCCGAGCACTCCAAGATGGGCCAACTCATCACCCACGCAGCGAGAACCTGGCGCGAGCTCGCCCCAAAGAAGCGCGCTGCGAAATGAGCGACCCGGACGTCGCTTGACTCACCCAGCGACGTCCTGCTTGCCCACTCGTTCACCTGTATCATCTACCGCGAAGAACTCGACGATGCGCTCTCGTTGCGCGAACGCGTCCTTGCGGCCCAACTCGATCAGCTTCTCCGCGTACGCCCCGTCGAACAGCAGGTAGGTGGCCCAGTCCGCTTCCCAGGTCGCGTCGGAGCGCGCCGCTTGCTTGAGCAGATAGCGCGGCAACGCTCCGATCTTGTAGCTGGAGATGTGCTGCCGCAGGTGTTCGTTAGCCAGTTCACCGACGTCGACGCTCGGGAAAAACACCAGCTTTTCCAACTTGCGGTAGGGCGCACCCCGCGTCTGGCGCATGACCTCCCTCACCCGCTCGAGCTCATCTGGAGGCAGCGCGTTCTCCAGGGCTTCGATCAGATGGTTGAATCGCTCCAACACGTCCAGATCGTACTCGAAGGGGTCATCGAGCAGCGCGCTGAGCAAGCGCCCTGCGAGCACGGGCACCGTCGGCTTTTCGGTCAGGTGCACGTCGTGGTCACCCCGATCGTACTGCAAGGAAATGACGACCAGCCGCTGCGCACCGGCGCGGATCGCAGGCGAGATGGGCGTATTGAATCGAACGCCCCCATCGCAGTAGAAGTCGTCACCGATACGTTGCACCGGAAAGACGAACGGCATCGCGGATGAGGCCAGAATGTGCTCGGGCCGCAGCAGACCGTGCCACTCGATGCGCGACGGGTCACGAGTTGGCCGCACTTTCACATCGGGATTCGTTTCCGAGAAGATCGTCGTGCGCAACTTGCCGACGTTGAACGCTGCAACGAGGGCCGCCTTGACGATGCCCGAAGCGACGTTGTCGTGCAGGCCATCGAAGGACAAGTGACTGCGAACCAACGCCTGCAGCGGTTTGGCGTTGAGCAGAGAACGCGAAAACCAATTGAGCGTCAGCCCTCGGGGTCGCTGCTCGGCCTGTATCTTCAGGTGGGCGTTGACACCGAGTTCCGTCCACACCCGCTTGAGCTGGTGAACGGACATGTCCCCGCGATGCGCGTTGGCAGCCAGGAACATGGCGTTGATCGAACCCACGCTGGTCCCCGAATAGATGTCGAACGGGGAAACATCGCTCGCCTCGAGCCCCAAGATCTCGACGATGGCCTCGACGACTCCGACCGCGTAGGCGCCACGCGCTCCACCGCCGGAGAGTATCAGCGCTGTATTTCCTGACCTTCTTGTCTGCCTCACGCTCGTGCGCCAGTATCGTGCGAGCAGTCGCCCAGGGACAAGAACCAGGTGACATCGTTTGCCAGATCCCGCTCAGAAGGTGCCACTGACACTGACACCGTAGCTGCTCTGACCGACGGCCGGCGTGACCACGAACCGTCGATCGAGCACCAATTGTCGCTCGGTCGAGCCCCAGCCGATGAGAAACAACGCCGCGCCCGCCGTCTGCACTAGTCCGTCCACGAGCAGGATCGACGCCGTGCGCGCGGCCTTCACGATTTCTTGGGAGCACTCTTCCGTACTGGAGGTGTTCAGCACGTCCGCTTCGCACTCGACGCGCTGCTGAAAAAGTGCCCCGAAGGGCCCGACAACCGGCACGAGTACCCAACCGCTACCCGGCGCGCTTCCTTTCGGGCCAACCATCACGGCAGTCACGTAGGCCGCCGACCAAAGCAGCCCCCCACCCCACATCAGCGCGCCGTTCGAGCGCTCTTCCACGTGATAGCCCGGAGGAACCGGGTCGCCGGGCTCGTAGGGCAACCGGTAGGGCACCACGTCTGCAGGTTTCGTCGTTTCTTCGATGGCGGGAGGAGGTGGTGGCGCAGCCTCGCGCGCGGCGTCTTCAGCTGTCGGGCGCGCAGCGTCCTCAGTGGCGGGAGCCACCGTCGGCGGTGACGCGGCTGCGGGCGGGGGCGGCACCTCACGTGGCGCCGTGGAAGACTCAGCTGGAGGCGCAGGCGGGCCCGCCCCGGGGAAGCTCCCCTGACTCTGCGCAGCCGCGGCAGTCGTTAACCCAAAAACAATAATCCCCAGCGCGATCCCCCAACACGTTGATGTGGCGCGCTGCACGACGAGTATCACGACCAACAGCGTAGACCAGGCGCGACGACCGGGCCAGGCATAGCTGGTGCCCTCGCCCACGGAACGTGTTGCACCAGTGCTTCGGCCGTACCATCGGACTCGAGTCACCGCAGTGCCAAAGACTAACGCGCCGTGTCCCATCGCCTCCCGTGCCCCACCGAGCGTGGTATCAAACACTGCTCGCCGCGCTGCGCTGATCCGCCAAAGAGCGGTTTGAAATTCCCCAATGCTGGACCCGTCCCACATTTTTCGGAGTTCCTGGCGCTGCCCCGCATCGAGCACCGGCAGCGCGAAGCGAGTGAGGGCTAGGCCTGGCTGCCTGATCCCGCGTCGCCTCACGTGCCTCCGACGGCAAAACATCCCCAAATAGCGGGTTCGGGCGCCAGACTTTGACAGCACGGCCTAGCAGTCCAACACTGTCCCCGGGTGCTCCACCGCCCGCGCCACTCCCAACGAGCATCATTGCATGACCGACTCCCCCTCCAGCCCCAACGCCACAGAAGCAGCCTTCGACGCGACCGGTGACGGCTTCGACTTCGGTGAGGCCCGTTTCAACCTCGACGATCCAGACGACCGCGAGATCCTGCGCTTCATCTTGTCCCAGGCTCTCTACGGGGAAGCGACTGGCGTCTACTGCGGCAAGTCACTCTACGCCGCCCGTTCCCTCGAAGCAGCCCAGTTCTACGTGCGCCAGGCAAAACAAGAGCTGGGCCACCTGAAGCTCTTTGCTGGCATCATGCGCGACTTGGACCTGGAACCAACGCCTGGGCACTGGGCGCTGAAGCTGATGTCCTCCCACAACAACTACTACCCGCTGAAGGTGTTGATGGAACACGCCATCGGAGAGGGCATGGTCTTGGACGTCTTCAAAGAGGTCCTGCTGCAAACGTTGCCCGACGACGACCCGCGTGTGCCTGCAATCAAGAAGAAGCTTCGAGTCATCTGTCGTGAGGAAGAGGAGCACGTCGCGTGGGGCGAGAAGGAAACGCAGTGGGTTCTGCGTGAGCGCCCGTATCTGCGCCCAGCGTTTCTCGGCCTCGTGGAACTACAGCTCGCCGTGATGCCAGCCCTGGTACGTCAATTCGGAAAGGGCTTCGACAACCACCCGGTGTTGAGTCAGCTACCGGCGTTCCTCGAATACGTGCGCGATCGCGTGCGGCGGCAAGGGCGCCGACTGGGCTACATGCCGGAGGCCCCACCGGGAACTCTGCGGAAGGCCGCGTCGATGACACTGGGCTTGGCGCTTTACGCCCGCAGCCAGCTTGCCCGCTCCAAATCCAAGTTGGAGAAGACCTACCTGTCGGAGTTGGGTTTCTCCGGAACGGATTGAGCGGCGCCCGCCACAAGCGGCGGCAACGAATGGCGTGCTCGCTCCAACCACCGTCGAACGGCGGCTGGAGCAGCGTGAAGCCGCTGTTCATCCGGAAGCGGCAACTCGGCCGTCGACTTCGTCGCCCAGAACAGGACCGGTCCCTGCCGTTGACGAACGACACGGATCAGACCGGCGGCAGCCTTGGCACTGTAGGTCGTATCCAGACCCGCGCCGAAGCTTCCGAGCGCGCGCATCGCCGCGACGCCTGCGTCGTTAGCGCGTCCGTAGCCCGCACCGAGGAATCGTGCGTCGACGTGCAGCCCCCTCAGAAAGTCACCCCTTTCCCACGCCAAGCTGGGCTCATCCGCCAAGCGAGCCAAGAGGCGCGCCGTGGCTCGAGCCAGGGCGGCGGTGCGCCACGGGCTGGTCACGGGCCACGGCGTTACCCTGACGGCATGAACCCGGGGCACGTCGCTCGCCCACATCCCCAGTCGCTGCGCCAATCTCAAGCCAACCAGCAATCCAGCCGTGGTGCACGTCGAGCCGACGGGCAAGACGATGGTGCGGGGCGGCGGCAACTCGCCCGCCTGCACTTGCGCCGCCAACTCCAGTGCGGCCGACACGTAGCCCAACGCCCCCCACGGAGTCGCTCCCCCAGGCGCCATGACGTAGGCACGGCGCTCACGCCTCCAGCGCCAGATCCCCAATGGCAGCAGCGACCAGTGGGGCAGAAAACGCGCCTCGTCTGCCAGACTGGCGGACACCTCCAGGTTCTCCAAGGCGGTCAGAGAGGCGGGCTGCGGGCACAGTAGCACGCCGGATCTCAATCCGAGTCGCCGCGCGTGCAGCACCGTGGCCACGGCGTGATTGGAACCGTACGCCCCTGTGGAGACGACCCGCTCACAATCCAGGCGCATGGCCTGCGCGAACAGAACTTCCAAGGTCCGTACCTTGTTGCCTCCGTAGATCGCGGAACTGCGGTCGTCGCGTTTGACGAATACCTGATTGCCCTCGAACACGTCGGCGATGAGCGGCTCGACCCCCGTCGGAAAATCCCCCAGCGGAGCGAAGTCGACCCGTCGCACTAGCCTAGGCAACGCCTGCAAGAGCGGTCGGTTCGTAGTCCGACCGGGGTCCGGTTCGTCTCTCGCGTCGAGCATCGTTCGTCGCGACCACAGCGTAGCAGCAATTCGACTACAGCTCGCTGGTCGATCGTGTTAGGGCCGAAATCAAGGAGGAACCCATCGCGATGAACCATCGACGCACTCGCCCCCCAGTTGTTGCACTCACCTGGGCGCTGTTGGCGGCCAGCTGCCAACAGCCGCTACCCCCCGAGGAGCCCGCGACCCAAATTGCCGAACCGGCGAAGCCGGTACCGGTCGAGGTCACGTCAACGCAAGACCCGCCCCAGCCGGCGTCACCCGACGTGGTCCCTCCAGGAAAGCTGGTGTTCAAGAACATCGGACTGCAAACACCAGAAAGTGTGCTCTACCACGCAGGCTCGGATACCTACTTCGTCTCCAACATCAACGGCTCCCCCGTCGACGTGGACGACAACGGCTTCATCAGCAAGCTGAAGCCTGACGGAAGTGTCGAAGCTCTCGCGTTCATCGCCGGCGGCAGCAACGGCGTGAAACTCAACGCGCCCAAGGGCATGCTGATCCACGGAGGCACGTTGCTGGTCACCGACATCGACCACGTGCGGCGCTTCGACTTGAAAACTGGCGCGCCTTTGGAAGCTTGGACCTTCCCGGAAGCGACGTTCTTGAACGAGCTGACCGCAGACGGAGCTGGCACGATCTACGTCACCGACAGCGGACTCAAGATGGGCGACGGGGGCCTCGAGCCGAACGGAACGGACGCCATCTACCGAGTCGTCGATGGCAAGATCAGTGTACTGGCCAAAGGCAGAGAGCTCTCAGGGCCGAACGGGATCGCCACGCAAGATGGCGGCATTCTCGTCGTAACCTTTGGGAGCAACACCGTGACGTACTTCGACAGCAGCGGCAAGCCGGGACGACAGGCTCAGCTGCCGACGGGCGGCCTGGACGGCGTGGTCCCCCTCGCGGACGGCACCTGGCTGATCTCGAGCTGGAAGGGCAAGGCCGTCTATCGAGGCAACTTCGACACGCCATTTTCCGCTGTGGTTTCCGACGTGACCAGTCCAGCCGACATCGGCTTCGACACGAAGAGGCAGCAGGTGCTGATTCCGCTGTTCACGGTCAACGAGGTCTGGGTCGTGCCCTTGGGTGGGGCGGCGAGCACGGGCGGTGGCGCGTCGCAGATGCCACCCCCACTCGACGAGAAACAAGTCGACGCGAAGCGAATCGACGAGAAGAGCGCCGCAGCGAAGGGCAGCGAGTCCACGATCTCGGCGGCGCCAGCGCAGTAACCCCGTCTGTCGATGTGACTGCAACGGATCGTCCAGCTTCGATTTGTGGGTTGACGGCACGTCACCTTGTGAGAACATGCCAGCGTGAACTCTTCGGCCGCGTTTTCCTGCCAGTGGTGGCGCAGTCAGGTGCAGTCGTCCCCCGTCTGGTGCGGGGGCCCGCTGCTGGCGTTGCCCCGAGACTGAACGCGGAACAACGAGCGCTCCTACGAGCCGCTACTCCACTGAGCCGCAAAGCAGTCGAGGAGTTCGACAGAGCGGGCCGCTTCAGCCGAGGCGGCTCGTCGTCGTTTGTCGTTCCCACCCCTTTCGATCGTCCCTAGTTTCGTTCATCCTGCCCACGGAGCTCCCATGTCTCTCTCAACGCCCCTCGCCCACTCCCACAGCTATGCAACCCGAGGTGGCATTCACGTCATACGCACCAGCGAGACCATCGCAGCCGAGGGCGCCCTCGCTGAGTTGGTACGCCAGCTCGACGAAAAGAGGGGTGTGTTACTTTCCTCTGGCTACGAATACCCTGGGCGCTACAGCCGCTGGGACATCGGGTTCATCGACCCCCCGCTGTGCTTCTCGGCACGTCAGCGGTCCTTCTCCCTCGAGGCGCTGAACGACCGCGGGCGGCCCCTCCTGCGCGCCATCTCGACAGCCCTGAGAAGCTCCTCAGCCGTAGGCGAATTGTCGGAAGACGACACCAGCATCCACGGCGGCATCGTGGAAACGACGGAGCGCTTCGCCGAAGAGCAGCGCAGTCGCCAACCGTCCGTCTTTTCCGTGTTGCGTGAACTGGTCAATCTGTTCCACTCCGAAGAGGACAGCCACCTCGGTTTGTACGGCGCTTTTGGCTACGACCTGTGCTTCCAATTCGAACCCGTACCGCTGGCCCGGCCTCGCCCCGCAGAGCAGCGGGACCTGGTGCTCTACCTGCCGGACAACTTGGTCGTCGTCGACCGTCAGAAGGAGCGCGCTTCGCGCTTGCTCTACGACTTCGAGGTCGACGGCACGTCGACCCTGGGCTTGGCCAGGGAGGGCAAAGGAGCCCCTTACGTGCCAGCGCCGGACGCCGAAACCGATTGTGACCACCGCCCCGGTGAATACGCCGCCAACGTACGCAGGGCCAAAGAGTCGTTCAAGCAGGGCGACCTCTTCGAACTCGTCTTGAGTCAGACCTTCCGCCTCCCTTGCCCCAAGCCTCCGTCGTCCATCTTCCAACACCTGCAGTTGCACAACCCCGCGCCCTATGCGCTGTTCCTCAATCTCGGCGAATCGGAGTACCTCGTTGGCGCTTCACCGGAGATGTACGTGCGTGTCGATGGTAAGCGCGTGGAGACGTGCCCCATCTCTGGCACGATCGAGCGAGGAACGGACCCGGTTCAAGACGCCGAACGCATACGTGAGCTCTTGGCCTCGAAGAAAGATGAGTCCGAGTTGACGATGTGCACGGACGTCGATCGCAACGACAAGAGTCGGATCTGTGAACCCGGAAGCGTCAAAGTGCTGGGGCGGCGACAGATCGAGCTCTATTCCCGACTGATCCACACGGTCGACCACGTCGAGGGAACCCTGAGGCCAGAGTTCGACGCTCTGGACGCGTTCCTGACGCACACGTGGGCCGTCACGGTGACAGGTGCCCCCAAACCGGCGGCGATCGCACGTGTGGAAAGCGATGAGAAATCACCTCGTGCCTGGTACGGCGGGGCGATTGGCGCGATCGGCTTTGACGGGAACCTGAACACCGGCCTCACTCTGCGGACGGTCCGGCTACATCGAGGCAAAGCAGAGGTGAGAGCCGGCGCCACTCTGCTGTTCGACTCGGATCCCGAAGCGGAAGAGAAGGAAACCCGCGTCAAAGCCTCCGCTTTCTTGGACGCCGTTCGCCACGGCGCCAAGGACCTGTTGAAGCAGCCGCTCGCCGTATCTGGCGGGCGCGGCATGACGGCTCTCTTGGTCGACCACGAAGATTCGTTCGTTCACACCCTGGCGAACTACCTGCGACAGACGGGAGCCCAGGTGACCACTCTGCGCGCCGGATTCGATCTGACCTCATTGGAGCAGGTCAAGCCTGACCTCGTGGTGCTTTCTCCTGGCCCGGGCTCCCCAGCAGACTTCAAGCTATCCACAACGATTGCACAGGCTCTCGACAGGGGCTTGCCGCTGTTCGGCGTGTGCTTGGGGCTTCAGGGGATCGTGGAGTACTTCGGGGGTCAGTTGGGAGTGCTGGACTACCCCATGCACGGCAAACCTTCGGCGGTGAACGTCACCGCAAGCAGTCCCGTATTCGACGGGATTCCTCAGTCTTTTCAAGCAGGTCGGTACCACTCCCTGTTCGCACGGCGCGATCACTTGCCAGAAGAGCTGATAGTGACAGCGGAAACCGAGGACGGTGTGGTCATGGCGTTGGAGCACCGGCAACTTCCGATCGCTGCGGTCCAATTCCACCCTGAGTCCATCCTGTCGCTGGGCGGTGACGTGGGACTTCGGCTCTTGGACAACTGTGTGCGTTGGCTGCGAAACCGCGGGAAGGCCGAGTAGTCCCGCAGACTTGCCATTTACTTTCCCCGGAAGCGCAATAGACTTCTCGCCATGGGGGAAGCCATGCTTCAGGTCGGATATCTCAGGCGCGTGGTAGGCGCACTGGATCGAATCACTGCTGGGCGGGCGTCAGGCGAACTGCGACAGAAGCTGCGAGGCGATGCCTTGACACTCTTCGAAAGCCCGACGATGCACCCGCGCGCAAACACGAGCTACGTCGCCGTCGAGGACGGAGGCGCGTTTCTTCTCGAGGTGGACGCGGCACTCGGAGATGGCTCCGGTGCACTGCTCACCACCATCGGGCAAGAGATGGGCAACCGCTACTTCGCGACTTCCGCGAATCGCCGATCGGACGTGTGGACGTCGATGCGGCAGGCCAGCGCTGAGCTGACCACCCCCTTCCACGGCTGCGACGCCCAGTGCCGTGTCGACCGACACGCGGAAGGCTTGGAGCTCTTCGTCAGTGTTCCCGGTCAACCCAAAGCGACTCGCGTCTGGCGCCACTTGAGCGTGGGCTACCTCCGGGCCGCGTTCACGTTCTCTTTCGAGGCGACGAGCATCCAACTCCGCGTCGTGGGTGAAACCGTCGGTGACCGCGCCTACGTGACGGCTCGCTACCGCAAGTTGGACTCGGCGGAGCCGATCACGCCTCCACCGCCGAGTTCGACCAACAATCACACTGTTCCTCCGCCGGGTCGCAGTCTGCGCTCGATTCCCGCGATGCGCGCCGTCTCGGTTGCCGACGAAGTGGACAGGATCCTGCGCCACGCTCCGCGGGACGGCGTCTCCACCAACTGGCGACGCTCGAAGATCCCCCGCTCCGGCTGAACCAGCCCTTCGCTCCACCGCGCTGGGCAAGCCACGAAGCTGGACGCTGGCGGAGAGTCCAGAGGATGGCTTCGGCAGCCCGTTGCGTATGGATCTGGCGGCACGGCGCAATTGGCACTAGGCCTTCGAATCATGGCCAGGACCCCATCGACGATGCGAGAGCTCGGCACTCCGCTGCCGGCTTTCGAACTCCCCGACGTGACGAGTGGTCGAAGCGTGAGCAGCGCCGACCAAGCTGGGAAAGTTTGCGTCGTTGCATTCATCTGCAACCACTGCCCATTCGTCATTCACCTAAAACACGCCATCTCCGAATTCGGGCGCTACTGCCACGAGCAAGGCGTCTCGATGATCGCCATCAGTGCCAACGACGTTCAAACGCACCCCGCAGACTCCCCGGGCAAGATGGCCGAAGATGCCAGCAAGTTCGGCTACCCTTTCCCCTATCTCTACGACGAGAGTCAGGACGTGGCCCGAGCATTCGACGCCGCCTGCACCCCCGACTTCTTCGTGTTCGATCGCGATGGCCTCCTCGCCTATCGAGGCCAGTTCGACGACAGTCGCCCAGGCAACGGCGTTCCCGTCAGCGGCAAGGATCTGCGTGCGGCGGTACGAGCGTTGCTGGACGGTGGGCGCCCGAGCCCCGATCAGAAACCGAGCATCGGCTGCAACATCAAGTGGAAGCAATGACGTCCGATGCCTAGTTCGCCAACCGCTCGATGGCACCGTTGAGAGCCACCAGAGAAGCCTCGAAATCGGGCGTGGGCGCCTGATACGTGACCGCCAATTGGTGCGGCCACAACCCCTCGGGATCGTCGATATTCTGGGTGACTCGAACCACCGTCGCGTCCACTTCGTAGTCCTTGCCCCCCTGAGGGGGCAGGCAGAAGCGCAACGGCAGCACACTCCCCGCTGTTGGCTTGCTGCGAGACAAGAGCAGCATTCCAGCAGCGCTCACGTCGTGGGTGATCGCAACGCCCCCCGAGAGCCCATCGGTGTAGACGGGCAACCACAAGCGGTAACGCTTGCCCCCCCGACGTTCCATCAGCTTCATCAAGGCACCGAGCGCCTGGCTGGCATCGGCGAAGCGCTCGCGCGGGTCGCGGTTGACACAGTGGAGAAACCACTCGTCGAACCCGTCGGGCAGCGCGACGTCCAGTCCCAGTTCCCGCACGCGCACGCTTGCCGGAGCGATTGGATCCCGCACCAACTCCATCGAAAGCTTCATCATCGACATGACGCCGTTGGCGTTGAGCCAGTAGAGCTTGCCCGTCATGACGTAGAAGGTCAGCAGTCCGAGAGCCCACACGTCCGCGGTGGGTTGGGGCACGTCGTCCATCCGCGTCTGTTCGGGCGCCGTCCACAGTGGCGTGCCCTGCCCAGGTGACGTGCTGATCGCCGTGGCGCTGGTCAGCGACTTGGCGATGCCGAAGTCGAGCACCTTGAGCTGTGGAGCGTCGATGTCACCGGCGACGATGATGTTGTCCGGCTTCAAGTCTCTGTGGACGACACCGGCTGCATGTGCGGCGCTCAAAGCGGCGAACAGCTGCCCCAGTACGTCGACGACCGTGCCCGCCGGTAGCGGCGCCGCTGCCTCGACGAAAGCAGACAAAGAACGCCCGGGCGCCAACTCCATGACCAACCAACGTTGATCGCTGTCCAGGTCGTGACCGGCACCCAACACCCGCGCCACGTAGCGGCTGTGAATGCTCATCCCCGCGCGCGCCTCCCGCTCGAAGCGATGCACTGCTTTGGGGTCGTTGCACAGCACTGGGTGCATCAGCTTCAGAGCTACCTGGTCCCCACTGCTCTTCTGCAGGGCGCGGTAGACGACGCCCATGCTGCCCGTACCCAGCACGTCCAGTACCTCGAAGTTCCGCGCAAAGGTATCTCCGACGGCGAGACGATTGGCTGACATCGCCCCGAGTATACTCGACAATGGCAGGGCCATCGACCGCCACGCTGACAACTCGGGTCTTGACCGTCCTGCAACGTGTGCTAACCCCCGACATCGTGAAGTCTCTTCCGACGTTCAGCCATCAGGCCACTCAGAGCCTGCGAGCCGCCCGAGCCACGTGTTCGGCGGCCGGGTGCTGATGTCGTTATCGTGACTTCGAACCGTGCCGCCTCTGGGCGGCTCTCGGTCATTTGCGGGTCGCCCAAACCAGGAGACCCCGATGAATACCGAACCCCCCTACCTCATGCATCTCAACGACCGCCCCGCGCCGCTCATGGTGCGAGGCGCCGGCTCATGGCTCTATGACGAGACCGGACGTGCCTACCTGGACTTCATTCAAGGCTGGGCCGTCAACGCCTTGGGGCACTGCCCCCCCGAAGTCGTCAACGCACTGAGCGCACAAGCGCGGCAGCTGCTGACACCGAGCCCAGCGCTGCGGAACCAGCCACGGGAAGAGCTCGCTCGCCTGCTGTGCGAACAAACCGGTTTGGACAAGGCCTACTTCTGTAACAGCGGCGCCGAAGCGAACGACTGTGCCACCAAGCTCGCCCGCAAGTGGGGTCGGCTACATCGCGGCGGAGCCTACGAGGTGATCACGACGCTGGGTGGCTTCCACGGGCGCACGTTGGCGATGACTGCGGCCAGCGGGAAGCCCGGCTGGGACGACATCGCCCCACCCAACCTGCCCGGCTTCGTCAAGATTCCGTTCGGCGACCTCGCCGCCATGGACGACGCCATCGGCGAACGCACGTGCGCGGTGTTGTTGGAACCGATCCAAGGAGAGGCGGGAGTGATCGTGCCGCCGCAGGACTACCTGCGCGAAGTGCGTCGACTCACGCGAGAGCGTGGCGTGCTGCTGGTGCTCGACGAGATCCAGACAGGGTGCGGACGTACCGGTAGCTTGCTGCACGCCCAGCTCCACGGGGTGCTGCCCGACGTCGTGACCCTGGGCAAGGGTTTGGGCGGTGGCGTGCCAATAGGTGCCGTTCTCGCCACCGAACACGCCGCCTGCTTCGCGCTCGGAGATCATGGTGGTACTTTCGGAGGCAACCCGTTGGCGTGTGCGGCTGCGGTCGCGTTGCTCTCGACCATCACCCAGCCGGGCTTCTTCGAGACCGTCCTGGCCCGAGGTGAGCTACTCGCAGCAGGATTACGAAAGCTGGAAGCAGATTCGGGCGTCATCGGCGAGCTTCGAGGCGCCGGCCTCTTGTGGGGTCTGAAACTGGAGCAGCCGCTGGCCCGCCAAGTCGCGACCCACTGCTTCGAGGCCGGTTTGATCATCAACGCGACGAGGGACGACACGCTGCGACTCATGCCCCAGTTGCGAGTGACCGAAGCCGAGATCGCGCTCGTCCTGAAGCGTCTGAAGGAGGCGCTCAACTGCGTGGGGCTACTCGCCCGGCGCAGGGTAGCCGTTCGTCCCGCAAGACTTCACTGAGAACCGATCTGCGGCAACGATCCCCACGACGACCAACGACCACTTCTCGCCCTCGTAGCTCGGGGAAGAAGCTGTGGTCGTTGGTCGTAGATCCGTTCGACACTGGTGCCCCTGTTGCGTAGGATCCCCACATGCGCCCAACGAGACCTCTGCTTGCGATACTCGCCGGCCTCACATTCACGACGGCGACCTGGGCGCTCCAGCGCTCGGCGTTCGAAGGACAGCCTTCGAACTTCGCCGCGGGTCAGCAGACGGGAGCGGCGATCTGGAGCGACGGGGGGCGGCTCAACGTCCGCTTCTCGGCGACAGGCCCGACGCGCTTCTCCGGCAAAGTCTGCTCACGTTCCCCCCTGACTGGCCTGAGCACTCGAGGGCTCGAACCGGACGACAGCGTCAAGCTGGGACCGAAGCAGCGCTGCATTTGGCTGCGTCTGTCCGCCGACGAGGGATTGGACGAGTTCAGCTTCGCCTTGCCCGAGGACACGGTCATCTTCGATCTGCGAGTCGGGAAAGCGCAGCTGCCACCAGAGAGTATCTGGGTCGGTGCGCAGGGCGCGCATCCCGACAGCAGCCCCTTCGCGTTGCCGCGCTGAGCCCTTGGCGAGCTCGCGTGACCCGCGCCGCATCGCTGGGCTGAACCCTCGCTTGCACTACGCTGGATGAGCAGCTAACCGGGGCGCATGCCTCTTCGTCCATGGTATCCGATGCTCGTCCTCTGCAGCCTTCTCGGTGCCGCCTGCGGCACCGTCGGCCCGAGCGCAGAGCCGAAACGGCCAAGACCGGCCGCAGCGTCCTTGGAAGCGGAGTGCGCGCCCGGCTTGGTGCTCGACTGTGAAACCGCCTGCATGAACGGGAACCGAGCCGCGTGCGAGGAAGCGGGCTCCGGTTACCTCTCCGGCAAGGACATCGCGCAAGACCTGCAACGGGCACGCATGCTCCTGACGCGAGCGTGTGACCAAGGTCGTCACCAGGCCTGCGGTCACCTCGGCAAGATGGCCCAGGATGGGCAGGGCGTGGAAAAGTCGGACGCGGAGATTGTCGCGCTGTTGACGGAAGGATGCGATGCAGGGGACGAAGACTGCTGCGGCCGACTGGGAGCGCTGCACCTGCAGGGCAAAGCGGTCGACGAAGACGTGGCCCTGGGACGAAAGCTCCTGCAGCAGGCCTGCGAAAGCGACGTACCTCGCGCATGCCATCAGCTTGGCGTGCATTTGCGCCAGTCCGCCGCCAATGCCGGACGCGCTGGCGGGTTCCTTCAACGAGCCTGCAGCCGTGACATCGCCGACGCGTGCTTCGAGCTCGCCGATCTGCAGCTGGCAGAGAAGCAGGTCCCCCCCAGCCAGGCACTACAAAACCTCCGCAGGTCCTGTGATTTGGGCTCCGCACCAGGGTGTGGAGCCCTCGCCGAACGGGAGCGCAAAGGCCAGGGCGTCAAGCTCGACGTCACGGGCGCGTTGAAACACCACGAATTCGCGTGTGACGCCGGCCATCAGACGAGCTGCAACGTGCTCGCCGACATCTTGCGTGAAGGCGAGGGCACCGAGGCGAACAGCTCACGGGCGCTGGCCTTGTACAGCCAAAGCTGCAAGCATGGGGAGCTCACGGCCTGCGTCGAGCGGGGTCTGCTGTTGTACGAGGGCGCGAGAAACGTGACCGCGGACCAAGCGGCGGCAGCGAAGGCGTTTCAAAAGGCCTGCGACGGAAACGACCAGCGCGGCTGTGGCATGCTGGGCGTGATGCTTGCTAGCGGCCAGGCAATGGGCAAAGACCCAGAGCGAGCCAAGCCCCTTTTGAAGGCAGGCTGTGAGCGGGCAAAGTTACCGCACGCATGTACGGTGTGGGGCTTGTGGTTGGCAGAGGGACGTCACGTCGAGCAGGACTCGAAACGAGCGACCGAACTGCTCAGCCCAGCCTGTGAACGCGAAGATGCCGAGGCTTGCCAGGCCCTGGCAACACTCTACGAGTTCGCCGAGGCGGGCGAGCGTGACCTCGCCGCGGCGGAACGAGCCTACGGACGCGCCTGCGAGCAAGACCACGAGCCGTCCTGTCTTTCCGCTGCGGTCATTCGCTGGCGCATCGGCAACGAAGCGGCCGCCCGTGGTGCCTTCGCCTCGTTCGACGAGGGTTGCAAGAAGAATGACCGACGCGCCTGTCTGATGCTCGGCCTGGCTTCGTTGCGCGGAGTCGGAACGTCACGCGATAGCGAGCGCGCACTCGACGCTTTCGCCCGAGTCTGCAGAAACGGCGGCCAGGCGGGGTGCGCCTGGCAGGGGCAGCTGCTCATCTCGGGAGACGCCGGCCAGAAAGATCCGAAGCGCGGCCGGAAACTCATCCGCGAGGCCTGCGAGAGCGGCGACGGTGACGGCTGCTACGTCCAGTCGATGCAGCCCGGCGTATCCCCGCAAGAGAAAGAGAAGCTGCGACACCGCGCCTGTGAAGCTCGCGTGTACGAGGCATGCGTCGCGATGTGAGTCGCGACGGGACCGTCGCTCACTTCTGTGGCTTGAACAGGACCGAATAGCTGACCACGGTGGCCCGCTCAGGCGCCGGAAACTTCACTGCACCGAGCGCGCCGAGCACGCACATCTGAAAGTCCTTTCCCTTCAGACGCGTGCGGTAGTCTTGAATCTTCGCACGCCCTCCCTTGGAACCGACCAACAAGTCGACGCCAAATGAAGCTTGCACGTCTCTGTTCTCGGCCAGAAGGTGGCATTCGCGGAGCTTGCCGAACTGTTTCGAAATCGGCTCCAGGTAGCGAGCCCGAGCCTCGTCGGTGTTGGGGCCGCCCCCGATGTGCAGACCGTAGTGTTTGACCAACACATCCGCGGCGCCCGCGTCGTCGGCGGGTGCCTCGTCAGCTTCCGCCTGAGGCTCGGGTTCGGGGGCGGAGGCCGAAGGCGACTCGCCGACTTGCTCGGCAACGGGTGCGCCTCGGGACGCGCCAGAGGCAAACGAATTGGACGATAGCCCAGAAACGACCACGTGTGTGAACCCCGCACGCGCAATCTGGTCCAATACGACGTTGGCGGGAGGGTCGTCCGTGTACAGGATCACTGCCGCCCCCCGATTGCGCCCATCGTTGGCGGCGTCCGACAACAGTTGCCCTACCCGATCGGAAGAGACCAGTTGCCCATCGAGCCAAAGCCCGTCTGCCCTGACCTCGATGGTGTAGTAGCGAGGCAACGTGTCCGAATGCTCGGAAGCATCATCGCCACCATGGGACGCGCCGATCGCCTCGCCATCCGGCGACTGCGCACCTCCGGAGCCCCCAGTGCAACCCACAGCAAAGGAAAGGGCGAACGCCGCGCAAGCGGCGGTGCATGTTCGATGCCCCAGGAGCATCGCAGCTCGATTCAAAGCGCACAGCATATGGCGATGGATACCTCGGTTGCCGCCGACAACCAACCCCCGCGCCGACCTACCATGCCATCCGACCGACGCAGAGAGTAGGGCTATCGCGGTCGAGCCCCCGTGCTTGGCAACGGCGCCTTCGAGTTTCAGAGGATGCCGTGCTCCGACAGCTTGTTGTAGAGCGTTCGCCTACTGACCCCTAGAATACGAGCCGCGAGCGTGCGATTGCCTTTGGCCTTGGCGAGGGCTTTCTCCAGCGCGTGGCGTTCGGCGCGACGAACCGCTTCGTCCAACTCGACGACGGTGACCCCTAAGCTGAGGTCTCCGACCCTTCGGGCCCCGGGGGTGGCCGGAGGCGCAGCGCTTCGCCCAGCCATGCGCAGTCGACCGAGTTCCTTGCGAATCACTCCGGGCGGGATCGCCGGGCCGTCGGACAGCACGATCAGACGCTCCAAGAAATTCTGAAGCTGTCGCACGTTGCCGGGCCATTCGTACTCGGCAAGAGCTTGTACCCCAGCCTCGTTGATGACGGCGGGCGGCTTCTCGTTGGCAGCGCTGATGACGGTACAGAAGCGCTCTACCAACGCCGGTACATCCTCCCGACGCTCGCGCAACGAAGGGGCGACGATGGGAATGACGTTGAGTCGGTAGTAGAGGTCCTCTCGGAACTCGCCGTTGGCCACCATCGACTCCAAATCCTTGTGCGTGGCAGCGACGAAGCGCACGTTCGCCTTCAGCGTTTCCGTGCCACCGAGCCGCTCGAACTCCTTTTCTTGAAGCACCCGCAAGAGCTTCACCTGGGTCGCCGGACTGATGTCTCCAATCTCGTCGAGGAACAGAGTCCCACCCTGCGCAAGCTCGACACGGCCAGGTTTGCGTGAAGCGGCGCCGGTGAACGCCCCCTTCTCGTATCCAAAGAGCTCGCTTTCGAGCAGTTGCTCCGGCAGGGCAGCAGAATGGACTTTGACGAAGGGGCCGCCCCGTCGCGGACTCAACTCGTGCACCCGACGCGCGAGCAACTCCTTGCCCGTTCCACTTTCCCCTCGCACCAGCACCGTGGCATTGCCACTCGCCGCGCGCTGTACCAACGTGAGCACCTCGCGCATCGGCTCGGAACTGCCGACGATCTCCGTAACGCCGTAGGTCGAAGCCGGGGGCGGCTCATCCTCCGCACACCGGGTGCTGGCGATCGCGCGCTGAATGGAAAACTGTAGCTCGGTAGCATCCAGCGGTTTGCTGGCAAAGTCGGCGGCCCCTGCCTTCACCGCGTCGACGGCCTGCGACACGTTGGGGTTCGACGAAACCAAGATGACCGGTACGTCGGGCCAGCGCTCGGTCACACGCTGAAGCATGCGGTAGCCACCCATGGTCGGCAGGTCCACGTCGAGCACGACGATGTCGACGTCCTGTCGTTGCATCTCCAGCAACACGCCCTTGTCGTCGGCGACGTGTGTCAGTCGGGTGCCGCCGTCCGCCAGCATCTTCCGGATGGCCTCCAGATCGCCCGGATTGTCGTCTGCGTACAGGGCGGAGATGGTGGCCATTGTTACTCGCTACCTCGAACGTGGGGAAAGCTCCCACTGAATCACAGACCATAACATCCACCCGTTGAGCATCCACGACAATTGTCGGCACGACAGCGGGTGTGACCCGCTTCGAACGAGGGCCGTGACGAACGTCTGCGGCGATGCTGGCCCGGCGGTTGGGCCCCCGCACGTAACGCACGCTCGCTTCCGATCGCCAGACCGGATACTCTCTCGGGCATGAGGTTGACCGCGATGTTTCTCGCGGGATTGGTTTGCGTGAGCGCTGGGTCCGCATGGGCACAACCGACGGCACCAGCCGTGAGCTCTCCCTTCGAAATCCCATACGAGAAGTACACTCTCGATAACGGCCTGGAGGTGATCCTCCACCAGGATGCGTCCCTGCCCATGGTGGCCGTCAACATCTGGTACCACGTAGGTCCAGTCAACGAACCCGAGGGCAGGAGCGGATTCGCCCACCTCTTCGAGCACCTGATGTTCGAGGGCAGCAAACATGCCGGCAACCAGTTCGACTACCTGCTCGAGTCCGTCGGCGGAACGAACATGAACGGCACCACGAGTTGGGACCGCACCAACTACTACGAGACGGTGCCCGCAGAACACCTGGAGCTGGCACTTTGGCTCGAAGCCGACCGCATGGGTTTCATGATCGATACCCTGACGCAGCAAGCCTTGGACCTACAGCGCGAAGTCGTCAAAAACGAACGCCGTGAAAACTACGAGAACTCGCCCTACGGCCCATCGTCCCTGACGCTGTACAACACGCTATTCCCCCCGGGTCACCCCTACCACGGGGCCATCATCGGTTCGATGGAGGATCTGACGCGCGCAGACCTCCAGGACGTGGCCGCGTTCTTCGAGGAGTACTACGCGCCGAGCAACGCGACCCTGGTCATCGCCGGCAACTTCGATACAGCGACGGCACACGCCCTCGTCGACCGCCACTTCGCCACGTTGCCCAAACGAGGAAGTGCCGGACACGATGCCACAACCCGCAAGAGCCGACTGCAAGCCGCACGCACGCAGCAGATCCCCAGTGCGGCAGCGGCGCGGGTCGTCGTGCAAGAAGACGTACAGCTGCCGCAGATCACCATGGCGTGGCGCGTTCCCCCCGCCTACTCGCAGGACGAACCCGCACTGGAGCTCGCCGCTCGCGTACTGGGTCAAGGGCGAGCCAGCCGACTGTACCAGGGTCTCGTCGTCACCGGCATGTCCAACGGTGCTGGTGCATCGTTGGACAGCAACGAGGTGGGCTCGGTGCTCAGCATTCAAGCTCGGGCCGCAAGCGGTCGCACCCTCGTACAGTTGGAAGGCGCCCTGCTCGCTGAGCTACAGCGCTTGACGCGCGAAGGCCCCAGCAACGAGGAACTCATGCGAGCCAAGAACGGCATCAAGCTCGAGTACGCCAGCCAACTGCAGCGGCTCAACACCAACGGTGGTGAGGGCGGCCGCGCGGGCCTGCTCCAAAGGCTCAACCACTACCTCGGTGATCCTGGTGCCCTGCCCGGTTGGCTCCAGCGCTACGATGCCGTCACGCCAGAGCAGGTCAAGGCAGCAGTCGCCAAACACCTGAGGCCCGAGGGAGCCATCGTGGTGCTCACCGAGGCAAAACAGACAGGGCCCGCCGCTACCACCCCGGGCGCCGGAGGTGCGCAATGAGATACCTCTGCCTGCTCGTATTCGCCGGACTCCTCGGGGCGTGCGGCGCGGATGCCCCGCCACCGAAGACGCCCGAACCAGCGCCGAAACCCCTCGACCAGAGCTTTCGCGAGCAACGACCATCACCGTTGCCCGCCGTCAACGTTCCACATCCCGAGCCTCAGTTGATGCAGTTGGGTAACGGATTGTCGCTGTGGGTGCTCGAGCGGGAGAGCCCCACGCTGTCCCTGCGCTTGGTCTGTCGTGTCGGCAGTCGCGACAACCCTCGCGGGAGCGCAGGACTCGCCGCCATCACGAACCGCATGCTCACCGAAGGCACCAAGAGCAAGACGGCCCTCCAACTCGCCGTCGCGGCGGAGAATTTGGGCACGTCTCTCGCAGAGAGCAGCGGGCACGATTCGTCCAGCATCGAGCTCGAGGTGCTCCCGGAACACGAGGATGCTGCGCTACAGTTGCTGGCCGAAGTGGTTCAGGAGGCCGCGTTTCGAAAAGAGGACTTCGAGCGCGTGCGCGCCGAGTGGCTCGACGACCTGATCGTGCAACGCCAGGACCCGACGCGCTTGGCGTGGCTGATCGGCTACCGGGCGCTGCTTGGCCCGGAACTGGGCATCCGTTCGCAAGGCACACCACCATCCATCCGCAACCTCAAACTGCAAGACATTCAGAAGTTTCACGCGCAGCTGTGGACCCCCGACCGTTGCGCCGTGCTCGCGGCGGGGCCGACGTCAACCAGTACGGTCGAGGGCATCGCGTCCGAATACTTCGGCGGATGGCCTCCCGGGCGCTCTCGCTTCCCCAGCCCTCCTGACGGCGTCAGCCCCCCTGGGCGCTCGACGACCTACGTCTACGACCGACCGGGCGCCGTGCAAACGGCAATCTTCGTCGCTGGAGCCAGCCCCAAACGCTACTCCCACGGACACGAGGCGCGCCAAGTGCTCAACAACCTGCTCGGCGGACTGTTCACCTCGCGCCTAAACACGAACCTACGCGAAGAACATGGCTACACCTACGGCGCATTCTCTTCGCTGGTGACCACTCTGGATTGGGGCCTGTGGGCCGTCTCCACGAGTGTCCGCACCGATGTGACGGCACCCGCGCTCAGTGAGATAGACAGCGAGCTCGACCGCCTGGTCACCCCTGAAAACATCGAACAACAAGAAATCGAACGCGCTCGAACCGACCTCGCTTTCCAGACGTCCGCCGACTTGGCCCACACGACGAGCCTCATAGACGAGCTGGAAGACCTGTTCGTCTACGAGCTGCAGACGGACTACTTCAGCACGTACAGCGAGCGAGTCCGCGGCATTGGAGGGGCCGAGGTCGACGAGCAGCTCCGACACGTGCCACGCCAAGCACGCGTCGTCGTCTTGGTCGGGGACCAGAGGAAGTTCGCCAGTATGGGCTTGTTGGACGAGCACACTCGCAGCATTGGGCTGCAGTGGATCGACGGCGAGAAGTAGCAGATCGATGGAAGCGAGCATCAACCCAGTCACCCTCTTCCTTCTGTCCATCGCGGCGATCTTCCTGATCGGCGCGCTGGGTGAGGTCAGTTTCCAACGCACGAACATCCCGGACGTCATTTGGCTGATTCTCGCGGGTATCTTGCTCGGTCCGATCTTGGGGTTCGTCACCCCAGACATGCTCAAGCAGATTGCCCCCTACTTCGCCGCGTTGACCTTGGTCATCGTCTTGTTCGAAGGCGGTGCGGCGCTCAAGTTGAAGGAGCTGTCCCAAGCTGCGCCGCGGTCGAGCCTACTGGCGCTGCTGTCGTTCTTCGTTTCCGTCGCTGGACTGACCATCGCCAGCATGGGGGCCGCAGCCATCGGCTGGCTTCCCGACTCTTGGAGTTGGAGTCACGGCCTCTTGCTGGGCACGATCCTCGGCGGCTCGAGCTCCATCATCATCATGCCTGCCATGGCCCAGGCACGCCTGCCGGCTCCCTTGGCCAATTTGGTCAACCTCGAATCCGCGCTCACCGATGCCTTCTGCGTCGTCGGCACCAGCGCGTTGATCGACGTGATGGTCGGTGGCGGCGCCGACGCCAGTCCTGGCACAGCATTGGCTCGTTCGTTCGGCATCGGGCTCGCCATCGGCCTCGTCGCCGGCCTGATCTGGATCCTTTTCTTGAAGGCGCTCCATTCCAACGAGCATGCCTACCCCGTCACCTTGTCGGCACTGCTCATTCTCTATGTCGTCATCGACAACCTGGGTGGCAGCGCTGCCCTCGGCATCCTGACCGTTGCCATCATGCTCGGCAATGCCCCCATGCTGGCCGACTTCATCGGCTTGAAATCCACCCAAGGGCTCGACACCGAGGTGCGTGGCTTCCATCGTCAGATGGCGTTCATCGTCAAGTCGTTCTTCTTCGTGTTCATCGGAGCGATGCTGGGACCCCCCTGGTCACTGTTGCTGTTGGGCATGCTGCTCGCTGGCGTGCTCTACGCGTCACGCATCCCAGCCGTCCACGCCGCAACCCTCGGCAGTTCCTTCAGCGCCGACGAGCGCAAGATGGTCGGTGTAGCCATGCCCCGCGGGATGGCCGCTGGCGTCCTGGCGACGCTGCCCATGGCGCGCGGGGTCGAAGGGACTGAACAACTGCCGGTCGTGGTCTTCGCCTGCGTGTTCACGACGATTTTGATCTTCGCCGTCGGCTTCCCACTGATCAAAGGCAAGCTCCCCGTCGACACGGGAGCTCCCAGCGTTGCCCTTCCCGCGGGAGCGGCGCGACCCACGATGACTGGGAGCGGAGCCCCTGGCGCGGCCCCCCCCATCGGCGCAGCCGCATCCGCGTACCAACCCGTCGACGTGGGAGCCCCCACCGTTCCTCTGTCCAAAGAGAGCGGCGAACTGGAGGCAACGCAGATCATGACGGCACCCCAGAGCGGCGACGTTGCACCGCCCGCAGGGTACACGGCGCCACTCCACCCAACTGGGCCGCGAGACTCCGACGAAGAAGTATAGCTGACGCCACGACAGCGAGCACACGAGGCAGCTCTGCTCGTCACAGCTTTTTCGTGGCGTCGTGAGCTGACGCGGCGGGTGCGTTCGCGTCGAGTTATCCTCAGCCGGAGTAGAATTCGGCGCGACAGGTACCGAGCGAACGCTGCAGCTTTTGGCGTGCGTGAAAGAGGCGACTCATGATGGTGCCCTTGGAGACCCCCATCGCCTGCGCCATCTCCTCGTACGTCATTCCGTGCAACTCCCGCATCTCAATCACGCCGCGGTGATACGGCGGCAGAGCAGCGACGGAGCGGCGGATGCGTTCTTGAAGCTGCTTGTTCGACAACTCACCGAAGGGGTCACTGACGCGAGCAAACACGAGCTCCAACTCTCCGCGTTCATCCGCAACCAACGGATCGACGTACTCTGCATCTCGTCGAGAAGGCTTGCGCAGAAAGTCGATGGCCAAGTTGGAGACGATCCGGTAAAGCCAGGTGTAGAAGCTGGAATTGCCTGCGAAGCCGTCGAGTCCGCGAAATACGCGCAAGAACGCCTCTTGGACGATCTCACTCGCGTCGTGCTCGTCGCGCACCAGGCTCGTCGCCAACGCCAACGCCCGCGGCTGGTGCGCTCGCACCAACGAAGCAAACGCCCGACTGTCTCCCAAGCGCGCGCGACACACCAACGCGTAATCACCGCCGATGAGCGGCACCTCAGCCGAGCGCGGCGGTTCGCTCGAGATCGGCAGGCTCCCGGCAGGAGCACTCTGGTTCTGCGCAAGCGCGGACATGTACCGTGCTACGGCAGTGACTGAAGCATTCTCCCCAGCAAGGCCGATTTCGCCGCGATACCCGCGCCCCGCGGCCTGGCGCCCGACACCTGCCCTCAGTCGTCGTCCTGGGCGGCGAGGGTCACTTCGAGTTCGAACGTGCGTGGTCCGCGTCGAACTTGGAGGCGGACCTTGCGTCCAACACCACCCACGCTAGCCAACCAACGCAGTACTTCTTTGCCGTCAACAGGGGTTCCGTCGAAAGCGAGAACGAGGTCCCCTTCGCGCAACCCCGCCTGGTCCGCTGGCCCTCCCGGGAGGACCGACACGACCAAAGCGGGGGTCTGCTTCAGATCCATTTGCGCCGCTCTATCCCCCGATAGGGTCTCGGCGACGATGCCGAGCTGACTGCGACGGACCTTGCCCTCACGCAGCAAGCTCGGCAAGAGCGCCTTGATCATGTCGATGGGGATCGCGAAACCGATGTTGTTGGCCCCCGCTCGGATCGCCGTGTTCATTCCCACCACTTTGCCCTGCAGATCGAGCAAAGGCCCACCGGAGTTCCCCGGGTTGATACTCGCGTCCGTTTGAAGGAAGTTGTAGTAGCCCGCCGGGTCCAGATCGACGTCGTGGCGCGTACGACCTCGGGCCGAAATGATCCCAGCCGATACGGTATGCGACAACCCGAAGGGGTTACCGATCGCGACCACCCAATCGCCCACGCGGATGTCTTTCGAGACTCCGAGTTCCAACGTCTGAAGCCCCACCGCCTCGATGCGCAGGACGGCGATGTCCGTCGGGGGGTCCTTGCCAACGACCTTCGCCGGCAGTGTCCTCTCGCCGAGCAGTACGCTCACTTCGGCAGCGTCCCGAATCACGTGGTGATTGGTCAGCAGTAGCCCCTTGGGGTCGATGACGAAGCCGGTACCCAGGCCGTGGGCGCCCTCGTCATCAGGTGGCGCTTGAATCGTCTCGATGAACACCACCGACGGATCTGCCCGGCTTGCCAACTCGGCGAAGCTCGGGCGGCAATCGCACGCCGCATTCGCTGGCTGCGACGGGGGCGGTGGAATCGGGTGTTCCTCCTCCCGCGCGCAGCCAAGCGCCATCGAACACACGAGCAACGTCGCGCTGGCTAGCGCAGTCGACCCAGCGCGACGCGCCACGACGATCAGGTGCCGGAGCCACCGCCGGACGAGCCACCCGACGGATCACGATAGCCTGGGATCCCTGGGGGAGGCTGTTGCGGTGGCTGGTGTTGCGGTGGCTGGTGTTGCGGTGGCGCAGCGTGCTGTGGAGGTACGTGCTGCGGCTGAACGTGCTGCGGTGGCTGGTGATGCTGCGGCTGAACGTGCTGCTGCGGCGGGCCAGGCGGAGGTCCCGAAGGCTCGAAGGGCGAAACCAGCGGCGCCGGATGCATGGGCGAAAGCGCGCCGGGAGTCGGCATCATCGGAGGTGATGCCCCGAAGGGAGACGTCGGCAATGACTGCGCCGGGTTGTGAGGCTGAGGTGCCGGCTGCATCGGAGGGCGGTGCGCCGGTGGCTGAGGCGGCGGCGGTTGGTGCTGCGGCGGCTGGGGCTGACGGTAGGCAGGCAGCGGCGCGCCCACGCCCGGCGTCGGATTGACGCCGTGGGTGCCAGCCGGCACGTGCTGTGGCTGCTGGGGGTACGCCTGGTGCTGGGGGTACGCCTGGTGCTGCGGCTGCGGCGGTGGCGGTTGATAGTGCTGGGGCGGCTGGTGCTGCTGCGGCTGGTGCTGCCCGGGAGAGGCCACTGGTGGAGCCGGATCGTAGGCAGAAACCCGCGGCGCGGGTTCGAACGGCGAAACCTTCGGCGCCGGCTCGAACGGCGAGACCCGCGGTGCTGGCTCGTAGGGCGAGACTTTGGATGGCGCGTGGTGCTGCGGCGTTTCGTAGGCGGGAATGCGTGGCGCCGGTTCGTACGCCGGCGGGGGCCGATGGGGCTCGACCGCCTCGAACGGATTGACCTTCGGTGCGGGTTCGAACGGCGAAACGTGGGACGGAGACTCGAAAGGAGACACCTTCGGTGCTGGCTCGAACGGCGAGACCCGTCCACCGGGGCCAAGTCCGACGCCAGCTTCGATGGGGCGCACAGGAGATTGCTGGATCGGGCTGAGGGCAGGCACGCCCAGACCGGGCAATGGTGCCACAGGCTCGGGCGGCAGCTTCTCGCTGACGAGTGCTGGTTGTTCGAGCTCCAGCACCTCCGAGTCGTCTCCCGCGTCGCGTAGTGCTTTCAGGTGCTCTGCCAAGTCCGCGGCGAGGAGAGTGCCGCGAGCCATGAGGCGTTCTCTCACTCGCACGTCAAACTTGAAATTCTCAGGTCGGTTCATCGGGTTCTCCTCGACAATTCAGACAAATACGAAACCAGTACGCCGTCATCCGGCAGCGGAATCGTCGTCCGCTTCTTCCGATGCCGCTTGCTGCATCGTGGAGGGGCGTCTTAGCAAACCTGCCGCAGGGAGCAAGCTAGTAGCGCCGGTTTGCCCCGCTTCCAAGAGCTCAATCGCCTCCTCAATCTCCTGGTGTAATGCGGGCCGCACAGCTTCGACCCGGACCTGGAGGGTGATGGTCTGCCCCGCGAGAGGATGATTCGTGTCCAGCATGACGCGTTCCGCGTCCACATCGAGCACCATCAGCACCACGTCGCCTCCGCCCTCGCGCTCGGCACGAAACTCGTCACCGGGAGCCACATCTGGCGGAAACTCGGCTCGATCCACTTCGATGATCGCCTCCGGATCACGCGCACCAAAGGCGCGTGCCGGTGGTAAGCGCACGCTGCGCTCTTGTCCGGGCATCATGCCCAGCATCGCCTCCTCCAACGCGGGCGCCAGCTGGCCGTAGCCAAAAAGGAACGACAGGATCTCGGCGTCGGCCCCCTCGACGAGCTCCTCCTCCTCATCGAACAGACGATAGGAAAAATGGACCACGGTGTCGGGCCCGACCTGGAATTGTCCAGACTGCACGGCGCCAACTTGCCCTGGTTGTTCGGCTCAGGTCAACCTCCGGACCAGCACACTCGGATGCGCCGGGCTTGCGGTTTGTGCTCTGGTTTTTGATGCTCCTCGCCCATGCGTTGTCGAAACGTCCCCGGGCTGGTGCTCGCGCTCTGTGCTCTGTGCTGCTGCATTCCCTTCGCCTGCACCCAGGCTGAACCAGAGCAGGACGATTCCGAAGCGCCCCAGTCCGCTCCCAAGTCGAACCCAAAGTCCGCCGACGAGCGCTCACCTCGAGTGCAAATTCCGCTGGGAGAGTTGAAAGGGGGAACCCGACCCGGCCATTTCGAACGCGACCCAGCGCTCTCCCCCAACACCTTCACCATCAAGCTGGGCGAGTTTACGATCGACCGGAATCTCTACCCCAACCAGCCCAACAAGCCCCCTCTTTTGGGGCGCTCACGTGAAGAAGCCAGCCGTCTCTGCGGCGACGTGGGTGCGCGGCTGTGCACCGAACTCGAGTGGGAACGCGCATGTCGGGGACCGGAGCAGAGCGCCTTTGCCACGGGCGAGTCGTGGAATGACGACTGCACCGGACAGTGCGAGTCCGCCTTTGGTGTGGTGGGCCTGGGCAGCGTACCGGAGTGGACCGCAAGCGCTTTCGGCCCGGATTCCGTCGCCTCGGGCGTGGCCGTCATCCGCGGACCGCTGGGCGACAAAGCGCCGCCCGCCACTAGACGCTGTGCGCATCGCTCGAAAGCTCCCGACAAGCCTCCCCCCGGCATCGCCTTTCGCTGTTGTCGTGGCGCCCCCAACGCCGCCCGTGTGCCCGAGCCGACGGATGGTCCGCCCTATCGCAAGCGACCGATGGACGAGAAGGAGCTGACCGCCTTGCTCGAGTCGCACCCGAAGACGGCGGACTTGGCGAAAGACTTGCTGCTGTTCGGTGAACCTGAAGCCATCAACACAGTCATCGGACGGGGCCCGGGAGACAAGATGGGTTTCGATTTCACGACCACCCCGCTGTTGTGGCGCCCCGCGTTGGGAGCCCACTTCCTCGTGCTGACGGCCCGGAGCGGCAAGGACGACAGCTTCGTGCTCACCTACCACGTGCTCGACGACAACACCTTCGAATTGGCTTCATCGTTCATCATGCATGGCGAAGAAGGTCCCGTGATACTTGCCTACAGTGACTCGATCCGGCCCCGCGTACACTTCAGCAGTTGCTGGGGCTGCCCAGGGGAAACGGGCAAGGTGCTCTTTCGCGAACCAGACCGCGCAGTGATCTTGCAGCCCTGAGCTCCGACGACGCGAGGCACTGCGAAACGCCGGCAAGCCACCCGCGGCGGACTCCGGCAAACGCCGCGGAGATCGAACACCCACTCAGGCCAGCGATGACACGATCAGCTCGAAGCGATTTCCCTCGTCTCGCGCACGTGGCACCGCACGCAGCTCGGCGCCCAAGACCGTCGCTGCGCGAGCCGCCGAGTACAATCCTAGCCCCCGTCCGTAGCGCCCTTGTCCCTCGGCCTTGCCTCGGACTTGACCGTCATCAGTGAACGCAGCCCGATCCCACGGAGGTTGAAGCACGCTGCCAGCATCGTCGATCTGCACCCGAAGTCGCTGCTCTTCTTCGAATGCCCGCAACGCGACTTCCGTGCCAGCCGGCGCGTGTTGGATCGAATTCCTCAGAAGGTTGGCCAGGGCGCGCTCGAAATGAAGCGCATCCCCAGCTACGCGCAGCGTCGCCTCGACCCCCGTGAGTTCGGCGAGCAACCGAACCCCGTGACTTTCGGCCAGCGCGTAGGCAGCTTTGAGAACGGCTTGGATGATGTCCAACGGCGCGAAGTCCGTCGCGCGTGGTTCTTCCTTGACCTTCAATCCTTGGCCCAAGAGATCGACGTTTTCGATGATATGCTTGAGGTCTTCGCAGGACGTGAGCGTGTCGGTGATCGTCTCACGCACGTCGTCGGAAGCGCCTCGCAGACAACTGTCGAGATAGCCGAGGTTGCTGATGATCACCGCCAGCGGATTGCGCAAGTCGTGAGCAACGATCCGCAGCAGGTGCCCCAGGGTGTCTCGCTCCGGAGGCTCGTCTGACATGCCGTCAAGCTACTGTACGGCAAGCACCGACCGCAATTGGATTGTCGGACTCGCGAGCCACGAGCACGCGCCGTGCCGCCTCGTTAATCGTCGGAGAATCCCAACTGTCGCAAGAATGCTCCAATTCTGCTCGAGAACAGCTCCGGGTACTCGATCGGCGCGGCGTGCGTCCCACCTTCGATGAGATGGAACTGGGCCTGTTTCAGTTCGTCCGTCAGACGCCGCGATTCGGACGCGGGCACGAACGTATCGCGATCCCCCGCGATGACCAAACACGGTGCGTCAATCCCGCTCAAGTCACCAACCGCATGGTGACCAGCGGCATGTAGTAACCGCAAGGAAAACTCCGGCTCGAGGCGGCTCAAGTGTTCGAAGTAGGGCCGGATGTCGTCCGGGTTGAGCTCCTTACTGAGCTCGCCCATCGCCATCGCGAGTTTCGCCACTGGCCCGGCCGGGAGCCGAGCCCACACGCCTCGGGCAAGCCGCGGGTTGCTCCGGACCAGCTTCTGCAACGTCGAGATGAAACCGAAGAGCTTCTCTTCGCCGCGAAAGACCTCCGCCAACGGTCTGGCAGTGCCGCTGATGAGCACGGCGCCTTTCGCCAGCCGGGGCTGCATCCGAAGTGCCTCCAGAACGACCGTCACTCCGAAAGAATGCCCGACGAGCACAACCTCCTCGAACTGGCTGAATTCGATCACCTTCAACAGATCGCGAGCGTGGTCCTCGACGTTTACTGCCTCGGGATCCCTGGGATTCTCACTGCGACCATGACCGCGGTAGTTCCAATGCACCACCGGCGTCTGCAGTGGCGGCTCACCCCATAACCACTTGTATATGTACCCATCGCAGAGGATCCCGTCGCAAAGGACGAGCCCTCGACGCGGGTTCCCCTGGAATTCAGGGCCCTCGATCGTGGATCGAAGCGTGCGGCGCTGGCGAACGTAGAGACGCGTCCCGTCGTGGGAGGCTACGAACGCGGTGCGCGTACCCGGCGGCTCCGACCCCAGCAGTTCACATCTTTGGCTGGATCTCGTTGGCAGTCGAGGACTCCTCGATGTCATTGACACTCGGGATCTTCTTGATCTCCAGACGAGCGAGCTTCCATGCCCGCTGGACGATCCAGGACAGGGAGCGATCGAGCCGAGCCGCCTCGTCCTTGATCTCTTGCAGCATTGCCTCAGGGAAGTAAAGGCTTTGCTTGCGCTTGTCGCTTCCTCGGTTGGGTATGTTGTCAGCCATCGGAGCTTTGCCTCTGCTTTGCTTTCGTGTTCCTGGAATGCGCCCCGGAGCAGCAAGCGGAAACTAGCCTGCAACCGAATCGCACACGTTGATGAAAGGAATTGCCGATAGTTGCGCGAATGTGCTGGATGACGCAAGGGAAGTTTTGCACCTAGGTGGATTTCCGCCACCAGCGATCACGCTTCGACACTCGCCCACACTTCTACGGGGCGATGCCCTCTCCAACGACACATGTGCCATGAAAGAAAAGCCCATCGTGCGGTTTTGGCCGGATAGGCGCTAAAACATGCGGCACGGAAAGCATTCAAAGCGATTGAAGCTATATACCTCGCGTCCCGTGACACTTCGCAAGTTGTTCAGCTCGCTGTGCCTGGCCAGCATCGCCTTCGCTGGAGGGGCAGTCTGCGCCACGATTGCAGGCGCAACGACAGATGCGGAGAGTCCCTACGCTGTGCTGCGACAGCTGGCCCGCGTGTTGGTCTTGGTGGAAAACGAGTACGTCGAACCGGTCGATCGAAGTCGCCTGACCGAAGGAGCCATCAAGGGTCTGGTCGCAGAACTCGACCCGCATTCATCCTATCTGCCCCCCCGCGACTTCGGCACATTCCAAGACGACACCCGCGGTGAGTTCGGAGGCGTGGGCGTCGAGGTGGACTTCCGAGGCGACGAGGTCACCGTCATCGCCGCGATCGATGGTTCACCTGCAGCACTGGCAGGAATTCAACCCGGCGATCGCGTCGTGTCGATCGATCGCGTGAGCGTCCGTGGCAAATCTGCCAACGAACTGGTGCAGCGCATGCGTGGGCCGCCGGGCTCGACGGTCCAGGTCGGGATCCGTCGTAGGGGCAATGACAAGGTCATCAACTTCACCCTCGAACGTCACATCATCTCCGTCGCGAGCGTCAGCGCTGAATCGCTGGTGGATGCAATCGGGTATCTGCGCGTCAAGCAGTTCCAACGCGGGACGCATACGGAACTGTTGGACGCCATCGCCAAGGTGCGAAGCGAGAACAAGGGGGAAATCCGTGGCTTGATCCTCGACTTGCGCAACAACCCCGGCGGTCTGGTCAACGAAGCCGTTGCCGTCGCAGACGAGCTGCTCGACGGAGGCAACATCTACTCCACGCGACGCCGCGGAGAGATCATCGATTCCGTCGATGCTTCCAAAGGGGGCGCGCTCGTGGAGCAACCGATGGTAGCGCTCGTCAACGAGTACAGCGCCAGTGCCGCGGAGCTCGTCGCAGGCGCGCTACAAGACCAGGGGCGCGCCACGGTCATCGGAGCGCCAACCTTCGGCAAGGGGTCAGTCCAGACGATCATCGACTTGCCGGGCAACGCCGGCCTGCGGCTGACCACGATGCGCTACTACACGCCCAAGGGCGAAGCGATCCAAGCCCGAGGCATACGCCCCGACGTACTGGTCGAGGCCGCCTACGTCGACGATGACAGTTTCGGCGTTCGACGCGAGAGCGACCTCGAAAACCACTTGCCGCCAGAAGGTACTGCAAACGAACCCGACGACGTGCCGGTGCAGAGACCGGCAGAGAAGGTCGAAGAGGAAACGGGGATCTCGCCCACACACCTCGGGGTCGCGAGAAAAGTCCCCAAGGACCCTACGGGTGGCCCCGACTTTGCGCTCTCGATCGGGTTTCAGATCGTGCGCGGGGTGCTCAGTACCAAGCCCTGATTCAGCCGGAACTCGAATCAGCGCGGCAACAGGCGTGCGGCCGCAGAACCGCCCGAACGCATCGCTTGCAGCATCGTCCGAGGTAGATCGGGCTCGACGTCACCCGCCAATGCCAACCGCTTTCGCTCTCGAACGGCAACCTGAAGACCGATGGCTTCGAAGAGCTCAGGTCCGAGCGCCTGGTATTCCAAGCCCCACATCGATCCGGGCGACAGAAGCGGAAGCTGCCGCGCACGAAGCTGGGCGGGCGGTATCAGCTCCGCACTGACCCTCACTTGGTTCTGCTCGTCCAGCGCGAGCCCGCCACCGGACACGCCACCGATGGCCAACACTGCGGCGTCGAACTCCCGTTGCTCCGACCCGAACGCAGCAACGACCCGCCTGTCTTCGACGCGCAGGCTTTCGAGCCAGGTCGGCCGATGCTGTACTCCGCACGCTTCCAGCCAGCGCTGGCGCGACGTTTCGAACCGAGCACCCGCGACCCCAAAAGCCGGACTCGTCGTTTCGCCGACGGGTATGCTCAACGCGCCGCTCAGTTCCTGCGTCAGTCGTGCATCGGTACAGAGCCAGGGTCCGAAGAGCACGGCTCGAGCTCGCTCAGCACCTGCAAGAGCCTTCGTCAGAGCAGCCAGCAACGCCGAGGCGTCTTCAGTCACGGCGCGAGCGAACTCGAGATCCCCGGCGTCGTGTAGCATCTCCGCGATCGGCCCGAGCGCGGCAGCATCGAGCGACAAGGGAACGAAACGCGTGCCCGACGTTCTTGCCCAGACGGTCTCCGACAGACCTCGACACATCAACTGGGCGTCCCAACCCGGCCGCGGCAGATCGATCACCAGAACGACCCCACCCCGAGCCCGCTCCAGATCGAGCACGGCGGCGTCGCATCCGGCAGCACGCCGTATGGCGCCGTCACAGCTGGCGACGCAGACGCCCTTCTCGGGCAACTGCCAGCCGTAGCTGTCGACGAAAGCGCGCTCCGAAGCGGTGAGGGTTCGCTGCTCGCTTTGCCCACGCTCCCAGCACCAGTCCAACACTCCCGAACTGGCGCTGGTCGCGCCCAGGCCACCGAGCAGCCACGAGCAATCGATGCCAGACGTTACCGCGCGGTGAGCCGCCGCTGCCCCGGCAACGCCACCTCCCACGACCAGCAGCTTCACGAGTCCCCCTCCTCGCCTCGCCCGCCATCACTCGGCACGAGATTCGCGCGGTACTGCGCCAAGGCGATCAGTTCCTGGCGCGCCTGACAAGAGCGAACGATGCTCGCGCGGTGCTTGCTCGCGCGCTCGAGGAACTCGCTCGCCATGCGTCGACCCCGAGCCGGACTCTGCTCCGTCAACTCCGCCACGATGGCTCCACAACGCGCGGCGCAGTTCATGCCGCCGCAGCTTCCCAAACCGAGACGCGTGCGGCGCGAGACCGAGTCGACGTCGAAGGCCCACTCTCTTTCCACTGCCCGACGTATCTCGGCGCGCCGAACGGGTTCGCAGGCGCACACGATCTCCGCTTGCTTGGGCTCTCGACGCATCTCCTCGGCGATTTCGCGAGCTCGCGAACCGTGACGATAGACCAAACGCGACGCCGAGAGCTGGTCGATGCGCGCCAGCTCTGCCACTTCGTTGGGGCTGACGATCTCGTCGCCTCCGGGCAGCTTGGCACTCATCGTGGTGCAGCGCGCAGGACGAGCCAGCTCCGTACACAAGCGGTCGCTCATCTCCTCGGCGAAGATGCGATAGCTCGCCAGTTTGCCGCCCACCATCGAATACAACCCGCGGGCGCCATGACGAGCATGATCGATGATCTCGTGCTCGCGTGAGAGCGCGTCTTCATGTTTGCCCCACTCGTACAGCGTGGGCCGCACGCCGGACCACGTACCGATCAAGCGTGCTCGCTTGACGATGGGAAAGACTTGGGCGATCGCTTCGATCAAGTAACGAGCCTCTTCCGTCGTCGCGAAGACGTTGTCGAGATCGCCGTAGTAGTCGTCGTCGGTCGTGCCGATCACGCTGGTGTTCTGCCACGGCTCGATGAACACGCGCCGACCATCGATGGCCTTGACCATGATCGCCGTGTTGCTCAAGCGCCGGTCGAAGTAGAGGTGCACGCCCTTTCCGGGCCGCAGGCGCACGGCCCCTGCGGGCAGAGCGCCGAGGCTCGCCGTCAGCGGTCCCCACGCACCGCTGGCATTGACCACCGCGCGCGCCGAAACGCGCACTGCTGCCCCCGAAAGCCGATGTGCGGCCTCGAGCCCCGTCACGCGCCCGCCCTCACCACGCAGCAGCCGTTCGACCGTGTAGGGCACGAAGACGTCTGCACCGTTTTCGACGGCGTCCTGCGTGTTGGCAATGCACAGGCGCACTCCATCGATGCCCCACTCGTCGAAAGTGACTCCGCCTTCGAACTCGCCACTGAGACCCGGCTCGAGACGAGCGAGTTCCTCCCCCGACAGCCGCGTGTGAGGCTTGCCACGCTTGAGCGGTTGATAGCGATCGTAGACGGCGAAGAATGCGTCGAGCAAATCGAGCTCGTGCCGTGCGCCCAACCCGCGCCTCACGGGCAAGATGAACGGCGCACGAAACAGCAAGTGCGGCGCGATCTGCTGAATGTAGCCCGAGTCCAAACACGACGCGTAGGTCACGTCGGGATTGGCGGTGAGGTAGCGCGGACCGCCGTGGATCATCCCACTCGAGTTGCCACTCGCCCCAAAGGCGATGTCGTTGCGCTCGAACAGCGCGACCCGTAGGCCGCGGAGGGCGCAGTCGCGAGCGACGCCCGTGCCGTTGACTCCGGCGCCAATCACTGCCACGTCGTAGGTCGTCTCGGAAGCTGGCACTGAATCGGAAGCTGGCACTGAAAAAGGCACGCGCTCCGGTTATAGTGCCTCGCGGAGCGGACGCACAGAACTTGGCCCACGCGACCGCCGGACGCTAGCGCGACGAAGCATGAGGCGACTGTGGAATGTGCTCGTGGCGGTGAGCTTGCTCACGTGCTTGCCCGCGCCCGTTCAGCTGCTCCGAGGGCAAGGTCACCCCGCGGCCCTGGCGGCCGAAGGGCCTCGCGTCGAACTCGATCACTTGGAGTTGCCAGCCACCGCCAAGAGCTACGAACGGTTCCTGCGCCGAGTGCTCGCCCGCGAGGCCCGAAAAGTCGACTGGGGCGCAGGCGCGGGCAGCACGATCCAATACCGCTACTTCGTCCAGAAGCTGCAGGTCACCGTCAAAGAGGACGTCCTCGTGGTGCGGTGCGCCGCGGTGGGCCGCCTGCCCCGAGGCCGCTCGGCCAAGAGCCAATTGAGCTTTGGGGGCGCACTTGGCCAAAAGCGAGAGCTGATCGAGCGGGTGCTGACGATCGTGGCACGGGGTGTTTTGACGCGCCTTTCCGAACTCGAACGCGAGCGACGCCAGAACTGACACCTATCGCCCCTGGCGGAGATCGGCGCTTTTTGTCAGATTGAAGGCATGGAACTGCCGACTGACGAGGATCTCAGACAGCTCATCGGCCGTCAGGCGGCGCTGCGCGCGGGCCTGCACGAGGAGTTCGGACAGCGCCCCTTGGTACTCCCGGATGGCCGCTTCTTTCCGGACAGATTCGAGCGTTCACGCGCCGGGGTGAGCCAGCTCCTAGCTCGCATGCAGCAGCATGCAGGACTGGCGGACATTCCGATCGAGGTCCTGGTGGAAGGCGACAGCGCGACAGGCTCCAGCTGCAGCAGCGGTAGCTGTTCTCCCGTGCCGACAAACGACGAACCCAGGTTGATGCTGGAAGACGACACCTGGAGACTGCGCCTGGCCCCAGTTGAGCTGGGCCACCCAGTGGTCCTGACGACACTGCTGGCCCGCAGCTTGTCGACGGTTTTCCTCGAAGAGACCCGCCCCGACGGCGGCAGCATCGCCGAGCCCATAGCCATCACGACGGATCTGGCCGCGGTTGAACTCGGGCTGGGCATACTCCTGCTGGAGGGTTCTCACATCTATCAGAAGAGCTGTGGGGGGCCGTCGATCGCACGCCTGACAGCCTTGGGCACCGCACAACTCGCCGTCAGCACGGCGCTCTTCGCCGCCCATCGCGGTCACGACCTGGGCAAGGCCCTCGGCGCCGCGAGTGCCACGCAGAAGGCGGCGTTGGGTCTGGCACGGCGCTGGGCCAAGGCCAACAAGCACGTGGCAAAGGCGCTCGGCCACAACCCGCGCAGCTTGACGCAGGGGGACTACCGCCTGAAGGAACCCTCTGCCGGCTTGTTCGGTTTCCTGGCCCCACGCCAAAACGTCGAGGACGAACTCGAGCAGGCCCTCTTGCTCGACGGAACGGCACCCGTCAGCACGCAGCCGGCAAAGGCAGCGCAACCCAAGTCCGCTGAGGACGAGGAGCTGGCGGCTCTCGTCGAGAGCTCGCTCGCCGAACTCCGCGGCGGCTGATGGACGCCGACTGCTCCTCTAAGGGTCGGCTCAACCTGTACCACCAATGCTTCCGGCCGAAATCTCCCGTGGCGTCGCCGCGCGCGTGCATTTGGGAGGATCCGTGAAAGCACTGCGGCGATGATGCCTGCCGAAGCGACTTGCCGCGATGCGAAGAGCGCGGTACTCCCTAGCGCAGGAGTCCGCAAGGCGCGTCCCGTATGAGCGAACCCCCGGAAAGCATGACTCAACCTCCGAGTTCATCAACGCCGAAGCGTGGCGGCGCCGAGCCGACAACCGAAAACGGACGGAACGCCACTGAGACCAGAAAGGCCAATGACGTGAGTGCCTCTCCGAAGCGCGCAATCGACGACGCGACGTCAGCTTCGACACGATCCACCGGCGCTGCTGCGTCGAAGGACTCGTCGGCTCTCGCGAAAGAGCGAGAGGAGCTCGCGTTCTTCCGTGACGGCGAGTTCGGCACCTATGCTGGAGGCCCGCTGGAGTTTGCCGAGGCGGACGACGAAGGCCACCCGTCGCTGTTCAGCATTCCTCCGGCGTCGACGGGTCAGCGATTGACGTCGATCGTGACCGTGGTTTTGACGGGCGCCGTGCTGCTCGGCGCAGTGTTCATGCTCGCCGAACGCTGGGATGACTCGGGCTCCACCGCCGTCGCTTCCAACCCGGCAGACAGCCCGGACAGCCGCGCCAATCCCGAAGCGCCGTCCCCCACCGAAGTCAACGCTGCTCCGAGCGAAGCTCAGAAAACCCCGAGCGGCGACACCCCCGCCGTGAGCGCCGACCAGGGCGCACCGAGCGGTGACCCGACGACCGCGAGCGAGCCGAACTCCGCCCAAGGTGCGAACGAAGAGCCCCCCACGACGAGCGCAGAGGGAAGCACCCAAGCGCAGGCAGCATCGAACGACCCCGCCGAAGAGCCGACAGCCGTAGACACCGAAGCCAAGGCTGACGATGAGGCGGCGAAGGCGGCGGTAGATGAGGCTTCCCCGAGCCAGGCATCGAAGCCCACAGTCGAGCTCGCGCCTGCCAAGACGGAGAGCGCCACGCCGGCCAAAGTGGCGCCCCCAAGCGCCCCCAAAGCAGCCCCCAAGCCTGCCCCGAGGAAGCCTGCTCCGCCGCGAGTCGCCCCGAGGCGAGCACCGGACCCTCCGCAACCGGCAAGCGACAATGCCGCGCCGAAGCAGCCCAAAGCACCATCGGCGAGCTTCCTCGGCGATTGATGCGGCACGCGCGACTCGACCGACATTTTCCGAGCTCGCCCAATCGAGCGAGCCCTGGGCTCAGGGCAACGCGGTGAGCGCAAGGTCGGGTTCGCTCGCCGTCGGCGCGCTAGTTCTGGGATGCAGCTCGGGCAAGCCCCCGTGCTGTGAGCAGCCCAGCACGACGACCGATCTCCCTTCAGCAGCTGCTACCGCGCACGACAACGCGGCAACCAGCGATGCGCCACACGACAACACGGCGCAGACCGACGGCGCAGACGGCACTCGTTCACCAGATACGACTACACCGTCACATGTATCCACCCGTCCGCGCTTCGTCGAACTGGAGGTTGCGGGCCGCCCGAACCCCGTGGTGTGGGAACCTCAGCCCAGCGCCGAAGCCCTGCCGTTGATCGTCGTGGCCCACGGTGCCGGAGGCGGCCCCGAATGGCACTGCGACTTCTGGAGTCGGGTCATCGAAGACAGTGCCTTTCTCTTGTGTTTGCGGGGCAAGCCCCTGGGAGGAGACTACGGCGGGCATTTCTTTCCCGAGCACCACACGCTGGAGCGCATGTTCTCCGCATCGGTCGCCGCCGTCGATGAGCGCTACCAGGAGCGAATACTTGCCACGGACAGCATCTACATCGGCTACTCCCAAGGCGCCACGATGGGCGCCCTGATGCTGGCAGCACACGCCAAACGCTTCTCGCGACTACTGCTGATCGAAGGTGGCTACGGACAGTGGAACGTTCAGCGCGCACTCGAGTTCAAGCGCGCGGGGGGGCTGGCTGTGTTTTTCGCTTGCGGCACGAAGACCTGCGACAGAGAAGCGCACAACTCCGTCACCTGGTTCGAACGCGCCGGCAGCCGCGCCCGCACCGAAACGGCTCCTGGCGAAGGTCACACCCCCGCCGGACGCGTGGCTGACGAGGCAGTCGAGGGTCTCGCGTGGCTACTGGACCAACACGGTTGAACCCGAAACCCACACGGCACCCCTTGCTCGCGCTGCGCGCCGATCGTGCACGCCTCGCCCTCGCGCCTCACGTCGTGCGATCATCACGCCAGGGGTACGCTGTCGAGGAATAGCCCCGCTGCTCCCAGAAGCCCAGGCGCTCCTCGGTCAGAAACTCGATACGCCGGATCCACTTGGCGCCTTTCCACGCGTAGAGCTGCGGCGTAATCATGCGCACGGGGCCGCCGTGTTCTTTCGGCAGAGCTCGACCGTCGACGCTGTGAACCAGAAGCACGTCAGGCTTGAGCGCTTCCTCCAATCGCACGTTGGTCGTGTAGTCGTCGTAGGCGTAGCACATCACGTGTCCCGCCTCCGGCAGAGGTTCCACCATTGCCGCAAGTTCCACGAAGCGCACCCCAACCCAGGCCAAATCCATACGCGACCAGGTCGTGACACAATGGAAGTCACTCGTATCTCGCACCTGGGGCAGTTGTGAGAAATCTTCGAACGACAGCGTCGTCGGTCGACGACACGCGCCGTCGAGAGTCAGCTGCCAGCTCTCCTTTGGAACCTCAGGGTGGATGCCCAAGTCGAGCACGGGCCACTTCTTCGTGGCCACCTGCCCCACCGGCAGTTTGGGCATACCGTGACGATTGGACGCACCGGTTCCCAGCGGCTTTCCGTCGGCGATCGACGGCGATTCGTCAATCCGGCGACGATAGCGCTCGAGCAATTGCATGCGTGCGGCAACGACGCGGTCCTTCTTGTCGGCGATTTGGGGCATGCGCTTCTCCGAGAGGTCAAAATGCCGTAATGACGACAACGATTGCGCCATTGAAGTCGGATGTCCACGACCTTTCCCACCAGCCGCCAAAGTGACGCCCCACGGGCGCGCCTGGTAGTACCGCGACGGGCGATCCCCCCGCCCCAGGCGCGACGAAAGATGGGCGCGCTGCGCTCGTGGCAGTGGGAGGCGAGCCAGCAGCGGGCGGCCCCTGGAGCGTCGAGACTCGTGTCGCCCCCCCGCCACTTACTCGGCCCCGTGATCGCCGCGCTCAGCGCCGCCTGCCTGCTGGAGCCCAGCGTGGGCGTCGTCTGGCAGTTGGGCTTCTCTCGTGCGCTGGGCGCACGCCTGAGTACGCACCACCAGCTACTCTTGGCTGCTGCATTGTGGCTCGTCTACAGCTTCGACCATTGGCTCGACGCGTGGCGGATGGGGAGCCGCCCGGCGCTCACCGCCCGCCATCGCTTCATGGCCGAGCAGCGTTGGCCCATGGCCGTGCTGTGGTTGGTCGTTCTTGCGACGAGTCTGCGGCTCGCTGCCGCTACCTTGACGGGCTTCGAGTGGGCCTGCGGGGTGAGCTTGGTCATAGCGACGTTGGGTTACTTCTTCTGCCTGCATTCCAGGGCGGGCTCTTGGCGCTTGAAAGAGCCCGCGGTCGCAGTGATCTACACCGCAGGAGCAACGTTGTTCTCCTGGCAACACTTCTCATTGCTCAGCCTGTACGCAGCTGGCACCTTCTTCGCGCTGGTGTTTTTGAATTTGGCGGCCCTAGCAGCCATGGAGCGGGGGGTCGATGAGCACCACCAGCAGCGCTCACTCGCCGCCGGCAGACCCCACCTGGAGCATCACGCCAAGCTCGGCGCCCTTGCCATGCTGGGCCTGGCTTGCTGCAGTGTAGCGTTGGTGCCCACGTGGGCGGCCTTCTTCGGCTCGGTCGCGCTGAGCTCTCTCCTACTCTGGTCGTGCCTTGTGCTGCATGCGCGAGCTGGTCACGAGGCCAATCATCTGCTTGCTGATGCGGCACTGCTCGCGCCCGTGCTCTGGCTGCTCAGCTGAGGGCGGAAGCCGGAAGGCACGACGTGGCGTGGCGTAGCTTCGACCGCCTTGCGCGTCCCTACCGGCACTTGGAGTCTGTGTTCTTCGGTCGCTTGCTGCAAGAAGCGCGAACCGCCCAGCTTCAGTGGCTTTCGACCGCCCGCCGAGTGCTCATCGTCGGCGAAGGCGACGGCCGTTTCCTCGCTCAGCTGCTGCAGCAAAACGCCAACTGCAGCGTACACGTCGTCGACCGGAGCCACACGATGCTGCAGCTCGCGCGCCAACGGGTCGCACGACACACTCACCGCGTCACGTTCACCCAGGCCGATGTCATCGATTGCAGCTTCGATGCAACCTATGATGCGATTGTCACGCTGTTCTTCCTCGATTGCTTCGAAAACCCCGAGCAGGCGCAGGTGATGGCGCGACTCGGCGCAGCTGCCACACCGGAAGCTTGCTGGCTGTATTCGGATTTTCAGCCGGGACCGGACGGGTGGCACGGACTGCGGCACCGGCTCTGGCTCTGGGTTCTCTACCGCGCGTTTGGAACGTTCACCGACATCCGTGCTGGTAAGTGGGAGGACCCGCTTCCCACGTTCGAGCGGCTGGGCTGGCAAGTCGAGAGCGACCGCAGCTTTGCCGGCGAGTTGCTGCGAGCCTGTTGCCTACGGCGACAGCCTGCCCACGCAGCCCCTCCGACCTGAGACGTTCAGGCCACACGACCTCGGAAGCAAGTTCAGTAGGAGCCGCGGATCAGCGACGCGACGCGGTCGGCGTAGAATTTCGCCAACCACTCGTGCTCCGCGGTGGAAAGTGGCGGCAGCTCCGAGGCGCGCACGTTAGCCGCGACCTGCTCCGGGTTCCGGGCGCCGGGGATTGTCGTCGTCACCGCATCGAAGTCGAGGCAGTAGCGCAACGCCCACTGTGCCATCGTCCAACCCTCGGGAACCCGCGAGCGCAATTCCTCGACCAGCTCCAGAGCGGCATCGAAAGGCAGCCCGGCGAAGGTCTCCCCGACGTTGAAGGCCTGCCCGTCGCGGTTGTAGTTGCGGTGATCACTCGCCGCAAACTCTCGCTCCTTGCTCATCTTGCCGCCGAGAAGACCGCTAGCCAACGGCAAGCGCACGATCAAGGCGACCCCGCGCCGCTTGGCCTCGCCAAACAGCTCGGCCACCAACTTCTGGCGAAAAACGTTGAAGATCACTTGCAGCGAACTCAGACCATCGACCTTCAAACACAGTTGCGCTTCGGCCACCGATTCGACGCTCATGCCGAAGTTCTCGATCAAGCCGTCTTGCTGTAGGCGCCGCAGATTGTCGAAGACGTCCCCCTGCTGCAGCAACTCCGGCGCGAGACAATGCCCCTGAAGCAGCCACAACTTGTCGACGCCGAGGCGCGAGAGCGAGCCCTCGGCGTGGCGGCGCATCGCGTCGTAAGTCACGTTCAGAGCTCCGCCGGGGTCGGCGTCGCGCCCGAACTTGGTGGCGATGCGCAGCTGTTTGTCGTCGCTGCGCGCAGCCAAGAAGCGTCCCAGGCGGCGTTCGCTCTCGCCGCCGCCGTAGATGTCCGCAGTATCGAACAACGTCACGCCGGCATCCGCTGCGGCGTTGAGCGTCGAAAGCGCCTGCTCCTCGCTGATCTCACCCCAATCCCCGCCGCCCAACTGCCAGGTGCCGAGCCCCACTTCGGAGACGTCGGCACCGGTGTTCGAGAATCGCCGCGTCTTCATGCCAGTCCTTCTGCCTCGATGTCGAGCACGGTGTCGCGCAGCGTCGCTTGCGCATCCCGCGGCACGAAGCCGAGCTCGCGTTGCGCTTTGGCGCAATCACAGTACCAATAGTGTGAAGCGAGTTCGATGCTCTCGCGTTCGATGGGCGTGCTGGAACCCAACGCCGCAAGCGCCTTCTCGTAGAACCAGTGGCTCGCCAACGCCAACTCGGGGCTCTTCGGCAAGCGCAACGCCGGCATGGGTTTGCCACTGAGACGAGACAGGCGACCGAAGAACGTCGAGAGCGGCATGTTGGAGCCCGACAACAGATAGCGCTGTCCCGCTCGCCCCTTTTCCCAGGCCGCGATCATGCCCTGCGCCGCGTCGCGAACGTCGACGAAAGCAACCCCGCCCCGCGGAAGTGCCGGCAAACTGCCCGCCAAAAAGCGCCGCACGTCCGTGGTCGACGACGAGCGACGGTCACCCGGACCAAGCAGCAGGCTCGGATTGACGACCACGACCTCGAACAGTCCCGGCTCGTTCATCGCCAGAGCCGCCCGTTCGGCGAACAACTTGCTACGGTAGTAGGGCCAGCGGGTGATCACCGCGTGAGGCGTGGGAGCCTCCTCCGTGTAGCTTCGATTCGGATCCGTCCCGCACGCGATGGTACCGCTGGTACTGGCGAAGACGACGCGACGAACCCCCGCCCGCCGAAGGCCAGCCAAGCCCCGCTCGGCTGCAACGACGTTCGAGCGCTGGATCAACTCCGCATCGCGAGCATCGCGCGAGACCCGGCCCAGCGCGAAAAACGCCGCTTCGCAGCCCTGAGCGCTCTGGGCTACCGCCGCCTCGTCGGTCGCATCCACACTCAGCACCTCGACGGGACCGACGCGCCCACCGTGGTGTGAGACCGCGACCAGCTCGTGCTCCGCCGCGCTCAATTGCCGGACCAACTCGGCGCCGAGAAAGCCCGTGGCACCGCCCACCCAAAGGCGACTCATGCGGCCCCCGTGAGGTTGAAGATTCTCTGAAAGGTGTACAAGAGTTGCACGTTGTTCGACTTGACCTTGCCCATCAGGAACTCGCGTCTCGACGGCGTGTAGCCGCGTACGATGCGCGTGAACATCTCGGGGGAAGTTTTGAGCACACAGTCGGCGTTGCCCGACGGCTTGCCACGCTCGATGGCGCAGGCGTCGCGGGAAGCGCGCAGCGTCCACTTCTCGTTGCCCAGTGAGAAGTAGTAGCTGACGTCTTCGTCGGTCGCGCCTGCGACGAAACGCTGCCGCAAACGCTCGAACTCCGCTTCCAAACCTTTGAGCACGGGCTTGGGGGCGGCCGCGACGACGGGGCTGGACGCGACCGTCACTGCGCTGCTCGCCGTCACTGCGCTGCTCGCACGTTCCATCGCGCCTGCCGCATGCCCTCGCCCCTCTCGCGCACCACTCGCTCCTCTAGCGGCCGGGACGCGGCTGCTTTCTCCCGCTCCCGCCGAAGCCGCGACGGCGTTCGCCGGCACTGCCATGCCCGCTTGCGGGGGCGCAGCGGCAGCCGCCAAGTCCAGTACCGAACGCCGACTGAGCGCTTCGATCGCAGCGTGTGCGAGCTCGGTGACTTTGCGCGACGCCTCCCGGATGTTGTCCCCTTCGGTGCGCTCGCGCAGGGCCTCGTAAGTCAGCGGCGGACCGATGCGTGCCTCCAACTTGCGAGAACGCACGACGCTGGCGCCTTTGGGGAGCGCACGGTGGGCGCCGTCGAGCCAGATCGGCAACAGGTCGACCTTGCTCTGCAGCACGAGGTAGCCGAGCGCCGGCTTGAATTCCTGCAGCGCGCCGTCGGGGCTGCGCGTGCCTTCGGGAAAGAGCAACACCACGTTGCCACGCTCGAGGAGCTCACCCGCCGTCTTCAAGAAATGACGCAGCGAGCCCGTGCGGCTGAGCGGCACCAGGTTGGAGAAGTTCTCGAAGAAGGGTTTCTTGAACTTGCCTTCGAAGAAGTAGTCTTGCGCAGCCAGGGAGACCATGTCGCGCCCATAATCCCCCAACGCGTATTTGACCAAGCCCATGTCCAAGTGACTTGCGTGATTGGCGATCACGAGCACGTTCTTGTTCTGGGGAATGAACGCTCGCCCGGTGACCCGAGTTCGCATCAGCTGGTCGTAGAAGTTCAGCTGCGCGCGACCCATCCACCGCATCGCCCCCTTGCGTAGGGACTCCGGAATGTAGAGCGGTAGCGATTCTTCTTCTGGCTCGATGGCGCCGGTCTCGGTGCGTTGGCCCAGCTCACGAACCAGTTGCTCGGCGTCCTCGACGGTGCTGCAGTTCGCGAGTCGGTCGGCGTCGATGGCACGGCCCACCTGCGTCTCCAAGGCTACCAGCAACTCCAGCAGCATCAGCGAATCACAAGCGAGATCACCGCGCAGGGTGGCCTGCGCATTGATGGTCTTCGGGTCTCGACGCGTGAGCGTCGCGAGGATGCGGCGCACGCTGGTGACCGGCGAGTCGTCGCTGGAAGTCGTTCGAACCAGGCGACGCTCGACGAGCTGACGGAGCTCCTTGCGTTTGACCTTGCGCGTCGACGTTCGCGGCAGCGGGGTGTCGAAGAGCACGACGACCGAGGGGCGCATGGCCGCCGGCAACTCCGCAATGGCAGCATCGAGCGCTCGCTTCGCCGTCGCGTGCGCCTCGGCACGGGATCCCTCCGGCTTCACGACCGCAGCGCACGCCACGCGCTCGCCTCCACGGTCGTCGCCAATGCCGACGATCGACAGCTCAGCCACACTCCGCGGCAACCCCAGCCGAGCCTCGACGTCATCGGGGTAAACGTTTTCGCCGTTGGAAGCGACGATGACTTCTTTTGCACGCCCGACGATGGACAGGCGCCCGCGGTGATCGAGTTTGCCCAAATCGCCCGTCTTGAGCCAACCGTCTGCCGTCAGCGCCGCTCGGGTCGCATCCGGATCGTCACTGTAGCCGGCCATCACGTTCGGACCGCGGGCGATCACCTCGCCCACGCCGGCTTCATTGGGTTGGTCGATCTTCAGTTCGACGTCGGGGATGGCGCGCCCCACCTGTCTCGGCCGCGAGCGCGGACCGGCCTTCGCCACACTGAGCACGGGCGCCGCTTCCGTCAGCCCGTAGCCCTCCGTCAGGTGCAGACCGAGACCGGCAAACAACTGATGGGTCGATTCGCCGAGTGCCGCGCCCCCACTGACGATGAAGCGTAGGTGCCCGCCGAGTTGACGGTGGACGCTGCCGAACAGCAGCTTGCCGACGTCCACCCCCGTCGTCTTGCCGAGCACGCGAGAAAACTCCAACGCGATGTCGAACGCCCGAGTCGCAGCCGGCCCATTCTCCGCAACTGTCGCCAGGATTCGGCGCTCGAGCAGCTCCCACAACGCGGGCACGCCAATCATCGCAGTGATGCGCGCCTGCTTCATGGTGTCGGTGAGCCGCTCTGCGGTCAGCTCATCCAAGTAGATGACGCGACTTCCCCGAGACAGCGGCAGAAGCAAGCCGGCCGTCAGCTCGAAGGTGTGATGCAGCGGCAGGACCGACAACAGCCGGTCGTCTCTGTCGAGCGGGAACAACGGCGCCAGCGACCCAAGCATGCTGCACAGGTTGCCGTGGGACAACATCACGCCCTTGGGGTTACCCATGGTGCCGCTGGTGTAGATCAAGAGCGCCGTGTCGCTCTCGACGACGTGAGGCAACTCCGCCAGCGTGCCTTCCGCCGTGGCTTCCGACAGCGCCAAGCAACGCACGTCCCCGCTCAGGGCGTCGGCAAGACGCCGCGCTGCGGCTTCGTCCACCAATGCCACGCGAGCGCCCGAGGCCCGCTTGAGGGTCTCTGCCGTCTGCACGTCGACGTCAGCATCCAGCGGCACTGCCGTCGCCCCCGCGAGCAAAATCCCGAACAGCGCGATCGGCCAATCCGGATGATTCTTCCCCACGAGCAGCACGCGATCTGTCGGCCGTACACCGAGGGCCATCAAACGGGTCGCGCAGGCACTGGAACGCGCATACCAGTCGCGGAACGTGACTCGCGACAGGCCCTCAGGCTCCGTGCGGGATAGCGCCGGAGCCAAGTCGAAGCGTTCCGCCATCTGCGCCAACAGCTCCGCCAGGCTCTCGTAGCGGCGCAGCGAGCGAACGGGCTTCTTCATGCGCCGGTCCATCTCGGGGAACACCCAGCGCTCGAGGCCTGGCATGTGCACTTCCAAGAACCAGTGGCGCCAATCCAGCTTCTCCGGTGCCCAGATCAGGCGTTCACGATCCGCCGGCACCAAGCGGGCAAAAGCGGCGCGCGTGTTATCGCAACGGAACTCGTAGTCCAAGGTCGCCACGAACGGTTCGAACTGTTTGACGATGTGGTAGACCTTCGACTGCGCGCGAGCGAACTGGTTGAGGCCTTTGATGGTCGGCTTGAACACCGACGCCAAGGGCCCCGAAGCAGACGCCTTGTCCAGAAGGTCTGCCAGACCGTTGGCCCCTTGTGCCATGCGCTTCGGTCCCCAACGCTCGAACGCCGCCGGCGAAAGCAACGCTCCTTCGACGTGCCCCTGCAGGAAGCTCATCACCGGACCACCCCGCCCCGTCCGACGGTAGTACTTTCGCTTGTACAACCCCGACAGCTCGTAGATGCGCTCCATCGTGGTGGGATTGGAGTCGCTGGTCCCAAACTGATAGACGGGCTTCTGCTGCCGCGCGAGCAACTCGCCAGTGGCGAGCAACATGCCCGTGGCCACCATGTCACAAGGCACGATGTCGAGGCGAATGTCGCTGCCCGGCATCTGGAACTGCCCCTCGCGGATAGCGTAGATCAGCGGCGCACTCGTGTTGATGCCCTCGTTCCACCCCTTGACGGGAAACTCCACGCACGACTCGATGATGGCAGGCCGCACGATTGAAAACGGCAACCCCGAACGCGCAGCGATCTGCTCACCAATGCTCTTGGTGTATGTGTACGTGTTAGCCCAACCCCAAAACTGAGCCCGCTCCTGGCCCAACTCCGCCAATTGCGCCTCGACGAACTTGCGACGCACGCGCGCGATCTCTTCTTCCAACACCTTGCCGCGCGCAGGCTCACCTTGCGCCGTCAGATTCTGCTTGGCTTGGTAGAGGAAGTGACTCTGACGAAACGCATCTCCGGCGCGGTGGCGCGCTTGACGAATGATGTCCAAGCACTCGTCGATCTCACGGTCCGGATCCCAGTGAGCTCGCTCGAGTTTGCCCGCGTAGGGGAAAGGGTGCGTGAGGGGGTTTTCTTCGTCGATGATTCCCGTGCGATAGCCCGCGACGTAGCACGTGCTGGTGTGGATGATGGGTACGTCACCGATGTCACGCGCCAACGCCACCAAGCTCTGTACGCCGAACGCGTTGACCTCGAGCGCAATGTCGAGCGGCGGCTGGAAGTCCACGATGCCCGAGGAGTTGACGATGATGTCGACCTGCCCCCGCCAGCCTTCTCGCACGGGCGCGGCAACGCCGCAGTAGGGCTGAACGATGTCGCCCTCGACGACCTGCACCTTGTCGCGCAAGAACGCCTCGAAGCCGTCGCCGTGTTGCTGCCGCAGTGGCTCCAAGCAATAGCCCGGCACGACGTCCTTCCAGAAGCGCTGCTCAGCCGACTGCCCACCTCGCGCACGCACGACCAGGATCAGGCGCTCGATGTCTGGGAACTTCGCGAGCAGCATCACCCAGTAGACTTTGCCCAAGAAGCCCGTGCCGCCGACGACGACGACCGTCTTGCCGGTGAAGGTCCGACTCAGATCCAGCGGCTGTTCGTTGGTCGCTCGTGGCTTCGCCAGCGACTGCTCTCGGGTGGACGTCACTCGCCCCCTCCGGGCACGCTCACGTCACCCATCACGATCGGCGGCAAGTGCAAACAGAGGATGTCTTGTGACTTGGCCTCGCCATCACGAGCACGGTACAGCGCCTCGGAGATGTTCGGCGCGGTCTCGTAGCCGAGCAAACGGGGGATGTACTCGTTGTCGGCACCGACAACGATGACTTTCCCCAGGTGCTGACGCCCGGCCTCACCCCAGTACCACATGAAGAACGGGTGGGCAGGATGATAACAGTGCCCCTTGCGGAACATCTCCAGGAATGCCGGATTCCTGGCAAAGCTCTCCTCGTAGCGGCGATGCAGTTCCATCCCATCGCGAGTCTCCGGCAACAGCTGGTGCACGAAGTCGATGTAGGGCGCGTGCTGAGCGTGATCGAATTTGTCGGTGCAGGGGTGGGTGATGATCAGCGTCCCGCCCTTCTTCACCAGGGGCGCGCCCTTGTACATGTTGAACAGGTAGCCCTCAGCCATCACACTGACGAGCAACGGGTTGAGGAAGGCACCTACGTTGTATGGGCTGATGTAGGGCACGCCGGAGATGAGTACGTCCGCCTGCCCTTCGATGGGCACCAGGTACTGGTCGTAGCAACGCTGAATGGTGTGCACGTGGGCAGCTTCCGGGTCCCCGGCGAAAACGCCGGTAACGCCGTAGTCCGCGGGCACCTTTTCGAAGATTGCCTGACGCGCCGGCTGCGGCAGCCGTGCCGTCGTGTCCACCAAGCCGCGCAGCAACACCCGCTCAGTCGCCGTGAGCTCGTCCTCGTTCTTGGCCAAGAACTCGAAGGGCTTGCCGAACATCTTGTTGTTCACCGTCGTCTCGATGGTGAACACGTCCATGTGCTGACGCGCGAGGCGCCCCATGCGCTCGACCGACGTCGCCAACGCCGAGCTACTCGGGTCCATGTAGCTGTGACAGTTGCGCATCGTCTTGGCGTTGTGATGCGCACGCAGGCTCTTGTAGCCGCACAGCCCGACCGCGAATGACTTGTAGCCGCCGTCCATCGCGACGAAGTTGAGGTTGACGTAGATCAAGAGGTCGCTCTCGACGGCACGTCGATTGAGCTCGACGACCTCGCCCTCCTCCGTCTCGCCCAGCGTGACCATCTGGCTCGGATCTTCCGGGTCGAGATTGTACAGCTTGTCGGGCCAGTACGCGGAGAACACGCGATCGCCAACCATGTGCCGGATCTCGTTCGCCCGCATGCGGCGATGAACGCTGGTGGCGACGATGATCTCGATGTCGTCGACACCGTAGTCCGCCAACAACGGCAGCACGATCTCGAGCACGCGCTGGCGAACGTCGGGCTTGCGCATCGGCGGCAGCGGCACCGAGATATCATCGACGGCGATCGTGACCTTCATGCCCGGCTTGAGCTTGGCGTAGAGGGGATCACTGCCGTACGGATGAGAGATGGCGTAGCGGATGGCCGCATCCACGTCTTGCAGTGGAGCGATTGGCGGCTTGGGGTAGAGAACCCGAGTGCCCGCGGGCAGATCGACTTCCACCAGACGATCCCCGGCAAACAAGACACGCGGCGCGCTGTTGTTGTCGAGGGTTACCAACGAAGGGTGACTCATGAACTTTCCGATAATTTGAAGGTGGGCCAGCTGTAGGCCCGAGCTAACAGTGCCAGCCGTGGGTCTGGGTTGACGGCGGCGGGGTGACCTACCACGCTGAGCATCGGCACGTCCGAGTAGCTGTCGCTGAAAGCGAAGCAATCGTTGAGGTCGTGACCATTGTCGCGTGCGTGTTGGCGGATCAGTCGGGCCTTCTCTGGTCCAGCAACGACCGGCTTGAGCAGCTTGCCCGTCGCCGCGCCCTTACGCATTTCCAAGCGATTGCAGATCGGGGTCGCTCCGCCGAGGTGCTTGGCCAACTTGTCGAGGATGAAGTCCAATGTACCGCTGACGAGCACAATCTCGTGCCCTGCCGCACGACTCTTTGCGACCAAATCGAGCGCGGCCGGGTAGAGCGAGGGACGGATCTTGGACTCGAACACCTCGTCAGCCAGCATCTCCAAGCGGTCTTCGGTCATGCCCTCGTAGGTGGAGAACAGCAGTTCGTTGAACATGCGACGGTCGACCAGCTCGGCCACGGCCATCACCGGCGCCTTCAACAGGGCCCGGCCCACCTTCCGAGCCGTCGCCAAGGGCGTCGCTTGGTTGAGGAGATAGAAGATGGTGGGGTCGACCAGGTTGCTCGAGACGAGTGTCCCATCGACGTCGAAATAGCTAGCGGGCACGGCGGCTTGGCTCTCCCAAGACGCACGCCGTGTCAAGCACCGTCGGCGGTGGGACCAGAGGCGGCGACGTGGTGAGCACGGTGCTGCGGTAATCGACCCGCGGCCGACGTCGTTGATGGGGTCGCCAGGCCGTCAGGAGCGCCTGTAAGGCGGTGTGATCGCGGGTGGCGGATGCCGTGACTGAAACAAACCGTGCGGCCGAATTCATTGCCTCGAGGAACAATTCAATACATACAAAACATAACCGTTTCACAAAGAAGCGAGTCCCAATCAATGAACCCAGCAAGTGAATCACTCCAAGCCGACGACCATTCAACAGTGAACCACCCCGCACGAACGCCGATGTCTAGCGCGCCGCCCCCCGGCCCGGCCGCCGGACGACTTCTCATCGCTTCCGGGAACACCGAATCACAAACAGCTCGAGACCTTTCACTTGCGGGTCACGAAGTCCACGAATGCCACGACCTACGCGGCTTGTGCATCGCCCTGAAACACCAGAAGCCCGACGTCGTGTTCGTGGACCAAGCAGCGGTGGGCCCGCTAGATCAGGCGCTGCGCATCATTCGTGGCCGCCATCAGAGCGTGCCTGTCGTACTGTTAACCCGTGACAAAGCAGGCCTTAATCCTATTCGCTTCGGCTACTACGCCGTACTGCCGCAGCCGGTGGACCCGGAACAAGCGATGGTGTTGACGGCTCACGCGTTGGCGCATCACCGCATGTCTCTGCGCATCGCGGAGCTCGAAGTCGAAACGTCGGGGCAAGGCTTTTACGGCATCGTGGGGCGTTCGGCGTTCGCCCGTCGCCTCTACCACAAGCTGCAGACCGCGGCCGCCTCTGACGTCCATGTGTTGCTGATGGGCGAAGATGGCTCTGGCAAGTCCGTCGCTGCTCGCGCAATTCACGATCGCAGCGCACGCGCGCGCGGTCCCTTCATCGCTCTCAACGGGGCTCGCTTGTCGGAAACCGCGTTCAGCGCCGAGGCGTTGGTCAGCGCCGGTCTCGGCGGCCCGGAGCTGCGCCAACACGGCGCGCTGGACGACGCAGACCGCGGCACGCTCTACATCGCGAACATCGACTACCTCGATGCTCGCCTCCAAGACCGCCTGTACTCAGCCCTCCGAGATCCCTCTCAGTCCGACTTCCGCCTGATCGCGTCGACCTCCGATGGGCTGGAGCAGGCCTTGGACGCCGGACGGTTCCGCCGCGACCTGTATACCCACATCGTGCAGCATCCAATTCGTCTGCTCCCCTTGCGCAGCCGACCTTTGGACATCGCGCCGAGTGCGGAAGTGATCCTGGAGGAGCTGGCGAGAGAGCACGGGCGCGGTCGCCTGCGATTGTCGTACGAGGCCATCGAGGCCCTCGAGCGTTATCCCTTCCCCGGCAACCTCAGCGAGCTGCGCCAAATCCTCCACACGGCAATTCAACGTTCGGCGAGCGACACCATCGGCCCCGATGCCCTTCCCTCACAGGTGCGCGGCGCCAGTGTCATGACGGACGAGCACCACGGCGGCGCCTCGCTCCCCCCCGACTCGACCCAACACCGCAAGGGCATGCTGTTCGAGCTCTTGTCACGCGCCCCGATGAAGATGCGCGACATCGAGCGGGCCGCCATCGAGGCCACGTTGCAGCGTACCGGCGACAACGTCACCCAAGCCATGCGCGACTTGGGCATTGGGCGCACGACGCTCTACCGCAAGCTCAAGAAGTACGGCCGGCGCTGAGCGCCAGCACCGCAGGCCAGAACCCACGAACCTGACCGGCATGCAGCTTGCTGAGCGGCGAGTACGTCGAGTGTGCTACTCAGCGAGCGATGCGTTGGATCGATACGACCGAAGAGCTGGAGGCGGCTGCCGCCGATCTGGCTCAGGGCAGCGACTACTTCATCGACACGGAGTTCGAATCCACCCGCAGTCGCACGCGCCTTTCCGTGATTCAGGTCAGTCGGGGCGACGAGCTCTACCTCATCGACGCCCTTCGACTCGACAATCTGCGTGAGTTGGGCACCGTGCTGTGCCGACCTGGAGGGCAGTGGGTGCTGCACGCGGGCCTGACGGACGTGCGACTACTGCTCGAAGCGTTCGAACGCACGCAACCGCCACGACTCTTCGACACCCAGTTGGCGTGGGCTCTCGCGGGCCCGGAGGCGAGCGTGTCGCTCGCCTACCTGAAGTTCAAGCTGTTGGGGCAACGCAGCATGAAGACGCACCAAAGTGACGACTGGATGCGCCGACCGCTGCCACTCTCTCAGATGGAGTACGCGGCCTCCGACATCTCCGAGCTGCCTCAGCTGTACGGGCAGCTCGCGCAGCGCTTGGACGAGCTGGATCGACGCCAATTGATGGACGAGGTGTGTCGAGAGCTTTTGCTTCCTCAGTCGGATCCGCCACCAAAACTCGACCTCTCGTCATTCCGCAACGCCTGGCAATTGGCTCCCAAGAACCAAGCAGCTCTGGTCTTCTTGATGGAGTGGCACAACGCTTTGCCGGAGCGGGAGCGCAGCCGAGCGCCGGTCAACAAGACGTTGCTTGCCATCGCAAGTCGACTGCCCAAGACACCAAAAGACCTACTGCGCATCAAAGGCGTACCCCCGCACTACGGGGGCAAGACGGCAGCCGACTTGGTCCGGGGTCTGAACACAGCGGTAAGGAAGGCCTCAGCGGGCGACTTCGAACAACTCGAACCGCCGCCCTACGCTACGTTCGAAGAAGTACTGCTCGACGCGTGGCTGACATCGCTGCGCGCGGAGGTCTGCGCAGAAGTACTCATCGCCCCAGACTTGGCCTTCCCCGCCCGTCAACTGCGAGCGCTCAAGCAGCTGGCGCTGGAAAGCAAGAACCCCGGCGTCGTCTTGGAGTCGCTTGCCGGTTGGAGAGCAGAGGTGCTCACTCGACCCACAGAGCAGTTCATGCGCAAGCATCCTCCACCGCTCGGAACCGCGACTTGATGCCACTCGTCGGCAACGGTCTGACCACCCGTCGCGGCGAAGGACTGACACACCCCCGCCCGAAAGCCGTGCTCGCCCATTTTGTGCCGAAGCAGACGCACCCAGCCTTGTAGGTTGCCACGGCGGCTGAGCGTGACCACACTTTGATGAAGATGGACTTCAGTCCCAACCCAGAGCACGCGATGCTACGCGAGTCCGTACGCCGCATCGCGGAGAAGTACGGCCACCGGTACTACCAGCAGCAGTCAGCGTCGGACGGCCGCGCGCAGGAGCTGTGGGCTGAGCTTTCCGAAAACGGCTTCATGGGGGTCAACATCCCGGAACAGTATGGCGGTGCGGGGCTCGGCATCACGGAGCTGATGCTGGTGAGTGAAGAGGTCGCGAGCGTCGGCTGCCCCTTGCTGCTGATGCTCGTCTCGCCGGCGATCTGCGCGACCATCATCGCCAAACACGGCACCGAGGCGCAGCAGCAAGACTTTCTACCGCCCCTGGCCGAGGGCAAGAAGATGGCCTTCGCCATCACCGAACCGAACGCGGGATCCAACTCGCACGAGATCGAGACACGAGCCGAACGAAACGGCGACGACTACGTGCTCAACGGCACGAAGTACTACATTTCCGGTTTCGACGAGGCCGACCAAGTCCTGGTAGTGACCCGGACGGGCACGGACGAAGACACTGGCAGAGGTGAACTGAGTCTGTTCATCATCGACACAAAGTCCGAAGGGCTGGCGGCGGACCACATCCCGGTCGAGATCCGTGCGCCCGAAAAACAATTCACACTGTTCTTCGACAACGTGCGCGTGCCGAGCAATCGCCTGCTGGGCGAGGAGGGGCACGGCCTGAAACAAGTCTTCGTCGGGCTGCAACCAGAGCGACTACTGGGAGCGAGCATCTCCAACGGCCTCGGGCGCTATGCACTGTCGAAGGCTGCCGACTACGCCCGCGAGCGTGTCGTCTGGGACGCCCCCATCGGCGCGCACCAAGGCATCGCTCACCCCCTCGCCAAGGCCAAGATCGAGCTGGAGTTGGCGCGCCTCATGACGCTCAAGGCGAGCTGGCAATACGACCAGGGCATCAACGCTGCAGAGAGCGCCAACATGGCCAAGTACGCCGCCGCCGAAGCGGGACTGGCAGCGTTGGACGCGGCCATTCAGACCCATGGCGGAAACGGCTTGGCGTCGGAATACGGGCTAGCGGATTTGTGGGGCATGGCGCGACTGCTCCGTACGGCGCCGGTGAGCCGCGAGATGATCCTCAACTACGTCGCGCAGCACTCGCTGCGGCTGCCACGCTCCTACTGAGGAGCGCCCTGCTTTCACTCGCTCAGTTCGTCGTCCCGCTGGGAGGCCTTGATGCGGCGCTCCTGCCGGCGCTTGCCGGCGTCCCACTCGCGGCGCTGCTCCTCCGTTTCGAGTACCAAGCCGGGTACGGGACAAGGTCGCCGCTCGTCGTTCAATGCGACGTACACCAGGTACGCTGAGTTGGTGTGCGTGGTGGAGCCAGTGACGGGGTCCTCGGCATGGACTCGGACCGACACCTCGACGCTCGTGCGGCCGACGTAGGTCACCTTCGCCTGCAGCGTGAGCAGCTGTCCGACCAGCACCGGCGACTTGAACGTCATCGAGTCGACGGCGATGGTGACCACCGGACGTTGGGCGTGGCGCATCGCCGAGATCGCGCCCGCTTCGTCCACCCACTTCATGATCAGGCCACCGTGAACGCTTCCGCCGGGGTTGGCGTGCTCAGGCATCATGAATTGGTGGAGCGTGGAGGCAGACTCCGAAGCCAGCTTTTCCGTTCGCGCGGTCATGGGCGCCAATGTAGCGGATCCTCGCGCGCCGGGGCGCACGGTCGGAAAACACCACCAACCGGCCGAATGGCAGCGCGCCGCGAGACCGTGCTAGAGGGGTGCCCGTGCTTCGTACTTCCCGCGTGTTCGACGCCAGTACGGCTCTGAGCAGGCGCTGGCGAGCTCTCCGCTGGCTGCTCCTGCTGGTCGTCTGGACTGCCCAGGTCGGCGCTCAAGCCCCCCAAAAATCTGCCGAATCGGACAAGCCGACGCCCACCTACGCGGGTGCTGCCGAGTCCGCCGCCAAGCTCAGCATCACACGGCATCGGTTGGACAACGGGCTCCGAGTGGTGCTCAACGAGGATCACTCGGCACCCACCGTCGCCATCTGCGTCACCTACGACGTCGGTGGCCGCAACGAGGAGCTCGGCCAAAGCGGCTTCGCCCACCTGTTCGAACACCTCATGTTCCAGGGAAGCAGAAACGTCGAGAAGGGTCAGCACTTCGAAGAAATCGCGGCTCGAGGAGGCCGGGCCAACGGTACGACCAACAAGGACCGCACCAACTACTTCCAAGTGCTGCCATCCCACGAGCTGGCACTTGGACTCTGGCTCGAGGCGGACCGAATGCGCTCCTTGGCGCTGACCCAGGCGAACTTCGACAATCAACGGGCCGTGGTGCTGGAGGAGTTTCGCTTGCGCTACTCGAACCGAGTGTACGCGCTCGGCCGACTGCGCCTGCACCAGCTCGTGTTCCAGAACTACTGGCCCTACGAGCACCCCGTGATCGGCTTCATGGAAGACTTGGAAGGAGCCGAGCTCGATTGGGCGCGGGACTTTCATCACGCCTACTACGCCCCGAACAACGCGGTCCTGAGTATCGCTGGCGACTTCGACTCCGCACAGGCACTCGAGTTGGTGGGCCGCTACTTCGGCAAGGCGGAGGCACAGCCCAACGTACCCGAATTCCGTGAACCCGAGCGCATGCCGTACCAGTCGAGCGAACGGCTGAGCGTGATGGTGGACGAATCGGCAAAAACTCCGGGAGTGTTCTATGGCTGGCGCATTCCGCCCTCTCTCATCCGGGAACACCGCGCGCTAGAGCTCGCCGCCGAAGTCCTGGCCGGGGGAGACTCGAGTCCCCTGCACCGCACACTCGTGCTCGAAAAGGCGAGCGCGCTGCACGTCGGCGCCTGGGCGACTCGCTATCGTGGCCCCAGTGCATTCGTCGTGTTCATCGAAGTCGCGCCACAGTCGAGCGTCGATACGGCGCAGATGTTCTTGGACGAATCCATCAAGCATCTGAGAGTCGCCGGACCTGGCGAAGGCGAGCTTGCCAAGGCCAAGGTGCGCCTGAAACTCGATACCCTGAGCGCCCTTCAAACCAACCAAACGCGTGCCATTCGCCTCGGCGAGTTCGAGGTCTTCACCTCGGATGCCACGCGGCTCGAGGCTGAGCTTTCCGCCTACGACGACATCAGCAACGCCGAAGTCCGCGCCGCAGTGGGCAAGTACTTGCCAGACACAAAGCGCTCGGTCGTCGAAGTCTACCCACCGGGGTGGGTACGAGACATTGGGCCGCCGGTGATCACGAAAACATACATCGTCAAGAAGGGCGAAACGTTGAGCGGCATCGCGGTGCGCTACGGCATGAGCACCGCGGAATTGGCGAAACAAAACGGCATCAACCCCAAGACCCACGTCCGCGTCGGACAACGTCTGCTGGTGACGGCTCGCGCCGGCAAGGGCACTGGCCCCCAAGCCACACACACGGTCAAGAAGGGCGACACCCTGATCGGGATCGCCAAGAAGTACGGCGTCTCCGCCGACGACATCGCCAAGGCCAACCGCACCAATACCTCCCGCGTCCTGATGCCTGGACAGGAGCTGGTCATTCCTCGACGCAGCAAGGGCGCCGGGTCGAATGGCTCCAGCGCTCCCGACAAGTCCGAGGAGCCGACGTACGAAGTCCAAAAAGGCGACACCCTCGGCGGGGTCGCCCTGCGCTTGGGTGTTTCCGTCTCCGAACTCGCGAAGGCAAACGGCTTCGGCCCGAAGAAGCATCTCGTCGCCGGCCAGCGACTGAAACTCCCAGCGGGTGCGAAACTGCCCAGCAACAAGAAGAGCAAGGCAAAGGCGTCCGCCAAGCCGGTGAAGAAGGAAAAGCCGGAGCGCACCTACACCGTCAAGAAGGGTGACACGCTGAGTGGGATCGCCAGCCGCCACGGCGTGTCAGCTCGAGCGATCGCGGCGCGCAATGGCTTCAACATCAAGAAGGCGATTCGCCCCGGGCAGAAGTTGATCATCCCCAACAAGAAGTAGACCAGCCGGTGTCTCAGTTTTCTTCGTCAGCCGCTGCCTTGTGATTGACCGAGATGAACGCGCGCGCCAGGGCCGTGCGCCCTCCCTTGCCGGCGTATTCGAAGGGAATGTTCGCCTCGCGCGCAGCATGGGTGATGGGATCGCTGTGGCGATGGCCCACCAAGCCCTCCATCAACACGAGAGCCCCGACACGCCCGGCCTTCACACGCTGCGCGAGGTTGCCGATGGCGTGGGTACCTTGGCGCGTCGTATCGATCCACTCCAAGCGGTCGAGCACCTCGGGTGGCGCGAAGGCGATGCGGTCACGCCGCACGACCCCACCTACGAGCACCAGCGGCGAGCGCTGAACACAACGGATCAACGGCCCCCATTCGACGGGCAACGTGTCCCTCGCAGCCGACGCTGACGACGCAGGCGCACTGGCGCCCGCAGCGCTCCGCGATGGGCGCGCGGGAGTGATGGCGCTCGGCGGTCGAGATTGAGCCGGAGTAGTCTGCGCGGTCTCGGGCTGCTCAGCGGCGGCTGCGCCCGGACGCGGCTCATCCTGTTCCGAAAGCTCGGGCAGCGCGCGGACAGCCGCCAGTAGAGCCCGCGCGGTCGCACTCGGATCGCCCGCCAATCGGGGCGAGGGGATCGAGTGATCCCGCGCGTAGTCCGTCGCGACCTGACCTTCCACTGCCCTGACGTATGCGGCCAGAGCTTGCTCCACTTTTCGCGCGGGTTCGAGGCATTGCAGCGCTTTGGCTGCAACGTCGCTACGCACCTTCTCCAGCAATCGTTCGACGGCGTCTGACACGGAGCGCACGATACCAGAGCCGAGACTCGATGCGCGAGTCACACGTACTGAGATAGCGCGCGTTCGACACTCCCAACATAGCCGCCGCCGAACAGATTCACGTGCACGAGCAACGGGTAGAGCTGGTAGAGGGCGACACGCTCGTCTGCACCCGGAGCTAGCGGTGTCGCGGCCTCATAGGCGGCAAACACCCGCGGAGAGAAACCACCGAAGAGCCGCATCATGGCCAAATCCACTTCCCGATGGCCCGCGTACACGGCGGGGTCGATCAGCGCGGGCTGTCCGCGACTATCGCGATGGAGGTTACCACCCCAGAGATCACCATGCAGACGGTGGGGGCGCTCTTCGGGCACAATAACGGGGAGCTTGCCTCGAAGTTTCTCGAAACGCCGACGCCAATCGCCGGGCGCCCGCCCATCGTCCACCGCCCGCTCCACCTGAGGCTGCAGTCGCCGCTGCCAGAAGAACTCCGCCCAGGTCGCGCAAGGCTCGTTCTTCTGCGGCAATGAACCGATGTAGTTGTCGTGATCTAGGCCAAAAGCGGCGACGCTACCGTGGTGCACGGCGGACAGCCCCTCCCCCAATCTCTCGTCGAAGTCACGCACGGCAGAAGCCGGCGCCAGGTATTCCAGGATCAGATACGCCGGACGTTGATCCGAAACCGCCAATACCTCTGGCACCTTCAAGCCTCCCGGCACGCGCAACCAGTCGAGGCCCCGGGCTTCCGCACCGAACATGCCGGGCGGAGCTCGTCGGTGCGTCTTGACGAATACCTGTTCGCCGTCCTTCAAGCGCACCAGGTAGGCCTCGTTGATGTCCCCGCCAGCCAACGGTGAAAGCGACGATGCTTCCACCCCCAAAGCCTCGGAAACGGCGCGCAACAACGCTTCAGCCATTGGGCAACCCGTGCCGCTCGACCAGGTGGTCCAACAGGCCCCCGCAAGCTGCCAAGCACAGGTCGACGACTTCTTCGAAGCCACGATCTCCGCCGTAGTAGGGATCGGGGACGCTGCTTCCTGGGGGGGAATCCGGGTCGAAGTCCCGCAGCAAGTGCACACGCTCCGCGTGCCGGTCGGGGACGATTGCCACCAGATTGCCCAGGTTTTCGGTGTCCATCGCGAGCACGTAGTCGAAACGCTCGAAGTCGCCGACCACGAACTGACGTGCGCGCCCACCGAGTTCGATCCCGCGCTTGCTGGCGGTGGCTGCCGAGCGTCGATCGGGCGGCTCCCCGACGTGATAAGCCCCGGTACCCGCCGAGTCCACCTCCACCACCTGCGCGAGCCGTCGCTTCTCGAGCAGATGGCGCATGACCCCTTCGGCCGTGGGCGAGCGGCAGATGTTACCGAGGCAGACGAAACAGACTGTCACCATGGCTCGAAGCATATCGCCGTCGAAAGGCCGTGTCTGCCCCGAGCGCCTGCTTTGTGCTAGCTCGGCGCTGGTCCTTGGGATACTTTCGACCCCGTGACGGACAGTCTGAAGGGGCGCACGGTGTTCATTACGGGCGGTACGCGAGGCATCGGAAAAGCCATCGGTATGCGGGCAGCTCGCGATGGGGCCAACGTCGTCGTCGTCGGCAAGACGGACGAGCCCCACGCCAAGCTCGAAGGCACGGTGCACAGCGCGGCCGAAGAGATCGCAGCCCGGGGCGGGCAAAGCCTGGCCTGCGTGGCGGACGTGCGCGTGGAGAGCCAACTGCAAACCGCCATCGACAGAGCACTGGGGCTGTTCGGCGGAATCGACGTGTTGGTGAACAACGCCAGCGCCATCCTGTTGAGCAACACGAAGAACGTGCCGATGAAGCGCTTCGACCTGATGCACCAAGTAAACACGCGGGGCACGTTCCTAGCGTCGAAGTTGTGCTTGCCCGCACTCGAGAAGTCGCCCAATCCACACGTCCTGACACTGTCTCCCCCCCTCGCCCTACGCCCCGAATGGTTCGGCGCACACCTGGCCTACACGCTGTCGAAGTACGGGATGAGCCTGTGCACGCTCGGACTGGCCGACGAGTGGCGCAGCCGAGGGATCGCCGTCAACAGCCTTTGGCCCAAAACGACGATCGCGACCGCGGCCATCGAGAGTCTCATGGGCGCCGAAGCATTTCGGCATTGCCGCAAGCCGGAGATCGTGGCCGACGCCGCCCACGCCATCATTTCTCGTCCGGCGATGGAGGCGACAGGACAATTCTACCTCGATGAAGAGGTGCTGCGCGCACGCGGTGTGAGCGACTTTTCGAGCTACGCAGTGGACGCGACGGCGGAGCTGCAGCCCGACTTGTTCGTCTGACTCCAGTCGAGCTTCCGCAGCGGTTGCGATGACTCCGAGCAGCGGCTTCGGCGAGCTCAGTCGTTGATGAGACGACCGTACTCGATGCCCACGAGCTCGAGCTCGATTTCACCCGCAGGACGACGGAAAACCACGACGTCCCCGAGGTTCTTGCCCAACAGGGCCTTGCCTAGCGGCGACTGGTAGCTCAAGTGACCGCGCTCCGGCTCGGACTCGTCGGGGCCCAATAGTTGGTAGCTCTTCACGACGCCATCTTCGTCTTCTACGGTCACGATCGCGCCGAAGAAGACACGCTCTGAGTCGTCAGGCACGGTATCGAGAGTCACGACGCGACATTCGTCGAGTCGCTTGCTCAAGAAACGAAGCCGGCGATCGATCTCGCGCAGGCGCTTCTTGCCGTAAATGTATTCGGCGTTCTCCGAGCGGTCGCCTTGAGCGGCGGCATCTGCGACCTCCTGAACGACTTTGGGGCGCGCGACTTCCGCCAGGTGTTTGAGTTCGTCTGCGAGCTTCCTGGCGCCGCGATCGGTGATGTACGTGGGCATGGCAGGCGGAGAGGCTAGGTCAGAATCGACTCGCAAACGTAGGTGGGGAAGATACCGCTGGCTGCGATGCGCACCGCGGCACGCTCGGGGAGCGTATTGCCGGACAGGACGAGGGCCGTGTCGATGCCGAACGTGTTGGCGCCGAGGATGTCGGTATCGAGCGTGTCGCCGACCATCAGCACGTCTTCTTTGGTGACGGTGTCGTCGTTGGAGACTGCGCAAGCGAAGGCATGGGAGAACATCATCGTGTCCGGCTTGCCAAACCAAACGAAACGCTTGGCCACGATCTTCTCTATCATCATCGCCAGGCTCCCCACGGCGACTCCCACTTGGCCATTTCCGCTCGGATAGGCAGCATCGGCATTGGCCACGACCACCGGGATGGCGAGCCTTCGAAGCAAATTGACCGTACGGTTCAGGTCGCTGAACCAGTCGAAGCCCTCGTCGTCGAGCAGAGCTACGGCGCGCGGCTCGTCATCCAATTCACACACGGAGATGGGGATTGGGTTGAGGCCCGCGCTGCGAATGTAGAACGCCGAAGACTCTTTCCCCAGATAGGCGACGTTGCCACGCTGGACTTTGGAGCGGAGAAAGTCCTTCGCCAGCAGACCAGAAGAAATGTTCTTACTAGCCGGGATCAGCGTCCCGTGTTCCGGGTGCGCGTAGGCCTTGGCCATCTCTGCTGGGGACTTCGACGCGTCGTTGGTGATGACGTACACGTCTTTGCCCGTCCGCGTCAGCCAGGCCAAAACGTCGACGACGCCGGGCATGATCCCCTTCGAGCTCTTGAGCACGCCGTAGGCGTCGAAGAGGATGACTTTGTACCGGGGCGCCAACTCGGAGAAGGACGTCAATTCGAGCATGACCCGCCATTCTAAGACGGCGGCGTGGTCAGTCGCCAACCTTCCTGTCCCGCGTCAGCTTGACGCGTCGCGGTAGGACGTCTCTAGCGCGGTCGAGTCACGAGCGACGGGTCACAAGGCACGATTTTGACTCCAAAACTACCACGATACGCTCCTGAAACATTTGGCCCGCTACACCCCCCAGGCGCCGGCCACCGCGGGCCCTAGCCGGGGGTTTCACCCCTGAAACACCGAAGCGAGCGCCTCGTGCCACCTGCTCCGGACGCGGAAAGTCCCGCTCGCGACGAGCATGAAATTCACACAAGAGAAAGACCTACTCAAGGAGACACGATGACGACCCCTGCCGAAGTTCTCAAGCTCATCTCCGACAAAGACGTGAAGTACGTCGACCTTCGATTCGTCGACACCAAGGGCAAGGAACAGCACGTGACCGTGCCGTCCAGCGAAGTCGACGACGGCTTCTTCAAGAACGGCAAGATGTTCGACGGTTCTTCCATCGCCGGTTGGAAGGACATCAACGAGTCCGACATGATCCTGATGCCCGATGCGGACACCGCCGTCGTCGACATCTTCTTCAAGGACCAAACGCTGCTGCTGCGCTGCGACGTCATCGAGCCTTCCGACATGAAGGGCTACGAGCGCGACCCCCGCTCCTTGGCCAAGCGTGCCGTCGCCTACCTCGCCAGCACGGGCATCGCTGACGCGGCACGTTTCGGCCCGGAGAACGAGTTCTTCATTTTCGACTCCGTCACCTGGGCCACGGAGATGAAGAGTAGTTTCTTCGCCATCGACTCTCAGGAAGCGGCTTGGAGCAGCTCCATCGACTACGAAGGCGGCAATCAGGGCCACCGCCCCGGAATCAAGGGCGGCTACTTCCCCGTTCCGCCAGTCGACTCCCTGCAGGACATCCGCGCGGAGATGTGCAACGCCTTGGAGAAGATGGGCCTGGGCGTCGAGGTGCATCACCACGAAGTCGCCACCGCCGGCCAGTGCGAGATCGGCGTCACCAGCAACGAACTCGTCAAGAAGGCCGACGAAGTGCTGATGCTCAAGTACGTCGTCCAGAACGTCGCCAAGCAGTTCAACAAGACCGCGACCTTCATGCCCAAGCCGCTCGTCGGAGACAACGGTAGCGGCATGCATGTACACCAGTCGCTGTCCAAGGGTGGCAAGCCCGTGTTCGCGGGTGATGTCTACGCCGGGCTGTCGCAGGAAGCCCTGTGGTACATCGGCGGCATCATCAAGCACGCCCGTGCCATCAACGCCTTCACCAACCCATCCACCAACAGCTATCGCCGTTTGGTGCCGGGCTTCGAGGCGCCCACCATTCTGACCTACTCGGCGCGAAACCGATCCGCGTCCATCCGTATTCCGTGGGTCAACAACCCCAAGGCGGCTCGCATCGAGGTGCGCTTCCCTGATTCGATGGCCAACCCCTACCTCGCCTTCTCCGCGATGATGATGGCGGGTCTCGACGGCATCCAGAACAAGATCGATCCCGGCAAGCCGATGGACATCGATCTGTACACTCTGTCGCCGGAAGAAGAGGCCAAGCTCAACACCGTGGCCTCCTCGTTGGACATGGCGCTCGACGCTCTGGACAAGGATCGCGAGTTCCTCACCAAGGGTGACGTGTTCAGCGACGACATCATCGACGCCTACATCAGCCTCAAGGGCGAAGAGGTCACGCGCCTGCGCCAGACCACCGTGCCCTTCGAGTTCGAGCTCTACTACAGCCTCTGAACGACGGCGCCCGCACCGCCCCTGGTGCGAGATGTGGCCGACGGCCCCCAGAAAACCCCAGCCTGCAACCGCAGGTTGGGGTTTTCTCGTTTTGGGCAACCCGCGACCGCTCGTCGACGCGAGTCGGACGAACGTCGGAGATACACTCCTGGGATTACCGACACCCGCCCATTAACCCAAACCAATGACCAGTGACACGCGACCAGTGTCGACGGCAAAGGTGCACAGAGTCGCACCACAACTTACCCCCTGCGCACTGCGGTCACCTTGTCCTTTCCGTGACCACATGAGTCATGTTGTGAAACAAGAAAACTGCACCAACTCCAGAAACAGTCCCAGTAGGGTACGATCACCCAAAACCTGCGGCAATTTCGGACACATAAGGGCCACGAGTAAACCCAATTGCCCGGAATCCATGTGGTAATTTCGAAGAACCAGCTTCGCAACACGCACCACTAACGGCTACGGATGTACGCGATTGGTGCGCACCCTGACTGCTCACCAATGCCGGGTACACGTTTTGGGTGCACCTGAGGAATTCGACCCAAACGAGTCACGCCTAGGCGTGATAAGCCAACACCCGAAGTTCAACTGCCCAACCGGAGTGATGCCACCGTGACCGAACCGCTCGACACTTTGCTGAGGAAGTCCCGCCAGAGCCAAGGCTTGACGCAGCATGACGTGGCCAAAGCCACGCGTACCACCGTATCGCGCATATCCCGAATCGAGCGAGGTTCGGAATTGCTCGGCTTCCCCAAGTCTTCCCGCCTGGCCAAGTGTCTGAAGTTGGACCACAAGCGCGTCGTCGCGTCGATTCTCAAGTCCCTACTGGAGCGTGCCGAGCTCGACCACGACGTTCGCCTGCTCAAACCTGGCAAGCGTCGCAATCGCGCAGGCGAGGAGGTCGCACGTCTACGCTACGCTCAGGGTACTAGTGTCCGGCAACTGGCGAAGACAGCCGGAATGCTCCCCTCACGGGTCGCCAAAGTGGAAAACGATCCAGCGCTGGTTCTTCAGCCAGCTACGGCGGCTCGCTTCGCGGACGCCCTCGGCGTCAAGCGCACGGCCCTCGTGGAGCTGGCGCTGCAAGACCTGCTTTCGAAGCATCGGCTGAACCAGTACCGCGTCAAGGTCGTCTGAGGCGCCGAGTCGCCACCCGAGTGAAGCGCAGCCAACGATACCGGCGGCGCGTCACTGCAGTAGTACTGCTTGCTGGAGCACCGTGTAGCGCGGGTTCGGAGCTCGTCGCGGCCGTGTCGGCGCGTCATGGCTTGGTGAGGCGTAATAACTGTGGCAGAAGCGCTTGGTGCTCGCTCACTGGAGTTCACCCCTGCGCCGCTTGACCCGCCGCGTCAAATCCTGGCTCGGCGTCGCGGCGCTTTGCTTCGTCGTGCTGCCCGCTTGCAAGCGAAGAAATCCGAAGCTCGAAGAGCTCAATCTCACCGAAGACGAGGCCAAGAAGATCCTCGCCGAGCTGTCCTCACAGAAGGGCCAGCCGAGTGCGCCCGCTGCCCAGCACGCCCCCACGTCCGACGCGGGAGCGCTCGGGCAAGAGCAACCAGTCGAGCAAGCCATCGATCCCAACTTGGTGTCGACGGACTGGGTGATCGACGGTCTAGCTGACGTCGGACCGGCCGCGCCCTCCAGCGCGACGGCGACGGGAGTCGTGTTGATTAACGGCGAAAACGAGCTCTTCCTGGCCAAACTCGGCCGCCTTCCGCGCGGGCCCAATCCCAAAGAAACGCCAATCACACCACTTTCGGATGATCTAGGTCGGTTCGCCCTGGGAAGGGGACCGACCGTAGCGGATGGCTACGCGTACTGGGTTACCAGTCACTACCTGTTGCGCCGCCCAATCAAACCACCGTACGGGCCGCTGGACATCCTGGCGGCCGATGCCCGTGTCGGTACCCGCACGTCCGCGCTGCCGGCCCACCCAGCCAGTGGCCGTCCAACGTGGGTCGCCTACATCGCACTGCCGACGGTCAAGAACGGCCCCTTGCGCGGCAAGCTCTGGTACGGCCAAGAGCACGAAGCAATCATCACCCAACCCGAGGCATCCACTCTGAGCGTGCAACTCACGGAACGCCGAGGAAAGGTATTCGCACTGTCGCTGGAAGCACGAACCGGACGCTCCACCGTCCACGCGCGTTCGATCGAGCCGGGCACACCTCCGAAATTCGGCGACGATCACATCGTCTGGGTGGGTGGTGCCCCCCACCCGATGACCGAGCTCTGGGTGTTCGACTCCAGCTCCGCGCGCCAAGGCTCCGGCGTTCTCAGCCTGATCCCCCTCGAACGAGACATCACCCACTTCGGACTCGCCACGCTACGCTTCTCGGAGGTGCCCAGCACCGAACCCGCGGTGGACTGGATCCCCTACCCCAACGGAATCAACCCGGCGCCGGTGCACACGGCCGAGATCTGCGACAAACCGGTCTTGCTCTTCGCGCGTCCGAGTACCGCTGACCCGGGCTCGCCTCAGGAACTGGTATTCGCCGAGCTGGAACGAGGTCGCCCGACCAAGGCCATCGTATTGAGCCGCTCCAAGGCGTTCTACGACGTTTCGCTCGCTCCGCTGCGCGGGGGCGCCCTGGTCAGTTACGTCGGAGACAAGCGAACCTGGGCGCGAACCGTGCGCTGCGCAGGCAAGTGAGCCGTCGAGACGGGACCACTGCGCGACTGGCCATCGGAGCACCGCCGCCGAATCCAAACGAGACGGGCGGTGGGCAGGGCGCACCGAACGTCGTGCTGGGCGAAGTGCAACGAGCATTGTATACGGGCGACCCGGGGCGAGCAGCACGCGCCTCGCATCGGCGCAAGCCCCTTGGAGACGACACGACGTGAGCAAGAAGCGCAAGAAAGCCCCGAAGCGAAAGCCTAAATACACGGCGAAGACAGCCGACAAGCACGAGCTGTATCAGCTGAGCGTGCAAGATGCCGAGTTCGAAGTCTCGCTGATCAGTCGAGTCTTCAAGCGCCTGCGGGGCCGCAAGCCGATGAGCATTCGCGAGGATTTCTGTGGTACCGCCCTGTTCTGCGGCGCGTGGGTCAAGAGCGATCGACGACGCACCGCCGTCGGAGTGGATCTCGATCCTGGAGTGCTGAAGTGGGGTGTGGAGCACAACCTGGCACCGCTGGGCGAACCTGGAGACCGCATCACGCTGCACGAGAAGAACGTACTGGAAAAGATCCCGGGCAAGTTCGACGTCTGCGTGGCGTTCAATTTCAGCTACTGGTGCTTCCAGGAGCGAGCGTTGCTGCTCGACTATTTCAAGCGCGTCAAGAAAGGCTTGGCCGACGACGGTGTCTTCTTCCTCGACGCCTACGGCGGCTACGAGTCGCACGAACCGGACTTGGAAGAACCGCGACCCATCGACGAGGGGTTCACCTACGTCTGGCATCAGGACATCGTCGATCCGATCACCAACCGGGTCGTCAACCACATCCACTTCCACTTCCGCGACGGCAGCAAGATGCGCAAGGCCTTCACCTACGACTGGCGCTTCTGGTCGCTGAAGGAGCTGCAAGAGCTCCTGGCTGAGGCGGGCTTTTCCGACGTTCAGGTCTACTGGGAGGACAGCGACGAGGATGGCGACGGCACTGGCGTCTATCGGCCAAAGAAAGCCGTGGAAAACGAAGCGGGATGGATCGCGTACTTGGTAGCCAGCGTCTGACGACGCCGACCGGAGGGCGCGTTCACCCCAACAGGCGCCCGCCGAACGACCAATGATCACCGGGCACGTCACCGAAGACGACGAAAGTACGCCCCTCGGGGACGCCGAGGCTCGCTTCGAGGTGCGCAGCGACAGCTGCCCCGAGTGCATGGCGTTGTGCCGGAGAGGTCATTCCTACGGCACGCACACTGACGAAGCAGGCTGGCTCGGCAGCGTCCGCGAAGTGCATGGCAGAGGGAGTCACGAGACTCGTCATCACGTAGGCGCTGGACTTGCCTAGGTGTTCAGAAACCAGGGCCCCCAATTCCGTGAGCAATGCATCACGAGCCGCATCCGACACAGGTTGGGCTCGGGTGGTCAGTTCGAGGTACGGCATGGCTCGCCGTATACCGCGCCGCACGTCCCTCGTCCTGGGCTTTGTCTCCAACTCGAGGTGTGGAACAACTCAGGTGCATGAATCGCAATGATGCAGCCATCGACCCGGTGGGTCGACTGGCACCCAGTCCCACTGGCGAATTGCACCTCGGCCACGCTCGCAGCTTCTTGATCGCGTGGTGGCATGCGCGCTCACGTGGGGGTCGCATCGTACTGCGCTTTGAGGACCTCGATCGCACACGTACCGACGACACCTTCGTCGACATCGCTCTGCGTGATTTGGAGTGGTTGGGCTTGGATTGGGATGACGAGCCACTGTTCCAGTCGCAGCGTCGCAACGTCATCATCGCGCGCGCTCTGGACTTGCAGGACCGAGGCCTGGCCTACGCCTGCACCTGTTCACGTGCCAACATTCGTCATGCGGTGGGCGCGCCCCACGCGTCCGATGAAGAGCCTGTCTACCCCGGGACCTGCCGCAGCCCGCAGCAGACGATGGCTGACGCCGAAGCACGAACTGGAAAAGAGGCGGGGCTGCGTTTTTCCGTGAGCTCCGAACCGATCGTCTTCAGCGACGAGCTGCAGGGACGTTTCAGTCATGACCTGAGCCGAAGTCCTGGAGATTTTCTCATCCTTCGGCGAGACAAGACGCCCGCATATCAGCTCAGTGTCGTGGTCGACGACCACTTCCAAGGCGTAACGGAGGTCGTGCGTGGAGACGACCTCTTGTCCAGCACTCCTCGGCAGCTCGCGTTACTGAACGCTCTGGGATATCCCGCGCCGGCCTACTACCACGTGCCACTCGTTGTCGACGATCACGGCAATCGCCTGGCAAAGCGCGACCAAGCGAGAAGCCTGCGTTCACTCAGAGAGGCAGGCCTCGATGCACGCCAAGTCATCCAATGGGTCGCTTCCACCTGTGGATTACCTGTCGACGACTTCGTGACGGCACTCGAGCTCGTGCCTGAGTTCGACATTCGAAGCGTCCCCAAGTCGGTCGTGCAATTGCGACGAGAAACCATCGAGCATTGGTTGGGTCGCACGAGACGAAACAGTTGAAGTCTTGGCGACGCCGAAGGCTTGCGTTCGTTTGCTGCGGGAAGTAAGCATGGTGCGCTGATGCACAATTCACGTCTGGGTATATCCGTTCGCAAAACAGTGGTTGGTCGCGGCGTATTCGCCACACGCACTTTCAAGAAAGAGCAATTGATCGGGCAGATGCGCGGCACCATCGTGCAAGGAGAAAACTACGACCCCGACTATGCGGTGGACTTCGGCACCATCGGCACCCTCGAACCGTGGGCTCCATTCCGCTACTTGAATCACTCGTGCACTCCCAACGCCGGTCTCGTAGTGTTCGAGCCCGAGGCAGACGAAACCCCGACCATGTGGGTGGAAGCGCTGCGGATCATCAAACCCGGCGAGCAAATCACGATCGACTACGCCTGGCCCGCCGAAGAAGCGATCCCTTGTCTATGCGGTTCCCGACGCTGTCGAGGCTGGGTCGTTGCCGAGACGGCATTGCCGAAGCTGCAACGCCAGCGGCTGCGCCAGGGCGAGCGTATGGCCGTGCGTCTGTGAGGCCATGGCGCGACCACTGTTCCTGTTCGCCCATGGCGCCGGCGCCCCCTCCTCCTCCCCTTGGATGATCCGCTACGCGGAGGGATTGGCGAAGCTCGGCAAGGTCGTGGCCTTCGACTACCCCTACATGCAGCAAGGTCGCAAGAGCCCGGATAGGCTCCACGTCCTCATCGCAGCCCACACCGAGGCGCTCAACATCGCCCGCAAGGGGCACAGAGGTAAAGTCGTGCTGATCGGAAAGAGCATGGGGAGCCGGGTTGGCTGCCACGTCGCAGTGGAGCTCGCGCAAGCTTCGCAGCGCACGGTCGACGGCGTCATCTGTCTCGGCTACCCGCTCAAGGGCATGGGCAAAACGGCCAAGCTACGCGACGAGGTTCTGCTCGCGCTGCAGACTCCCATTCTCTTCGCGCAGGGAACGCGAGACAGCCTCTGTCCGTTGGACTTACTGCAAGAAGTCAGAGGGAAGATGCAAGCACCCAACGAGCTCTACGTCGTCGAGACGGGCGATCACTCTTTGAAAGTGACCCAAGGGCGCCTCAAACGAGAGGCACTCACCCAGGACGACATCGACAACCGGGTACTGACACGAGTCGGCGAGTTCGTCGCCAATCTTTGACGCGAGCAGCGCGCGACCGAGAGCGCTAGGCGCTCACCAACCCTGCAGCCGCCCCTTGGCTCTGAGGCTGAAACGCACGACCTTAGGCGCGCTGCTCGGCGGCGCGGACGGCGTCTCGTCGCTCGCCGTTTGCGCCACAGTGACCGGCTCCGTGTCCACACCTCCAGCTAGAGCGCCCAGAGTGGGATCGGCGACGGCGCGGAGCGATGGGCACGGCCTCTGAGAGAGTGCCGTCCGCACGCTTTCGGCGAGACGCAGATGAACGCCGGACTCGCCCTTGCGCCGCTCCAGAGTGTCCAGCGTTTCCGCCACACGCCGTTCAGCTGCAACGCTGGGTCGACGTTCGGGGCAGAGCAGCCTGCCGATCCAATCGGGTTCGGCGAAATCGAGGACGAGAGCGACGATGTCCGCCATCGTCGCTCCAAGAATGCAGAAACCGTCGCGACACGCAGCCAACTCCTCGAAGCTCAGACGCCCCTCGTCACGCGCGCGCTCGAGTTCGGCGCGCAGCTGGGCCATTGCCCGTGCAGCCGGCGCTCCAAGCCCCCTCTCATCGACGGCAGATGCGTTCACACTCCTCCTAGACCACAGCATGCCAGCCGTGAGAAGAGAACGCCGCTTTCCTGGCCCGAGCGAGCTGGTGGTTGAATGTGGGAGACTGTCAGCGGGCCCCGTTTCTGTTGAAGTCTCTGGGCTTTTTCGCGCACCGCGCAACACCTCACCAATTCCCGCAACAAGGGATTTGAACGCAGCTGGAAGCATCAGAGGTGCTCCGCGCACGCCGGGCACGTCACGTTCACTTCTGACAGTGGCCGCACCCGGCGCCCATACCAACTCGCTGCCTACTCCGGCTCGATCATTTCCACCGGCGGCGGGGGCACCGTTGGGCTGCGTTGGGACATCGGCTGATCCATCATGACTGCCACGGGGCTGAACTGCTCGCTGCTCTCCAGCAGGATCTTGACGATCATCGTCAACGGCACGCTGAGCAACATGCCCATGGGGCCCCACAACCAACCCCAGAAGACCAACGAAAGAAAGACCACCAACGTCGACAAGCCGAGCTTCCTACCCATCAGACGGGGCTCGACGATGTTTCCGATCACGGTATTGACGAAGACGTAGGCCGCGGCAGTGCCAATCGCCGGCCCAACCCCAAACTGCACCAGGGCGAGAAGCACCGGCGGAATGGCGGCCACGATGGAACCGATGTTGGGGATGTAGTTGAGAAGGAATGCAATCAAACCCCACAGCACCGGAAAGTCCACGCCCAGCACGCCCACGAACACGCCCAAGCTCAAGCCGGTGGCACCGCTCAGGTAGGTCTTGATGACGACGTAGCGCTTCACCTCGGTGGCCAGCCGCGCAAAGCGGCTCAGATCTGCCTGAGGATCGCCAATCGCTTTGCGCAGCTTGCGGGGAATGCTCGCGACCTCGAGCAAGATGAACACCAACGTCAGGATGATGAGCGCGGTGTCGCTCATCATCGAAGCGACTTGGCTGACGAGCTCCGCGGCGATGCTCATCGCCGCTGCAGGGTTGACCATCTGCCTGACGTTCTCGGCGGAGACGTACAGACCGAAGTCACCCAGCACCTCGGTCGCATGACCCAGCGCCTGATTGAGCCGAACTTGGTAGCGCGGGACCGCCGCAACGAACGAATTGACGGAGCTGCCGAAGACCGTTCCCAAGCCGACCAAGGCGATGACTACGGCCACGACCACCACACCGACGGCCACCCAGGAGGGCCAACGTTTCTGCTGCAAGAACAGGACGGCGGGAGCCGTCAATACTGCAAGGAAGCCGGCAAACACCAATGGGACGAGCAACTCCTGCGCGGCTTTCATGCCCGCGAGCAGAATGATCAGCGCTGCGGCCATCACCAAAACCCGCAACCCGTTGTGCCCGCCACCCGAAGACGAGTTGGGCATTGCGCTGAACATGTCTGAAATGGGTCAGCTCCCGTGCTCGGACTCTTGCGAGGACGTGTCCGTCGTCAGAAAGACTTCGTGCACCTCGAGTTTACTCGCGCCGCGAAACATCTCCTTGGGCGGGCGATTCTTGTGAGCTTCCGCAAACGCCTCGCTTTTCGTCCACGCCTCGAAGTCTTCGAAGCGGCGCCACCAGGTCTTGACCTCGTAGTAGCCCTCCGCCTCCGGGTCGTCTTCGAACCCGCCTGATTCGTGGTTGAAACGCTTCGGTGTGGGTCGATGCACCTCGTTGCGCACGAAGCCCGGGGCTTGATCCACCAGGTGGCGGCGCCGCTTGAATCGATCCTCGAAGTCCTCTTCGAAGCCTTCTGCTACTGGTATGCGATTGGTTACCACGAACATGTCAACTTGCCTCCTTGTGGTCGCTTCCGCACTCGCCAAGGGCCGCGCCTAGCGTCGAAGTGCTTCGATGCTGGCAACACGGTCGATCTCTTCGTTGGCGCTCGGAAGGCGCCGCTGGCGAGTGCGCTTTCACATCGTAGCTACACGTAGCTAGCAAGCTCGCGTACGTCAAAACAGCCGCAGCACGAAAAGCTGGCGAGACACAGGCCGGCGGGGGCAAACGTGAACTTTCGCGGCGGCCAGTTCTGCGACAGCCGAAGGGGCGCACTGGCTCTGGCGCAGGGCATCCTCCGCGCGCGAGCACCGGCCGACCTACAAACAGCGCACCAAGTGCGGCAAGGAGCAAGCGCTTAGGCCACTGTATTCCGTCGACCTACAGCCACCCCCGCGGCACAGTGTCGGAAGGTAACGAACTCGTGCGGGAGTGGCACGAGTCGCGCCCATCTTGACGGGGCCTCAGGTGAGAAAGCGCGCCTCTGACACCCGCACCGTCGGCGCCTGGCTTTCCCACTGCAATCGCCCAACAAGCGAATATTGCTCGGATATACATGTCGGCAAGACGGTGGAACCAAGCCTCGACACCGGCTGGCATACGGGGACGTGAGCACAAGGCAGCTCTCGACACGCCGCTGCAGGCAGCTCAACAACTCATTATTACTAGTGAAAAAATACCTCTAGCCCCAACTTGGTGCAGTGCAGCACGCCAAGTGCGCAAACGCTCGCCAAGAACCCCGAGTTGTGAGAAAAGTGACTAGCTCGGGGCCCCGGGGGGACCTGATGTACGCGATCTGCTAGCGTAGATAAGGGACGGTTCGTGAAGCATTTCCTAAAAAACAGACAGCCAGAGCACTCCGAGAGCTCTGAGGACAGCGCGGCCAGCGGTGAGGTGCGACTCACCGAAGCACCCGAGGACGAGTTCGAGACATCCGAGTCCGTCGTGGTGCGCAAGAACGCTCGCTTGAGGGCAAAGGTCGAGGCTGCGCGGGCCCACCTGCAGAAGTTGCCCAAGAGCGATCGCCGCTCCCGGCTCCTGCACGCAGCCGTCGTCCGTCGGGACGAAGTGCTGCTAGACGCCTTGCTACAAGACCTCGAAACCTGAGCCGCGCCCATGCCGCCCGAATTCGCGGACGGAGCCCGAAAAGCTCTCGTCCGGTCGATCGGGCACGCCGCGATCGTGCCCTAGGCGCTGCTGTGTCGCCGCTGACTTTCGCCGATGGCTACGGCGGTCCGTGCCGTCGGCGCGTGTAGTAGGGTGCAGCGATGATCCTCGAACGACGACCGAGCGCCGCAATCTTCGATCTGGACGGTGTGCTTCTCGACACCGAGCCCCTGTACAGCCAAGCCACGCAGTCAATCACCGAACGCTACGGAAAGACCTTCGACTGGGAACTGAAGCGCAAGATGATGGGTGGCGACGCAGTCACCGGGGCGCGTTTGGTTTTGGACACACTGGAACTGCCCATGAGCGTGGACGAGTACCTCGAGGAGCGTCGACAGCTGTTGGAGCAGCTATTCGTTGCCGCCCCTGCCATGCCTGGCGTCGAGCACTGGGTGCAAGCTCTGCAAGGGCGTGGACTGCGTATTGCCGTGGGCACGAGCAGCATAAGACCCTTGTGCGAAATCAAGTGGGGCTCCCACACTTGGCTTCGCGAGCTCGAACCCAAGGTCTGCGGTGACGACCCTGCCGTGGAGCACCGCAAACCCGAACCGGACATCTTCCTGGTTGCCGCGGCGCGCTTGGGCGTCGAGCCCGCAGATTGCGTCGTGTTCGAGGATTCCCCCGCTGGTGTGAGCGCGGCGCGCAGTGCAGGAATGCAGGTCATCGCCCTGCGTGCCCAACAGCTCGACCCGAGCTATCTCGCCGAAGCGGACTTGGTCGTCGACGGCTACCACGAGCTCACATTGGGCACCCTACGTCTCTGAGCGGAGTCTCAGCCAACCTCGTCGAACCACGCGAAGAAGGTCGCCAGCTGTTCCCGTTGGTTCGGCGGCATGTATTCGAAGTTGCGCCCGCGGTCGATGATCTCCCAGAAGTCCTTGCTACGCACGATCTCGAGCTGCTGACGGATCGCGGAGATGCGCTCCTTCGGCTCTGACGCCATGTCCTTGGCGATGTCTTTGGCGCGCTGCTTTTCTCCATTGGCCAGGTAGAAGCAACCCAATTTGACTTGAGCCTTGCGTACCCCAAGCAAAGCCTTTTCTTGTGCCTGCACCAGGAGCGGTCGATCGAGCTCCAAGAACTCCACCAGCATGGCCCGTTCGTGCTCCAAGCCGAGACCATAAGCGATCTCGCACAGCGTCGAAACGTCGTAGGCGACCGTCTCCGTTATGAAGGTCAGCCGTTGGTCGAAACTCACGTGGCCGTAGTACTTCATGTGCCGCACGCCTTCGAGCGCCATGTCGGGAGCTCCCCCACGAAGCATGGCCTCGACCAGCAAGCGGTACTGGTTGAGAACGTTGTAGGCGGTGCGCACGTCTTTGGCGTTCAACGTCGCGCGCAAATACGAATTCATGTAGCGGTACACGAGTCGCAGCAGCTCTTCGTCCCCCCGAGCAAGACCCGCCTCACCGATGTAGCGTGTGTCGATCGCGACCAGGTAGTTGATGTCGCGCATCTGCGCGAGTGCCTCATTGTAGATCCCGAGGTACTGCCGCATCACCTTCCACTCGACCCAAGTGCGGCGCTGCTCCAGCTCCACCAGCGACTCTGGGTCCATCGCGACGAAGTCGGGATTGTTGCGGATCTCTGGACCGATGCTGAACCACGTATCGCTGGCCGCCGCCTTCCTCTCCACGTACTCCAGTGCGAAGTCCTTGAGAGCATCGACGGCCCCGCTGGCGATGATCTTGTCCTTGCCGCCAATGGAGTTGCTGGAGATGTCCGTGAGTTCCTCCATGCTGGCAAGCACGCGCGCCTGGGCCGCGAACGCCCGGGTATCGTCCGCGTGATGGGCATCTTTTTGCACGGCATTCAACGCACGCGAGCGGATGCGTGCGATGATGTTCATCGGCTCCAGAAACCAGAACACGTAGCCGAAGTAGGGCGCCATCATCGCCAGTCCGACGGTGCTCATCGTCAGCATCACGACCAGCGCTGCTCGCGGCACGTGCTCGGCGTGCAGCGAGGTACTGAGCCACACGCCGTAGACGCACAGCACGATGTAGAACGTCATCACGGCGAGATTGCGGCGGTCCGCAAAGAACATGCGTGTGACCCCAGTGAAGCGATCGGCAGACAACTGCACGATGATGCTGACGACGGTGATCACGATACCGAAGACGGCGAGACACAAGCCGGCGAGTGCTCCGGTCGCGTCGGCAATGGCCGCGGTCTCGAAGTCGAAGTAGAGCTTCCACGCCCTATCGAAGCCGAGCTCCCACGAGTAGAGGGCCACGAACAGCAGCAATGCCCCCGCAGACAATCCTCCAATCTGAAGCAGCCAGCGCCGAACGAAGCTGGGAGACGACTCCGCCATCGGCCCCACTCTACCGCCAGTACCCACCGCGACACCAGAAAAGCGTCGCCTTCGAGCGCTGGCAGCGCCTCCTTCAACGCGCCTGGACGAAGCGAGTCATCAGCTCGACGTGTTCCGTGTGTGGGAACATGTCGGCGAGACAGACCTCAGTCAGCCGGTATCCGCTTTGAAGCAACCGAACGACGTCCCGCTCGAAGCCAGCCCACGCGCAGGACAGAAGCACGACCTGCGGCGCGCGCAGTCGAGCGACCTGTGCTGCGGTCTCTTTCAAACCGGCGCGCGGAGGATCGACGACGACGACATCGAAGCGCCCCGGTTCCCAGGCGGACAGCCAGCGCTCGGCGTCAGATGCGCGATAGCCGTCGGCCTCCAAGCCCTGCTCCGCGGCAGCGCGCTGCAACCCCGCGATGGCCGTGGCATCCTCCTCCACTCCGTCCCCTCGGAACCCTCGTGCGAGCAACGGCATCCCGAAATTGCCGGCACCAGCGTAGACATCAGCGAACTGTTGCACGCGTCCGGCCTCGAACCAGGTGCCGAGATGAGCGACCAAAGCGGCATTGAGCGTCGTGTTTACCTGTCGGAAGGAACCCACTGGAATGAAGGTGTAGACCTGCTCCGTGATGGGGTAACGCTGCAGAGGAGCGTGTCCGCAACCCCGCACCCAGCGGACGAAGCCGTGCAAAGGCGCGTCTTGCACGCTGGCGCTCAAACTCGAGCAAGCGGCCTGGTCCGTTCCAGGAGGCGGCGCCAGAACGAGACCGGCGACTCCGTCGAGATCGGGCGTGCGGATCTCGGCGTGGACGAAACAAGCAAGCAGCCGGCGATGCGCAACTGCCCAATCGCGAAAACGCGACAGAGCCTCATGCAGCGGCGGCTCGAGCACGGCGCAATCGGGACGCTTGTCTGGGTTGAAGAACCGCGGCACGCCTTCGTCGAGACGCAGGCGCACGCGGTTACGGTAGCCACGGGGGGCAGCGACGGCCAGCCACTCGATGGGCACGGGCCCCAAGCCGAGGGTTCGCAAGGAGGCTTCGAGCCTTTCCTGCTTGAGCTTGCGCTGAACCAACCGCGGCAGCCCGATCAAGGGGCAGCCCCCGCAGCGCGCAGCGGCGTCGCAACGAAGCTCGAGCATACTCGGCTTGTATACAGTCAGGCTTTTTGCATTGCCAGCGGGCACTCGTCTCGGTAGTCCTCGACCATGCCCCAACTCGGCAGAGCTGCGCTGCCCTTGGTAACCATTCTGAGCGCGGCGTGCGCGGTGATTGCCGGCTGGGGGTTCACGGTCGACGACGCCCTCATCTCGACGCGAGTCGCCCACCACATCGCCACCGGCAGCGGCTACCGCTTCAACCCCACCGGGCCCCTCACGGACTGTGTGACGCCCTTGGGCTGGGCCTATTTGCTGGTTCCGTTTGCAGGGGCGGGACCGTGGACGGGCCTGTTGGGGGCACGCTGGCTGGGTTTGTTCTGCCACGTGTCCACCGCTGGCGTGCTGGGTTTGGCCTGGCTCAAGGCCCGAGTGCCGGTGCAGGTCGCACTGCTCGCGACGCTACCGTTGGCACTCTGCCTACCGTGGGGCGCGTGGGCCAGCGCGGGCATGGAGACCCCGATGGTCACCTTGCTGTGCACGGGCACGCTGCTCTGCGGCGCCTGGCTTCTGCCATGCGCCTCCCTCGCGGCTGCCCTGCGACCCGAACTCATCCCATGGGCCTTCGCGCTCGCGGTCGTTGCTGAGGCCGATCACCCGGCGCGACGCATGACCCGGGTCGCGTTGGTCTTGTCGGGGCCGCTACTGGTTGCCCTGCTGCGAGTTTGGGCCTTCGGTTCTCCGGCTCCCCTAGCCGTCTTCGCCAAGCCGTCCGACTTCGAACATGGTGTCAGTTACGTGCTGCGAGGAGTGCTGCTGTGTGGACTGCCGCTGCTGCTGCTCGGTTGGGGCGCGTACGCTCGAGTGGATTCGTCGGTGCGCCGCTTGGCCTTGGGTGTGGCAGCCCATCTCGGCGCCATCGTCGTTGCTGGGGGCGATTGGATGGCCCTCTTTCGTCTCTTGGTACCCCTGCTGCCGACCTGCGCCTTCGTCGGTGCGGCGCTCTTGGCGCAGCAAGCGCGCTGGACCCGAGTCGTCAAAACCGCGCTGGCGACGGTGATCTGTGCCGCGCTCGGGGTTTCCTATCTCGCTAGCACTCGAGGAGTCCTTGCGGCACGCCACGCTCTCGTCGTGGATTCGGCAGACGCGTTGTCAGGCCGAGTCGTCGCCACGCTCGACGTGGGCTGGGTGGGCGCTGTACCCAATACCTACGTCGTCGATCTTGCCGGGGTGACCGACGCCGAGGTCGCGTGGTTACCCGGAGGCCATACGAGCAAGAAACTTCCGAAGGACTTCTTGCTGCGACGGAACGTCGACGCCTTGGTGCTACTGCTCGCGCCGGGCATCTCTGCGGCCGACGTGGAGCACACCGACTGGCGCGTGCTGCAGTACTCTCGAGTCGTCGAGCAGCGAGTCACACGCCTCGACGGAGCGCACGCCTTCGTGCCCATCCAAGTCTTGCCGTTGGGCGGAGGCGAGCAACATTACCTGCTCCTCCAGCGCGTCACTCAGCGGGCGGCCAGCCTTTGAAGAAGCCCACCGCCGTTCGGCGTCACTGCCAGCGAAACCAGCGCAGAGCAACGAAGAACGCGCCGACCGCCCAGACTCCGAGCACGGCCAACTGTGGCGCCGTCGCGAGCAACGATGCTCCCTCGTTGCCGATCGCACGCAGCGCGTCGTTGAGCGCCGTCAGCGGCAACAAGCGGATGAACGGCAGCATCTCATCGGGAAAACGCTCGTAGGTGAAGAAGCTGCCGGAGAGCAGCCACATCGGCAGCTGAATGAAATTGAGCCAACCGTTGGCGGCCTCGAGACTCTGAACGCGCGCTGCGATCAGCAGCGAAACGCCCGCAAAACAGACCGCCCCGAGCACGGCCACGAGAGCGTAGCTGACGATCGAACCCTGAACAGCAACATCGAAAACGATTCTGCCGAAGATGATCAGGAACGCCAGCTCGGCCGTGAGAAATACGAGACGCGAAAGCATGTAGGCCGCCATGAAGTGCGTGCGGCGAAGCGGAGTCGCGGCAAAGCGCCGAAGCATGCGGCGCTTTCGCGCCAATACGACCGAATACCCGATGCCCCACATGCTGCTGCCCATCAGGTTCAACCCGATGATGCCAGGCAACAGAAAGTCCACGTATCTCGCGCCGGGCTCGGTGATGGCTCGGTCCTCCGTCACGACGACGTCTCGACGCCCTCGCGCGCGTTGCAGCGCGTCGTCCACTCGCTCTCGTGCCATGCGCGACTCGGGGCGTTCGGGATCGAACTCGTAGCTGAGCCCGTCCGGACCCGAACCTGCCCGCAAGGTGAGATCGGCCTTGCCCGAGCGCAAACGTTCGTGCGCCTGCTCGGGCGTCACGCGGGATGAGTCCGCCACCTCGGCGATGGCCGGCTCAACCCAAGCGGGAGTGCCCTCCACGATGCTGACTTGCGGCTTCGGCTCGGGTGCATTGCGAAAGGCCAAGCCTAGGACGACCACCATCAACATCGGAAAGCCGAAGACCCAGAAGACCGCACCGGGTTCGCGATAGAACTCTCGCAGGCGCGACTTGGTCAATTCGGCGAGCGCGGAGTAGTCAGACATCGCGCAGCTCCTTGCCGGTCAAGTGCAAGAACACATCATCGAGAGTCGGTTCGTGAGTCCTCAGGGAGACGAGCTCCAGGTTGGCGGCCCCCACCACCGCCAGCAGCGCCGTCAAGGACTCGCCGACTCGCGTCGAGTGGGCGACCCACCACGGCCCTCGACGTTGAAGCTCTCCCATCGCCTGCGATAGTCGGGAGCGCGCGCCTGCGGAAAGTCCGCTGTCTTCGCCGGCTGGTATCGATTCGGCACCGGCGTGCACAGCGGGATCCCGCAGCTGAAACTCGATGATCTGGGCGACGCCCAAGGAAGCAATGAGTTCGTCCGGAGAGCCTCGAGCGATCACCTTGCCGTGGTCCATGATGGCGAGGCGGTCGCAAAGGTATGCGGCCTCTTCCATGTAGTGAGTCGTCAGCAGCGCCGTCCCACCTTGCTGCTTGAAGTCGTTGACCAATTGCCAGACCTTCTGGCGCGCCTGGGGGTCCAAGCCCGTCGTGGGCTCGTCCAAGAACAACAACTCCGGATCGCTGACCAGTGCACACGCGAGCGTGAGGCGTTGCTTCTGCCCCCCACTGAGGCGGTGAAAACGGGTGTGGCGTTTGCCTTCGAGCTCGAACCAGCTCAGCACCTGCTCCGGGTCGCGCCCCTTGTCGTAGAGGCTTCGAAACAACACCAGCACTTCCCACACGGTCAGCTTGTCGGCAATCTGGTTGTCCTGCAGCTGAACACCGATACGCTCCTTGATCTCACGGTCGTGACGCCCACCCCAGGGCAGACCCAATACCTCTATCGTTCCGCCGTCGGGCTCGCTCAACCCCTCCAGCATTTCAATCGTGGTCGTCTTGCCCGCCCCGTTGGGCCCGAGCAAACCAAAACACTCCCCGGGCCTCAGCGTGAGCTCGACCCCATCCACTGCGGTCAACTCACCGAAACGCTTGACCAGACCTCGGCATTGCAGCGCGGCGTTGGATTGCTCGACCATGGCTGGCTCGCCGTATGGTGCAAACCGTGCGTTGGGTCAACGGTAACGGTAAACGCCGGGTCGACATCCGGCGCCGGCACCGACCCACAGCCCCGACACCGTCCGTGGTACTCCGTCCAGCACCTCGAACGCCAACGAAGTCCGACTCGCACGTCGAATGGCACACTCTGGCAACCCGGGGAGCGGGCAGATGCTGTCCGGAGCGGCTGGTACGTCGCTTGCTTCTGCGCCGCGAGCGATGTCGAAGTCTTGCTCATCTGGACGCGCCTTCCGCGGGGCGCTGTGTCTTTCACTCGCATTCGTCGCGGGGTGCGACTCGGGGGATAGCCCCTGGCCTAGAACCGGGGGGACTCCGGGCGACACCTACGGCGAGGAGCGCATCGGCTACAAGCTTCAGCGCAGCACCGATGAGGCAACAGCGACAGACGCGCCTGACGGTCAGAACGCTGGCGCCGCGGACTCCATGGCAGGTGCCCTGTTGGACGAGGAAGACGAAGAGAGTATCGTTGAGGTCAGCGAAGAGACGGGCGGGACCGAGTTCACCGACGAGTTCGAGCCGCCGGAACATACCGATGTGGAGCTCGCCTCCGCCGCTAGCAATGACGCTGGCGCTGGCGACGCGGGTGTCGTCGACGCTGGCACCGGCAACTCAGGAGCTGACGACGCCGGACTCATGTCCCTCCCCACACTCGACGGAGGCAGTTCATCGGACGCCGGCATCGACGCAGGCACAGTCAGCGCCGCTGATGACCGGCTCGACGACATGCCGGGATTGCAGTGCGACATCCCAGACTTCGACGACATCCCCGAAACCGAGCGCTTGGAAGAAAACCCCTTCCGAGTGGCCAAGGAGATGCCCGCATCCACCTTCTCCATCGACGTCGACACCGGCGCCTACACACTGGCGCGAAAAGCCATCAACGAGGGCACACTGCCGGCCCGCGATCGGGTCCGCATCGAAGAGTTCATCAACTACTTCCACCTCCACTACGCACAGCCGGATGGCGACGTTCCCTTTGCCGTCTACACGGAGCTTTCAGACTGTCCGTGGAACCCAGACAATCAGCTGATGATGGTGGGCATTCAAGGGCAAGAGGTCGTGCTCGACGCCCAGCCTGCTGCCAACCTCGTCTACCTGCTCGACGTCAGCGGTTCGATGAACGCTCCAGGCAAACTACCGTTACTCAAGCAGGGCTTTCGCATGATGACTCGTCAATTGCGACCCCAGGATCGAGTCTCCATCGTCACCTACGCGGGAGATGACCGCGTCGTTCTCCAAGGCGTGCGCGGCGACGACAAGGCGACGATCATGAGCGCCATCGACAACCTCGATGCTGCCGGCTCCACCAACGGCGAGGGCGGCATTCAGCGCGCTTACGAGCTGGCAACCGAGCACTTCATCGAAGGCGGCAACAACCGTATCTTGCTCGCGACTGACGGCGACTTCAACGTCGGTGTCAGCGGCGCCGAAGCGCTGACGGAGTTCATTGCCGACAAGCGCGACAGCGGTGTGTTCCTCAGCGTGTACGGCTTCGGCTCCCCCAACGACAACTTCCAGGACGAGGCGATGGAACAGCTGGCAGACAACGGCAACGGCATCTACTTCTTCATCGACTCGCCAGAAGAAGCTCGCCGGGCCTTCGTTCACACCATCACCGGTTCGCTCGTTACGGTTGCCAAAGATGTCAAACTGCAGTTGCAGTTCAACCCGTCGCACGTCAAAGGCTACCGCTTGATCGGCTACGAGAACCGCGTGCTCTCGAACGCGGCGTTCGACGACGACAGCGTCGATGCGGGTGAACTCGGCGCAGGGCTGAGCGTGACCGCTTTCTTCGAGCTCATCCCGACAGGGACGAGCGCGACCGTGCCCCAGCCTGCCCCAGGAACGGACCCGCTGCGGGACGAAGACACCGAAAGGGCGGAACTCGAACCCGTTGCCGGTGCGCACTTGGTCGACGTCCGGATCCGCTACAAGGGCGACGATGCCGAGCAGAGCAAGCTGCTGAGCCACCCGTATACGGAAGACGAGCTGGCCACCGGCAAACCCTCGTTGAAGTTTCTCTTTGCGAGCGCCGTAGCCGAGTTCGCGATGCAGCTCCGTGGCTCACAGTACTTGGTTCGGCGTCGGACACTGGAATTGCTGGACCAAATCAGCCTGGCTTTTCCCGCCGACACGGAGGGCGCGGTGGAAGAGCTCTACGAGTTGGCGGAGCTGGCGTACGAGCTTTGAAGGCACACACGTCGTCGCAGGCACTTGATGGCGGTTGCGGCTCGGAGCACGATAGCCTGAGCCGCACCGTGCCTTCCCATAGCAGCGTCCCGACCTGGAGCACCCGCTCGACCCCACTTCCTTCAGGCGGCGTGAGGGTGGAAGTCTTGCGCGCCGGGCGTGCGATTGAGAGCGGGAAGTACTGGCGCACTTGCACTCAGGACGCCGAAGCACGCGAGCTGCTACTGGCGTCGTGGCGAGGCTGCGAGGGCCAAGCGTTCTTCTGGGAGACTCCGGCGCTCAGCCACACCAGCGCCGAGCGAGGTTTCGAGTTCATCATGAACCCCGCACCCACTCTGGCGACCATGGCACCCGAGCCCCTCGCGTTCGCCAAGTACTTCTCCGATCAAAGCGATGTCGTGAGCTTCGCCAATCTCGGTGGCGATGCTCAGCTGCTCGTCCCCTGCCCTCGCGCCGAACCCCGAGTCTATGCGCATCTCGCGGCTTTCGCCCGAGGTGCGCCCCTGGCCCAACAACACGAACTCGTGACGCAGACGGCCCGAGCGCTCATCCAGCGCATGGGTACGGCCCCCGTTTGGACCAGCACGTCGGGACTTGGAGTCGCTTGGGTTCACGTTCGCCTCGACACCCGCCCGAAGTACTATACGCACCGGAATTACGCCCAAACGGCGTGAAACACGCCGTGACGCGACACGTTCGACCCTACCCCGACAGCGGTCGCGCTGCAGACGACGGCTTCGGCCCGTCGACGTCCCCGGTTGGCGAGCGTCCGCCAGCCGCGAACCGGCGGCGATCTGCGCTAGCTCGGGAAGACCGACTTTCGACGGCCACCTCCGACAGGCACGGGGCCATCTCGGTCATCGGTGGAAACGTGCAGTCGAACAGGTCGCCGCGGAGAACTGCAGCACTCATCCCGCGATCCACGTCCTGTTGGCGACGACAATGGGTGGCAGCATCGTCAAACCCCGCTGCACTCGCGCCGGAAGTCGGCGCCAGAGCCGCTCCATCCCGACAAATGGTTTTCTTTTGCTGAACGCTCGCTAGATTGGGCCTCGTGTTGTCCTATCGGCTCCAACCCCCCACCCGACACTGGTCATTGATGCTCGCGTTGGTCGCTCTGTTGGCAACGGCGTCTGCGGGAGCAACGAACAAGTACCTGGAGCGGCCCAAAGAGGTCCCCATGGAAGACACGCCGGCATTCCGCTACGCGAACATGACCAATCGCGAAGCGATCCGCGAGCTCGATCGGCGAGGTATCCCCTACACCAGGGTGCGCAGCGATGCGCCCGGGGTGCGTGCGCCCATCCGTCTTACGGGCGATCTGTGGGGTGTGCTGATCCACTCCAGCCTGCCCGAGTCCGAGTGGGAAAGCACCATCTACAACATCTTGGATGCCCGTCTTGCCTTGGCGCTGTGGGACTTGTGCCGGATCCTGGCGCAACACGACGTGGTAGAAGTGATGCACTTCACCATGTATCGCCATCAGGGCAAGAGCCGGCGCAAGTACCGCTTTCGGCACCCCGGCGGCCTCGCCATCGACCTCGGAGCGGTCAAGAAGCGCAACGGCGAGTGGCTCAGCGTCGGACCGCATTGGCCGAGTCAAATCGGGGCCAAGACCTGCGGCGCGGGCGCCCGCAAACTCATCGGGCGGCGCGGACGAGAGCTGATGAGCATCCTGTGCGAGGTGGCTGACGCCCGCATCTTCCACTACATGCTGTCGCCCCACTACGACGAGCCCCACAGCGACCATTTCCACTTGGAGATCAAGCCGGGCGTCAAGTGGTTCCTCGTCAACTGACGCAGCGCTGACCGCGGCCGCCGGAGACGTAGCTGTTGCGGTATCGCGCACCGGCAAACTCTGCTAAGCGCTCGCAACATGCGACTTGGTCAGCTCATCGGTCCCGAGCTGAAGGCTCTGTTGGAAGAGAGCCCGCGCGAGATCCGCGCAGTCCTCGACGAAATCCATCCTGAGGACTTCGCGGACATCGTCCAGGACTTGGGGCAAGAGCGCGCGACCAAGCTGCTGCGAGAACTCCCGACGGAGTACGCAGCCCAAGTCTTCGAACGCCTCGACGAAGATCGTCAGGCAGAGCTGGCCGAGAGCCTCGGCGCGCAATCGACCGCCGAGCTGACGTTGGAGATGGACCCGGACGACCGGGCCGACTTCCTTTCCGTCATCCCGAGTGACTTGAGCGCCCCGATCCTGGAACACATCGAGCGACAGGATCCGGAGGTCGCCGAGGACGTTCTCGAACTGCGGCAGTGGCCCGAAACCTCCGCCGGCGGTCTGATGACCACCGACTACATCGAGATCCGCCCCTCGATGACAATCAGCGAAGCGGTCGCCGAGGTGCGAAAGCTCGCCGACGACGCCGAGACCATCGACACGCTGTTCGTCACCAACGAAGACGAACACCTGCTCGGTGTGTTGCCCCTCAAGCGCATGCTGCTCGCAGAGTCCAACGCCCGGGTGGCGGACGTCATGGGCCACAACATCATCAGCGTGCTGCCCGACCTCGACCAAGAAGAGGTCGCAAGCAAGCTGGCGAAGTACGATCTCAATGCGCTGCCCGTGGTCACCGAGAGCGGGCAGATGCTCGGCGTCATCACCGCAGACGACATCCTCGACGTTCTGACGGAGGAGCAGAACGAGGACGTTCACAAGATGGCCGCCGTCGGCCCAATGCGCGACGGCTACTTCGACACGAGTTTCTGGATCTTTTTGCGCAAGCGCGCCCCCTGGCTATTGGTGCTGTTCCTGGGCGGGTTCCTGACCACCCAAACCCTCCAAGCCTTCGAAACGGAGCTGGCCAGCATCGCTCAACTCGCGATCTACTTGCCGCTGCTGATCTCCGCGGGGGGCAATTCCGGCTCCCAATCCTCGACCCTCATCATCCGAGGCCTCGCAGTGGGCGACATCGGGGTGGGCGACTGGTGGCGAGTGCTGTGGCGCGAAGCCGCACAGGGCATCACGCTGGGCAGCTTGATGGCGATGTTGGGCGTCACGCGGTCCTATCTTGCGGGAGATGGCACCGATTTCGCCATGCTGGTCGGCGCGACCATCGTCGCGATTGTGATCGTGGGCTGCGTTCTCGGCGCCATGATGCCGATCCTGCTGCATCGACTGGGTATCGACCCTGCCACCAGCTCCACGCCATTCATCGCCAGCTTGGTCGACGTGTTCGGTGTGGTCGTCTACCTCACCTTGGCCCGCCTCATGTTGGCCGCGTTGGCCAGCGCAGCACCAGCCTGAGTCCCGCACAAGCGCGTCGGTTAGACATGGCGAGGCGCGGGTGTTCCGTTATGCTGTGCTAGCTCTGGAGCTGGGATGGATCTGAACGAGGCATTGGTTGAGCAAGGCATCGCCACCCAGGCAGAAGTGGCGGAGGCCGAGGCGCGCAGCCGCCTCTACGGGGGTGATCTGATCACGAACCTGCTCGACACGCGGCGCGTCGACGAGAAAGCCGCGCAGGCGGCCCTGGCAGCCGCGTTCGGCCTCCCTCTGGCGCCATGCGGCGAGTTACCGTACGCGTCAGGAGTTGCCATCGAATTGGTGCCTCGGGAGGCTGCCATGCGCCTCGGAGTCTACCCCTCTCGCGTCGACGACGGGGTCCTGACTCTGATCGTCGGCGCGCCGCTTGCCGACGACGAGAGAGCAGAAATCGAAAGCAGCCTCGATGTACGAGTGCAGCAACAGCTCGCCGTCGAGCCGCGCGTCAAGCAAGCCCTGGCCCGGGATTATGCCCATCCACTGGAACCGAGAGCAGAGAAGGCCTTGGCCCGCCTCGAAGGGCGCACCCCTGCCTCCTCGTTGCCGCCCAACGTGGAACTCGCACGAGGCCCATCGTTCTCGAAGTGGCCACGCCCACCGAGCATTGCCCCCGTCGGCTTCCCCCGGGTCTGGAGTGAAACGGAGACGCCGACAGAATCCGCGCTCTTAGCGGAAACGGCCAAAGCGCCCGCTGTCGTTCAGAACGAGGTCGCGCAGCTGAGCCGCCAGCGAAAGGCCTCGAGTGCACCGCCGTTGCGCGCCGCGCTCGAGGCCGCGCATTCGGGTGAGCACGCGGCTGCTGGTAGCCTGCGCCCGCGACGTCGCGGACCGTACACCACGGTTGCCGCCAAAGAGGACTTGGACCAGGCCTCCGATCCAGAAGAGATGGTGCGCATCTACTTCGACTACGCCGCTCAATACTTCGACTACAGCGCAGTACTCGCCCTGCGCGGAAGTGATGGGCAAGTGCGGGCCAGCCGCGGCTTGCAGGGCCCCGCGGCAAGGGATGAGGAGATGCGGCTGCCTCTGGAACGCCACCCGTGTCTCGCCGACATGAGCGCGCGCAACAACTGGTCCGTCGTCTCACTGTTCGAAGTGGATCCAGCGCTGGCGAAAGCGCTGGGCTGTGGCTCCCAGCGCCGCTCGCTGCTGCTGCCTGTGCGAGTGCGAGGCAAAGCCGCGCTGGTGGTCGTCGGGGGCTTCGATGACACGGATGTGAGCTTGAACGACGTGGGCGAACTGCTCGCGTTCGAGGCCCACATGTCACAAGCGCTGGAGCGTGCGATTCGACAGCGGAAATCGACCCAGCGCGGAGAGTCCGAAGCCGTCACGGCGACAGACGAGCCCACATCGCGTCCCAGAGAAGCGGGCTGAAACGGATTTTTCCGGCGGGTAAGGGACCCGGGGCACGAAGCACATCGCAACGGGGGTGTGGGCGCTCGGCCCAGGTGCTCGATTGCGCAGGGGGTCACCCCAATCCGAACACCGCATCAAACGCGCGTGCCACCAACCTCGACAAGCGCCAGGTCATTGGCTAAAAACCGCCCGAGTATGGAGTTGGAACCGACTGATCCGGCACTGCAGGCTGCGAATGTCGCCCTCACGGGTCGGCGTTTGGAGCGTGCAGCGAGTCGCTTCGCCTCCGTGCAGCTGCGAGGCCTCGACGAGCCCGCTCCCTCGGACCGTCACCACGTCGTGTGGGAGGTCGCCGCGGTGTGCTCGGTGGCCCTGGCGGCGACGCTGCTCGTCTTCGCCGTCTGGCTGCTCTGAAGGCTGGCACCCGCACGAGTGACCGCTGCGCTCGACTTTCGTCGCAGTGAAATGGGTGCCTGCGTGCTTCGAGATAACTGTTTGGCGCCTTGGCGCGAATGGCGAAGTCAGTGGTGAGCGAGCAGCGAGACTCGTCCCCGCGCCAGCGGCAACATCGCCTTGGATGGAAGCCGCCGGAGGCTTCCGCTCGCATCGCCAGGCGCTGGGCGAGCCCAGCAATCGGAGCGCCAGGATTTCTGGAACCTTTTGGGGAATGATGACGGCCTGTTGTTGTTGTCGGGACAATGACTCTGAAAGCGAAGAAGTGGGCCTTCGGAAGGGCTGCCGCCGTCGCAGGCTTGTTATGCGCTCCGGACGCCCCGGCAGCAGAGTACACGGACCCCGAAACCGAGGAGGCGTGGGGCGTCGATCTCGAGGAGCCTGCGCTGGAACAGCGGGTGGGGCGCCTTCCCCGCCCTAGAGAGGGCTGGCGTGGGGCCAAGACCGGAGTGGGCGATCCAGTCATGCACGAATGGGTGTTGCCCACGGCTGGCACCTACCACATCTCGTGCTTCCCGGTTTCGGAGCCCGCGTTGCGCTTCCATCTCACACTCGAAGATCGCACCTCGGGCAACATCTTGTTCCGAGGCGCCGCGCGTTCGACCAACCTGGTCGTCGACGTCGACAAGCGTACTGAGGTCGTGGCTCGCTTGGCCAACCTCGAATCGAACGGTGACGATCGCTACGTGCTACGTGTTCAGAAGTGGAGCTGAGCACGTCGGCGCCGTCCAGCAACTGGAAGCGCAAACGACGAAAGCGCCCCGCACGTTCGCGGCGTGCGTGCTGCACACGTGCCAGCGGCACGACGGTTTGAAGCGCAGTGCCAACGGTTGGCGATGATTGGCAGCGCAGTAACCAACGGTTGGAAGCGAGAGTCCGGATTTCCACTGTCGTTGAGAACCGCGCCTGCAACGGCCGCGGCGCTTTTCGGACCGGTTTCCAACTGAACAACGATATCCCGAGACACACCGGCGTGGTTGATGGGGCGTCCAAGAACCGGCCGACATCGGCCTTGACCGAAGAAGCCTCCAGGTGTTGGTTGCAGGCGGCCACCAGCTGTTCCGCTCGCAACCCCAATGAAGTTAGACCGTCACTTTGCCCGCCTCGAGAACCTCCGCGAACTATTCCGACTCGCGCGTCATTTCGAGTTCCGCGTCGTATCCAGATGGGTCACGTTCGGGCTACTCGTCGGACTTGCGACAGGTGCGCTGGCAGCAGCGCTCTACCTGGCCGCGGACTGGGTGCGTCACGCCGTGTTCGCATGGGGCGTCGGCCTGCATTCACCAACGCCGAAAGGGGAACCCAGCCTTTTTGCCGGACATCACGCCTCGGCTGACCTCCGCTACTGGCTCCTGATCATCGCGCCCGCAATTGGGGCAGCCGGGTGCGGCCTGCTGATTCACTACGTTTGCCCTCAGGCCCGCGGCGGGACCGAGGGCTACATCGCTGCCTTCCATCAACAGCAACCAAGAATGCCACGCCGGCTTCCGTGGCTGAAACTCGCCGCTTCTTCGCTCTTCCTCGGTTTCGGCGCCAGCGCCGGGCGCGAAGGCCCCATCGCGCACATCGGTAGTGCGATTGGGGGCTGGTTCGGTCGCGTGTTCCGTCTCAACGACAGGGATCGGCGCCTGCTGTTGGTCGCTGGCGCCGCAGGCGGGATCGGCGCCATCTTTCGTACCCCGCTGGGGGGTGCTCTCTTTGCGGTCGAGGTACTCTACCGTGACGACTTCGAGGCAGAAGCCCTCGTCCCAGCAGTTCTATCGGCCGTCGTCGCGTACTCCACCTTCACCTTCGTTTTCGGAGAAGGGGCCATGTTCGCCGTGGCCGCTGAGTTTCCTTTCGACCCACGGCAACTGCCGCTCTACTTGCTGATGGCGATGGGCTGCGCGGTCGTCGGCGTGCTGTTCGTTTGGTTGTTCGACGAAGCCTCCGCGCTCTTCTCCAAATTGCGCATCAGTCCCCCGCTGCGAGCGGCGGCGGGGGGCCTGTGCGTGGGACTGCTCGCCGTGGGTCTCCCTTTGCTGGCATACGGGGTGGGCCTGACAGATTCACACGAAGAGCTGCTGGGCGCGCCAGTTCTGGGTGCGGGCTATGGTTGGCTTCAGGAGGTCCTGCTGCCCACCGGCAGGCTGCCGATGGGTGGCGCGGGCATCGCGTTGCTGCTGCTATTCGCCATCGGCAAAGTGCTCGCTACGAGTCTCAGCAACGGAAGCGGCGGAGCCGGCGGTGTGTTCGGCCCCTCAGTGGTGATCGGCGGTATGGTGGGCGGAGCGTTCGGGCTCGCCTTTCACGGCTGGTTCCCGGAGGTCGTTCCAGAACCAACGGCGTTTGCCATCGTCGGCATGGCGTGCTTCGTCGGCGGCGTCACCCACTCACCGATCTCCACTTTGGTGATGGCAAGCGAGATGACGGGAAACTACGAACTCCTCGTCCCGATCATGATGGCTGAGGCGGTGACGGTGGCGTTGATGCACCGTTGGACTCACTACAACGCACAGGTGGCGAGCCGGCGCCACTCACCCGCCCACGTCGAAGACTACGCGCTGGCCGCCTTGGAACGTCTGACCGTCGAGGACGCAGCGGACATGGGAGCCGAGGTGCACTGTGTTCCGGCCAACATGTCGATCCCCCAACTGCTTCGACGGGCAGCCGAGCTGGACAGTGCCATCGTGTGCGTCGAGGGCGTCGACGACTGCCCGGCGGGGATTATCAGCCTAGACTCGCTTCGCGGCGCCTACTTCGACGAGGACGCGGCAGTCGTGGCGGTAGCCATCGACTGCGCCTCGCCGTTCGCGACGGTTTCTCCCTCAGACACGCTATCGAAAGCGTTGGAGACCCTCACGCAGTCCCGTTTGCCTCAACTCCCCGTGCGCTCGCCCGACCCGCCCAATTGTTTCGTGGGCCTACTGCACTTTCAAAACATCCTCGATGCGTACAGCCGGGAGCTGCATCGGGCTCCATCGACACCGCCGGCCTCCGCCGAATCCGGCTGAGACGGCGTTCTTGGCGCCAAGAAGGAGTTCACGCCTCGGCCCAGCGCCGGAGCGAAATGTCGAGCGACTCGACACGCGGCGCTGGGCCCAGCAAAGGTCGGAGGCTGAGGGCACCGCAGGTGCCCCGCCTCTCACGCGGCCAGAGGTGCCAGCGCTGCCTCGGAAAGACGTTGGCTGAGCTCTTCGAACAGCCCGGGCCGTCGAAGAATCGCCTCGCGTGCCTTCTCCTTGCCGTGCCCGATGGCGACGTCACCCAGAGCGTAGTGCGCACCGTTCTTGCGCACGATGCCTGCATCGAGCGCGACGTCGAGTAGATCACTGGCGCGGTCGATCCCAATCCCCCAACGGATGTCGAACTCAGCTTCCGCAAACGGCGGCGCACACTTGTTCTTCACCACCTTGACGCGGGTGCGGTTGCCAACCACCGTCTCGCCAGCGGTGACTTTGCCGATCCGGCGCACGTCGAGACGCACGCTGGAGAAGAACTTGAGCGCATTGCCACCCGTCGTCGTTTCGGGATTGCCGAACACCACACCGATCTTCTGCCGCAGTTGGTTGATGAAGATGAACGTGGTGTTTTCCTTGTGGCTCAATCCCGTCAGCTTGCGCAACGCCTGACTCATCAAGCGCGCTTGCAGCCCCATGTGAGAATCTCCCATGTCCCCTTCGATTTCGGCGCGCGGAGTGAGCGCCGCGACCGAGTCGATGACGACCAAGTCCAAGTGCCCCGACTTCGTCAGAAACTCGGCAATCTCCAGTGCTTGCTCGCCATTGTCAGGCTGCGAAACCAGCAAGGACGAGGTATCGACGCCAATGGCCTTGGCATAGCGGGGGTCGAAAGCGTGCTCCGCGTCGATGAAGGCCGCCGCTCCACCCTGACGCTGCGCCTCCGCGATGGCGTGGAGGGTCAGCGTGGTCTTGCCGCTCGACTCCGGACCGAAGATCTCGACGATGCGCCCTCTGGGGTAGCCCCCGATACCCAGGGCTCTGTCCAGAGCGCGAGCGCCGGAAGAGATACTCTCGATGTCGCTCGCTTGCCCCTCTGCGAGGAGCATCACGGAGCCTTTGCCGAACGTCTCCTCTGCCTTTCCGATCAGAGGTACCAACTGCTCGCTGCGCCGCGCGGAGCCATCCGCCGCCGGTTTTGGGGAGGTCTTCCGTTCTTCGTCCTGGCTCACCTCCGGGGTCGAAGCCGCTTTCACGGAACGGGGCTTGGTCGGTTTGCTCGTCTTGTTTTCTGTCATCGTATCCTCGCTTTCTGTCTGTTTACTCTCGTCATGAGGCCCGCATCGGGCCGGTAGTCGTCGAACGTCATCCGCTCTGTTCGTTCGTGTGTCTGCGACAGCGTCGGCGATGCCGTTGCTCAGCCTCGTGTCACTCCTGGTGCTGCACTCTAAGCGCCCTCTCGAGCCAAGCATCAACCTTGCCGATCGAGGAGGCGGCCGTGCAGCCCCTCCGCGACGTGACGAGCGTGTACCCGCGGCGAGTTCTCCAAATCAGCGGCCGTCCGCGCCACGCGCAACACCTTGCCCACGCCACGCGCACTGAGCACGAGCTGTTCGGCAGCGCTGCGAAGCAGCTGCTTGCCTCGGTCGGTGATGACCAGCACCGCGTCGAAGTCTTGGGGCTGCAACGCCGCGTTCTGAAGAGCTCGGGTCAGCCCCGCCCGCCGTCTTTCGAGTTGAAGCTCGCGCGCACGCTCGACCCGCTTTCGAATGACGGCAGACGACTCCCCCACTCGAGCCCCCGTCAACACCGCAATCGGAACCGGCGCTAGATGAACGTGCACGTCGAGGCGATCGAGTAGCGGACCGCTCAGGCGTGCTCGATAGCGCGAGCGCTGCGCTTCACTGCAACGACAGCTGCGCGTCGGATGACCGTGGTAGCCACACGGGCACGGGTTCATGGCCGCGATCAGCACGGGCTGCGCCGGAAACTCCGCCTGGGCACGCGCGCGTGACAAGCGCACCCGACCATCTTCCAGCGGCTGCCTCAGAGCCTCGAGCACGCGTCGTCGAAACTCCGCCAGCTCGTCGAGAAACAGAACGCCGTTGTGCGCCAGACTGAGTTCACCCGGGCGCGGTGTCTCCCCGCCCCCGATCAGTCCCTGCTCCGTCACGGTGTGATGGGGTGCACGGAACGGCCGCTGCGCAACGATCCCTCTCGCAGGGTCCACCAGCCCCGCGACGCTGTGCACGGCGGTAGTCTCCAATGCCTCGTCGTAGCTCATGGGCGGTAGAATCGTCGGCAGACGCCGGGCCAACATCGTCTTGCCAGCCCCGGGTGGACCCACCATCAGCAGGTTGTGTCCGCCCGCCGCCGCGAGTTCGAGCGCACGCCTGGCGGCTGCTTGGCCGTGCACGTCTTGCATGTCGACCATGACGTCGGCGGCCTGAATCGGAGCGAACTCCGTCGCCGGCGCCCGCGGCAATTCCCGTCTACCGGTCAATGCAAGAAACACGTCGTTCAGCGAGCTGGCTATCCGAGCGGGCAAGCCGCTGACCAGGCCTGCCTCGCGGGCGTTGGCACTGGGCAAGATGGCCGCCGAAAGGCCACGGTCACGCGCACCGCACAGCTGAGGTAACACGCCGCGAACAGGCTGCAGCTGACCGTCGAGGGACAGCTCACCCAGAAGCAACGTCTTGTCGACTGCGACTGCTGGCACGTGACCAATCGCTGCCAGAATGCCGATGGCAATTGCCAAATCGAGCGCGGCATCGTTCTTACGCAGAGAGGCCGGTGATAGATTCACGGTAATGGCGTATTCATCGAGCAGCACTCCGAGGCGAGCCAACGCACTCGTCACTCGCACGCGCGCCTCTCGCACGGGAGTCTGCGCCAACCCCACCATTTGGAAGAACGCCGGCCCGCGCGAACAACACACTTCGACCGTGATGGGTGACGGACACAAGCCGACGAGAGTACTCGCCGTGACCGTGGCCAAACCCAGGGGCTTGTCCACGACGGAATGCAGGGCTCGGTTGTCCAACATGTCCTGGCTACTTGCAGCTCGTGTGCCGAGCTCGCGAAGCAGCTTTTTTCCGGGTACGGGGAGATTCGAGGAGTGGCGCCAACTGGCGGTGGCCGGCGACGACACCTAGCGCCGGCCCCCAGCGCCGAACACGACTCACACGCGAAGGATCGGAATTTGCTGCCTTCGGCGCGCAGCACACGAGCTGGTCTCCGCAACGGAGAGAAGGAGCAGAGGTCGCTCCGAGCGCCCACACCAAGTCGGAAGTTCCCAAAGCGCTGTCCCAAGGTGTAGGAACTGGATCACCCCTAGAACGCTCCCACGACTCTAGGCTTCCCCTCGAGAGCCGACCCAGCCATGACTTTGATCTTTCGACAACTCATCGACGCGAAGACATCGACGTTCACGTACTTGCTCGCTTGCAAGCGAACTCGCAAGGCCGTCCTCATCGACACCGTGTTCGAGCAGCACCTGCGCGATCTGGCGCTGCTTCGCGAGTTGCAGCTGGAACTCGCCTACACTTTGGAAACTCACGTCCATGCGGACCACGTGACGGGCGCTTGGCTGATGAAGCAAGTGACGGGAAGCGCGATCGCCATTTCCGTCGCGGCCAACGCTCGAGGCGTCGATCGCCCGCTCCGACACGGCGACGTCCTTGCAGTGGGAGACCTGCGCATCGAAGTCCGGGAGACCCCCGGGCACACGGACGGTTGTGTGAGCTACGTCCTCGAGCAACAAAGCGTCGTATTCACCGGCGACGCGCTACTGATCCGAGGTGCCGGCCGAACCGACTTCCAACAAGGCAATCCGCACCGGTTGTTTCAATCCGTACGGGAGCAACTCTTCACCCTGCCGGGCGATACCCAAGTCTACCCCGGGCACGACTACAGCGGACGGTGTTCGAGCACGATCGAGGAAGAGCAACGCTACAACCCCCGACTGGGAGTCGGCGTGCGAGAAGAGGACTTCGTGGGCTACATGAGCAATCTCGGCTTGCCTCACCCCAAGCAGCTGGCCGTCGCCGTGCCGGCCAATCTACGCTGTGGCCAGCCCGACGACGCCTCCCGGATGCCACGCCACCCGCAGTGGGGCCCCGTCGTGCGCACGTTCGCCGGGGTCTGGCAAATCGAACCGGAATGGGTGTACGCCCATCGCGACGAGGTTCGCATCGTCGACGTTCGGGAAACTGACGAAGCCCAAGCCGACAGGATGGGCAAGATCGCGAACGCCGTGTCGATGCCCCTCAGCTCACTCAGAGCCGACGCGGCAAAGATCCCGCAAAACCGCCCGGTCGTATTCGTCTGTCCCGCGGGAGCGCGCTCCGCCATCGCGGCCACGATTGCCGAGCAGGCGGGGCTCGAACGAGTCGCCAGCCTTCGAGGCGGACTGTTCGAGTGGCGCTCGTTGGCCCTGCCACTCCTGGAGGCAGACGAAGCGACCAACTGACGGTTCGGAGCTCCCGCAGGATCCCGGAGCGAGCTCGGTGGGGTCGGATGCTTGGGCTCGATGCGCAGCCCCGATGTCAGAACACCGCGAACAGACCGCCGATCTCGAGTCCGAGCCAGGTGCCTTCTTCGAGCAGTGGTTGCCCCGCCACTTCTCCCCCCTCTGGATACGCGAGGTAGTCAGCGCGCAAGGCAAACGAGAGACTGAACTCCGCACCCAGCGGAAGGTCGTAACCGAGCGCGGCGCCGAGCCCTCCCGCAAGGTCGTACTCACTGGTGCTCGACTCGATGCTGCCCGACGTGTCGACCTGGGCGCGACGCACCACGAAGAGAGCCCGCGGACCGAGCCAAAACTGGCCGCCGTACGGTCGATACTGCCCCGCAGCGACGATCGCGCCGAACTGGCTCGTCCGATCGGTGCGCCGGGTGTCGCCGATTCCAGCTTGCTGAGCAGTGCTGCGACTCCCGGCTTCGATGCCCAATGCCAAGGCCGGTGCGAAGTCCCAGCGCTCGCTCAAACGCAGGCGAGGAGACAAGTTGACGCTCAAGTACCCTCGCCCTCGCTGGCACGCCCCGTCGAGACCTGGCTCGCATATCTCCACCAAGCTGTAAACTGGAGCCACTGACACGCCGAGGCTGTACACCTCGCCTGCCGAAGCGTCGCGACGGGACGGTGCCTCGGCAGTGGCAGTCTGAGCCGCAGCCCGCCCGCCACTCGCAGAGACTGCCACCCCGAGCAAGGCGGCACGTCCGTACTGCTGTACGACGGTCACGTCGACCACCCATCCCGAAACACGCCCGGGGCTCCCCCCAAGACGAGCAGCAGGGCGCCCGCGGGCAGCACGAACGCTGCCCGGGAGCCCCAGCGCTCACTTCTTCTTGGAGTCCTTCTTGTCCTTGCCGTCTTTCTTGTCGTCGCCTTCTTCACCCTCTTCTTCGCCGCCACCGGCAAGGGCTTTGGCGATGTCGTCCTCTTTCTTCGGCATGAGGTCTTGCTTCTTGCCGCTGAGGTCGACCTTCCAGGTCATCGTGTATTCGGCTTCCTTGAAGGGCGGCACGAGCACGGCGTTGTAGGCGTTGAGCACGCAGGCCTCGATCGGAGAGCCCGCGAAGGGAGAGCTGAGCGTCGACTCCGACACGGCACCGTCACTTCGGAACTTGACGGTTACCTCACCGGCACCCTTGGGAGCTTTCTCGACGACGTCGGGACAAGTTACCGCGGAGAGCGTCGCGCGACGAAGTTCCATCTCCGCCTGCTTGAGATCGAAGGACTTGATCTCTTCGTCTTCGTCAGCGAGCTCGATGTCGGGGTCGTCCCCTTGCTTTCGACTCTCGAGCTCTTGCTCGTAGGCCAAGCGCTCCTGCTCCTGGAGGCGCTCGTCGGGGGTCATCACGCGGTCAGTCTCGAGGCTGGGGCCACAAGCGCAAACCAGCACACTGGCGAGGAAAAAGGGCAGCTGCTTCATGGCGGCGGAGTGTAGACGAGGTTTCTCAGGACGGGAAGGCCTTCGGAAGCACGGTAGATTTCCAGCTTCCGAGTGCCTGAGGCTTCACCTGTGACACCCCACCCCGACCAAACCTTGGCCTCCCCGTACGCGGGCCGAGGTCACAGATCTGTGACCTGGTAGTCCTTGATCTTGTACAGCAGGGCGCGATGGCTGATTTCGAGCAGCTCGGCCGCTCGCGTCCGGTTTCCCTTGGTCTTCTGCAGGGCACGCCGAATCAGGATTTCTTCGATGACACGGGTTGTCTTCTTGATGCTGAGTTCGCCGCTGGCGAGCTGCACCTGCACCGGGTCCTGAGACTCCCGAATACGCTCGGGCAGGTCGGAGGCGATGATCTGATTGCCCTCGGCGAGCACCATGGCGCGCTCGATCGTGTTCTCCAGCTCGCGAACGTTGCCTGGCCACGGGTACTCGAACAGCAAGCGTCTGGACTCGTTATCCAAGCCGCGCACCTCGGTACCCAGCCGCGCATTGTTGCGCGCGATGAAGTGATCGACGAGCAACGCGATGTCCTCACGACGCACCCGCAAGGGCGGCACGTTGATGGGCAAGACGTTGAGCCGATAGAAGAGGTCCTCCCGAAAACGCCCCGCCTGAGTCTCCGCCAACAAGTCACGGTGAGTCGCGGCGATGATCCGCACGTCGATTTGGATGTCCTTGGTGTCCCCCAAGCGACGGATCGTCTCTTCCTGCAACACGCGCAGCAATTTCACCTGTAGCCCCAGCGGCAACTCACCGATCTCGTCGAGGAAGAGCGTGCCCCCATCCGCCTCTTCGAACAGTCCTTTTCGGTCCGAGGTGGCATCCGTGAACGCGCCACGCTTGTGGCCAAACAACTCGCTCTCGAGCAGGTTCTCCGGAATCGCTCCGCAGTTGACCGCGACGAAGGGCTGGTTGGTGCGCGCCCCACACGAATGAATCGCCTTCGCGACGAGCTCCTTGCCCACACCGCTTTCGCCAGTGATGAGCACCGTCGTCTTGAAATCGGCGATCTTCGTGATGGTGCGGAAGATGGCCTGCATCGCGGCACTCTTGGCCAGAATGTCCTCGAAACGGTGCTCTTTGCGGATCTCTTGTCGGAGCGCCTTGTTCTCCCGCCGCAACGACTCCCGCTCCTCGGCCTTGCGTAGGCAAAGCACGACCTCTTCCGGCTTGAACGGCTTCTGGATGTAGTCGTAGGCGCCGGCCTGCAGAGCTTCGATGGCCTGATCGACGTTGCCATACGCGCTCATCACGATGACCGTCGCAGGGTTGTTCTTGGCGCGCAGCGTGGAGAGGAGGTCCAACCCGCCCATCTTCGGCATGCGAACGTCGGTGATGACGACGTCCGGACCGAAGGAATCGATGAGCGTCAGAGCCTGTTCGCCACTGTCCGCAGTCTCGACTTGGTAGCCGTTGCGCTTGAGCAGCGTCTGCAGCACCAAACGGATGTTCTCTTCGTCGTCGACGACCAGGACGCGTTTCAAGGGATCTCGGAGCCTTTCAAGCAGGTGTGAAAAAAATGCTAGTCTGGGCACCGTCGCTGCGCAAGAAGTTGCGAATGTGTGATGTCGGGGGACCTTGCCTCGGGCTCCTCACGGGTGCTACTTGCCGACGACCGGGCGCGACAAACGTGCGGAATCTAGACGAAACGAAGGACTCATCTCATGTGGGGAATCGATAGGCTTTCCAGCGGCCAGCTGGCTTCCACGCGCAAGCGTCTCCGTGCCGGCGCCTGCGCTGTGCTCACTCATGCTGCGGCGGTCGACCGGCGCGGACGGGGCACGCTGGAGGTACTGGACGAATTGGGTGTCAGTATCAGCGTCGTGCTCTCGCCCGAGCACGGCTTCGACGGCGTGGCTCAGGCCGAAGAGAGCGTGGACTCCCCCGAGACCTCTGAAGAATCGCCGCGCATCGTCAGCTTGTACGGCAGCGACCGTGAATCGCTCACTCCCAAGACCGAAGACCTCGAGGGCTGCGAGAGCCTCGTCATCGACTTGGTGGACGTCGGGAGTCGCTACTACACCTACGTTTGGACGGCACTGCTCGCGGCGCGCAGGGCCATCAGCCTCGGGGTGCACGTGGTCGTCCTCGACCGGCCGAATCCCATCGGCGGCGATCCGTCGCTGTGTGAAGGCAAGCCGCAAGCCGAAGGCTTCCTGTCGTTCGTCGGGCTCGAACCGCTGTGCATTCGCCATGGCCTGACGCTCGGTGAAGTGCTGACCCACTTCCTGAGCAAAGACGGACACGAGGGTGGCACGGATGGCGCGTTTTCCGTCATTCGCTGCGAAGGCTGGGAACGCTTCAAGACCGCTGCCGCCTGGGGGCGACCCTTCATCCCCCCTTCGCCGAACATGCCCTCGTTGGAAACCGCGCTGCTCTACCCGGGCGGCTGCCTCGTCGAAGGCACGAATCTGTCGGAAGGACGAGGCACCAGCTTCCCATTTCGCGTCGTGGGGGCGCCCTTCGTCGACGGCCCGGCGCTGGCCAAGGCCATGGCGGATGCACTGCTGCCCGGCGTTCTGGTCCGCCCTACTGCGTTCCGGCCCAGCTTCGAAAAGCACTCTGGCGAGCTCTGCCACGGCGTCATGCTGCACGTGACGAATCCGGCCACGTTTCGCCCTGTGACCACCTACCTCACGCTCATCGCGCTCGCAAAAACGCAAGCACCCGAGGCGTTTGCTTTCCGCACGCAACCCTACGAGTTCGAGAGCGAGCACCCCGCTTTCGATCTGCTCACGGGTTCGAGCGAAGCGCGCCAAGCCCTGGAAAATGGCTGCAGTGCCAACGAGCTCGTCGAATTGGTCGTCCCTGTTGGCGACCACCCTCGCATGCTCGTGCAAAGCTTGGAGCCCGCGTTTCGAAAAGCGAGTGCTGCGGGCAACTGAGGCCCGCTTCGTCCAGGTCCAACTCGGCGACGCTCTCCGTCAAGCTCCCGACGCCCTCAGGACCGCTGCCTCGACGTCGCGCCGCTCTTTGGCGATGGCTTCGCTCAGCACCTCATGACCCGAGTCGGTGATGAGCACGTCGTCTTCGATGCGAATGCCGCGCACATCGCGGAACTGTTCCAGTCGCCGCTCGTCGATGAGGTCACGCAGCCCATGGAACTCCGGGCCAGAAAGCGCTTGCTCTGAAAGGTAAAAGCCCGGTTCGATGGTCACGACCATGCCCGGCGCGAGATCCCGATCCAGCCGTAGGTAGCGTTCTTGTGGCGCGGTGCTGCGCGATCTTCCGGGAGCGTAGCCGGCGAGATCCCCCAGATCCTCCATGTCGTGCACGTCCAGCCCCAGTAGGTGACCAATGCCGTGGGGGAAGAACAAGGCAGCAGCCCCTCGCTCCAGAAGCTCGTCGATGGAACCCTTGAGCAATCGGCAATCCAGCAACGCCTGAGTCAAGGTCCGCGACGCTGCGCGATGCACCTCGAGGTAGCGCACCCCGGGCTGACAAGCGTCGATGGCAGCTCGCTGAGCCTGGAGCACTGCGTCGTAGGCGTCGGCTTGAGTCGGACTGAAGCTCCCCGAGACGGGCCAGGTGCGGGTCACGTCGCTTGCCCATCCCTCCACCGACTCGGCTCCGGCATCCGCGAGGATCAGATCGCCGGCCTGCATCAGGTTCAGAGACAGCTGATGATGGAGCACCTCGCCCTGAACCGTCACGATCGACTGGTAGGCAGGAGACATGCCGGCTCTCGTGAACTCGCGCTCGATCGCTGCCCGAACCTCCGCTTCGCGCAGCCCAGGCCGCGTCACTGCCATGCCCGCATGGTGAGCCGCCACAGTGACGCGCACCGCTTGGCGCATCTGCTCGATGGCGTGCTCGTCGTGCTTCAGGCGCAGCTCGATCACACACTCGGCGAGAGCCAGATCGGCCTCCACCGCGGCCAGGTTGCCAGCCTCCACGGCCCGACCGAGCAACTCCTCCAACCACAGGGAACTTTCCACGTCCGCCGGCGGCAACGTGGCGACGTCCTCTGGCGGGTCGAACTCGACGATGGGCGCCACGTCCAGTCCGAGCTGCTCGGCACGCTGCTCCAACGTCGGCTCCGGCCCGTGCCAAAGGGCATCTTCCGGATCGGGAGGTTGCATGTAGAGCGTCGCCTTGCCCTCGTCGAAGACCAACAACGCCTCTTCGACGTGCTGCCCGACGAAGTACAGGAAGTGGCTTTCTGCTCGAAAAGCAAAGCGGTTGCCCTCGAAGTTGCGTACCCGCGCGATGCCAGAGCCGAAGACTGCCGCGCCTGTCCACGACTCCAGAAAGCGGCGGCGGCGTTCCTGAAAACACGTCACTGGACTGGCTTTGGGCCACATACTGGCAAGTGTCACTCAACCCAGCCCGGGCGTCAGGGACAAACGTCTGCGGCCGAGGCGAACGGTCGGCCTCTGCCGGCGGCACGGGAGCGGCCGCTCCAGGCCAGGCTTGTTACCCCGAGCGGGAAGACGCCGTAGTATTCCCATCATGCCACGGACGAATTGGGAGGTACCGGATCTGGGCGTTGGCGTGGGCCTCCGAGTCCCGCATTACCGCCACATCTTGGACCACCAACCCGAGGTCGACTTCTTCGAAATCATCAGCGAGAACTTCATGGTGGACGGAGGCAAACCGCTCCACAACCTCGAACGCTTCCTGGACCGCTACCGCATCATTCAACACGGGGTCTCGCTGAACATCGGCGGTCCGACGGAACCGGACGAGGACTACCTGAAGCGTCTGCGTGCACTCGTCAGGCGCGTGCAGCCTGCCTGGCTGAGTGACCACTTCTGCTGGACGGGCGTGCCCGGGGCCAGCATGCACGACCTGCTGCCCTTGCCGTACACGAAACAGATGATCGAAACGGTCGCCGAGCGAGCCAAACGAGTGCAGGACATCTTGGAGGTCCCCTTCGCGCTGGAGAACACGTCGAGCTACATGAGCTACGCACGAAGCGAAATGCCGGAATGGGAGTTCGTTTCCGAAGTCTGCGAGAAGGCCGACATCGGGTTGATGTTCGACGTCAACAACGTCTACGTCTCGGCCTACAATCACGGCTTCGATGCCTACGAGTTCATCCGCAACGTGCCTCACGAGCGCATCGTTCAGATCCACCTCGCCGGCCACACCAACCTGGGCAAGTACATCATCGACACCCACAACGGCAATGTGATCGAGCCCGTCTGGGAGCTGTACCGCGCAACGATCGAGCTGACGGGTCCAGTGTCCACTCTGATCGAATGGGACGACGAAATCCCCGAGTTTTCCGTATTGCAGGGGTTAGCTGAACAGGCAAAGGCAGAGCGTGCTCGGGGCGCGCTCGCGCGCGAGGCCCGTCTTCGCGACCCGACGGCGCCAAGTTTCGTCGTCGGACGTTCCCTCATCCCGCGCCCAACGTCGAGTGCTGCGTCGGCGGAACGCTGGCTCCAAGGGGGCCCCCGAGAGCACGCGCCCGTCGAAGCCATGGCGGAAGACGGAGTCGTCGGATGACGAGAACGCCGGAAGACACGTCCCTCGACGCTCACGTCGACGGCGAGGACGAAAACCACCGCGCCGCGAGCGTGCCAGCGGCAGCGGCGCCATTCGCAGACGTGCAACGCTTCATCGTCGAGCAACTGCGGCAACGCAGCAAGTTGTCGAAGATTACCGAGGCACGTCACGGCGCCGAGGTACACCTGACTGGCAACGACCGCTTGCTGCCGGTGGAGCAATTGGACATCTATCGTCAGCAGTTCTGGCTGCGCCACACCTCTTCCCTGGTGGAGGACTTTCCCGGGCTCGGAGGCATCTTGGGTCAGCGTGCGTGGGAGGAGCTGGTGGAAGACTACCTTTCACAGGTCCCTCCCCAGAGCTGGACGTTGCGTGACCTGGGCTCCGGGCTGCCCGAGTTCGTCGCGGTTCGAAGCGAAACCCCGCACCAACGTCTGTGCGTCGACATGGCACACCTGGAATGGCTGTACGTCGAAGCCTTCGACGCGGCGGAGGCGCCCCCTTTGGACGCCACGAAACTGGCGTCCATCGACGAAGCGGCCTGGCCAAAAGCTCGCATCGTACTGCATCCTTCGCTGCGACTGCTGCGCACGGAGTATCCCGTGGCCGCCCTGCGGCGCGAGTTACGTCAGGCCGCCGAAAACGAAATGCGGGGCCAGGGTACGAGTGTGCCGATCCCCGAGCGCAAGCCGCAGAACCTCGCGCTCTACCGCGGCGCCGAACTGGGCCTGCGCTACTGCGAGCTCAAACCTGCACCCATGAGCGTGCTGGAGCAGCTCAGCCGCGGCCTCGCGTTGGAAGCCGCCTGTGAGGCCGCCGCGACGAGCCCGGGACTTGCAGCGGAAATCGAGCGCAAAGTGGGCGCCTGGTTTGCCGATTGGGGCAAGCGCGGTTGGGTCGTCGACGTGGTCGCACCCGATGCGGGTTGAAGCACGCGGGATGTAACAAAGCGCCGCGCGTGGAACAGGTCTCGTCGAGGTAGTCAGCGCCGCAGCTGGCAGCCTTGTCGACAGCGGCATTCAGTCTAGACTCGACTGAGCTAGTGCGCCGCCGTCTTGAAGCCTTGCCCCGCCGAAGCGTCATCGAGCGACGGTGGCTGTCCAAACTCGTGTTGTCGCGGGCAACGCCCCTGTGCGCGTTGGGGTGTTGGGCGTGCGGCGGAGAGCCCCCCATCGAGCCCGCTCAAATGGCCGAGCCTGGATCCGCGGCTTCGCTGCTCCCGCCAAGCGAGCCACGACTGGCCCCGGCGAGCCCCGCTTCGGGTATCGATACCACCACTTCCCTGGGGAGCTCGGCTGAAAGCCCCACCGCCCTGGGCACCGACGAGGGTTCCCCGCTCGAGCCTCGGCTCTGCGACCAGCAACTCGCCCCCGAAGCAACAGCGGTCACGCCAGGGTACGCGGTACAGCTGACGGTCCACACCCCGCGCAGCGCTCAAAGCGAAGCCGACCTGTGCGCAGTACTGTCTGAGGTGAACGATATCTGGTGGTCGCAGGTCGGGGTGTGTTTCGAGATCCAGGTCCTAGCAAGCGACGACGCAGCCGAGGGCGCTTTGGACTTGTGGTTCGAGCGGGATGCTCCGTTTCCCAACGGAGTCGTCGCCAACGGCGTTTATGTCAGCCCAGACGAAATCTTCTCGCTGGACGCGCCGGACTTGGCGAACGTGCGGGAACCAGTGCGCTACCCCGCAGCACGTACTTCCGCCCACGAGCTGGGCCACGCTCTGGGTCTCGGCCACCAGGATTGTGGTGCCTGCGACGAACTCCTGATGCGTTCTGGAACCAAGGGGTTCAAGCTCGTGAACTCCGAGCCGGCTGATGTCGACGAGATCGCCGTGGTGCGCGAAAACTTGGAACGCGCCAGCAGCGGACGACTCGTCGAGAAGCTGGACGAGAATAACACTTGCGCGCCCGCGCGCTTGCCTGGGCCCTAGCTTTCGCGCAGGTCAACGTCACGGTCGCCCCGCGACGGCCGGGCCGAATGTCGTTGCTCAGCGTGCAGAACCGCGATGCCGCGCTATACTGCAGGGTGCTGCTGCACCCTCCCCCAACACGTATCCGCTCCATGCGTGGCGACGATGCGGGCTTCATCAAAGCCCTCGCGCAGTGGACTTTCGAGGAATACTCGAATGATCCCGGGCCTGGCACGCTGTGGATGGCTGAGCACTACCGCACCTTCATCGCGACCGTGGAAGAGCGACGCGTCGGCTTCGTCGTCATCGACGTCGTTCGACAGCCCCGAGCGGAGCTGACGGCCATCGCCGTCGCTCCGGGGGAGCGAGGACGCGGCGTCGGAGCGTCGCTGTTGGCCATCGCCGAAACCGCAACGCGAAATGTCGGACGTTCATCGTTGGTCGCACATACTGCGGACGCCAACTTGGCGGCACTCGACCTGCTCATCAAACGAGGCTACCGCATCGTGCGGCGTCTGCCCCGCTACTACCTCGGCATGTACAACGCCTGCGAGTTGGTCAAGCACTGGTAATCTCGCACTGAGAGCCCCCGTGGCGGCCCGAACCCGCGCGGGCGGCGCCGGACTCGGTGTCACGTCGGGCTCAGCCCCGACTCGCTTTGGACTCAGTGCCGCGTCGGGCTCACGTGCGAGGGCACCGCTTCCTCCTCGTCATCCGCCGTCTCGGGGGGTGCGGGTGCTTCACTCGATACCGGTTCAGGCGTCGCGGACACCGGGTCGGGGGTGGGCGGCTCGGGAGCGGGCGCTGGCGGTGTGCGTCGGGGCGCCGGCTCCGAGACCGCGCGCGAGGGCACGCCGAACTCTTCGGCCTGTCGTGCCTGCCAGGGGTACTTGATGCGGTGGTGGTTCATGTTGACGAGGGTATCGACCATGCGCGTCACCACGATGTTCAAGTCCGCCATCGACAGGCCGGATTCGCTCAGTTGTCCCGCCTGCAGCTTCGTGAAGACGATGCGCTGAACCATGGTCTCGAATTGCTGCCTTTCGGGCGGGTCGATGGTTCGTGACGCCGCCTCGATCGAATCGACGAGCATCAAGATCGCCGTCTCTTTCGTTTGAGGCTTCATGCCCGGATAACGGAAGTCCTCTTCGGTGAAGCCATCGGGGTTGCCGCGTTCCTTGCAGCGGTTCCAGAAGTACTCGACGAGTTGGGTGCCGTGATGGGTGTAGGCGAACTCCACCACGGGCTCGGGAATGCCGCCGTCGCGCAGTATCTTGGTCCCCTCTTCCACATGGGCGCGAATGACCTGACCACTCTCGAACGGCGTCAGGCTCTGGTGGGGTGACTCCTCCCCCGGGGTCTGGTTCTCCACGAAGTACTTCGGGCGCACCGACTTGCCCAAGTCGTGGTAGTAAGCCCCGACCCGCACGAGCAGCGCATCGACGCCGATGGCACTTGCCGCCTGCTCGGCGAGGTTGGCCATCGCTCGGGAATGTTCCCACGAACCCGGTGCGTGTTTGGCGATGTGCTTGAGTAACGGTTGCTCCAGATCGGTCAAGTCGTGCAGTCGCTCACGCGGGACGTGTCCCAAAAGGCGCTCTGCCGGCGAGCGCAGGAGGGCCGCCAAGCCGCCACCGAGCACGCCTCCTCCGATGCAGCCCAGGATGCGCGAAGCCGGCCCGGATGCCAAATCCGCGAACAAGTCGAAGCGTCCCTCCAACGTCAGCATCATCGCGACCAACAATCCCGCGGAGCTGACACCAGCCAACGCCCCAGAAACGAGCATCGACCGACTGTGCTTGCGATCCAAGAACAGAAGGATCGACCCCATACCGTGCGCCAGCATGACGCCCAATACGAGCAGGTCGAACCTCAGGGGGGACGCGACGATGAACGCCGTCACGACGGTGACCACTAGCGCGCTGCGGCGGTCGAACGCCGTCGCCACCCACAGCGGCACGGTCGCGATCGGGATCCAGAACTCGGTGAACTGGGAGAAGAGGAGCTGGACCTTCGTCAGCAGGAACAGCCCGCCGATCATCGTGAACAGCCCGACCTGCACCCGCAGCAGCTTCAATCGGTTCTGACCGAAACGACGCAAGTACGTGGCCAGTGAAATACACAGCGTGAAGAGCAGCACCCAATAGCCAGCCACCCGCAGCAACGACGGGGGCCGCCGAGAATCCTCGTACTCGACGGCCGTTCGGTGTGCGAGCTCCTGCGGCAGGAGCAGAGTGCCGATGGGCACGAAGTTGTGGTGCTTGTCGTAGTAGGCCGAACGTCCCTCGGGTTGGCGGACCGCACCGTAGGGGACTCGGATCGACACCGGCGCGGGCTTGCCGAGGCGCGGCCGGGCGGATTCCGTCACGGTGTCACTGAAGTGAACGACCGAGAACAGCGTCGCGGCGAGCGCGCTGAGCAGCAGCCCTGATACCCAGCCAGCTTTGACCCGCGTACGCATGTATCTGATTTATCGATCGTTCCGGGCAACGTGTCGCCCGGAGGGAAGGTACTGCCCGCTCTTACGGCCGGCAAGCACGAGCACCTCATGTCGCTGGCGCGACACTCATCGGCACGGGCCAACTTGCAGGCTGACGAAGGCCGGGCGGGGCCCTCTTCAAACCCGCCACCCGGCACCGGGGCCTGAAGAAAACTCCATGAATTCAGCCAATTGGGATCTTCGTCACAAGAGCCCGGAACGCGCTCTCGGGGCAACCCCCGACGGTCACGCCGTTGGACCGTTTCCGTTTGGAAATCGCTGCTTAGTGAAGCAAGCCCGTCCAATGGGGTTGGAGCCCACTTGCCGCTGCGAGCGCCGACGAGTGGCACAGCTGCGACCGCCGACACACAACCCACCCTGTCGGCGACCATTCTGTTGCCCAACACCAAAGGTGCTGATAGCCCCAACCGGGTGCATCACGTCCAGCAACGGTTGACGGCTCCCGGGCAGGGCAGTCCGCCCTTGTTGATGGGGATCGTCAACACCACGCCGGACTCCTTCTCCGACGGCGGCCGGTACCTCGACGCCGCGGCGGGCATGAAGCGCGTCGACGACCTGCTGCGCCAGGGTGTCGACATCATTGATATCGGCGCCGAGTCCTCGCGGCCGGGGAGCCCCGAAGTCCCCGCCGACGAACAGCTGCGCCGCCTGGGCCCGACGCTGGACCACGCCCTGGCCCAGGGAGCGTTCGTGTCCATCGACACGACCTCGCCACGGGTCGCGGCACGCTGCCTCGAGCGCGGCGCGCAGATGATCAACGACGTCTCCTTTCTGCGCCAGGAGGCTCTGGCGCACGTAACGTCCGCCCACGACGCCTACCTCGTGCTCAACCACTCCCGAGCACCGATGTCCGAAATGGGCGGCTTTTCCCAATGGCCTGACGACGACTACGCAGATATCGTAGAGGATCTGAAGTTGGACTGGGGGCAGACCAAAGATAGAGCCATGCGCGCGGGAATGACAGCAGAGCGGTTGGTGTTCGACCCAGGATTTGGGTTTTCGAAAAATGCCAGGCACTGCTTTGCCTTGCTCGCCCGCTTGGGAGAGTTCCGAGACCTGCAGGTCCCCATGCTCGTAGGGCCTGGGCGCAAGTCGTTCGTCGGCAGCGTCGATGACAGCGGCCCCGGCGAACGCATCGGAGGGACCATTGCGGCCTGCCTACTGTCGGCTCAGGCAGGCGCTGACGTCCTTCGGGTTCACGACGTGCGCGAGGTCCGGCAGGCGCTACTCGTGTGGGAACGAACTCGCGACGAGCAAGGACGATTAACTGCAGGAGGCGAACGCGATGGATAGCCTGCTGCAATACTTGGCCACGCGCAGCCCCTTCGATTTGGCGCGCGACGCGCTGGACCTACTGATCACCTACTACATCTTCTACCGTGTGGCGCTCGTGCTGCGAGGGACACGGGCGATCCAAGTGGTGTTCGGGCTGGCTCTGGTGTTCGTCCTTTACCTCGGCTCGCAGCTCTTGCAGTTGACCACCGTGCTCACGCTGCTGAGCGCGGTTCTTTCGAGTGCCATCTTGATCGGCGTCGTCGTCTTTCAGAACGACATCCGCCGCGGTCTGATGCGCGTCGGAGCACGGGCTCGCTTCGGTAGCGCCCAATCTTTGGAGAGCAAGGTCATCGACAGCGTCGTGGCGGCAGCAACCATACTCGCCCGCCACCGTACCGGTGCCATCATCACCTTCGAACAGGATGCCGACCTGGACGAGTTCGTGGGCAGTAACACGGGTCACGTCATCGACGCGGCGGTGACGGAGGAACTGCTCGTCAGTCTGTTCATCCCTGAAGCCATGAACAAACTGCACGACGGCGCCGTGGTCCTGCGCGACCTACGCATTGCCAAGGCTGGCGTGTTCTTCCCCATGCCGCAGGGCCGAGTGACGGACGACAGCTTCGGTTCCCGGCACCGCGCCGCCATGGGCATCACGGAGGAAACCGACGCCGTTGTCGTGGTCGTCAGCGAAGAGCGCGGCTCGATCAGCTTCTGCTTCAATGGCAACATCATTCCCAACCTCGACGGGCCCAAGCTCAAAGCAGCACTGGAGGGGGTGTTCGTCCCCAAGCGCAAACCGCGGAAAGTCAGCTGGTGGGCTCGCCTAGCTCGTCGGCCCGAGCCATTGCCAACCGCCAAGACGGAAATCTCGCCGGCCGCCCTGAAAGCGAAAGCCAAGGCGAAGACGGAGGAGACGGCAACGACGCAGGAGGCGCCCACCACGTTGGCCGAAGAGACGCCGCCACCGCTGCGAAGGAAGAAGGAGGGCGAGGAGCCTCGCTCCGAGTCGCAGCCGCCCGCACCGCTGCGCAAGAAAAAGACGGCGGAGGAGGGCGACGAGAAAGCGGCGTCCCCCGCGCCCCTGCGCAAGAAGAAACCCGACGAGGAAGGCGAACCCGATTCCGCGCCCCCAAAACCTCTGCGCAAGAAACGCAAGCCGAGCGATGGCACCCGTCCCGAATCCAACCCACCGCCACCGCTGCGAAAGAAGCTCGCCGCCAGCGGCCCCGAAAGTGGCCGGCCGTCTTCGCCTCCTCCGTCGTCCACTCTCGTCACGCCGCTGCGCCACATGAGCCCGACCAAGGGCGCTGAAGGGGATGGCCCCTTGAGCCTGCGACAACCGGCCAAGCCAGCTGAATTCGACGCGTTGACGGAAGAGTCCGACGCCCCGTCGAGCGCGCGTCACCCTGGAAGTCGCCCCATGCCACGGGCGCCGGAAGTCGGCGCCAGCGGCGACGACCGTGAACGAGGGGATACGACGTGAAAGCGACCTCCTTCTTTGGCCGTTTGTTCTCCGCGCTCACGGCGAACTTCGGGCTCAAGCTCTTCTGCTTTTGCTGTGCACTGTTGTTGGTCGCTTACCAACGTAGCCAGACCGACGAGAAAGCGCGCACCATCGCCTTCACCCTCAACGCACAGTTGCCGGACAAGAGCACGCAACGGGAACTGATGACCCCGCTTCCTCCGAACTTGAAGGTGACGGTCCAAGGCAGTACCCGTGCGCTCGAAGAGCTCGCGGGCAGCACCCCATCGGTGGACCTGGACCTGCGCACGGGAAGGCAGAGTCGCGTCGAGTTTTCCACCGACCAACTCGACTTGCCTCCCGGAGTCTCCGTACGTCTGATCGACCCGCCTTCGCTGCAACTGGAGTGGCAGAACATCATCACACGCCAAATCCCGGTGCAGTCGTCCGTGACCGGACGCGTCGCGGACGGTCACGAAGTTGCCAAACTCAAGGTCGAACCAGAGATGGTGGCGCTGCGAGGCCCCTCGAGCCTGGTCCGAGTGACGCAAGTTGCCCGCGTCGCTCCCTTCGACATCACGGGACTCTCCACCGGCGATCACCGGAGACAGCTTGCGTTGGACCCGCCACCGTCGCGCACGCAGTACGTAGACGTCTCCAGCGTGACGGTCACCGTGGAGATCCAACGGCGCCAGTTGTCGGTGAACTTCCCACGGCTGCCGGTCGAGATCATCGGCATTCCTGGCGCGAAGGTGGTACCGGTCAAGGTGGACGTCACGGTGCGCGGCACGCCAGAGGTGGTCAAGGCGCTACAACCCGAACTCGTCATTCCGCGTGTGGACGCGACCAAGTTGGACACTCAGAAGCACGGCTCCGCAGCGCTGCCGGTGATCGTGGATCTGACGCGCGCGACCGCGGAGATCCAACCGCCGACGGTGAAGGTCAGCTGGTAGCCCCGGACACCCGTTTGCTCGGCGCTGACTCAGCGCGGTGGCGGAACATCTACCTGCAGCACGACTTCGCCATCGTCTCGCCGCTCGAGATGATGCGTCATCTCCACGTCTTGCCGTAGCGTCACGACGAGTCCCACGCCCTCTTCAGAGGGGCGTAGTTGAGCGCGCAGCAGCGGCGTGTCGAAGTGTTTGAACACGAGCGGGTTCTGGTTGTTGCGGACCCCCGCGTCCATGCCTGAGAGGACGTAGACGATCTCCCTGCCCTCGCCTCGACGGGAAACACCGTCGGGTTGCGCGTTCATGTGCACGAACAGGCGCACGCGTTTGTCTTCGAACTGCTGAAAGCCCACGAAGGTAACGTGCGCACGCCGTTGTGCGCGCGCGCCATCGACTCGCGCGACTACGGCAACCAGAAGCGCAGCTGAAAAGAGTCGACGTTGCACTCGGTAAGGCTACGCCAATTGCACTGCCCGGGCCAGGCACAATCCTTCGGCGGAAGTCAACGTGAGGATACGACGACTAGCTCCACACGCGCGCGTGCGCCTTCGTAATACGCCAACACGGCCTCGCGCAGCTTGCGTGCGACGTACCAACGCCGGAGCTGCCCTTCGATAACTTCGTACGGGTCCCGAGAAAACGGTGTGCGCCCGGACTGGTGCAAGCTCTGCAGCTCGGCCGCGCTGGGTTCGAGCATGGGTGCCACCATTCGGTCGAGATAGAGGCTCGCCCGAGCCTTGCGTTGCATCACCCGCAGAACCTCCCGCGGCTCCAACCCTTCAGCGCGCGCCGCAGCGGAAATAGCCTGTGCACCGCCAGCGCGCATCGCCTCCGACACACGCGCCGCCTGAACACGTTCTTGAATTTCAGCCGGCGTCGGCGCGGGCACCACTTGCAGGCTTTCCAAAATCGTCTCCGCGACGTGGCGCTCGAGTGCGCCTCTCAAATGAACATCGCGATATGGTTGCTCGTCAGAGGGACGAAACGTCACATCGGCGAGCGCCTCGAGACGAGCCTCGAAGGAGAGCACGCGCTCGTAGATGAAACGCGGGCGCTTGGCACCGCCGATCTCCGGAGCGGTGAAGCGCACGACGACGCGGTCGATGGCTACGGCTTCGCGGGCTTCCGTTCGATTCGGTAGCAATGCCGTCGCACTCAGCCAGGCCCCAACGATGCTGGCCCGGCGCAGCGTTCTCCCCGACGAGCGCAGACGAAACAACACGGCTGCCACGAGCCCAGTCCCAGGACGCTCAGCCATCAAACCCAGATCCAGGTTCCAGACAACACGGGCCCCCGACGAGACTCAGCGCAAGAGAGTCATCTTGCGAGGTTCGCTATTGGGCGCCTCGTCGTCGCCCACGTCCTCGCTCTCCGCAGGTGGATCCGGCGGGGGATGACCAATCGCCGAGCTGAGTTCACCCCGGTGTGCGCGAGAAGCTCGGCGAGCTTTGACGAACTCGGCGAACGTCAGCACCTTGTCCAGGTCGCGGGTTCCCATCGCATCGGTGATCTCCCGTAGCTGCTTGCGCAAGGCGTCCGCGTTTCGAGGTCGCCGGGAGGTCGGCAGCGGAGTGCCGTCCGCCGGCGCAGCTGCGGGGGCGGCTGCTGCGGCCAACTCCGGTCGCCTGACGGCGATCAACGCGTGCGCCGCCAACCAGGCCTCCATGAATACACGCAAGCGTTCACTGCGGAACGCAAACCACCGTTCACGCTCGGCGGCATGAGTCATCAGCACGTCTTTGAAGCGGCGGAAAGCGCCTTTGCCGTCGATCGCATGCGCCAAAGCGCCGCGCAGCTGCACGTTTTCCACCATCTGAATGAAGCGCTCCATCCAGCGGTATTGTTCGCGAGAACTGACGGACTCGATGCGCAAGTACTGAGCATCGGAAGTGATGCGTGAGTGCATGTCGGGATCAGCGACACCATCGACCACGCGCAGCACCTCTCCAGAGAGAAGGTGTAGGTAGCTGTGAACCTCAGGGGCGTTGTTCTCGAAAGCGTCCTCCAACGCCTCCCAGTCGACGGGAACCTCACGCAGTTGTCCTTCACCACGTTTCGTGTCTGCGTCCGTTTTACTCATTGGATTCCCTCACCTTGGCTCTGTTCAGCGTGACGCCGGGAGGCGGCGATCGCGGCCTGCCACCGCTGCCGCGCCGCAGCGCGTTGCACGTCGTTCATCTTGACACTGAATCGGCTGTCCCGCTGGATCATTTGTGCCGCCTCCTCGGGTGTGGCGAAGACTCCCACTCCCAGACCAGCCAGCATCGCAGCACCACGGGCGGTCGTCTCCAAATCGGTCGGTCTCTCCACGGTCAGACCTGAACAATCCGCCTGCATTTGCATCAAGAGGTCGTTGGCGGCTGCACCTCCATCAACGCGCAGCTGCCCCAAGTCGCTTCCCAAGTCTTGGCCCATCGCCCGAACCAGGTCGTCCACTTGGTGAGCAATGCCCTCCAGCGTGGCTCGGGCCAGATGTGCCCGGGTCGTGCCGCGGGTGATGCCGACGATGGTGCCACGTGCGTTCGGATCCCAATGCGGCGCGCCGAGCCCGGCCAGAGCCGGGACGAAAACCACGCCTTCACTCGAGTCCACCTCGTTGGCCAGCGCTTCGATCTCCGCCGACGACTCAATCAAGCCCAAACCATCACGCAGCCACTGCACCGCAGCCCCGGCGACGAAACAGCTTCCCTCCAAGGCGTACGTCACCTGGTCACCGAGTTGCCAGGCGACCGTGCTGAGCAAACCGGCTTGGCTCTTGCGCCGCTCGGCGCCCGTATTGATCAACACGAAGGCGCCTGTGCCGTAGGTGCATTTGACGTCCCCCACCCCGAAACACGCCTGTCCGAAGAGCGCGGCGTGCTGATCCCCAGCCACCCCCGCGATCGGAGTCCCGTCCGCCACGCTATCGAAACCCCGAGTCGTCGCGAACACCCCGGCAGACGGACGGATCTCGGGCAGCGCTGCCTGGGGCACCCTGAGCAACCCACACATCTCTGGCGACCAGCTCAACGTCTCGAGGTCCATCAGTAGGGTGCGCGACGCGTTGGTCACGTCCGTCACGTGGGCGCCCGTGGCTGCGCCGCCAGCCAGTCTCCAGACAAGATAGGAATCGACCGTGCCCAAGCAGACGCCGCCAGTTTCAGCCCTGGCGCGCGCTGCGGGCACGTTGTCGAGCAGCCATTCGGCTTTGGTACCCGAGAAATACGGGTCGACGACCAGCCCTGTGACGGCATTGATGCGCGCCTCGTGACCCTGTTTCTTCAGCTCGGCACAGCGAGGAGTGGTGCGCCTGTCCTGCCACACGATGGCTCGATGCAGCGCCTCGCCGCTGGCACGATCCCACAACAAAGTGGTTTCTCGCTGGTTTGTGATTCCCACCGCGGCGATCTGATCTGGCTGCACACCGGCCGCGCGGACCGCCTCGCGACTCGCCACCCGAACACTCTCCCAGATTTCCTCCGGTTCGTGCTCCACCCAGGCGGGTTGGGGGAAGTGCTGGCGAAACTCCTGGTTTTGGCGGCTCAGGGTCTCCCCCTGCCGCGACATCACCAGCGCCGTGGTGCCTGTCGTGCCCTGATCGATGGCGAGGATGTAGGACTTCATCGCAGTCCGCGAGAGTAGCAAATCGCTGTTGTCTTGTCGCCGCGCAGAGCCGGGGGTAGCCTGGCGGAGATGGCGAGGTTGGTGCTGACAACGCCCGAAGGGCAGCAGGTCGTCGAATTGCGCGCCCACAACACATTGGGTCGGCACCCCAGCAACACGATCCAGTTGCTCGACAAGATCGTCTCCAAAGAGCACTGCGTCATCACGCAGCAAGATCAGCACTTCATCCTGCACGACTTGGGCAGCCTCAACGGCACCTACGTCAACGGTGAGCGCGTCGCAGGGCAGCGAGCGTTGCAGCACGGCGACGACATTGCGCTAGGTTCGACCCGCGCGCGCTTCGAAAGCGGCGTCCCACTGCAGACCCCTGCCGGCATGCAGGCGGCAAGCATGAGTCACCCACCGAGCACCGTCGCACAGCAGCACGCGCCGCTCGCTGGTGCATCACCTCACGCGCCAACTCCGCACTACGCCGCCGCCGCGCGCGGGGGCACGACGCCTTCCCAACAGTACGGTGCCAGCCAGGCCTGGGAAAACGCCGGCCTGCCGAACTACCCGGGCACCGGAACCTCGGGACCACCAGCGGTCACGCAACCCATTCGAGCAGCTCTCGGTCAAGACGGCGGACGACGCATCCATCAGACTCGCATCGACATGAGCGATGCCGGGCGCGCCATCGGCAATCAGATCGACGCTACGGCGCGCGGCTTCTTGCCTTACGACCAGCTGGCTCAAAACCCGAACCAGCTGGCGCAAGACTACGAGCGGCTGCGACTTTCCCACGAGCTCTCCCGAGAGATCGCCCTCGAGCGTGACCTCAACAGCCTCCTGAACAAGATCCTGATGAGCGTCTTTCGTTTCATCCGGGCCGATCGCGGCGTGATCTTCCTCAAAGATGAGAACGGAGAGCTCGTGCCCGGGGCCAGCTTGCGCAGGGACGGCTCCACGGACGCCATCACGGTGTCCAACACGATCATGGAGCACGTGATGAAAGAGCGCGCAACGGTGCTCACTCACGACGCGGCGATGGACTTCGCCGGCTCCAAGGGCAAGAGCATGATCTTGAACCGGATCAGTTCCGCCATCGTGGCCCCCCTGCTGCACAACGACGAACTCTTGGGCGTTCTATGGCTCGATAGCGAGACGCTGGCGCAGTTTCAGCCCAAAGACTTGGAAATGGTCACCGCCATCGCAGCGCAAGCCGCGATGTTCATCGAGATCAACATCCTGGGTCGCAAGGTGGAGCAGGAAATCGTGGCTCGTGAACGCTTCAGCCGCCTACTGTCTCCCAATGTCGCGGAGAAGGTGTTGTCCGGCGAAATGGTCGTCAAGCGAGGCGGTCAGCTGGTGCAGAACTGCACGGTGTTCAACTCGGACATCCGCGGCTTCACGACCATGAGCGATGGTGCGGATCCCGAAATCATCGTCGAGATGCTCAACGAATACTTCGAGCTGATGGTGGAGTCGATCTTCAAGTACGAAGGCACGCTCGACAAGTTCATGGGCGACGGCATCATGGCGCTGTGGGGCGCACCGGTCGCGCATCCCGACGACGCCTACCGCGCTGTGTGTTCGGCGATCGAGCAACTCGCGCTCTTGGACGAGTTCAACGAACAACGCAAGGCTGCTTCCAATGCGGCGCCGTTAGGCATCGGTGTCGGGATCCACACCGGCCAGTTGGTGGCGGGCTACATCGGCAGCTCGAAGGCGCTTTCCTACACCGTGATCGGCGACACGGCGAACACGAGCGCGCGCCTGTGCGGCGTCGCCGGAGCTGGCCAAGTCATCGTCAGCGAAGCCACTCTGGACGCGCTGGGTGGACGCTTCAAGTACAAGGAGCTGCCCCCGGCCCAATTGAAGGGCAAAGAGAAGCCGTTCAGGATGTACGAGATCGAAAAACCGCCCAAGCCGGTGTCCGTTCCGGCCGTGGCGGGAGCAGCCTCGACGGAATGAGGAGGCGCGATCTCGGGCCGGCCGGTTTCTGACGAACTACGTTTTGGAAGCCTCTTCCGAAGCTGCGCCTTCTGAGGACGCCTCCTGGCTGTCATCGTCTCGTTCCGGCTCAGCAGCGGCCGGCTCCGCGTCTTCGGCGGGCGGCTGACTTGGAAACACACCAGTCTGGGCCAGCGGATCGACTCCCGCACGGCTCGGCTTCAGAGCCGCCGAAGGCGGTGGAGCCTCCACCGTCTTGGCCAATTCGCGGTTCCGACGGCTCGGAGCACGTGCTGGACGCTCGTCACCGAGGCCCTGCTTCGGATGGGCGACCTGGGAAAAGCCGCTCTTCTTGCCGTCACCTTCAGCCATGAAAAAGACGCCTGCCGTTCGTCAGTACCGGAAAACTGGGTCGAACGTCGTCGACTCACGCAGAGTGTTGCCCTAAATGGCGTGAACTGCAACCGCCGCCAACTCTGCACGCCACCGAGCGACAGCCGCTTGCAGCTTGACGCTCAGAAAACGGCAGAGATAGATTCGCGGCGCTTTCAGGCTCGACGGTGCCGGACCCAAACGTCCGGCACACGAGCCACCGAACGGACGCGCACAGCGGCCAATCCCCCACCCAGAAAGAAATAGGAGACAAGCATGACTACCAAGGTTGGTATCAACGGTTTCGGCCGCATTGGGCGTTGCGTCTTGCGTTCGTTGTACGAGCGCGGCTTGAAGGACATCGAGGTCGTCGGCATCAACGACCTGACCGATTCGAAGACGCTGGCTCACCTGCTCAAGTACGACTCCATTCACCGCACGTTCACCGCGGCGTCCGTCTCCCACGACGCGGACGGCCTGATCGTCGGCGACAAGCCGATCAAGGTGACGTCGGTCATGAATCCCGCCGAGATCCCGTGGAAGGAGCAAGGGGTCGACGTCGTTTTGGAGTGCACCGGCATCTTCACCAGCGGCCCCCAGGCGGGCGCGCACCTCAAGGCAGGCGCCAGCAAGGTCATCATCAGCGCTCCGGCGAAAGAGCACGACTTGACGGTCGTCATGGGCGTCAACCAAGACCAATACGACGGGAGCAAGCACAACGTCATCTCCAACGGCTCGTGCACGACCAACTGCCTGGCGCCGGTTGCCAAGGTGCTGTTGGACGAGTTCGGCATCGAGCGCGGTCTGATGACCACCGTGCACGCGTACACCAACGACCAGAACCTGCTCGACCTGCCGCACAAGAAGGGCGACCTGCGTCGTTCGCGTGCGGCTGCCGTCAGCATGATCCCCACCAGCACCGGTGCCGCAAAGGCTGTCGCCGAAGTGATCCCCGCGCTGGCAGGCAAGTTCCACGGCAGCGCCATCCGCGTTCCCACCGTGGACGTCTCGTTGGTGGATCTGACGATCGAGACCAGCAAGTCCGTCACGGTGGACTCGATCAACGCAGCCATGAAAGCAGCTTCGGAGTCGGCCGGCTCCAAGGGCTACCTCTACTACTGCGATGAGCCCCTGGTTTCTTCGGACTTCATCGGGCACCCCGGCTCTAGCATCTTCGATGCCACCCAGACCCTCACCATGGGTGACAAGTTCGCCAAGGTGTTCTCCTGGTACGACAACGAGTGGGGCTTCTCCAATCGCATGTTGGACTTGATTCAGCTCGTTGCGAAGTAACCCCTCGCACACTCCACGGAGGTGCGGTGTTCGTCATCGCACTTCCGATGGAGTACCGAAAGGGCGCGTTCAGCCGAACGCGCCCTTTTTCGTCTTGTTGGCGCCGGAGCACGACGCTTTTTACTTGCCCGCCACACGCCAGCCGCTATTGCCTCAGGCCCCGCATGTTCCCCCTTCACGACGTTCACCAACTGCTCGACCTGCAAGTCGACAAGCTGCGTGTCCTGGTGCGAGCAGATCTCGATTGTCCGACACAACGCGACGGTGAGGTCCTCGACGACAGCAAGCTCCGAGCACTGGTTCCCACCCTGCAGTGGCTGCTGGAACGAGAGGCGATGGTCGTGGTCGCAGGGCACCTCGGCCCTCTCGACGGAGGAGCGCAACGCGGTTTGAGCCTGGCCGACGTCGGGGTCCAACTGGCGACGATGCTCGAAACCGAGCTGTATCTGCCGGACGAGAACCTGGGGCCGGTGACGCGCAAGCTCCTTCGCGAGCAGCGCCCCGGCCACATTGTGCTGTTGGAGAACCTCGCCTTCGACGCGGGCGAAGGACAGCGCAGTGAAGACTACGCCCGCGAACTCATCGCCCCCTTCGAGGTGTGTGTCATCGACGGGTTGTTCGGCAAGCTGGACACCGCCTCACTGAGTCTCGCCCCCAAACTCTGCCAGCAGCGCGCGATGGGCCCTCACTTGATGGGTGAACTGTCGCGCCTCAATCGCTTTCTCGAAGCCCCATCCGGACGCGCCGTTTGGTGTGTGGGCGGTCGCTTGGGCGAACGACTGACGATCTTGGAACGAGCGCTGACGCAGCGTCCGCACCTCGTGCTCGGCACAGAACTCGCGCTCCCACTGTTGGCGGCGAGTGGACGCGACGTCCCCCTCGATGACGAGCGGCGTGCCGAAGTCTCGCAAGCGCGCACGTGGCTTTCGCGCGCCAAGGACATGGGCGCCAAAGTGCATCTACCCACCGACTTCTTGGTGCAGAGTGGCTCGGAAACCTTGGCCCGCAACGTTGCGGATCTGAGACCGTCCGAGACGGTGCTCGATCTGGGGCCGAAATCCGCAGAGCAAGCCGCCAAAGTGGCCGCTGAAGCGCCCGCGAGCCTGCTGCTCGAACCACTGGGAGCTGCGGTACGCGGGCGCCCGGCACATCCTGACGCGACGCGGACGCTGCTCGAAAGCGTGGGCGCTGCGGCATCGCCTGAAGGCATGCTGATCCTCGGTAGTCAGGAGCTCTCGGCGCTGCTCGAGACGCTGCCAGAAATCCCGCGCCGTCGCCTGAGCAACATCTCGACGTCGAAGGCCGGCGTGTTGGACTTGCTCGCCGGCGCAAAAAGCCCGTCACTCGAAGCCTTGCGGATCCCGCTCTGAAACCCTTTCGCCGCGTCGGGCGCACGCCTGCCGTGCAGGATTGGACATTGTCGCATCGCAGCTGGACAGGCCCCTGCCGGGCTCTGTAGAAGGCGGCTCATGAGCGACGACAGACGAGCCCTGATCGCGGGCAATTGGAAGATGAATCAGGGAACCGCAGCTGGGCGCGAGTTGGCCAAAGCTGTCGCAGCCGGCGCCTCGAAAGCACCCGATGCCGACCTGGTCGTATCGCCCCCGTTGACCATTCTGGCCGCGGTCGCGGCTGATCTGAAAGGCACCGCCGTCGAGGTGGCGGGCCAGAACATGCATCAGAAGGCGAGCGGCGCCTTCACCGGCGAAGTCAGCGCGGAGATGCTCGCGGACGCTGGCTGCCGCTGGGTCATTCTCGGCCACAGCGAGAGGCGCCAATACTTCGCAGAGACAGACGCCAGCGTCGCGGAGAAGACGGAAGCTGCGCTCGCGGCAGGTCTCCGCCCCATCGTCTGTATCGGCGAGACGCTCGAGGAGCGTGAGGCGGGCAAGACCCTCGAGGTCGTCGGACGTCAATTGGCGGCCTTCCAGGACATCATCGCCAAGCAGCCCGGCGTAGCGGCCATCGCCTACGAGCCGGTCTGGGCCATCGGTACCGGCAAGGTGGCGACCACCGAGCAAGCCCAGGAAGTCCACGCTGCCATCCGCGCTCAATTGAAGACCGTCTCCGCCGACCTGGCTGCGAAAACCCGGGTCCTGTACGGCGGCAGCGTCAAACCAGGCAACGCCAAGGATCTGCTGTCCTGCGCCGACATCGATGGTGCTCTAGTGGGCGGCGCCTCACTCGAGGCAGACGATTTCATCGCCATCGCCGCCAGCGCCTGAACCTGTGTCGGGCGCGGCTGGCCCGCCCCCATCACCAACGCTCATCGGCCCAAAGGCCGACGCTGCGAACCCTTTGCGTTCTGCGGGCCGCGTGTTAGGTGGGCGAGCGCCAGGGGCCCGGCTGTGGTAATCGGCCCCCTCCGTAGGATTCCATCCCATGCTCGATTTCTTAGAAACGCCCCTGACCGTTCTGCACATCTTCGTCGCGTTCTTCCTCGTGCTCGTCGTCCTGGTTCAGCCAGGCAAGAGCGGAGGCATTGGCGCGGCGTTGGGTGGTGCTGGAGCGCAGCAGGTCTTCGGCGGCCGAGGTGCTGGTAACTTCCTGTCGCGACTGACGTGGATCAGCGCCAGCATCTTCTTCCTGACGAGCATGACGTTGGCCTACCTCTCGTCGTCGAGTGACGATTCGCTCGCAGGCCGCATCGACGAAGATGCCGTCGTGGCTGCGCCGGCGCCCGGCAGCGAAGGCGACGAAACGGCGGGAGCCGGTGCCGACGAGTCCGACGACGACTCCGCCGCGAAAGACGAAGAACCAGCTGAAGAAGGCTCAGCAGACGAGGCCGCTGAAGCTGAAGAAGGCTCAGCAGACGAGGCCGCTGAAGCCGAAGAAGGCTCAGCAGACGAGGCCGCCGAAGCCGATTCCCAGCCGGAGAGCGAAGAAGCCGCTGCGAGCGAAGAAGCGGAAGCTCGAGACGAAGCTGCCGGCGAAGCGCCGAGCGACGAAGGTGTCGACCCCGACCCCGCAAGTCCGCCGCCCGCCAAGCCGCTCGCTGCTCCCCCCAAGCCTGCAGCACCCACGCCGCCGCCAGCGCCCAAGGCGACGGTTCCTTCTGCTGCGAACCAGCAACCGGTACCTTCACCCCGTCCCGCCGCTCCGGCACCCGCGGCTCCCAAAGCACCGGCCGCCCCCAAGGCGCCCGCAGCACCGCCGGCACCCGCAGCACCGCCGGCCGCACCGCCAGCAGCGCCCCAGCCTGCAGCTCCGGTCCCCCCAGCGCCCGCACAGTAACCGAGGCGCGTTGTCATGACGCAGCGCGAGTTCTGGCCGTTGGCTGGCCTCATCGCGCTGCGCGGCGTGGCCACCTTCGTGGTCGTCGCGCTGGGCTTCTTCGCCATCAGCGACGACGACTTTGCGCGGGTGGTGATCGCCCAGAGTTTCGCCGAAAACCCGAAGCTGGACCCAAGCGGCAGCAGTTGGTTGCCCTTTCCCTTTTGGCTCAATGGTGGCGCGATGGCGCTCTTCGGGCGTCACTTGTGGGTCGCGCGCGGGGTGGCCGTCGCGAGTTCGCTCGCTTCCGTCGCTGCGCTGCACGGCGCAGCACGGCTGCTCGACTTCACTCGCTTGCAGGCGTGGCTCGCGGCCGCGGCATTCGCCGTCCTTCCTTACGCTGTCTGGCTCGGCTACGCGACGGTACCCGAACTACTGAGCGCGTCGGCGTGTTTGCTTGCCGCAGCGACGACCAGCGTCAGCTCGACGCGAGCTCGCACCCTCGGGGCCGCCCTGCTCGTGGTGGCCACCCTCAGTCGCTACGAAAGTTGGGCGATCGCCCTCGCCGTGGGAGCCATCAACGCCCTCGACGCTGTACGACAGAAGCGCCCGAGCTTGCTGTTGCCAGCGGCCCTGTGCGCCGCAGGACCGCTGTCGTGGATGGCTCACGGCATGGCCCATCACGACAGCGCGACGTTCTTCGTCAGTCGCGTGGTGGACTACAAACGCATGCTAGGACGAGGCTCGGACGACCTGCTGAGCTCGCTGCTCCACTACCCGCGATTACTGGTCGTGGGTGAACCCGAGCTGATGTTGACGACGATGGCCGCCCTGTTCGCGGTGGGTCGCGTGCCACGCACGCTGATTCGGCCTCTGGTCATCGGTCTGTGCCTGCTGGTGTTTCTGATCTACGGAGACGCCCGCGATGGCGCGCCCACGCACCACGCCGAACGTCCGTTGCTGATGCTGTGGCTCGTCGCGTGTCTGCTGCTGGGCTGGGCCTTGCCCCAAGTATGGCGACAGCCCCGACGCCGACTGGCCGTGCCACTCTTCGCAGCTGTGCTCGGCCTCCTGGCGCGCTCGCTCTGGAGTCGACGTGACGACTTCATCGACCGTCGCGACGAAGTCGCTTTTGGCCACATGCTGCGTGAGCGTCTGCCGGACTCGGCGCGGCTGCTCATCGATCTGGGCGACTACGGCTACTTCGCAGTGATCGCCGGGTTCGAGACACCGTCGCGCGCCCACGGCCTGGCCGCCATCGACCCGCGCCAGGCTGTGTTGGGCGTCGACTCGCCCCTGGCGCGACTGCGCCAGCTTGCTCGGGACAATCGAAGCACGCACGTCGTCCTGCCGACTGCACCCCCACCGCCGGCCGGACTGGGAAGCCTCGATACGAACGCCTTTGGGCTCGCTCTGGTGCGCCTAGCCGAGCCACCAGAGTCGGCCCGCGCCACCCGCTGAACGGCGGGTGTGGGCGGATTTGCCCGAATCTCGCCCGGATCGCGATCACGGACTACGCTCCGTGGCAGTGTTCAAGCTCGGCAGAAGAGCGATCGAAGCAGCGATCTTGCTGCTGGCCCTGTACGCGGTCGTGACGGTCCCCCTCGGCCAGCGAACGCTGTGGCAGCACGCCCGCGCCGTCTTCAGCACGCCTGAAGCCAAACGTGCGGGGCGAGAGATCCAGGCCGCCGGCGGCAAGATGTTGCAGGAGCTGACGGCCTTCGAAGCCAAACCGGTTCGCGGCGAACCCACGGTGCCCGAGCTGGCCACGACCGAGCGCATCGAGCCCGTGTTCGGTGAGGACGACGAGCCCTGACGCCGCGCTCCCCCGCCGGCGCTGTCGATTTTGGTTCTCGGGGATTCGCTCTGCTCAAGGATCCGTCAGCCAGCCGAAGACGCGCTCGACGTCCACGTGCGCCCGTACGTGAGCGGCGAAGGCGTCGAGCTGTCCCTCGATCCAGGCGTCACGACTGAACTCTCCCTCGGGCGCCACGAACCCCGGCTCGACCCAACGTAAGAAAGCGTGGCGCGCCGCCGGCTCATCGAAGACGCCGTGCAAGTAGGTCAGCCACACGCGACGGCCATCGTCGATGAAGCCGTCGAGCCGTGGCGCATCGTCTGAAGCGCCCGTCGTCGACGGCTCGCCAGCCCCCCCGTCCGAGCCAGAAGGCGTGGGCGGCTCACCCAAGCCAGCCTCCACTGGATCGAGTTCGATCAGCGGTGAGGGCTGCTCGAAGGTCGTGCGACCGACGTGGATCTCGTAGCCGGAAACGCGTTGTCCACCGTCACACAGACGACCGCGAACGCGACGCACGATCTTCGGCAAGCGGAGCTGCGTCAGCGCTGGCACGACCCCCAAGCCTGACACCTCCCGACAGTCGCTCTCCACGCCGTGGTCATCCACGATGCGTTCACCCAGAGCTTGCAGTCCGCCGCAGATCCCCACCAGCTTGCCGCCCTGTCGGTGATACTGGAGAACCCGCTCGGCGTGTCCCGTCTCCCTGAGCCATGCCAGGTCCGCGGCCACGCTCTTGGTGCCCGGCAGAATCACCGCATCGTAGTCGCTCAAGTCGCGCGGGCGATAGATGTAGTGCACGGCGACCCCCTCGGTGCGAGCCAGCGCGTCGAAGTCGGTGAAGTTCGAGATGTGAGGCAAACGCAGAACCGCGATCTTCAGCTGCCCGGCATCGGTGCCCGCTGGCGGATCGAGCGCCAGCGAGAGCGGCACCGCGTCCTCCGAGTCCAGTTCGAAGCCGTAGAGAAACGGCACGACACCGAGCACGGGCAAGCCCGTGCGCTGCTCCAAGTACGTGACTCCATCGTCGAACAGACGACGATCGCCGCGGAACTTGTTGACGATCACACCGCACACGCGCGCTCTGTCCTCGGGCGGCATCACTTCGAGACTGCCGACGACCTGTGCGAACACGCCGCCCTTGTCGATGTCGGCCACGAGGATCACGCGGGCTTCGGCGGCGTGCGCTGCGGGAAAGTTGACGAACTCCCGGCTACGCAAGTTGACCTCGGCGCACGAGCCCGCTCCCTCCAAAACGACCACCTGATGCGTCGCGCACAATCGTCTCAGACTGTCGTAGGCGACCTCCCGCAGCCGACGGTTGTCAGCGAAATACTCGCTGGCGCGGGTATTGCCCAGCGCCCGCCCGCGCAGGATGACTTGACTCGAATCGTCCGCGGAGGGCTTGAGCAGCACCGGGTTGTGGTGCACCGACGGCTGACAGCGACACGCCAGGGCTTGAACGTACTGGGCGCGCCCGATCTCCCCACCATCGAGGGCCACGTAGGAGTTGTTGGACATGTTTTGCGCCTTGAAGGGCGCAACCTCGAAGCCCGCGTCACTCAAGAGCCGGCCGAAGGCGGCCGTGAGCAGGCTCTTGCCGACGTCGGAGGCCGTGCCGAACACGGCCAACCTGGAACGGAATCTGGGCTTGGCGTCGGAGGCCATGCGCTCTACCTTACTGAGTTCCGACAATGAGTGAACTAACCGAAGAAGAAGTCCAGGCCCACAAAGAACGCATGGCCGAGCTCAAGGCCGAGCAAGACCGCAAGGTTCGGCAGAAAGACATCGACCGGGGCGTCATCATCGTCAACACCGGGGATGGCAAGGGCAAGTCGACGGCCGCCTTCGGCTTGGCCATCCGCGCCGCTGGAAACGGCCAGGCCGTCGGCATCGTGCAGTTCATCAAGGGCGCCTGGAAGACCGGCGAGGCCAAGGCGTTCGAACGCTTCCCCGAGATCACGCACGTCGAGTCGGGTCGCGGCTTCACCTGGAACACGCAAGACAAGGCCCAAGACATCGCCACTTGCCGCGAAGGCTGGAACAAGGCGCTCGAAATGATCGAAGCGAGCCGAGGCCCCAACCCGAAGTATCAGCTGGTCGTGCTCGACGAATTGAACATCGCGCTGGCCTACGACTACCTCCCGGTCGAGGAAGTCGTCTCCGTGCTGAAGAACAAGCCGGAGCAGCTGAGCATCGCGATCACGGGCCGGGAAGCGAAACCCGAAGTGATTGAAGTCGCCGATACGGTCACGGAGATGCGAGCCGTGAAACACGCATTCGAAGCAGGCATCAAGGCGCGCCGCGGCATCGAGTTTTAGGTCGGCGCTTCGTGTGCATTACGACGTGATCTGGCCAGCTCAAATCGGGACAGTTTTCTCTCCTACTACCGCCACCGCGTCGAGCCGGCCGTTCTGCTCGCGGGTGGTTCCAGCGCTAGCAAAGCGCGTCGCTGGTGAACCGGCGCGATCCCCACGTTCACCGAGGTAGCCTGCTGCTCCAGCGCGTGCGTTGGTTACGACAATGGGGTAGGAACTCGACGAGAGGTCGAGCAGAGCTGCGTGGGAGTGAGAAACGCCAGAATTGCGCTACGGCTTGGAGTGAGAGTGTTCGCACTGCTCGCCTCGAGCGGCATCGTGGCGTGTACCTCAGGCCTGGACTTCGACGGGCTGGCCGAAGCCGGAGCGCTGGAACTGGCGGACGCAGGCGTGGGCGACGAATTCACGCTCTCCTCAGAAGGCAGTGTACCCACGAAACCCGATCTGAGCGACGCAGGCATGGACGCCGGCTCGATGGGCACACCGCCACCAATGGGAAGCTCCAGGGACGCGGGCATGCAGCGCGATGCGGGAGCAGATGCGGCGAGCACGACGTTGCGACTGGTGACTTCCGTTCCCGATCGCGGCGCTACGGACGTCGCTCCCGACAACGATCTCTCGCTCACGTTCAACCATCCCGTCGAGGCCGGCAGTGGTGACATCTTGCTGTTGGAGACTCTGGACGACGTGACCGTGGATTCGGTCGAGGTCACGGGCCAACGGGTGAGCTTCGACGAAACCACGGTGGACGTCACCTGGGAAGCCGAGCTTTCGCACGACACCGAGTACACGATCGTGATCCCCGCGGGCGCGATCGTCGGCAGCGACGGACGACCCTTCGTCGATTGGGCAGAACCCGGTGCGTTCACATTTCGTACCGGCCTTCCCACGCCGGTGTCGCTATCGTCGACGACGCCAGAGTACGGCGCAGTCGACGTCGACCTCGACGCCAACATCGAGCTCGAGTTCAACGTCGACATCGTGGCGGGCGCGGTGGGCAGCATCGCGCTGGTCGAGGCCGACACCCTGGAGGTGCTCGACGAACAACGCATCAGCGATAGCCCCCAGGTCACCATCGACGGCGCACTCTTGACCTACGACCCCGCGGTCCAACTCGACTACGAAACGGACTACTTCGTCACGTTGGACGAAGGCGCGATCCGGAGCGCCGCGGGCGCCCTGTTCGAAGGCTTCGACGACGATGGCGCGCTCACCTTCACGACCCGCGCACCACCGGCACCCGCATTGGTCGGCACCTCACCAGCGGACGACGCGATCGGCGTCGATCCCGAAGCGAACCTGGTGCTGCAGTTCGACTTGCCCATTTCCGTCGGTACAGGGCTGGTCAGCGTCTTCCAAGCCAGCGACGACCAACTCGTCGAAGCGCTCGACGTCACTGGCCCGCGCGTTTCCGTGGCTGACGTGGCGCTGACCATCGACCTGAGCGCAGCGTTGGACAACTCCACCGAGTACTACGTCAACATCAGCTCTGGAGCCGTCCTGTCGGAGTTCGGCACCTCGTATGACGGACTGGACGACGCATCGAGCTTCGACTTCACGACCGCCGCGGAGCCGCCCACTCCCTTGTTGCTGGTCAGCAGCACACCGATGGACGATGCGACAGACGTCAATGCGAACGCCAATCTCGTCTTGGTCTTCAGTGAAGCGGTAGTTGCTGGCGCGGGCAACATCACCATCTTCCGGGCGATGGATAACACCGTGTTCGAGACCATTCCCGCCACCGACGACAGAGTCACCATCATTGGACAGACCGTGACCGTCGATCCCGCAGCGGTGTTGGCCGACGATACGGAGTACTACGTCATCGTCGGCGCGGGCACCTTCGAGAGTGAAAGCGGCGCCTCCTACCGCGGCCTCTTGACGGCCGACGCCTTCGATTTCAGAACCGCTGCCTCCTTCCGCCTGACGTCCACAGAGCCAGCTGACGACGCCTCGGACGTCTCCCCGCCGAGCTCTCTGGTGCTCGAGTTCTCCGGCCCTGCCGAACTCCTCGGCGGCGATCTCGTCGTTTCCGCGTCGGAAGTCGTGGAGACGATCGCCATCGACGGCTCTCAGGTGAGCGTCGACGGCTCCATCGTGACGGTCCAGCTCAGCGCCCCCCTGCAGTACGACACGAGTTATTTCGTAACCCTCAGCGCCGACGCCGTCGGCGAAGTCGGGGGCGACCCTTTCGCAGGGCTCAGCGGAACGAACGCCTGGAACTTCAGTACGGTCACGGCGTGTGACGCCAACGAGAGCCTCGGACCCAACGGCGCTTGTTTCTACGTCTTCGCCACCATGGGTTCGGAGGTCAATTGGGACGACGCCCGCTTGGCATGCCGCAGCCACGACGACGGTTGGGACCTGGCGGCGCTCCGCAGCGCCAACCTGCAAGCCTTCATCGAAGGCCTCGCCGCCGCCGAAGCACCCGGAGAACAACTGTGGATCGGTGCTTCCGACGCGGGCACCGAAGGAAAGTGGCTGTGGGTGACGGACGAAACCCAGTTCTGGGAAGGCGGCATCGGCGGCAGTTTGGTCGGCAGCCAGTACGCCAATTGGAAGAGTGATCAGCCTTCGGGCGACAGCCAGAACTGCGCTCGCATCCTGCCGGAGTCGGACGGCTGGCAGTGGGCCGACGCCCCTTGCGATGAGACCTACGGTTTCATCTGCGAGGGCCCAACCAACTGAACCGTCACGCCGGCCGCTTCACGTCCGGATGCTCGTTGTAGTAGGCGTCCAGGCTCTCGCGGGAGATGCGGACCTCGACCACACCGTCCGCCTCCAGCTTGGCCTGACAACCCAGGCGTGAGGTCAGCTGCACGTCGAAGGCCTTGTCGAGGATGTCTTCCTCTTCCTCTTCGGCTTCGGAGAGCAGCTCGCCGCCCTTCTCCACGTACACGTGGCACGTGGAGCAGGCACAGACACCGCCACAGGCGTCTCCCTCGGGTGCGCCCGCTCTTTTCGAGGCCTGCAGAATGCTGGTGCCCGTCGGCACTTCCACTTCGAGGTTCTGATCGATGAACTTGACGATCGGCATCACTCACTCTCTTTGCTGACGACAGAGCCGCCGCCCGCGTCGTAGTCGAAGTCCGTGCTGGGGTCACCGATGTCGAGCCCGGGGCCACTGGGCACGTTTTCCGCTCGGGCCCGTTGGTGTTCTTCGACGTGGGCGTCCACGCCCTTGGCAGCGCGGACGCCCTCGGCGACGGCGGTGACCCTTTGACCGCCCAACGCCCCGGCGATGGCGCGGTTCATGCGCCGCCCGGCCCACTCGTGAGTCACGTGATCGAGGGCATCGACACAGGCTTGTACTCGGGAAGGGTTCTTGGAGTTTTCGATCGCCGCCTCGAGTTCGCCCAAGACGCGCAGAACGTCCGCACGCTCGGCGTCGCTCAGCAGATCCGCGTCGGCCTCGAGCGCCTTGTTCGTGGCCAACACCATGCGGGAGCCCTCCACTCGTGCCTCGACCAAACGGCGCGCGTCGAAGTCTTCCTCGCCGTGGTCGAGCGCTGAGAGCAACATCTCCTCCACCTGCTCGTCCGTCAGTCCGTAGCTGGGCTTGACCTCGACGCTCTGCTCGATGCCCGTGAGCAGCTCCTTGGCGGAAACGCGCAATAGGCCGTTTTCGTCCACTTCGAACAACACCTCGAGCCGCGCGTGCCCCGCGGGCAACGGCGGAATGCCTTTGAGCGTGAAGCGCGCCAGAGAACGACAATCCGCCGCCAGCTCACGCTCTCCCTGAACGACGTGGATCTCGAAGCCGGTTTGCTTGTCGGCGTAGGTCGTGAACGTCGCTTTGGCGCCCGTGGGGATGGTGGTGTTGCGCGGCAAGATGCGATCGACGGCGCCACCCATGGTCTCGACCCCCAGCGAGAGCGGCAACACGTCGAGCAGCAGCACGTCGTCGCTCGAGTCGCTGAGCATTTGCGCTTGCAGCGCCGCGCCGTAGGCGACGACCAAGTCCGGGTCGATGTCGGCCAGGGGTTCTTGACCGAAGAGCTGTCGCACGTGGTCTCGGACCGCCACCACGCGCGTCGCGCCACCCACCAGGATGACACCATCGACGTCGGACCTGTCGAGCTCGGCGTCGCGCAGCGCCCGCCTGCAGGCTTTCGCCGCGCGTTCGAGCAAGGGCGCAATCAGAGCGTCGAACTCCTGGCGGCTGAGCGCGAACTCCGTCTCTCCCCCACCCTTCTTCGGCAAGTCGACGAGCACGCGCTGTCGATCCGTCAGCGCGTGCTTGGCCTCTCGCGCCGCGCTCAGGACCAGACCGACGACCTCCGGGGGCGCCAACAGCGTGCCGCTCTCGTCCGCGACGAAACCCATGACGCCAAGCATCCGTTCGGCGATGAGGCGGTCCATGTCGTCGCCTCCGAGAGCACTATCGCCCCCCGTGCTGCGCACCTGGAACACTCCATCGTCCAACTCGAGGATCGTGACGTCAAAGGTTCCCCCACCCAAATCAAAAACCGCAAACGTCCCGTTCTGCTTCTTTTCCAGCCCGTACGCCAACGCCGCCGCGGTCGGCTCGTTCAGCAGACGCAGCACGTTGAGCCCCGCGAACTTGCCGGCATCCTTGGTGGCTTGCCGTTGGGCATCGTCGAAGTAGGCGGGCACGGTGATCACCACGCCGCCCACGGAGCGCAGCTGCTCTCGGGCGCTCTGCACCAAGCTGCGAAGGATCTCGGCGCTGACCTCGACGGGGGTGACGACCTTGCCGCCGACGTCGAAGCGAACCAACTTGGCCTCGTCGTCAGTTTCGGGTTCGACGAAGCGGTAGGCGCCGAGCTTCTTCGTTTGCGCGTCACTCGCGCCCTTGCCCATGAAGCGCTTGACGCTGACGATGGTGCGCTGCGGCTCACGCTCGGCGTAGCTTTGTGCGCCCCTGCCGACGACCACTTGATCGTGGTCGCCGTAGTGCACGACGCTCGGCAACAACTGCTTGCCGTCGCAATTGGTCAGCGCGAAGGGGCTGCCATCTCGCACGTAGGCAACGATGGAGTTCGTGGTACCCAGATCGATCCCGATGGGGGTTGGCGGTGCTTTGGGATCGTAGATGTCTAACAGCATGAGCGTATCCAAGGCGCATGGGCGCCGGTCGTCAGTCGGGCGAGTTCGTCAGTCGAGCTCGTCTTCGATCGCGTCGACCTCTTCGAGGAAGCGGCGCACGTAGCGGAGCTGACTGGTCAGATTGTGCGCGATTTCCACCGCGCCCACGAGCTCCAACTCGTCGATGGAGGTCGCAACATGGGCGTCGTCGGCCGCATTCGTGTCGGCATCTGCAGCGCTCGAGTTCACGGCGGCACTCGGCTTCATGGCAGCGCTCGAGCTCGCGGCAGCGCTCGAGTTGAAGGCAGCGTCAGCATCCCTCGAGGGCGCCATCACGACCGTCCGGATCACGCCTTCGTCGAGCGCCGTCGCCAGCTGGGAGAGCAGCTCCTCTTGTCGTTTGCGCACTTGCTCGGCCAACTTCCGCGCTTCGTCCAGGTTCTTCGCGTGACGCGCCTCGGACAGCGCTTCACGCATTTCCATCATCTCCATCAAGAACTCCGGTGCCATCTGCGATGTGGCCTGCTCCCCGTCGGGTGCCTGCTTGCCGACCCGCTGCAGCGCGAGGCCCACCAAGAGCTCCGCACGCTTGACCGGGTCGCGCAACTCGCGGTGCGCCTGATTGACGTTGATGGCTTCGTTCAGTGCGCGACGTCGCTCACCGGCAGGAGCGCCCGAGTAGCGATCGGGGTGGAGCGTGCGACTCAGTTCACGGTGTTGGGCGTCGAGTTCACTGCGAGCAATGCCGAACTTCGGCTCCAGCCCGAGTGTTTCGAATGCGTTCTTGGCCACGCCACTACTTGACGGTGAACGAGTGTCCGCAACCACACTTCGTCGCCTCTTGCGGATTGAGGAACTTGAAGCCGCGGAACATCAGCGTGTTCTGGTAGTCCAGCGTCGAGCCGCCGAGGTAGATGAGGCTCTTCTTGTCCACGTAGAACGTGACGCCATCACACTCGGTCACGGTGTCCCGCTCACGCGGCGGGTCGTCGGAGAACTCGATCACGTACTGGAAGCCGCTGCATCCGCCGCCACGCACTCCCAGGCGAATGGCGGCATCGGGCGTGCCGCGCTGCTTCAGGCGTTGCTTGGCGTATTGCACCGCACCTTCACTGATGTGCACTCCGCGCTCGGGAGCTTTCGGGCGTGCTGGCTCCGTGGCGTTGCTTTGGGTGGCAGCTTCCATGGGTCTTCTCGTCGAGGTTTTCGGGTTGTCGTCGGGCAAAGGGAGGATTCAGCCGGAGAGGGCCTTCTTGGCCGCCTGCTTCTTGCGGTAGTCTTCGATGGCGCTCTTGATCGCGTCCTCCGCCAAGACGGAGCAGTGGATCTTGACTGGGGGCAGGTTCAGCTCTTCGGCAATTTGGCTGTTGCTGAGCTTCTCCGCGTCGTCGACGTTCTTGCCCTTGATCCACTCCGTAGCGAGTGAGGACGACGCGATCGCGGAACCGCAGCCGAAGGTCTTGAACTTGGCGTCTTGAATCACGCCGGTATCATCCACCTGAATTTGCAGGCGCATCACGTCTCCGCAGGCCGGTGCACCCACGAGACCGGTGCCAACGTTCTCGGCATCCTTGTCGAGGGTGCCCACGTTGCGGGGGTTTTCGTAGTGTTCGAGCACTTTGTCGCTGTAGGCCATGATTTGATTCCGTTACTTTTGGGTCGGGTTGCAGATTCGTTCGTGGGGGGTTTGCCTGCCTCGGGCGAAGGCATGGCGGCAGCAGGTAGCCCTCAGTGGGGCGCCCACTCGATGGACTTCAGATCGATGCCTTGTTGGTGCATCTCGTACAGGGGTGACATGGCGCGCAGCTTGTTCACCTTTCCGATGACCAAGTCCGCGACGTAATCCACTTCTTCCTCGGTGTTGAAGCGGCCGAGTCCGAAGCGGATCGAAGAATGAGCCAAGTCTTCGTCGAGCCCCATCGAATGCAACACGTAGCTCGGCTCGAGGCTGGCACTGGTGCAAGCCGAACCGCTGGAGACCGCTACGTCTTTGATCGCCATCATCAAAGCCTCACCCTCGACGAAAGCGAAGGAGACGTTGAGGTTGCCGACCAGGCGCTGCTCCGGATGGCCGTTGAGCACCACGTCGGTCAGCTCCGCCGTCAAGCGTTGATGCAGCCTATCGCGCAACGCGCGGATGCGCGGCACTTCGGTCGCGCGCTCTTCGACCATCAATTGGCACGCTTTGGCGAAGCCGACGATGCCCGGCACGTTCAACGTCCCCGAGCGGTTGCCGCGCTCGTGGCCACCACCATCCATCTGAGCCGTGAGGCGCACGCGCGGGCGATGACGCCGCACGTACAAGGCACCCACACCCTTCGGGCCGTATATCTTGTGAGCGGTGATCGAAGCCAAGTCGACGTTCATCGCCTCGACGTCGAAGTCCGTCTTGCCGACACCCTGCACCGCATCCGTGTGGAGCAATATGCCCTTGGCGCGGGTGATTTCACCGATTTCCTCGATCGGCTGAATGGTACCGACTTCGTTGTTGGCCAGCATCACACTGACGAGGATGGTCTTGTCCGTGATCGCATCGGCGATGCTCTGCGGGCTGACGATGCCGTCGTCCCCCGCCGACACGTAGGTGACCTCGAAGCCTTGCTTCTCGAGACGCTTACACGAGTCGAGCACCGCCTTGTGCTCGATGGTCGTCGTCACGATGTGGTTGCCGCGGCTCTTGTAGTATTCCGCGACACCCTTGATGGCCAGGTTGTCACTCTCCGTAGCGCCGGAAGTAAACACGATCTCCTTGGAGCTCTTGGCGCCGATGAAGGACGCGATCTGTTCGCGAGCGTCTTCGACGGCGGCTTCTGCCTCCCATCCGAAGCGGTGGGTTCGGCTGGCGGCGTTACCGTAATGTTTCGTGAAGTAGGGCAGCATCGCCTCCAGCACCCGCTGATCCATGCGGGTGGTGGCGTGATTGTCCATGTAGATGGGGAGCTCGAGGGTCATGGGATATTTCTCTGAGGGATCGGTAGAAGTCTTCGGGGGGTCAGGCGGTGCGGTCGACCACCGATTCGATGCGGGCGCCCACGACCAAGTCGGGCGCGCCCTCTGAAGTTTCGGGATGACGCGTACACTGCGCGCAGCTAGCCGCCGTCAGTTCACTCGTGCAGGCGTGGTTGCAAGCCTCCAAGAACTCGACACTGGCCGCCAACTCGGTCTCCAGCGCTCGGTACTTGCGGATCTTGTCCCGCACCTCTTGCAGCTTTTCTTCGTAGACGTCACGCAGCTCTTCGGCTGCGCGACGCGCCGACTCGGACGCGTGTCGCTTTTCCACGATGGCCTGGATGTCGCTCAGGCTCAGGCCCAGGCTCTGCAGCTTGCTGATCCAACGCACCCGCACCTTGGCGTCGGGTGCGAACAACCGGTAGCGGCCCTTCGAGCGTCGCACTGGCTCGATCAGTCCCAAGCTCTCGTACAGGTGAATGGCGCGCACAGTCTTGTCCGTCGCCTTCGCCAGCTCCCCCACCTGGAGCAGCTGATCTTCGTCGAAGCGTCGCTCGCAGTCGGCCGAAGCTCCCGGCTGGGGCGCAATCGCGAGGTGGCGGCGGTTCGAGTGAGTCATCGATTGTCAGCCTGGAGCCGGTGGTGTGTCGCTTGGGTTACAACCCAGTGAAGAGC
>JBNKHV010000108.1:0-33163 GCA_050290545.1 Polyangiaceae bacterium | reverse complement strand
GTACCGTCGTCGTTCACTCGACGCGCACTCTTGGGAGCCAACCCCAGCAACTGCCGAATGGCCGCACCCGTCTGGCTGCGCGCCCGCAGCTCCAACACTTGCCCCAGCAAGATCAAGGTGACGATCACCGCCGCTGCCTCGAAGTAGACGGCGACCTGACCGCCATGACCGCGAAATGCCGCCGGGAAAGCTCCGGGCACCAGGGTCGCGGCCAGACTGTAGCCGTAAGCCACGGACACGCCCAAACCGATCAGAGTGAACATGTTCGGACTCAGGTTCCGCACCGAACGCACGGCGCGCACGTAGAACGGCCACGCCGACCAAAGGCACACGGGTGTGGCCAGCGCGAGTTCGACGAAGGCGCGGCTCCTGCCCGGCAACAGGTTCGACACCGGGTGCCCCGGAAGCATGTCACCCATGGCAACCAGCAACAGCGGTCCTGCCAACAGCGCAGCGAACCGGAAGCGACGACTCATGTCCATCAACTCGGGGTTGGGCCCTTCGTCCTGCTGAGGGATCCCCTTCGGCTCCAACGCCATGCCACACAGCGGACACTCGCCCGGTCCGATCTGCTCCACTTCCGGGTGCATCGGACACGTGAACACGGTGCCCGCCGGCATCTCCGCGTGAACCGGCTCGGCTTGGGCTTCGAGGTAGCGCGCGGGCTCGGCCACGAACTTCTGTCGGCAGCCAGCGCTGCAAAAGTAATACGCCGTGCCCGCGTGCTCAACGTGATGCTGGCTGTCGCGCGACACCTTCATGCCGCACACGGGGTCGCGCAAGCCGGGCTCCGCCCCCGCCGCGTCAGAGTGATGCTCGTGTCCGCTTGCGCCGGCGGCATGATGCGCCTCGTGCGCTTGGGCAGGATGCGCCTCGTGCGCGGGCTTCGCCTCGTGAGACGAAGCGCCGGGGTGACAACAGTGGTGTTCGGATTCGTCGTGCATCTCGAGTGCTCCTTGCAGCTGCAATTCTTGCCGGAAATCCGGACTCTTCCTCGAACCCGTCGTCCCACATCGATCGGGGCGGTGCGTCAGCGCTCAATCGTCCTGGTGCCAATCCAAGCCACCGTGACGCTCCAACTCCGCTCGGTCGAGCTCCATCTGGCGCTCCAGAGTCTGCCGCGCGGATCGCGCCATCGCCACACGCTTCTTCTCGTCGTGCCAGTGCGGGAAGATCTCCTCCATCGACGCCACGTTCTGACGGCGAAAACGATCCGCGAGCTCCCGCGCCTCGTAGGCCCCGACCCCCAATTGCTCCAGCGTTCGCCGCCCCACGACGAGCGCTGACTCGAATGTTTCGCGTTCGACGATCTCGACGCCACGCGAGCGCAGTTCGTAGTAGTGCCCGACGTTGCGCGCTCGGGCGAGCACCTTCAAGTTCGGGAAGTGCTCTCGTACGACGTCCACCAGGTGCACGCTGGTTTCGGGGTCGTCGATCGTGTTGACGATGAGACGCGCCTCGTGGGCGCCTGCAGCCTCCAACAGATCGAGCCGCGATGCGTCCCCGTAGTAGACACGAAAGTCGAAGCGCTTGAGGATCTCGATTTGATTCGGGCTCAAGTCCAAGACGGTCGCCTTGACACCGCTCGCAAACAGCAAGCGCCCGACGATCTGACCGAAACGCCCAAAGCCGGCGATGATCACCCGCGCGCCCTCGGGCTCGATCTCGTCCACCTCGGGCTCTGCTTCCTGCCGGCGCAAGTACCTCTCGGCGATCATGAATACGGGGGTCAGCGCCATCGACAGCGCCACCGTCAAGGTCAACAGCCCATCCCAATCGCCGGGCAGGAGCTTGGCGGATCTCGCAACACCAAAGACGACGAACGCGAACTCCCCACCCTGAGCCAACAACGCCGCCAACATCCAGCGAGCCGGTTCGGCCACGCCCAATCGCCCGGCGATCCCGCGCAGTATCAACGCTTTGAGGACTTGGTAGCCGACCACCAGAGCCAGCACCGTCGGCAGGTGCGCGAGCAAGAGCGCAAAGTCGACGCTCATTCCCACCGCGATGAAGAACAAGCCCATGAGCAAGCCCTTGAACGGGGCGATGTCCGTCTCCAGCGCGTGGCGGTACTCCGAGCCAGCCAGGAGAACCCCCGCGAGGAACGCACCCAGCGCCATCGAAACCCCCGCCATGGCCATCAGCTCCGCGATACCGAGAACGAGCAGCAGCGTGAAGGCGGTGAAGACTTCGCGCAAACCCGTTTGGGCGATCAGCCGCAAGATCGGTCGGGTCAGAAAGCGACCGATGACGATGACGGCCGCCACGGCACCGAATACCTGCACCGCCCCCAGCCAGCCCCCCTGGCCACCCTCCGGAGACGCGGCGAGCAGCGGCACCATCGCCAGCAGTGGGATCGCTGCGATGTCTTGGAAGAGCAGCACGGCAAACGCCGTCTGCCCCACGTTCGTCTTGAGCAGATTGCGCTCTGCCATCGTTTGCATCGCAACCGCCGTCGATGAAAGCCCGACGGCAATGCCCGCCACCAGCGCTCCCTGCCAGGGCAAGCCCAACAAGAAGAGCGCCGCGATGAAGACGGACGCGCAACTGACGAGCTGCAAGCCGCCGCCGCCAAACACGGCGCGACGCATCGTCCAAAGGTGCTTCGGATCGAGCTCTAGGCCGATCAAGAACAGCATCAGGACCACGCCGATTTCCGAAAAATGCAGCGTCGCCTCCGGATCCCCCACCACCCCCAAACCGAAGGGCCCAATCAGGCAACCCGCCGCCAAATAGCCCAAGACGGAGCCGAGCTTGGCGCGACTCGCGAGCGGCACGCACACCACTGCCGAGCCCAGATAGACGATCGTATCGATCAGCATCGAACCGGCACTCATGACGCTTGCTCCTGGCGCTCCTCGCGCTCCTCACTGAGCAGCTGCTCGAGTCTGCGACGGTACTCCGTGCCTCGCGCTCGAAGCTCCGCGGACTCCAAACGATGTGCACCGTGAACGATGAACGGCTCGAGCCACTGCATCCCGCAGAAGCGCGCCGTCTGCTCGACCGGCGGAGCGAACGCGGAGAATGGCTTTTCGTGCATACCCTCGGCACTGAATGCGCGCTCGTCCCCACCCGTCGTCGTCACCCACAAGCAGCGCTTGCCTTTCAGTGCATCGCCCCCCTGTCCGTACGCCCAGCCCCGCGCCAGTACCTTGTCGAACCAGTGCTTGAGCAAACCCGGAACGGAGTACCAGTACATGGGGTGCTGCCAGATGATGAGTTCGGCCCGCGCCAAAGCGGACTGCTCGGACGGCACGTCGATGTCGAAGTCGGGATAGAGCTGATACAGGGACCGCACCTCCAGCCCACCCTGCCCCGCCGCGGATTCGAGCAAGACGCGATTGGCGATGGAGCGATTCGGGTACGGATGTGCGTAGATCAGCAGGGCCACGTCCGCAGACTAGATGAGCGAGCGCGATTCTCGAACGGTTTTGTCGCGCCGCCGATGGGGCAAGGGCCGTGGAATCCCGAGCCAGCCGCACGCGAGCCGCCAGCCCGACGTAGCCCGGACCCGCTTCAATCGAACCAAGGTTCCAAGGAGCTGGACAGCACCATGGCACACAGTCGCCTGATTTGCAGCTCGGTGACCCGACCCACGGACAACTCCGGCAGATCGTCCAGCGAGAAGAAGTCGCTCCCTTCCGTCTCCAGCGTGGACTGCTCGGCACGGCCCGATATCTCACAGTGGAAGAAGACCTTGTACGCGTGCCACGGGTAGGCGCCGTGGGCATGCTGGTCGCGATCGAGCAGGGCCAGCAATCGTGTCGCCTTCGCGTCGTAGCCCGTTTCTTCTCGCACCTCTTTCTCGACGCATCGAGCTGGACTCTCTCCGATGTCTGCCCATCCACCGGGCAACGACCAGCGACCGTCGGAGCGTTCCCGCACCAAGAGCACCCGCTCCTGTTGCAATACCACCGCTCGCACGTCCACCTTCGGCGTGCGGTAGCCGGACTCCGAATAGAAGGCACGCTCGGGTCGAGACATGGGTCCGTCCCAGCGACGAGCGAGTTCGACGGTCAAGTCCTGCAGCTGGTGGTAGCGCTCACGGTCGAAGACGTCCGCAGCGTAGGTCAGGCCCGTCTGGGCGATGCCGTGCAGCTTCTCGAACAGCCTCAGCAGCTCCGCATCGGATTCCGTGGCACTCATTGGTGCAGAGTACCAGACAGTTCGCTACCAGGCAGAGCTGCAAAGCTGAACAAAGGCGGCAAGGAAGACGCGGCCGGATCCCTCTTGTCTTGACAGCACTCGCAACTCGGGTGTCATACCTGTGCCAAGGGAGATGGGCTCACAGGCATCCACAGCGACCGCGTTTCTGCGCCGGCTGGTCACGCCGTCGCGCCGCGTGGTCACCGACAGCGAGCGGCGCACGGCGAGCATGCTCGCCGCGTCGGCCCTGGCGTTCATCGTGTTGTTCGCCACCGTCGACGGCGCCTACTCCCTGACCGTACCCGACTACAGTCCGCCCTGGTTCGGATATGCCATCCTAGTAGCGATCTACGCCCTGGCGCGAAGCCGACACTACAAAGTCGGCGCGATGGCCGTCGTCGCGATGTTTCCGTGCGTGGCGTTGATCCACGTCGGCATGGGGCGCTCGGCCTACCCCGCCGTCACCCTCGGGTTCATGTCCCTGAGCCCGCTCTTGGCGGCGCTCTTTTTGTCGACGCGTACCGTGCCCTGGCTGGGGCTCGCAAACGCGGCAGCCATGCTGTCGTTGCCCTGGGTGGTCCCCGACACCGCGCCGCCGGGCTACGTCGTGGCGGGCTCCGCCGTGGAGAGTGCACTCGTGACCGCCTTGGCACTGCTCTACGCCTACCACCGCAATCAGTCCGAGGCCGATCGGGCCCGCACGCTTCAAGTGAACGAGGCCAACCTGCGCCACACCTTGGAGGGGGCAAGTCTCGGGCAGTGGGAGTACGACACGAAGCGGGGCCAGTTCACGATCTCGGCACGCACGGCCGAGATATTCGGGGTCGAGCTGGCCTCCTGGGGAGGCACGCAGGACGAGGTGTTGCGCCTGGTCCACCCCGAGGACAGGCAGCTCATCGCCCATCTCATCGCGCGCGTCCGCAGCGGCGCCCAGAGCGTCTCCGTCGAACACCGACTGGTACGCAAAGACGGCCAGGTGCGCTGGATCGAAGTCCGCGGCCGTGCCCTACAGGACGAGCCGCATCGCGTACTCGGCACTATCGCAGACGTGACCGAACGCCAAAGCCTGGAGGCGCAACTGCGCCAAGCGCAGAAGATGGAGGCGATCGGACAGCTGGCGGGCGGCGTCGCTCACGACTTCAACAATCTACTGACGGTCGTTCTGGGCAACGTGCACTTGCTCGGCACACGTTCACGCAGCCACGAACTCGAGCAAATCGAGCAGGCCGCACTGTCCGCTAGGGCGCTCACGTCGCAGCTGCTCGCTTTCAGCCGACGCTCCGCCTCACAACTACAGACCGTCGACCTGGGACAAACCGTCGACAAGGCGCGAAGCATGATCCAGCGCCTGATCGGCGAGACGATCCGAGTGGTGTACACCCCACCCGAAGAGCCGTGCTTGACGCGCGCCGATCCGGCTCTGGTCCAACAGGCGTTGCTCAACCTCGCGGCCAACGGTCGCGACGCCATGCCCGAAGGAGGCACCCTGACGTTCGAGGTCGGGAGCCTGCCCGGTGGGACCGAGAACGCGACGGGGGACCGCGTGTTCATCTCCGTCACCGACGACGGGCACGGCATGCCAGCGTCGACGCAGAAGAGGCTATTCGAGCCGTTCTTCACGACCAAGGCCCAGGGCAAAGGCACGGGCTTGGGCCTGGCCATGGTGCAGTCCATGATGAACCAGGTGGCGGGAGACGTCTCCGTGCGCTCCGAACTCGGCGTGGGCACCACCATGACCCTGAGCTTCCCGCGCGTCGAGGGCGAAGACCCAACGACTGAAGCGCGCCGCGCGAAAAAGGAGGGTGGGCACGAGGTGATACTGCTGGTCGAAGACGAACAGCTGGTACGGAACCTGTGCCACCGCGTGCTCGAGACCGCGGGCTATGAAGTACTGGTCGCCGAAGACGCAGCCCAGGCGCGCACCCACTGGCAACAGCGCAAGCCGCAGATCAGTTTGGTCCTCAGCGATGTCGTCATGCCCGAGACGAGTGGCCCGGATCTCGCCGCCGAGTTGTTGTCGGACCGCCCCGACCTGCGCTTGCTCTTCATGTCCGGCTACGCACCTGATCTCAAGTTGGAGCCCCGTGCTGGCTCGACGAGATTCATCAGCAAACCGTTCAGCGCGAGCGCCTTGTTGGACGAAGTCCGCGACATGCTCGGCACGCGCGCCTCGACGCCCGCTCCGCCGCGACCTCCCAGAGCGACCCCTGTTGGGACGAAGCCCCACTGAACCCGAGCAGCCGGCGGCTATGCTTCGGTTGCGCGGACCGCCTTCAGGCGGCGTCGGGCCGTTCGCACGTGAGCCTCGTCGCGCTCGAAGAGCACGCAGCGCCGCCCACAACCGACGGCGGCTACACCCGTCGTCCCCGATCCGGCAAACGGATCGAGCACGACGCCACCCGAGGGCGTCGTCAATTCGATCAGCGCCCGCATCAACGAGACTGGCTTCTGTGCTTCGTGCAGCCCACCCTCGTCAGGTTCCAACCGAGCGCGAATGACGTTGCTGTTGTCGCCGACCAATTGGCGGTAGCGCTCAGCGTTCATCGCGCCCACGCCATGGTCCAGGACGTTGTCCGCGATCGTGACGTCGTAGGGCTTGAAACACCAGATCACCGGCTCGAACACTGGAGCGAGATTGCCCACGCGCCAACCTTCCCAACGCCGAGCCTCCGCTAGCTCTCCCCGCTTCGAAAGGACCGTGCTCAAGCGTTGAGCGCGAAACACCGCCCGGGGCTTGTGCCACGCCAGCATGTCGCGGAAGTTGAAACCCTCGTCCTCCAGCGCCGTCACGCACCGCGGCGCGAACCTCCTGCCGGCAAACACGACGGCAGAGCCGCCTGGCTTGAGAACCCGCAACCACTGCCGCGCCCAACCGCGACACCATTCGTAGTACTGACGCGGGATTTGGCGATCTTGACTCGACCAGCCGTTGATCGGTTTGCGGCGCTTGGAAAACACCTTGCCGGCTTGCTTCTGTGCCGGACTGCTGCCGAGCAACGCGCGGTTGGAGTTGTCGTGCAGCACGTCCCACTCGTCGAGGGAGATGCCGTAGGGAATGTCGGAGATGATGCTGTCGATGCTCGCGCTCGGCAGGCGCGCCAGCAACTCCAGGCAATCCCCCCGAAAGACCCCCTCCTCGACCACCGGGGCCTTCACCCGCGGCGAGCACAAGCTACGCTGAGCTTCGACCGCACCCTCGTAGAACGCACTGAGCGTTCGAAGGGCGGATCGGGGCAATGCTGCGCCGCGCGCCTCCGCCGCCCGGATCTCGTCGACAGAGACACCGAGCTTGCGAGCGAGAGCGTGGTCCGTGATCTGGGTGAGGCGCTTGACCTCGTTCAGAAGAGCGCCGACCTCCGCCCCTGAGTCGAGAGCGCTTGTCACCCAGCTCGGGTACCACGCACGGCACGCCGAACCAAGGTGATATTCCGCCGACGACGACCGGGCTACTGGCTCTCTTCGCTGGCGAGGTTGCCCTCGGCGACCAAGAAGCTGCGCGACAAGCCCAAGTGGCTGTTGACAGCGGGGGAAGCGTGAAGCCCCACGGCAACCCCGTCACCGCTCGGACTCGTCACTTGGTCGACGCTGATACGCCCAATCTGAACGCCGCTTTGCACGCTCACCCCCGAAGCCGTGTCCGCCGCCGTGCGGGCGTTCGTCACTTCCACTTCTGCCGCGGTATCGACCGCGACGGCTTCGCTGCTCGTCAGGCTCACCCCCGCCGAAACGGACGCCGCGACGCTGCCATCACCACCCGCAGTGACTTTGGCCCCGAGCGAGCCGCAGACGAAAGGAACGCAGACACTCGCCATCACACCGACGCTCAGCGTGCCGTCCGCCTCTGGCTCGGGTGCAGGCGCCTCCTCGACATCGAAGTTGCGCTGCTCGTACTGCACGGCCTGCTGCTCATCCTGGCGGGCTCGTTCGGCGAGAGTGTGGTGCACGATGTCGCCTTCGGCGTCGCAGTAGCTGCGACCGTCGTTGCAGCTGCTCACGGCGGCATTCGGCACGAAGTTGCCATCACTTCCTCCGTACTCTTCGTCCGCTTCCATCACCAAGCTCGTACCTGCATCGGGAGACGATTGATTGGGTTCGGCGCCAGCGACTTCGTACAGATGACTCAGGTCCCGCTGCCCGACCCGATCGACCAGGGATGAAGCGCCGCTGCTGAGTTCGGCACCGGACTCCGGCTCGTCGTTGGTGCTTTGGGTTTGTCTGCTCGGGGCGCTGGCGGATCCCGCCGGACTCGCTTGGCTGGCTCCTTCTGATGCCGCCGGCGGCTCACGCAGCCGGCTCATGTTGTCGGCAACACATCGTAGACCACTCATGATGACCTCCACTGGAACGGGGAATGTTCCGGCTTCGGCCCGTCTCGACAGCGGTTGACGGTTTTGTTCGCTCGAGTTTGTTCACTCAAGTGACCTGGGCAGCGAGCCGGCGCTCGCGCTGGCTCGCGACGAGCGCGGCGAACACGGCCGCGAGCACCAGCGCGGCCCCCAACAGGGTGCTCGCTTCGGGCACTTCCTCCAACAACCACCACGCGATGAGCGTCGCGTAGATCGGCTGCACCGACACGAGAATACTCGCGAAGCCGGTCGACAGCACGCGCAAGGATGCGATGAACAAAGTCTGGGAGACGGTCGTCAATAGCGCCCCCGTCAGCGCCAAGAGCCCCCAGTCTCCAGCGCTGGGAGGCGCGATCGCGAACGGTACGAACAACACCAGCGCCACCACGAACTGATACAACGTCACGTGGGTCGGATGCAGCGTCCGCACCGCACGACGACTCCAGAGGTTCCGCCCCGTCAGGCTGAGCGCCGCCAGAATTCCGTAGACGGCGCCACGCGTATTGGCGCTGGCCCAATCCCAATCCCCCATCAGCAGTGCGACACCAGTCGCAACCTGAACGCTACACACGACCATCCACCAGCGGTAGCGCTCGTTGAAGAGCCACGGCTCCACGAGCGCCGAAAACAGGGGATAGGTGAACAAGCACACCACGGCGATCGCCACGCTCGAGACTTGGGCCGCCAAGATGTAGAAGTACCAGTTGCCCGCCATCAGCGCACCCATGGCAAAGAGCGAGGCATGCTGTCTCGGGCTCAAGCGAGTTCGACGCTGCCGCCACTGCCAGCACACCACGAGCAACAGCGACGCCGAAGCGAAGAGGGCCCGCCAGAAGGAGATCGCACCAGCCCCCAGCGACACCAGCTTCGCCACCGGACCGACGAAACTGAACAATAGCGTCGCCCCCATCACCTCGACGACGGCACGACGACGCTGACCTTCCGCGTCTGCTGGCGTCACTGCGGCTCGGAATGCGGCTCGGACTCGGGATCCGACACGGACGCGGCTGCCGCCTCGTCGCGCTCTTGGTTGCGCCGGTTGCTCCGCATCTCCGAAAGTACCGCCAGCAAGAACAACAGCAGCGCACCGATGCCGAGCAGCTGTCCGACACTCATGGCCAGAATCACGGGCAGCGGCTTGGGGATCACCACGCCCACGGCCATCATGAGCATGGCAAGCAAGGCCAGCACCGCCGCAACGACCGTCAGACGCTCGGCAGGAAGACTCGAAAGCCGCTTCACGGAACCCCCTGCATCAGCTCGCTGTCCATGAGCTCGCTCAGTGAACTCGCTTTGGACGCCGACTTGCTGAACGGGTGGGCGAAGCCGTGGCAGCCTTCGCTGGCGCAACTCACGCTGTTGTCGTCCAACTGCGCTTTGAGCGAAACGTGCTCTGGCACCTTGCTCCATTGCGGCAACGTGCCCGAATGACACTGGCGGCAGTTGGCATTGTCGTAGGGCTTGTAGAGCCGCACGCGTTGCAGCGCCTCCTGTGTCGACTCTTTGGCGAAGCCGCCGGTGTAGTAGGCCCAGACGTGCTGCATGCCGGTCAACTTGGTCATCGGATAGCCGAGCATGCCGTAGTCGGCGTGACAGACGTAGCAGTTGCGGTCCCCGAAGAAGAGGTTGCGAGCGTGACGAGCCGCCAGCGAAGGACTGTTCGGATCCGAGGCGTCGCGCACATGCGGCCCCATCACGTGACAGGAGCCGCAAAAGCTGCGCTTTGTCGTGCCTCGCATGCCTTCGGCCGTGCTCGTCACCGCTGCCAATAGTGGAAACACGCCGAGCCCGAACGCCAACCTCAACTTCGTGTGGAGCGTCAGCGGGGGGCGAGTGATCAGATGATGCGCCAGCAAGCCGACTGCGACCGCGATGCAGAACAAACACAACCAACCCACCAGAGAGATACTGGCCAAGAGGTTTTCGGCGGGTGTCGTGGAAGGCATCGGGGCTCCTGGACGAGAACGGTGCGCGCTGCGGACCGAACTGTGAACGCGTACCGCTCGAAGGGTGAGCGCGGCAACTGCAATGAACTGCAATGATCGCGCCGCAGCCTATCCTCGTTGACCCCAGGAAGTCGACGACGCCATGTTCCTGAAACATCCGCCCGGTTCGCAAGATGGAGATGCGAATTGGCGCGGATCGTGCGAGGAGGCGATCGTGCGTTCGTCCCCTCCCGCACTGCGAAGCGTCCCGAACGCGGTTTGGGGCTGGCTTCTGATCAGTGCCATCCTTTTCGCCGCCTTTGCTGGGTGCAGCGAAAACGGCGAACAGCAACCTGAACGCTTCGAAGTTCAGCCGGCGTGGCTCAGTGCGCGGCAGGAGCCCGGACATCGGGTTCACGTCGGAGAGAAACACCTAGCCTGCGATAGTTGCCACAACCTCGCCGCTCCCACCAAAAACGCTGGGTTCGACCATCCGAGCCCGGACCGCTGCGTGCCCTGCCACGCCACCCAGTCGGGCATCCGACACGCGCTGGCACAGGCGAGCGACAAGTACGGCGCAGGCTCCCCCTCCGACTGCATGAGTTGCCACCGCTTCATCGACGAAAGCGCGTCCGACATCGACGCCTCGCGACGGCACGCCCAACGACCCTACGTGCCCAGCTCAGGTCCCGATGCGGGCGCGCCGGCCAGCTCGGAGGCATGGCATTGTACCGAGTGCCACGGCTTGGGCGCCGGCACCGAGCAAGCGCTCAAGACGCATCGCTTCGCGGATTGCGCGCGCTGTCACACGCCGCACGGCACGAACGTTGCCGAGCCGAGCGCGTGCACCGACTGCCACGAGAATGTCAACGCCAGTCACGGCGCACCATTGGCCAGCGTGCAGCACACGTGCATGGCATGCCACCAGCAGATGCACACCCCCAAAGCCGCGGCCGAAGCGACCTGCGTGCCGTGCCATGCCACCACTTCGCCACGAGTCTCGGACCAGGCGCTGTTCTCCGGCGGCCATCAGTCGTGTACAGACTGCCACAAGGCCCACGATTTCCGTAAGCAAGCGAGCGCGGATTGTCGCAGCTGTCACGATCTTCCGGCGCCGTTGGCCGCCGCCAGAGTCCCTGCCCACGCCCCCTGCGGCAACTGCCACGATGCTCACGCACCGAAGGCCGATCCGAGTGTTGCCTGTCAGGGTTGTCACCAGCAGCTCGAGAACGACCATCCAAGTGTGCCAGGCTTCGGGCAATGTTCCACGTGCCACGTCGCGCACCCCGCGCCGCGCCACGACTTGGCAGCGGGCGGCGTCCTGCCGTGCAGTGACTGCCACGAGCAGAGCGTGCACGACGGCGTCTCGCACGCGGAAGGCTTGAGCTGTACCGCCTGCCACCGGCCTCACCACTTCCGCAATCAGAAAGCGGACTCGACGTTGTGCGCAGGTTGCCATGCCACCCAGGGCACCCTGACCACGACCACCCCGGGACATGCTCAGTGCGCCGCGTGCCACGCAGCCGACGTTCACGCGAGCAAGAACCCAAGCCGCTCCTGCGCTGATTGCCACAGCAAGCAGCTGTTCACCATGCACCCGGGGCACGCGGCCTGCGACCAGTGTCACGAACCCCACTCCGGCTCGCAGAAGACGGCGTGCCAATCGTGCCATCGCGAACAGCAGCAGACGGCTCCCCCAGGGCATCAGGATTGCGCCCGCTGCCACGACGGCCACAGCGGAGCGCGCCTGCCCAGCGCCGAGTGTGAGAGTTGCCACCAGTCGCAGGCCCGTTCCCTCCACCACGACATTGCGGGTGGCTGCGCCAACTGTCACCGAGCGCACGGCCCCGGCGGACCGGCCACACCGCCCCCCTGCACCTCGTGCCACCAACGCTCCTCACTCCCCGCCCTGCACGCAGTCCCCGAGCACGGCGACTGCGCGCGATGCCACAGCGGACATCAGAAGCACGTCGGCTTCGAACGTGAAAACTGCCTGAGCTGCCACGAGCCCCAGCGCCAAACGCACTTCCCCGAGTCCCCCCGCTGCTCGAACTGTCACCTGTTCCAAGCGCTGTAGTCAGAAGCTACTGCGAGCGGAGCGCGGCGGCGGCGTCTTCGCGACTCAAGAAGAAGGTGACTTTGCCGTCGACGTGCAGCTCGGGCCTGACGAAACCGTCGGCCCCATCGGCGTTCTTGTGGCACTCGCCGCAGTCGACCGCGTCCTCGGGATGAGGCGCTGGCGGCGGCATGCCGTGACAGCTTTGGCAAGTGATCTGGCTCTGATCCACCCGAGTCCATTCGGGGACCGTGTTCACCCCACCCGAGGGCCGCCCGCCGATGAAGCTGTCGCCGTGGCAGAACGTCTCCGCGCAGCGACCCGCTTCGTAATGCGGTTCGGCCCCGAAGGCTCGAGCCACGCCTTGCAACGTCACCTCGGCAGGCAAAGCGCTGTCGAGGTGGCCGACTTGTTCGACTTGCTCCGGCACCTGGTGGCACTCGTCACACGCGAGCACGCGCGCCAAGCCACGTCCCACCAGGTGCGCCGCGTGGGCTCCGACTCCGGCCGCTGACGTCTCGTCGTTGCCGTGCGTGTCGAGTGGTGGCGGCCCCAACGGGTCGGCCCCGGGCTCGCCGTGACATCCCGTGCACTGCTCGGGTTGCTCGCTCTGCACTTCACCGTCGACGTGAAGCTCGCGCGCGAGGATCTGGTCGACACCGGCAACGACGGCCCCGTGGCAGAGACCGCAATTGTCCACCGCGGGGTGCGGCGCGGGCGGAGGGGATGCGTGACAACTGGCGCAACCCAAGTCGGCTGGCTCCGTCCAACGTGGACTCTCGCTGCCCTCGCCGCCGTGACACCAGCCGTCGCGACAGGCCTTGCTTCGTGGATCGTAGACGGTTCCGGCAGCGATGCCGTCGAAGACGACCTGCACGCCGTCACCATCGAGATGCCCGGGCTCGGTGATTTCCTCGGGTACGCGGTGGCACTCATCGCAACGCAGTGGACGACCGTGGGCTCCGCCCTGCAGATGGGCCTGGTGCGCGCCGACACTGGCATCGGTGACGTCGGTCTTTCCAGAAAGCGAGACTGGGGGCGCGGGGTTCGTCTCGCTCCCGTGGCAGCCGTCGCACCCTGGCTCGTCCACCTGGACGCGACCGTCCACGTGCAGTTCGGAAGCCTCGAACTCACCGCGCGCATCGATGACCTCGCCGTGGCAGCGAGAACAATCGTCGAACTGGGGGTGCGGCCATGCCGGAGGTAACCCATGACAGCTCCCACAAGCCTGGTCCGAAGTGCGCGGTTCGGTCCAGCGCGGTGATACTCTGCCGTGACAATGGGTGTTGCTGCAGCGTCGGGAGCTGACGTCGTAGTCGGGGCTCACGTCTCCCGCACTCGAAAGCTCGCCGAAGACGATCTCGGCCGGCGGCGCACTGTCGTAGTGACCGCGATCGTCGTTCTCTTGCGGCACCTGGTGGCACTCGCTGCAGGCGACTGAAGCATGGGTGCTGCTGGCAGCGAGGTGCGCCTGATGAGCCCCCACGCCGGGGTAGGCTTCGTCCTGGTTTCCTTTGAGGTCGAAGGGGGGAGCCGCTTGCTGCAACTCATCGCCGGGATTTTCGGAACTGCCGTGACACTGTGCGCATGGGTTCACTGCAGGCGGTGGCGCGTCGTCGCGCAACGTCAAACACGCCGGAGCGAGCCCCAGCCCTAGCGCGAGCAGCAGCGAGCTGACCCAAGCCCAACGCAAGAACTCAGCGCACATGACAATACCGACACATCTCGGCGCTCGAAGACCGACTGGTCCAATTCCCGCGCGGATGAGGATTGCCACCAGAGCCGCCGACGCGGTGACAATCGATGCAGTTGGTGGCGGGCCCGTGATCGTGACACGCCGCACACGACGCCAAATCACGCCGCGCAGCGCGGCCGTGGAAGTCACGGGAGGCAGGGTTACCTCCAACCCACCCCGGCGGGTGCGGGCTTCGTGCATCGATCCCGATGCCGCTCACGCCGCGTTCCAAGTGACAGCCATCACAGGTCTGCGGCTTGTGGCAGGTCAGACAGCGCCCCGGTTGCGAGCGAGCTTCCAACGCGTGGCGCGAGATGAAGTCCGCCGGGTGGGTCCATTGACGTTCGAACGCCTCGGGGTGGCGCTGCTCGACGAGGCTCGTCTGTGTCATGTCGTGGCAATCGTCGCACTGCTGCTGCGAGTGACAGCTCTGGCAAACTCGCGGCTGACGCTGAGCTTCCGACCCGTGCAACGTCAGGAAGCTGCGGTCGTGACGAACGAACGTGCGGGGCACGAGCTGTTTGACTTCGAGTGCGTCGTGACAGGGACCGCACTGCCCTCGGTCGAACTGCTGCTGGTGCTCGTGACACTCGAAGCAGCGGTCCATAGGAGGGAAGAGCGAGCTCTCTTGCCGCACCACGCCGCTGTGGCAAGGCACGCACTGACCGCGGATGCCGCGCATCTGCAGGTGTCGCTGGTGGTCGAAATGGATCTGGTAGGCCGTCGGCGCTGGCTCCAAGGGTGGACGGAACGACCGCGCAGCCAGGGCCTCGGCGTCATCTCGATGGCAGGGGGAGCAAGTCGTCACGTCGGGGCGCTTGGGGCCTGGGCGTTCTGCAGAGCTTGGCTCCGGCTCCACCGCGGTCGGCGTCTGTGGCAACGACACTTCTGGGTCCCGGTGGCAGCTGGTGCAGGTCAAGCAAGCCCCCTGGCCCGGCTTTCCGCACGAGAGCCCGGTCAAGTGCAGCTCGTGAGGGAACCGCGTCGGCGCCCGCTCGTGGCAGGCGAAAACCACGGCAAACGCGAGTGCGACAGGGAGCAAAACGGAGGGCCAACCGTGGCAACTCATCGAGCACCTCCGCGCAAAACGGCAGCTTCGTAGGTCAAGCGCAGCAACGCCTGCAAGTCCTGGGCGGCGTAGGGCGTCTGCGCCAAGGACGCCCCAGCCAGCAGACGCAGCTGTTTGGACCAAGACCACTCCAGGTTCGCCGCGAACACAGACGACGACCGCCGCTCGGCGATGGCCCGATCGTACCAGTAGAAGTACGCCTCCCCCACCGCGGTCAGTGGCTCCAGCAGGCGTCGCCGAAGCGAGTTGCGGACCAGGTGGTAACCCCCTTCCGGTACCACGACCCTACCGTAGGTCAGACCCAAGCGCGTGGTGCGGGCGCGGTCGACGTCCGCGCGCAACTGGAGCTCTCCCCTGGCGCCCAGACGATCTTCCGAGAGCCACTGCAAGAAGCCTCGGGCGGTCGTCGAAACGTAGCTCAGCGGCGAAAGCACGAAGTCGACCCCCGCTTCGTCGAACCCGCCCGTATCGAAAACGCTCAGCACCGATTGACTCGAAAGATAGAGCTGCGGCTGCACGTGCGAATAGGACGCCGTCGCGTACCACCACGTGTCTGGCAACACGTCGACCCAGACCCCGGCGTCCATCACGGCGCGGCTGTCGGCTTCGAACACGACGTCGGCGTTGAGGGCGAGTTCGCGCAGGGGCGTGAGCGTCGCATCGACCCCGAGGTTACGGCGCTCCAAGTCGTGCGCTGCCCGCTGCTCGTGAAACGAAAGCCCCGCGGACGCGAGCTTGCCCCAATGCAGACGCCCACGCGCGCCGTGGAGGCGGTTGCCGGCGCGTTCGGCTGGGTCGAGAGCCTGCGGCTCGCGCACCAACGACTCGGTCGTGGAGCCCAGGTGATGGTAGCCGAAACGTTGATCCCAGCGCGGCAGCACCGTGTAGCCCCCGTAAGCCTCCGCCCAACCCCAGAGCCCCGATCCCGGAGTCTGTTCCAGCCGCAACTGCAAGCCATCGAAGCGCGCGTAGCGGGCGGCCCCCCCAAAGCTGGCTTGACGGCCCACGGTGACGCTCAGCGGTCCCCAAGGCTGCCGCACCCACGCCGAGCTGATGTCTCCGGTGATGGGCCGCTCGTACTGCCGCTCTCCGAACGTCGCGTCCACCCAACCCGAGAGCTCGATCGAAGCCGCTTCCTTCGACCACGGCGTGGCAACCCCGGCAGCGCCCAGCGACCAGTACTCGAGCACGGGTACCAAGGTATCGGTCTGCACCAGCGAACCGTTGGGACCCGGGAGCAACGCGCGCTGAAAGACGCGAAGTGTGGTCTCCGATCTGGCCGAGACGACGGCTCGGGAGGGCAACTCCGCTTCTTGCGCCGCGCCCGTCGTGGCCCAGGATGCCAGCGTCGCAGACAACGCCGCTCCGAAACGCGGAGGCAACGACGGTCGGGTTTTAGCAAGCAAGTTCAGCACGTCTCAGGCGACGATGCCTGCCGATGAGGCGGCACGCCGCCCGCCGGTGTGCAGGTGGCGTGCCGGAACCCCATATCGCACCGGTCGGAACTCCAGGAACCTCACGAGCGCTCTCCGAGGCGGCTTTCGGGCACAGCGCTACGGCGGCGACCGAGCGAAGCACGCAAGATTGGCGTCCGGACCTCGGCGGTCCGCCCGAATTGCGTAACGGCGCTGTGACGGTCGCTTTTCGCCAAGGATCCAGGCTACTTCCTGCCGCTACTAGCACCGCCCCGTGTGCATCTCTCGCTGCCGCGAGCTCTGCACCGGTGCGCGGACGCCGTTGGCACGATGTGTGTATCGTGCGGCGTCATGCTTACTCTCTCAACGTCGCACCGCACCGTCCCGCGCTCGCGCCGCCCGCTCGAGTTTGGCAGGTTCTGGCAGTTCGGCTCGCTCCTGCTGTTTCTGGTCCTAGCCGCTGCTTGCTCCGGCTCCGACGGTGCCGACGGGGAGCAGGGCCCCCCCGGAGTCCCTGGTGACGCTGGCCTCCAAGGCGAGCGCGGCCCAGAGGGACCCGAAGGACCGGAGGGACCGGAGGGACCCCAAGGACCGGAAGGGCCTCCAGGAATGGGCGGGAACACGACGATCATCGATGCTGGTCCTGGTGCAGTCGGCCCCCCAGGGGAGCCAGGAGAGGGCACGCTGTTCACCGGCCCCGGACTGGTCGTCACGATTGACGACGTGAGCATCGACGACGGCGTCGCTTCTGTCGACTACTCCCTCAGCGACATGGACGGGCGCCCCCTCGACCAGTCCGGTTTCCGGACCGAAGGCGAGGTATCGACCAGCTTCATCCTTGCGTGGCTGGACGAAGACGAGGAAGGCGAGTCGAAGCAATACACCACTTACACCCTACGAGAAGCGACGAGCCCCGATACGGGCGAAACCGAGCTGCAGTCCGCAACCGACAGCGACGGCGACACCGTGAGCCTCGGCACGGGTCGGTACCGCTACACCCTGGGCACTGAAATCGACACCGAGGGCCAGAGCGACAAGACTCACACCCTCGGCATTTACGCGACCCGCACGTTCCGCGGTCTGCGTTATGTCTCCAACGCGACCTTCTCCTTCGTGCCCGACGGCGACGAGGTCACGACGACCCTCGACGTCGTCACCGACGAGGCTTGCGCCAACTGTCACGGGCGAACGATCGAAGCCCACGGCGGAGCGCGTCGCGGCGTGCTGATGTGCAACTTGTGCCACACACCGGGAGACTCCATCGACCCCGACACTGGAGAGACCATCGACTTTCACGTGATGATTCACAAGATCCATCGGGGCGCCAATCTCCCGAGCGTGCAAGACGGCGAGCCCTACCAGATCGTCGGCTACCGGCAATCGGTTCACGACTACAGCGAGGTGCACTACCCCGGCGAACTCGCCAACTGCAATGCCTGCCACGCGGGTTCACAAGGCAGCCGCTGGGAAACGCGACTGAGCGTCGCGAGCTGCGCCTCCTGCCACGACCGAACGTACTACGGTGCCGGCGACCCACCCGCGGGTTGGACCGCGCATGGCGGTGGTCCGCGAGACGAGTCCGAGTGCATCGTCTGTCACACGGACGATTCGATCTCCCCCGTCTGGGAGCGGCACCGAGTCGCACTCACGGACCCGGAACGCCCCGAGTTCGTCGTCAACCTGTTGGGGATCGAGCAGACCTCACCCGGCGACTTGCCGCAGGTATCGTTCAGCGTGACCCTCGATGGCGACCCCGTCGACGTCATCACCGAGCCGCCGGATCGTCTCCGCATGCTCATCGCGGGACCGAACTCGGACTACGCAGGTTACTTCCGAGAAGACGTGAGCGGCGCCATCGAGTGCGACGACCCCGCGGAGCCACCCTGCCTCGAGCGGGACGGCGACGACTTCATCTTCCACGCCGAAACCCCCATCCCCGTCGACGCTGAAGGCTCCTACACCGTCGGTATGGAAGGACGCGTGGTCATCGACGAGGAGCGCCACGCGGCGCTCAATCCCACCCTGGCATTCACCGTCACGGGTGACGAGGCCGTGGAGCGACGCCAGGTCGTGACCCAAGAGCAATGCAACTCATGCCACCAGGACTTGTCCGCGCACGGCAACAACCGGCGCAGCGTGCAGTACTGCACCATGTGCCACACGGCGAACCTCGTCACCGGAGAGCTCGAGGAAGACGAGACTGGCTTCTTCGCGGCAGCCGGTAACTTCAAGGATCTCATCCACAGCTTGCACGCGTCGAGCCACTACCCCGACACGCTGGCCAATTGCGCCCATTGCCACATCGAAGGCACGACGGAGCTACCCCTGGCAGCGACCACACGACCAAGCCGCACGGAAACACATGACTGCTTCGAAGACGCCGGGGTCGACGAAGACACGGAATGCGCCTCCGACATGGTCGAAGTCACGTCGTTCACCCTGACACCTCCAGAGACCGCCGCGTGCATCAGCTGTCACAGCGCGCCGGCGACGGCGGTGCATGCCGAAGTCAACACCTCCCCGACCACGTCCGCCGAGTCCTGCGCGACGTGCCATGGACCAGGTAGCAGCGTCGACGTCGCGGCGGCTCACGCCCTCGACCCCTGACCGACTCCCACCCACTCAGCGCGTCGACTGAGCCTCGAACCACCGCACGAGTTCGCTGATCGCTTCGGGGCTTTGGGCATTGCCGGGCGGCGTGTGGCCTTGCTGGTGCTCGACGTGGGTGCGGACTGCGGGGGACCACATCTCGCGCATCGGTCCTTGCCACTGATAGGTCGTGTCGCTCGGCCCACCCAGCACGTGCAGCGACGGCGTTCGTAGCGGAATGTCGAACCAGCCCGCCACTGCCGGATCGCGCGGCGGCGGGCCGCTGTTGAACAGCACGGCGCCTTGCCACCCAACATGCGTCTTCAAGCGACCCGTCTCCAACATGGCCGTCAAGATGGCGGTCATGGCGGCCCCTTGCGAGTAACCCGCCACCACATCAAAACGTCGCTGCGCCAAGACGTCGCTCGCGCGTTGCAGGCTGTGCTCCAGGCCCTGATAGGAGACGGTCCCCTCCGCTTGCTCCATCGCGTTCCACCACTCGAAACAAGGCAAGCCGCGAAATCGCCGGCGGATGAAGGGCGATGCTGGGCCAGTTGCGGCCAGCGGAGCGTCGACGAAGTGCCAATTCGCGACGTGCTGGGTAGCTTCGATCGCGTCTGCCATCATCTGCCGCATCATCTCCCCGTTCATGCGAAAACCGTGAAGCATCAAGACGTTGCACTTGTGAGACATGAGATCGAAACGCTAGCACGCGTCCGCTGGACGGGGTCCGAGATGAAGCCTTCCACGCAGGACGGATAGCAACCCCAGCTCGCTCCGGAGACCCGAACGCCAGCGACACCAGGGGTGCGCGCGCGCTCACTTCTGTGCGATGCTCATCAAGCCCCTTCATGATCTGCCCGAGACTTGCTGTTCAGTTCCTGCAACGTGCCTGCTTCGTGACCGTGTTCGTCAGCGCTTCGGCGTGTGGCCAGCAGAGCTCGCCCGAGAGTACCGCCGCGACAGATTCGTCGGACGCGACGCCAGACGCCGCTACCGAGCCGACGAACCTGGACACCGACGCCGCGCCCGCAAGCGACGAGGGGGATGCCAGCGACAGCGACAACACCCCGAGCAGCCCGACGGAAACCGACGACGCGGTGGAGAGCGACGTCAGCTCCGAGGGCGACGTCACTTCCGCCCCCATATCTTCGACGGACCCGAGCGGCGAAGCCGACACTTCGGGGGAGCTGGACACGCCCGCCACTGGGGACGTCACTTGGCACCAGAACATCGCGCCGCTGGTGCACGAGAACTGCGGCAGTTGTCATGGCCAGTCGGGTATCGCGCCGTTCTCGCTGCTGACGTACGAGGTGGCCAAGCCCCTGGCGGGGGTGATGCTCGAAGAGATCGAGGCGCAACGCATGCCACCGTGGGGAGCACGCAGTACGGACGAATGCACCCCACCCCACGCATTCAAAGACGACGTGAGTCTCTCTGGCGCAGAGCAGGCTCTGTTCGAGGAGTGGGTCGCTGCGGGCGCTCCCGAAGGCGATCCCGACACAGCCGCCCCCTTGCCCAGCTTGCCCTCCCTGCGCCTGGAAAACCCGACCCTGAACGTCGGCATCAGCCAGGAACTCACGGTGGATGGCAACGAAGACCAGTTCTACTGCTTCTCGATCGATCCCGGCTTCGAGGAAGACGTGTGGCTGACGGCCTCACAGATCAACGCCGGCAACAGTGCCATCGTGCACCACGTGCTGGTCTTTGCCGATCCGCGGGGCGAGTCGGCCGAGCTTGCGGACGAAAACGGCAGCTATCCTTGTTTCGGAGGACCGATGCTGAGTCGCACACAGTTGCTCGGCGCTTGGGCGCCCGGCTCCGTCCCCTGGCGAACGCCGGAGGGTAGCGCGATGCACGTGCCAGCGGGTTCCCGCCTCGTCTTGAACGTGCACTATCATCCCAACGGACGAGCGGAGACGGACTCCAGCACCAGCGTCGACTTCAACCTGCAAACCGAAGCACCGGAGCAAACCGCGGTCATGCTTCTGGTCGGCAACTTCGCCAACGACACCAGCGGCTTGATGCCCGGCCCCAACGACCGCACCGATGAGCCCGAGTTTCGCATCCCTGCAGGGGTGTCTGGACATACGGAGCTGCAAGAGGTCCCGGTCAGCCTCCCGCTCATCGCGCTAGGCGCCCGCATTTGGTCCGTCGGAACGCACATGCACTTGCTCGGCACCGACATGAAGATGAGCCTGGAGCGAGAGGACGGTTCGGAACTTTGCCTGTTGCAAACCCCTGACTGGGACTTCGATTGGCAGCGGGCGTACACCTACGACGTGCCCCCAGGGCAGGGCGTCGGGTTGGCCGTCGGTGACATCCTGACGATGCGCTGCACCTACGACAACACGATGGCCAACGAAGGCACGGCCACGGCCCTGGCTGAACAGGGGCTGGATGCGCCAGTGGACGTCTACCTGGGCGAAGGCTCCTTGGACGAGATGTGCCTCGGGGTGTTCGGTTTGACGATCCCCGGCGCCTGGTCGACTGACGACATTCTCTCTCAGCTGTGAGCCCGCCCATCCGGACCCAGGAAGCCGCAGTCCCGACGAGCACCGTGGGGCGGAGCAAGGCCGTCATTCGAGACGCCGCTCCCGACCAGACGAGCTACGGCGACGGACTGGTCTCGATCGCCCACGGCGATAGTCTGGAGCTGTACGGGCATTGGCCGGCACCGACCGTCATCGTTTCCGACGGCGCCTACGGCGTGCTCGGGTTCGATGGAGATACGCCCGACCACCACGCCCTTCCTGAGTGGTACGAAGCCCACGCCGCGGCCTGGGCAAGACACGCCATTCCTTCGACGACCTTGTGGTTCTGGAATTCGGAAATTGGGTGGGCGGCAGCGCACCCGGTGCTGGAGCGAAATGGCTTTCGCTACGTCAATTGCAACATCTGGAACAAGGGCACGAGCCACATTGCCGGCAACGTCAACACCCGCACCATCCGGCGCTTCCCAGTGGTCACGGAGGTGTGCGTGCAATACGTCAAAGAGACGAGCGTCGCGGGCTCGTCCATCAAGGAGTGGCTACTTCGAGAGTGGAAGCGCTCGGGACTGCCCCTCAACGCAGCCAACGACGCTTGTGGCGTCAAGAACGCTGCCGTGCGCAAGTACTTCGACCAAGGGCACCTCTGGTACTGCCCTCCCCCGGAAGCCATGCAGCGCTTGAGCAGCTATGCCAACGCTCACGGCGACGCCACCGGGCGCCCTTACTACAGCTTGGACGGGCACTCACCCGTGACCTCGGAGCAGTGGCGTCTGATGCGAGCGAAGTTCGATTGCCCTCACGGGGTGACCAACGTTTGGGAACGTTCCGCGGTTCGCGGCAACGAGCGCGTTCGAGTCCGCGGACCACGCGGGCGCGCCGTTCACCTGAACCAGAAACCGCTGGACTTGATGGAGCGCATCATCGGCGCCAGCTCAGAACCAGGCGACGCAGTCTGGGAACCCTTCGGAGGGTTGTTCAGCGCAAGCATTGCAGCGAGAAACCTCGGCAGACGCGCCTTCGGTGCGGAGCTGGACCCCACCTACTTCCAATACGGATTGGAGCGGGTGCGCCAGACCGCAACGCCCGCTGACGAATGAGATGCACAGGCGCCGCCCGCGCGGCGCCGTGTTCGATGCGGCACTGCCGCGGCCCCCGTCCCTCACTCGCGAGCAACTACGCAGTGCGCTGGATCAAGTGATAACCGAAAGGCGTCTCCACGACCCCACTGGTTGCACCCACCTCCAGGCCGAATGCCGCGTCTTCGAACGCGCCGACCATCATCCCGCGCCCGAAGCTTCCGAGATCACCCCCGCGCGCACTGGAGGGACAGTCCGAGTGCTGCTGCGCCAGGGCCGCAAAGTCTGCCCCGCTCGCCAGCTGAGAGGCGATTTGCTCGATCTGCTGTGATGCTTCGGCCTTGGAGCGAGTCGCCGTCGAGCGCTCGGAGCCAGCGTACATGAGAAGAATGTGCGATGCGCGAACCTGGTCAGACATCACTAGCGCATACCACGGCCAAACGCGTTCTGGCCAGCCTTGCCGTGGGCCCGAACCCACTCGCTGTCAGCGAAGAAACCAGCGACGCCCCGACTGCGGCACCCTCAGAGGCACTCGGGTTTGATCCGCCGTACGCCCTGAGCATCGACGTAGTAACTCGGAGAACAACGATCAGCCCCCTGTGTACTCGCACTGGGCGCAGCGGAAGGCTGCGGTGCTGCCAATTCCGGACTCGATGTCGAGGTACCAGCACTGGCAACGGATGTACTCGGCGCAGGGGGCTCGCGCCTCATGTCGATGTTGACCGAAGTGGTGGTACCTTCGTGGATCTTCACGCTCTTGAACTGGCTACCGAGCAGGTCGTGCCACAACTCCAATCGGTAATCTCCCACCGGCAGCTCGACCCCCAACTTGGGTGTACGCCCGATGAGCTGACCGCCGATGCGCAGCATCGCGGCTGGCTTCGAGGTGACGTTGAGGGTACCCAGCCTGGCGCCGTCTTCCGCCGCTGGCGCCTTGGGCTCGCGCTGCTCAGCTCCGGGCGTTGCCCCCTCGCCTTCCGCCCCCTCGCCCTCCGCCACCAAGGGCTCCATCGGCGGAGTGTCGTTCGCGACTCCCTGCTCCGCTGGCTCTTCCGCAGGTGCGCTCGGAAGCGCGGATTCTTCGAACGAGCGAGGTGTCGCATCGTCGCCAGAAGCAGAAGCTGCCGATGGCTCCGGTGGCGGGGTGTCCGCTCGAGGTGCTTGGTCGGGCCTGGAAAAGACGCTCACGACAAACAAGACGATCGCAGCGGCACCCAGGAACACAGGCGCGAGCGTGCGCCCGAGGCTCACTTTCTGAATGGCGGTGGGCACCGGGGTGTCGTCGTCGACGCGGGTGTCGCTCTGCACCGGCGGGGGCTCGGATTCCGCTCGTTCAGTCGCGGCGCGGTAGCGGCCGACGTTTTCTCGCTGTCGCTCGGACGTGGGCGCCACTTCGCTGGCGGTCGGCGTCGCATCGGGCTTGGGCGGCGCACCGCGCGTCTGGGGACTGCGCATCGCGCGTTCCTCTTCCAAGCTCAAGAGCGCGTCCGGCTCCGTGGGATCACCAAACTCCGGAAGCTCCCGCTCCGACTCCGTCGACGACTCGGCAGAAACGGCGATGACCCGCTGCACGGCAATGGGACCAGTGCTCGGTCGAGCCACTCCCGTGCCGGACAGCAGTTCCTGCCGTGATGACTCGGGCGGCGCGAACGCAGTGACCGGGGACGGCTCCGTGTTGCGAGTGCCCGTAACGCGCACCGTGATGCGCGGCTCGGCGCTGGTGATGTGGGCCACGTCCTCCGTTCGACGTCGCGCACGCGCCAGACTGAAAGCGCTGGTCGAACGTGACGCTTGACGCGTGTGAGGCCAAAACCGCAGCAGCTCGTCAGCGAACAGCTCTGCGCTTTGATAGCGTTCGGACGGGTCTTTGGCGATCGCCCGCTGCACGACCGCGGATAGCTCCGCCGACAACATCGGGCAGAGCTCGCTCAATTGCGGCGTCGGCGCGCCGACGATCTTGTTCAACACCGCGCCGTGATCTTCGGCGGTGAACGGCTTCTCGCCGCTCAAGAGCTCGTACAGCATGACTCCAAGCGCATACAGATCACTACGGTGGTCGATACCGCCGCGGCCCGCAGCTTGCTCGGGAGACATGTAGTAGGGCGTCCCCATGACCATGCCGGCCTTGGTTGCACGCGTCTGCTGGGCGTTGCGCAGCTTGGCGATCCCAAAGTCCAAGACCTTGACCAGAATGCCGCCCAGCTCACGATCACAGAGAAAGATGTTCTCGGGTTTCAGATCGCGATGGATCACTCCCGCACGGTGCGCCACCGCCAAGCCGTGGCATGCCTGGGTGATGATCTCGATGGCGTCTTGGGGCTTGAGCGTGCCTTCACGAGCCAGACGCTGGCCCAGATCCTCGCCCCTCAACAACTCCATCAGGATGTACGGCGCGTCATCGTGGGTCAGACCGGTATCGAGAATCGCACTGATGTGCTCACTGACGAGCGCGCCCCCGGTGAGCCCCTCGCGCTGAAAGCGCTCCAACCACTCCTCGTCGGCGGAGAGCCAGGGGTGCAGGAATTTCAACGCGAACGGGCGGTCGAGCTTCATGTGCCGCGCTTCGTAGACGCTGGCCATACCACCTTCGCCAATGCGACGCGTGACCCGATACTTGTCGCAGATTACCTGCCCAACCCGGCTATCGCGAGGTTGGTCAGCGCAGGACACATCGTGCTCATGGTCCCTCCCGCAAACCGGACACGTCGACATCAAACTTCTGTCGCCGACTATAGCGCAGGCGGTGAGCTGCAACACCGCTCCCCGGAGCCCCCGCATGAGGATCACGGTAACGCCCGCTGTCTGCACGTTCTGGCTCCTGGGGCTTACACGGACAGCGGCATTTCACGACCTCGATGCGTAACCCTGTGGAGAACTTGAGGAAATGCTGGACTCAAACGGCACAGCTCGGTGGGAGGACGCCGGACATCCCGCATTTCAAACGACGCGCTCGACGTCTCCGCGCTCAACCCGTGCTCGCGCTATCTCCCATGACGGGCTTTTTCTCGGAACTCGGCGCCTCCCCGAGAAGCTCCTCCAGCATGGGCTTCTCGATGGTTTCGTTCTCCAACAACGCCTGAACCAAGGCGTCGAAGCGGTCGCGGTGCCCGAGGATGATGTCTTTTGCCCGTTCCAATGCGCGGGTGAGGAACTGGCGAGCTTCGCGCTCGATGACGGAGGTCGTGGCGTCGCTCGCGCCCGAATCCGTGGCGATCTTCTGACCCAAGAACGGGTGCTCACGACCATGGTCGTAGTGCACCGGCCCCAGACGCTCACTCATGCCGTAGTGCGCCACCATCTTCGACGCCAGATTCGTGGCTTGCTCCAAGTCGTTTTCGGCGCCGGTCGAGATGTCTCCCAAGACGATGCTCTCCGCAGCGTAACCGGCCATCAGCACCGCCAGCCGCGCCTCCAGCTGCCGCTTGGTCATCAGATGCTTGTCTGCTCCAGGCGTCTGCTGGGTTACCCCCAAGGCCATTCCTCGAGGAATGATGCTCACGCGATGCAGCGCCTCGGCATGGCCGATGAAGCGAGCCGTCAGAGCGTGCCCGGATTCGTGCACCGCGACGCGATGCTTCTCCTCCGGATCGAGCTTCGCTTCCCGCGGATCCCCGAGCACGATCTTGTCGTAGGCAGTCGTGAAGTCCTCGGCTTCGATACTGTCGACCCCGCGACGCGTCGCGCTCAGGGCAGCTTCGTTGACGAGGTTCGCCAGATCGGCGCCCGAGAAGCCGGGCGTGTTGGCGGCGATCGAGTCGAGATCGACCCCCTCGGCCAACGGCTTGTCCTTGGTGTGCACGGTCAAGATGGCTCGCCGCGCAGCCAACTCCGGACGATCCACGATCACGCGCCGGTCGAAGCGCCCCGGACGCAACAGCGCCGGGTCGAGCACGTCGGGACGGTTCGTGGCGGCCAAGACGACCACCAACGCACTGCGGTCGAAACCGTCCATCTCGGACAGGAGCTGATTGAGCGTCTGCTCCCGTTCGTCGTTGCCACCACCGAGCCCCGCGCCGCGACTGCGCCCGACGGCATCGATCTCGTCGATGAACACGATCGCCGGCTCGTTCTTGCGCGCCTCGGTGAAGAGCTCACGCACGCGCGCCGCGCCCACGCCGACGAACATCTCGATGAACTCCGACGCGCTGATGCTGTAGAACGCAACGCCGGATTCACCTGCGACCGCCCGAGCCAGGAGCGTCTTACCCGTACCGGGAGGACCCACGAGCAACACACCGCGCGGAACCTTGCCGCCCAAGCGGCGGAATCGATCCGGCTCTCTGAGGAACTGGACGATCTCTTGCAGGTCGCGTTTTGCGGCCTTCAGCCCGGCGACGTCTTCGAAGGTGACGGACACCGAGGTCGCCTTCTCGAACTTCTTGCCTCGGTTCTTGAGCATCGTGCCGAGCGGTCCACCGGCACCACCGAAGGCGTTGCGCATCCTGCGCGAGAGGAACACCCAGAAGCCGATGATCAGGATCCAGGGCAGCAAGGTGAGTACCAGCTGGACCGCAAATGGCTGCTCTTCGCGAGCGACGCGAATGGCGACGCCGTGCTTCCGTAACGCCGGCATCAAGGCGTCGTCGTTGTTCGGCAGCGTCGTCTGAAAGCCCTTGACGGAGCGCCCTTCGAGCTGCTCGGCTTTCTTGAGCTCACCCGTGACGGCCTGGCCGCGGATGGTCACGCTCTCGACTTGGTCGCCCTCGACCCAGGAAAAGAACTGCGAGTAGTCGACGCCGGGTTGCGGTGGGGACTCCAACGAGGAGCGCCAAAACCACATACCTACGAGCATCAGCGCCAACATCACCAACATCGGCCACGAACTGGTCGGCGCAGGTGGGGGCGGCGTGGGCTTCTGCGATGCGGGCCCTTGGGGCACGTTGGGCGGTGGGCTGACTGGACTCGCCATGCAGGGCTTATAGTGCACTCCGTTCGAAAGCTTCAGACTGACGGGGGAAAAGACGCACTCTTTTCGTGCTTCTGCCCGCCGAACAGCCTGGGCGGGGCGCTCCCTGGGTGCCACAACAGCGATATGCGAATTCTCCCCGCTCTGTCGTTCATCGTGCTGGCAATGGCTTGCGCGCCCGACCGTCGCCCAGTGCACACCCCACCCAAGACCGCGGTGGAAGCGCCTCGTCCCTCGGGGGCGTCGTACATCAACGGGGAGGTCCTCGGCGTCGACAACGTTCCAGCGGGCGACCAAGCTCAAATGACGTTGCGTCTGATGGTGGAGCCTGGTGCCGACGAGCCGGTGCAGGTGCGCTTGGGTCCGGGCTGGTTCTTCACCGAGCATGGCATCAAGTTCGAGATGCACGAGCCCGTGCAAGTCGCGGGCACTCACTCCCACAGCGAAGACGGCAAGAAGGTCATCATCGCTCACGAGCTGAAGAAGGGCGGCATGACCTACCGCCGCGACCCCGACGACCAACGCGGGAAGTGGCAGGAGAGTCCTGCTGAAGAACAGAGTGCCCCCGAAAATGCCCAGGGCAGCACTCCCAACAGCGAAGAGGACACGGAACCCGCTCCGTCGGAACAGGATACGTCTGCGCCAGAGCCGACGCCGTGAGCTCGGCACCCGACAGCCAACCCCTCGGCTCGTCACCTCCGACAGGCCGCCCCTCGGTTTCGGCGCTTGGGGCGATCGCTTGGCTGAAGGGTAACTCACTGCACGAGCTCGAGCAGTTATCGCAACGCGTGAGTCTGCGACATCTGCCCGCTGGCTCCAGCTTCAGCATCCCGACCACCAGTGCCCTGCTGGTGCTGGAGGGAGCGCTGAGCACGGAAGGAACGACCCAGCTGGGGAGAGGCACCCTGCTGGGCGCACCCGCCTGGTGGAGTGACAACGCGACCCCCTTGCCGGTCACCGTGCCGTCAGCATGCACGGTAGGGCTGCTCGATCAGACCAGCTTCGAGCACCTCGCGGAGGAGGCGCCCGCGGTCGCCCTGCGGTTGCTGCGTCACGCCCTGACCGGCGACGGTAACCTGTTGCGACACCTGCCTCGCGGCCAGAGCGTACAAGTCGAACTCCCCGATGGGCGCCGCCGTGTTCCGGCAGGCACGCAACTGCGAGAACTGTTGCCAGAAACTGACGGCGGGCTCCCCGTCGTCGCAGCACTGGTCGATCGCAAAGCAACCGCCTTGTGCAGCACACTAACGACCAACGGCAAGGTCACGCCACTGACCCCCCACGAGTGGGAGGGACAACGGGTCGTGCGCCACAGCTTCGCCCTCTTGGCGCTGGAAGCAGCCCAACAGATCGCTTCCCAACAGTCCGTCAAGATGGGTCCCTCCGTGGGCTTCGGGCAACGCATCCTGGTTCCAGGTCTGTCGGGAGAGGAGCTGGGTGCGTTCAGCCGTGAGCTGGAGGCGAAGATGTCGCAGCTCGTGCAACAAGATCTCCCGCTGCGTCAGGAGATGTGGACCTACGGCGAGGCCCGGCAGTACTTCCTCGACGAGGACTGGGAAGACGCCGCGCGCCTGCTCGAAACCTGGCGGGATACTGCCGTGCCGTTGGTGCGCTACGGCAACGTGCGAGCCATCGAGATGGGGCCGCTCTTGCCCAATACGGGCATGTTCGACGGCTTTCACGTGTTGGCGGACAATGACTTCCTGCTCTTGGTGTACGGTCACCGCCCCAAGACCCCGACGCGCCCGACTCGCACCATGCCGGCCATGGCCCTCCGGGAAGTGGGCGAGACACGACAAGCCGAAGCAGGGCAGTCGACGCGTGGCTTCCTCATGCGACAGGCGCGCTCCGCCGCCGGCCCAGACTACGAGGTCACCTTCGAAGAGCAGAACTGGCTGCGCGCTTTGGGAGTCAGCAGTGTCGGCACGTTCAATCACGCCTGTGTGCGGGGCAACGTGCCCGACCTGATCCGCGTCTCGGAAGGCTTCCAAGAGAAAAAGCTCACGGTAATCGCCGACGAGATCTTCCGCCGGCGCGACGAAATCGACATCGTCACCATCGCCGGGCCCTCTTCTTCGGGCAAGACGACGTTCATCCGCCGCCTGTGCGTGCAACTGAAGGTCAATGGCATCACCCCGGTCGCGCTGGGGCTCGACGACTACTACGTCGACCGCAACCAGACTCCCCTGGACGCCAGCGGTGATTTCGATTTCGAGGCCTTGGAGGCGCTCAAACTCGACCTCCTGCACGAGCACATCGCTCAACTGCTGCGAGGGCAAGGTGTCAACACGCCGCGCTACGACTTCAAGGCCGGCAAGAGTCTGCTCAACCAAGGCAAGCCCATCCAGCTGCGTCCGAGAGACGTATTGCTGGTCGAGGGCATCCACGGACTGAACCCTCACTTGCTGGGCGACGTCCCTCCGCGACGGGTGTTCCGCGTCTTCGTCTGCCCGATGATGCAGCTGTCGTTCGACCACGCCTCTCGCGTGCACGCCTCCGACGTGCGTCTCATTCGCCGCATCGTGCGCGACCGACACCACCGCGGCAACGACGCCTCCGAAACCATCGAACGCTGGCCCAAGGTGCGCGCCGGCGAACGCCGCCACATCTATCCGCATCAGACGAACGCCGACGCCGTATTCGACACCTCACTGGTGTATGAACTGAGCGTGCTTCGCGTCTACGCCGAGCGCTATCTCCTCGAGGTTCCGCGCGACCACGCGTCCTTCACGACGGCTTATCGCCTGATGCACCTGCTCGATCGCTTCGTCAGCATCTACCCGGATCACGTGCCGCCGACGTCCATACTGCGCGAGTTCATCGGCGGCAGCGGCTTCGACTATTGACGCGGCCGGTTTTCGCGCGCCGCATTCGATGTCCCCGCGCTCTCAGTGGCTGCGGATGGCGTCGAGGTGGCTTCGATAGTGCTCTGGCAGCGAGAAGTGCCGGGCACCGTGCACGACGAGCGAGTGATAGTGCGGCGTCGGCGCGACGAAGTGGGGCTGTCGAAAGCGTGGGGTCACGAAGTAGGTCCAGGCGCCCACCCAACGTCCGCTGGCGAGCTGCACGGGCAGCAATCGACGCCGGTAGACGTGCGGGTGACCCTCCTTCCTGTCGAAGCCGTGCAGCGATGAGAAGCTGACGAGCAGCGCGGCCCCCCAAACGCTCGCACCGCCGGCAAGCTCGACGTTCGCGGCGCCTCCGCGCCGTGCCCTGGAGTAGTAGTTCCAGACCAGGCGATGCTCGTACAGCACGGCCGCTTCAGCCGCCTGCAGCTCCAGGCGATGCTCACGAGACACAAACCAGTTCGTCAGATCCGCCAGGTGCATGTTGGAGCCGTACGCGAAGACCCAATGGCCAGGAACCGACATGGTTTCAGACTACACCGGCGGCGCCCGGGGCGGCCCGCGCCGTGCTCGGATGAAGCGATCGGCCGCCCCGGAATGATCACGTGCAACCGAGACGCAACAGGCGGTCACTTCGACCCCACGAGCCGCAATTCTTGCGCCCGCACGGCGTCGAAAACCGGCGAATCGTGCGTCTCGGGGAGGCACGTACATTGCACCCGGACGACCCATGTCAGCCCCCCTGTCTCAGCGTCTTTTTGGAATCACCGGTAACGACCCCTCCAGCACCGTCGAAGGTCTCGTAGAGCGACTGCGCAAGGAGACGCTGGAAGGCGGACAGCGCGTGATCGTCGCCCGCTGCGACGATACCGTCGCCGACGCGTACAAGCTGTTCGAGAGCTTCGACTTGCATCACCTTCCCATCGTCGAGGGGGCTCGTGTCGTCGGGGTGGTGAGCTCGACGGATCTGGTGAAGTTCTTCGCAAACGAGGGCCTGATGGACCCCGAGGACGCCCCGCTGGCGGACATCATGACCAAGAACCCGGAGACCATTCGTAAGAGCGCTCCGATCCGCGACGTGATCAAGGTCCTGGCGCATTCGAAGTTTCGCTGCCTGCCCGTGCTCAACGAGCAGGACGAGATTTGGGACATCGTGACCACCAGGGACTTGGTGCGCTTCCTGGAACTCGAATACGGTAGCTGAATGCGTGTGCTGCCCGGACGTCGCTCAGGCCGAGCGCGCCGGGATATCGCGCTGGCGCTAGCGCTCGCGAGCTGTCTTTCGCCGGCGGTCGGTTGCGACGACGCGTCGTCTGATCAAGCCACGGGAAGCGGTTTGCCGACTTCCCCGGTGCCGCAGCCAGAGCCTTCGGCGCCTGACGAAGCGACGGCTCCCGGCCCACCCGCGGCCGCGCCCGCGTGGGGCTCGCTCATCGAACGTCTTTCCGAGCCGGAGCAGGCGTTCTTTTCCGACAACCTGGTCTCGAACGAGGCCAGTTACCTACAAGCCGCACCTTGGTTGGAACGTCTGCGCCCCACGGCCCAGGCCTACGTGGGGGTCGGCCCAGAGCAGAACCTCAGCTACATCGCTCTGTTGCGCCCAAAGTTGGCGTTCGTCGTCGACATCCGACGCGACAATCTGTTGCTGCACTTGCTCTACAAGCGCGCCTTCGAACTGGCCGACACACGAGCCGAGTGGTTGGCCTCGATGCTGTCGCGCGTCCTGCCAGAGGACGACCCCGCCCGAGCGGCTTCGGAGACGGTGGCTGAGGTCGTACAGCGCGTCGAAGCTGCGCCCTTCAGCGCCACGGCAGCGAGCACCTTCGTCGCCGGCACGCTAGCCCGCATGCGGGGCGACTGGAAGCTCGAGCCACGAGCCGACGACGAAGGGCGCTTGATTCACCTGATGCGTGCATTTGCCCGAGCCCAACTTGCAGCGCGTTTCGAATCGACGAGTGAGCGACCTGACTTCCCCACCTTGCGGCAATTGTTGACCAGTCGCGACCCGACGGGTGAACCGAAGAGCTTCCTCGCTTCTGCCGAAGCGTTTCGCTTCCTGCGCGCCCTGCAGCTAAAAGGTGGCATCGTGCCACTGACCGGTGACTTCGCTGGCACGCACACCTTCGCGCAGCTCGGCAGAGAACTCGCTCGCCGAAATCTGAAGCTCTCGGTCCTGTACGCGTCGAACGTCGAACAGTACCTGTTGTTGAACGGTCAGTGGGAGCAGTGGCAGAGCAACCTCTCCAACTTGCCTCACGACGAGCAAAGCCTGCTGATCCGCAGCTATTCCGACCGGAAGGCTCCCCTTCCCGCCCAGGGAAGCGCAGCTTGGCTCACTCTTTCACAACCGCTCGAAGAGCTGCTGGCGACGCGCGCAGCCCCGAGTTCGTATCGAGAGCTCGCATTGCGCAGTCGCTCGTCGCTCGACAGCGCCGCTGACTGAGAGCGCCGCGACTCACACTGCGCCGCGACTCACACTGCGCCGCGACTCACACTGCGCCGCGACTCACACTGCGCCGCGACTCACACTGCGCCGCGACTCACACTGCGCCGCGACTCACA
>JBNKHV010000107.1:0-9580 GCA_050290545.1 Polyangiaceae bacterium | reverse complement strand
ATAGACGCCCACCGAAGAGGCGCGCCAACTCGGGTGCGCGACGTCACCGATGGCGGCAAGCAGGGTTGGATAGACCATCGCCGTCCCGAGGCCGAGCAGCACGGCGCCGGCGGCGAAGAACAGAAAGGTGGAACCGAGCGCGATGACGACGATGCCCAATGCCTGGGTCCACATGCCCGCCACGATGAGCCCTTTGCGACCAACACGATCGGACCAGGCGCCCGTGAAAAGCTGCCCCAGTCCCCACACCGCGGGATAGATCGCCGCCAGCGTGCCGATCTGCGACAGCGACATGCCGGCGCTGGCGAACACCAGTGGGAACAGGCCCCAGGCCATGCCGTCGTTGAGGTTGTTGACCATGCCAGCCTGGCTCACCGAGGAAAGGTCCGGGTCGGTGAAGCTCGTGCGCGTGATGATCTCGCGCTGCGATAACTCCACGGGCGCAGTACCGGCGAGCTTGGACTCGTGGGCGACGTGGTGGCGTGTCTCCCGGACCGCCAGGACCGAGAGCAAGGTGCCCAGCACGACGAAGCCCACGCCGAGGTAGAAGGGCTCGGGCCGAAGGCCCGCCTCCGCCGCGATGTAGCCGGTGGCCAACGCCGAAAGCGCCACAGCGAAGTAGCCCGCGAACTCGTTGAGGCCCATCGCGAGCCCGCGGTTCTTGGGCCCGGCGAGGTCGATCTTCATGATCACCGTCGTCGACCACGTGAGACCTTGGCTGACACCCAAGAGCACGTTCGCCGCGAGGATCCAAGACCAGGTGGGAGCCCACATGAGCAAGAACGGCACAGGGCTCGCGACCAACCAGCCCGCGACCAAGACGTGCTTGCGACCGAAGCGGTCCGACCAGCGCCCGGCGAAGTAATTGGTCAGAGCCTTGGTGACGCCGAACACGACGATGAAGGAGAGGATCGCCGTGCGCGCAGCGAGATGAAACTCGCCCTCGGCGATGGCCGGTAGGATGCTGCGCTCCATCCCGACCATGGCGCCCACGAACGCGTTGACGACGACGAGCAGCGAGAACTGCAGAAGGTTCTCACGAAGACCGAGACGGATCTCGTTCATGTCGACGCCTTCTGCCGCCCTTGGTTGATGAGCAGGATCTGCTCCATCTCCGCGGGCTTGGGCGGCACGTCCGATAGAGCTTCGATGAACTCGTCCCGAGACTTGGAGAGCAGCGGGTTCCAACGCTTCTCGAAAGCGATGGTGCTCGACGGCTTTCCGCTCATGCCCGCGCCGCACGCCGAACCGGAGAAGTGACCGGGATAGACCTCGACGTCACCCGGAAGCGTGAGGAGCTTCGCTTGAAGGCTGTCGTAGAGCTGGCCCGCGTTCTCACGCGCACGTCCAGGCAGATCGGGCCGTCCCACGGCGCCGACGAACAGGGTGTCGCCGGTGAGCACGAACCACGGGTCCTCGCCGCGGCGAAGGTCGGTTACGACGAGGCTGATGCTCTCCGGGGTGTGTCCCGGCGTGTGCAGTACTTTCACCCGCGTGTTACCGAGCTCGACGTCCTGGCCGTCGTGGAGCGGCTCGAAGGCGAGCGCAACGTCTGCTGACTCGTGCAGGCAATACGGAACGCCGGCTTTTTTCGCGAGAGCAGGTCCTCCCGAACGGTGATCCGCGTGCACGTGCGTGTCGATGACGTGCGTGATGCGCATGCCTTTGGCTGACGCGAACGCGATGTATGCATCGACGTCTTCTTCATGCGCGTCGACGACCGCGCACTTGCCCAGGCCTCCGCAGCCGAAGAGGTACGCCGCACAACCGGTTTCGAAGTAGTAGTAGGGCTTGAAGATCATGCTGTTTCTCTTTCGGTGTCCTGTTCGAGAGCAACTCCACGAGCGCGAAAATCTGCGACGCCGTGCTCGAGGCGGTGGGCAACGAAACCCGCAGCCCGCAGCGTCTCGACTGCCTCGAGCGCCATCACGCAGTAGGGACCACGGCAATAGGCGACGACCTCGCGGCCACGCGGCAGCTCCTTCAGTCGCTTCTCCAGCTGCCCCACGGGGATCGACAAGGCACCGGCGAGATGTCCCGCGCGAAACTCGTCCTCAGGCCGGACATCGAGCACGGTGACCTCGCCGCTCTGCGCGCGGCGGAGAAGCTCATCGGCCTCCACCGGTTCCATCGACTCGCGCGAAGCCAGGTACTGGTTCGTGACCTGCTGGACCTCGGCGATGCGTGACTCGGCGAGCTGCCGCAGCGAGAGGAAGAGCTCGCAGACCTGCTCGTCGGCGAGCCGGTACTCCACGTAGAGCCCCTTCTTCGTGGTCTCGACCAGCCGCGCTGCCCGCAGGACGCGCAGGTGCTGCGACGCGTTCGCGATGGACAGCCCCGCCTGCTTCGCGAGCACCTCCACGGTTCTCGGGCCCTGGCACAGAAGATCGAGCAGTTCCAACCTCTTCGGCGCGGCGAGGCCTTTGCCGATGCGGGCAAAGTGCTCGTAGATCGTGTCCTTGAATCGCCGGCTAGCTGAGCTCACCGAATGAGTATTCTTCAATTCAGTTGAATACGCAACCAGGGGTTGTCATGTTGACTGACTCAGTCGGTCAGTTATCCTTCGAGGGTGGCAAGAGCGATCCCCACGGACAGGTTCAGCCGACTGATCGAAGTGGCGACGAACACGTTCATCACCCGCGGATATCGCCGCACGCAGATGGCTGACGTCGCCCAAGCACTCGGCGTCGCCAAGGGAACGCTCTACGGGTACGTCGAAAGCAAGGACGCACTGTTCGGAGCCGCAGTGCGCTTCGCCGACCGACGCCTCGAACTCCCAACCGCCGAAGCTCTACCCATCAAGACCCCAGCGCGTGGAGAGACGGTCAGCTACGTGCGCGAACGCCTCACGGCGGAGGCGAGCGAGATGGTCCTCGCAGGTGTCACAGCCGGCGTGCTCACCTTCGACGATGCCGAGGAGGAACTGCGGGCGATTCTGGGTGACCTGTACGAACGGCTTTCCAGCAATCGGTTTGCCATCAAGCTGATAGACCGGTGCACCGACTACCCGGAGCTTGCGGATGCGTGGTTCGGGCGTGGACGCTGGGCGCAGCACGAGATGCTGGTCCGGTTGATCCGGCGACGTGTGGCGGACGGCACCTACCGCGCACTTGACGACGTGGAGGTCGTAGCGCGCACGCTTTTGGAGACCATCACGTTCTGGGCCGTGCATCGCCACTTCGATCCGGCTCCGCAGCAAGTGGATGACGCGCGCGCTCGGCGCACCGTCGTCGAGTTGCTTACCCGGGGGCTATTTCCGTGACGCGAACGAAGCTGATGCTGGCCTTGGGCGCCCCCGTGGCCTTGCTCTTCTGCCTCCACGGGTGCCTATCCGTTCCCGAATTCGCCGCTCGGGGTTCGGTGGCGGGTTATCCCCTGTCCGGGCCGGTCGACAGCGAGGTCGCCAAGGACTACGTCGAAGGCCGTCCGCTACCGAGCAAGCTCGAGGACACGCGGCACCGCTTGCTCGCACGCGGGCGCGCGGCGAGCCGCGGCGAGCTGACGGAACTCTCGCGCCGCTACTCGCCCGACGTGGCGACACTCCTGTTCTTGGAGACCGTGAGCGCGATACCCACGAATCGAACGATGCGCGAGCGTTTCGAGTCGGAGCTGGCCCACGTGCGTCGCGTGGGCGTCGAGCGCGCCAAACCGGACGTCCCGGACGACCTTCTCGTATTGCTGGTGCCCGGGTGGTTTTACTGGACGAACGGTGCCGAGACGAACGCCGACTATCGCATCCAGCGCCGCCTGTATGAGCAGTGGGGGATCCGTCACGCGCTCGTGCGCGTGGGGGAGAACGGCACAGTCGACGACAACGCACGCATCGTGGCAGACGAGATCCGTCAGGCACGGGGTAAACGCGTATTCGTGGTGAGCGCTAGCAAGAGCGGGGCGGAAGTGGCGCTCGCGCTTGGCCGCGATCTCGATCAGCAAGATACCGAACACGTCGTGGGCTGGCTGAGCATCGGCGGCGTGGTTCGCGGCTCACCCCTCGCGGACCGCGTGCTCGAGCCGGACATTTGTTGGGTCGTCGAGCTGAAGCTCGGCACGCAGGGCTTTGACCTCCGTGGCCTGAAGAGCATGCAGACGAAACCATCCCGCGATGCCTTCGAGACTCTCCACCTGCCACGCCACATTCGCGTCGTGAGCTACGTCCCCGTTCCCCTTTCAGGGAACATCTCCGAACGCGGTTCTTTTGGCTATCATCGAATGCGCGACTTCGGACCCAACGACGGCTTGACGCTGCTCGCGGATGAACTCGTGCCCGGCGCCACGACCATCTTGGCGCCAGGCCTCGACCACTTCCTCGGCGCGCCGGACACCCAGAACGTGTGGAGCACAGCGATGTTTCGCGCCATCCTCACCGATCTTGCAGAAACTGCAACGCGCTGAGCCGATGCGAGCCACCCCGCGAGCCCCCGGCGATGGCGCACCAATCCGCCAAGCCTCCCCAGAGCTCCCCACGATAGCCAGGCTATCAATGAAGCCTCCCCGCAACCCTCAGCGATAGCCGAGCTACGTCTGAGGGCTGCTGGCAGCCCTCGACGATACAAATTCTACGCAACTCCCCTGCCCGCAGCCCGAGTGCGTTCTTCGATGACGCTGCGGAGCTCCGCTGAGCTGTCGCGCGTCGAGTGCCAACCCGTGGCAATTCCCATGAACGCATTCTCTATTGCAGCGCGTCAGGATGGCGCACCGCCGTTTGAGTCGGCCTTCCGTGAGGCTTTGCCGGCGATGTGGGCGATTCCGGATGACGATGTGCTCGTCGTCAATCTCGATGTCCCGAAGCTCTATACGAAGGTGCGCGGTGTGTTGCCGAAGCTCTTGGAGCTTCGGGCAGACTTGGAGCGTCTACCCGACTTCGATGTCGCTCAGCTCAAAAGACGGCAAGACGCCCGCGGTCATCGTCAGCGTGGCCCACCTCGACGACGACGAACGTGCCTTGGTGCTCGGAGTTCTGCTGGAAGAGATCCTCACCTGGGTCCGCGGGCTGCCAGGCTCCCAGCGCCTCCGCGCACTCATCGCCTTCGACGAGGTGTACGGCTTCTTGCCGCCGCACCCGAAGAACCCACCGACCAAGGGACCCCTGGTCGCGCTGCTCAAGCAAGCGCGCGCCTTCGGCGTCGGTGTCCTCGTCGCCACGCAGAACCCGATGGACCTCGACTACCGAGCGCTGTCCAACGCCGGCCTCTGGTGCATCGGCAGACTGCAGACCGACGCCGACCGAGCCCGCATCGTCGAGGGCCTGAGATCCGCCTCACACGGCGACCAACCTGCTCCCGATCTCAACACCATGATCCAGCGCCTTGCCCCCCGCTGGTTCGTCGTGCGTAACGCCCACGCCCGAAACGGTAACTTCCTACTCCAACCCCGCTGGGCCATGTCCTACCTGCGCGGCCCCATGACGCGGCGGGAGTTGCTCCGAGCGCGGGGGATTGGTGAGGGGTGAACTGCCGAGAAAAGACGGCAAGGTAAGCCGCCATCCCACCCGCTGTTGCTGACTGACTGCGCCGAGCGAAAGGGGTGACGTTTGGGTCACCTGTGGCCAGAATCGTGTGCCAGCGAATCGTTCCGAGCGATGGCTGGGTTCATTTGGCTGTGCTTGGGGTCGGTGCTAAACGACAGCCGTGGTGAGCATGCGACGGTGGGTTTTGGGTCTGGCGTTGCTGGGAGCGCTAGGCTGTGATGAGGCTGATGATAGCTCGGCGAGCGAGGGATCAGACGGCGCCACGTCGGCGGCGAGCACCGATGCCGATGGCGATGAGGACGGCGATGGCAATGAGGACGTCAGCGGCGCCGACCAAGATCGGACTGGCATCTCGAACGCTCCATCGGAGCGCACGGACGGGACCGATTCATCCGAAACCGTCACTTCGACCACAGACGATGAGCAGGCTCCCTCGGGGCCGGCTCCTGCGGCACCCATCGTGGTGAGTGAAAGCTGCGTCGAGCCATCGCCTGCGTTCAGCGAGAGTGAACGAATGCTGGTTGAGTTGCCGGCGGACACCTGGTTCGAAGTGGAAGACAGCAAACTCGAGGGCGTCTGCCCGGAGGGCTTGAACAATTGCGGCAACGTCGTCGCCCCTTGGTCGAGTGGCGTCTTCGACGGAGTTCACCAGCAGATGCTCGTCTTTGGTGGAGGGCACGGGGACTATGCCGGCAACGAAGTCTACGCCTTTCCTCTGGAAACCCTGGAGTGGTCGCGGCTGACGGATCCGTCCGACAGCGAGCACAGCAATCAAGATCCGTTGCCAGACGGGCGCCCAGTATCGCGCCACACCTACGACGGGCTATCCTTTGTCACTCACGCCGGGAAAATGTTCGCCCACGGCGGGTCTCGTTGGCAGGACGGTTCGGGAACGGACGTGAGCTGGGCCTTCGATCCAGAGACGGGGCAGTGGGAAGATCGCCAGCCTGCGAGCGACCCGGAAACGCCAAACTGCTGCGGCGAGGGCAGCGCCTACGACCCGAAGAGCAAGCGCGTCTATTTCCATCTGATCCAGTCACTGGTCGCCTACGACTACGACGCCAACGAGTGGCAGGAGCTCGCGGACTACGGCAACGCACCGTTTTGGCCGCGCTACGAGGCGTGGGGATACAAACGAGGCCTGGTCGATACCAAACGCGATCTCTTGTGGTTCATCGGGGGAGACTTATTCTTGGTCTACGACATCGCGGCGGACGAACACGTGACCGACGAATGGGTGACCAGCGGCGGCGCTGAGTTCACCAATGACGAGCAGGTTGGAGACCGAGCGGAGCAGCTGATCACCACCGGCGGCGGAGAAGTGATCACCGCGCCAGCGCCGGGTACGGACTACGATCCGGTGACCGATCACATCGTCGCCTGGGTGGGCGGAGCGCCTTGGCTCTTGGACCTGACGAACAAGACGTGGACCCGAAGCACCGCCGACGGCGGCCCCGCCGAAGCGAGTCCCCACGGTACCTACGGCAGGTTCCGCTACGTCCCGCGAGTCAACGCGTTCGTCCTGGTCAACGGAAGCGCCGAGAACGTTTGGGTCTACAAGCACTCGGCAGGCTGCGGCGAATGAGCAACCGCGCGATGCTCCGGTGCACGAATAGCAAACGCGCAACGGGGCGAGATACTCATCGATGGCGATGCGCCCGAGGAGACCCTATTGTCGCTTCGTGGGCAGCGCGAAGGTGTAGCAGACCGCGTCCCCTTCGAGCACGACGACGCCGTCACCGCGCGTGACGGACGTTTTCATTTTCGTGATGGGTTTGTCCTCACGCACGCTGGTGAGTTCGACGCGCCCCGTGATCGTGTCCCCCGGACGAACGGGCGCCTTGAAGCTCCAGTTCACTTGCAGGAACACGGTGCCGGGACCAGGTAAATCCTCTGCTACCACCGCATTGAGGATCGCGCTGGTCACGCCCCCCTGCACGACGATCTCACCGAACTTCGTCGCTTTGGCAAGCTCCGCGTCGTAGTGGAGCGGATTGCGATCGCCACTGATGTGGGTGAAGGCTTCGATGTCCGCCGATTGCACGACGCGACTCCGCTCTGCTGCTTGCCCCACACGGGGCACACCATTGGGCCAGACTTCGCTCGTCATGGAGGGGAAGTTTACCACGAGCCAGTCGCGTGCAGGCTAGCTGCGTGCGCAGCGTCGATGAGTCTCCCGAAAGCAGGCCGCTGGCGCCCCACTACGCCCGTCACACCAGTAGATCGGTCATCAGTTCGCCGTCGGTGCCGATCGTCGCCTCCACTCCGAGAGCATGGGCGATCGTCGTCAATAGGCGGCTATTGGGGATGGCTGAATTGAAACCGGATGACTCGGGAGCGCGGTGGTAGCCGGTTCGAAAGGTGCCGCCTGCATTGCCCGCGACGATGATGGGCAGATTGTTGAGACTGCCGGAGGGGCCGTCCGCCATGTGATTCGCCCACATGATGATCGAGCGATCGAGCAAGCCGTGTTCGTCGAACTTCGCGAGCCCGCGCCGGAAGGTCTCGAGCCGCACCCGATCGATCTCGGCGTGTGCTTGTTCGGCGAGTGGATCGTTGCCGACGGAACCGTCGGATTCGATGCGGTGACTGACGTGGTGGAAGCGCCAACCGCGAGCGTTGGAAGGTACGTCGTACACGGTCCCGTCTTCGCCATCGCCGATCTGGAGAGTCGCGACGTGATTGAGGTTGCAGGCAAAGGCGAAGGCCGCCAACTGCATCTGCAACTCCGCCACGATCTCTATCTGTCCGTTCGTGCGATATAGATTGTTCACATCCGAGGCCTCGATCGCGTCCAGGTCGAGACTGCTGACGCTGCACGTCGTGCCCGGCTCCGCTGCCGCATCCGTCAACCCCGTTTCCAGATCGCGTAAACTCGACAGGTGCAGCTCCAGGCGCTGCCTGTCCGCGTCGTTGATGTTCGTGCGGCCCAACAGGGCCTGCAGGTCGTCGCGAACCAGGTCGATCGCCGAGCCGCGACGCGCCAACAGCTCCGTCAGCCGTGCATCCGTGTCAGCAGGCGTGCCATCTCCCTCCATCGGGCCAGCGCCCATCAGCTCGAGGTAAACGTTGTAGGGGTTGCCTTCCGCAGGACGCACTTGCCCGTTCTGGTCGAAGGAGAGGCGCTCGTCGATGTAGCCACCTTTCAAACCCGAGTACAAGGTGAGCGGCTCCGCCGCGTCGGGGTTCAGGTAGGGCGCGAGAATGACGTCGATGGAAGGCGCGGTCGCCATTGCGGTTACGCCCCCCGCGCCATCCGCCGGCGCACCCGTGAACATCGGTACCATGCCTGCCACGTGAGTCGACCCAGTGGTGGAGGACGGGGCTCTCAAGCCTTGCACGAAGGTGACCCACTGCTCGAACCCCGCCAACGCGCCGGCGGCATTCGTGTCCGCCGACAGATCCGTCAGCTCCCCTTTTTCACTGGGCCAGAAGGAGCTCTGCACCACTCCACACGCCGTGCCGATGAAGAAGGCGAACAATGGCTCGTTGCCTTGCGACCAGGCCGAGCGCATGGGAATGCTTTCGAAAAACGGCAAGCCGATGGCAACGCCCCCCGCGCCGCGCAAGAATGCGCGGCGATTGATGGCTGGGCGACGGCGGGCGGGGTTCGTCATCGGAGGCCTGTCACACGAGTAGCTCGGTCATCAGTTCGCCGTCGGTGCCGATTGTCTTCTCCAGACCGAGAGCATAGGCAATCGTCGTCAATAGGCGGCTGTTGGGGACACCAGAACTGAAACCACTGGACTCGGGAGCGCGGTGGTAACCGGTTCGAAAGGTACCGCCAGCATTGCCCGCGACGATGATGGGCAGATTGTTGAGACTGCCAGAGGGGCCGTCCGCCATGTGATTCGCCCACATGATGATCGAGCGATCGAGCAAGCCGTGCTCGTCGAACTTCGCGAGCCCACGCCGGAAGGTCTCGAGCCGCACTCGGTCGATCTCGGCGTGCGCCTGCTCGGCGAGTGCGTCGTTGCCGACGGCACCGTCGGATTGAATGCGGTGACTGACGTGGTGAAAGCGCCAACCGCGGGCGTTCGACGGGACGTCGTACACGCTTCCGTCTTCGCCATCGCCGATCTGGAGCGTCGCGACGTGATTGAGGTTGCAGGC
>JBNKHV010000106.1:0-29889 GCA_050290545.1 Polyangiaceae bacterium | reverse complement strand
CCCAGCTCGGCGGCGGCTCGGCAGCGTTCACTCGCGGCGTGACCACTGACGATGACGCCACGCTGACGTGGAAACATGCGCTTGACGCGCGTCAGCAAGTCCACACCGTCTTCGTCTTCTCCCAACACCATGTCGCAGATGATGAGATCGAAGGGCTGCTTTTGCGCGTCTTCGACCATGGCGAATGCTTTGACGCCGCTGGTGACGGTCGTCACCTCGTAGCCGAGCTGACTCAGTGCCCGCTCGGCCGTCAGCAACTGCACGGGCTCGTCATCGATGACGAGCAGTCGTCCCGTCCCGTGACGCAAGTCCCTCGGCGCCTGAGAAGGCGAAGCGTGAACGCGGGCGACCGGGAAGAATAGCTTGAACGTCGTGCCTCGGTTGACCTCACTCTCCACGTGAATGAAGCCGCCGTGCTCCTTGACCACAGCGTGCACGATGGCGAGCCCGAGACCGCTGCCACTCTGGCCCCCGTAGCGCTTGCGAGTGAAGAAGGGCTCGAAGGCGCGTGACAGCTCCGATGGGGCCATGCCTTGCCCGGAGTCCGCCACCGTGACGAGCGCGTAGTGCCCAGGCTCCACCGTCTCGTAGCCCGCCAGCGGCTCGGACACCCGCAGCACACCCGTCGTCAGCTCGACGCGACCGGCACCTTCCACCGCCTCCAACCCGTTGCGCAAAAGATTTGAGACCGCGCGCACCAGGTGGGGTTCCGAACCGATGAGGCCCAGCGGCGTGTCGCTCAGGCGCATGGCGATGTCGACCTTCGATGCCTCCGCGCGCTGTCTCAGCGGTTCGGATTCGACGCACTGGCGCACGACTTGATTCAGATCGAGGGGCTCGCGCGCGCCCTGCCCTTGGCGGCCCAAGGTGAGCAAGTCCTTGATCGTCTGCGACGCTCGAAGCGCGGCCATCTTGATCATTTCGAGATCGCCAGCCACCCGCGCGGCTCGCTCTTTGTCGCCGGCGACCACGGCTTTGAGATCCTGCTGGATGATGTCGGGCAGCCCCACCAACGGCCCCAGCGCATTGTTCAGATCGTGAGCGACCCCACCCGCCAGCACGCTGAGCGACTGCATGCGCTCGGCCGTCGCGACACGTTCTTGCACACTGCGCTCGTGCAGCGTCGTCTTCTGCACGATCTCCCGATGCAAGAGGTTCACCTTCAGCGCCGCACTGATCTGCTCGCGCAACATCTCGTAGACGCCCGTGCCAGCGCCGAAAACGGCGACCCCGAGCTGCTCCGACTCGAAGGTGAGCGGCAACGCGAATGCGGTGCGTCGCCGTTCTTGCCAGTAACCCGGATCGGGGATCAGCTGAGTCGCCGGAAAGCTCCGTCCTTCGACCGGACGCACCTTGCCGTCCCGCATCCAGAAAAACGGCGTCAGCGTCTGCAACGTCGAATCGGAGTAGAGCGAGATGAAGACGTCGGTGGCGTTGAGACGCGGCAGCTCTTCCGTCAACGCTTTGACCAGGGCATCGTGGTCGAGCGCTGAGGAGAAGCGTTCGCCCGTCCGCAACAAGCGCTGGTACTCGTCGTCCGTCTCCATGCGTTGCGCGGTTTGGTTTCGGATACTGGCAAGCGCAATCTGACGTCGAGCCGAGTGCCAGAGTTCCTCCAGTTCGAAGCCGCCGAGATCGGAGAGCTCCTCGCGCAACAACGTGATCATCAGCTGGAAGTCGTCGTACAGCTCGTCGTGTCGGCCCACCTTGTTCAGCAGGTCGTCCAGCGCCGTGTAGAACGAGTCTTCTTGCCCCTCGAGTTCGGCCTGCAGTGATTGCACCAGTCGCCGAGCCCAGCCTTCGTCGGCCACGGCCAGCTTGACCTCGGCCGACAACAGCCGCGCCAGGTGCCCCGCGCGACGCTTGAGCAGCTCGGGCGGCGTCAGCTGGGGTGGCAAGGACCTCGGAACTCGCGGAGATTGCCGACGCCCGCAGCCACACGACTCGCGCTGCACGAACTGAGCGACGAGCTGCTGTCGGTCTTCGACCTGCTCGCCCATCAGTTCGCGATAAACGGTGCTCAGCGCCGTGATCGCCATCGCCGTCAAGGGCTGGCGTACGGTGGTCAGCGGCACTGGTGCGTAGCGAGAGAGCAACAGGTCGTCGAAACCGGTCACGGCGATGTCGCGCGGCACACGATAACCCCGCGCCTTGAGCACGTCGATCACGCCGAGCGCCATGCCGTCGTTGGCAGCGACGACGGCATCGAAGGAGATGCCGCTGGCGAGGATCTTGTTCATCGCTTCGACGCCCGTGGCGCGAGTGAAGTCGCCTTCGCCGATCAACCGGGGGTCGACACTGAGTCCCGCGCCGCGCAAAGCGGCCTCGTAAACCTCGCGTCGGGCGCTCGCGTCCGGATTCTGCACGGGGCCACCGACGAAGGCGACCTTCGTGCGCTGGTGCGCGTGGATGAGATGGTCCATCAGCGCGCGCATGCCCGAACGATTGTCGACCGCGACACTGGGCACGCCAGTCAGTGGCATGCCGATGCTGCACGTCGGCACGTCGGGCAGCGACTCCAACAGACGACGCACGCTGTCGAGCCCGGCGGACGAAGCGAGCGCGGACGACACCAAGATCAGACCGTCCACACAATTGGTGTCCATCAGACGGTAGATCGAATTCTGCGCTCGCCCCGCAGGATCGGCAGCTTCGACGGGACGCCCAACGACGATCATCAAGTTGAGATCGAGTCGCTCGCACTCTTTCTCGAACACCGAACGGAGCTGACTCTCATACCCAGCACGACCGGAGTCCATGTAGTCGATGAGGACCCCGATCGTCTTGCGAGCTTCAGCCAACGACGCACTCCTCCGCGGCCGGGGGCCGGCGGCAACCGCAACTTGCAACGCTCGGGTGCCCGACAGCAGCCGTCGTCTCGACTGCTGATCGCTCCGCCGAGTCGAACGCGCTCACTCGCATGTGTGGAAAATAGCAGGAGTAGATGGCGAATCAAGACGCCCTGCAGGCGATCCGGGGAACGTACCCGATCGCCATCGACACCCCATCAACCGTGGAGTGCCGACAGCAGCCCCCCAACACCTACCCACGCGGAAGGACGGCCCAACCACCCGTCGGCCCGCGTCAATCGTCCTCGACCTCGCCGTAGCCACTCGTCTCGACGCTACTGAGCTCGCCGTCCTCGAAGATGACGTGGCGCAGGAAGCGGCGTTTGCCGAAATCGTAGATCCATTCGTCGACGACGACTGCGACGCTCACCCGCTCCGTGTAGCGACAGCGCGGTTGACGCTCTCCGTTGCGACAGGGCCCGAGCACGCTGCGCTCGACGGTGCGCGTCTCCACACGACGCTGTTCACTGACCGGCGCCCCACAGATGGCGCGAACCCGATACTGACTGTCCCCGCGACTGACGATCTTGCTGCCGCAGCGCATCGACTCGGCGTTTGCGTCGGCTGCCAACAGGAGCAGAGCGGCGCCCAGAACGTTCGTTGCCCAAAGTCTTCCTTTCCAACTCATCTCGACTCCTCCAGCACTGGACCTGCAATACCAGCTACTCCAAGACTAGCGCGCTCAGCGTAACCGAGCCCAGAATAGGCAACCTCAGCGCCGCCGCCAAGTGTGATACGGGTGAGACAGCTTGCGGTGACTTGCCAAGTTGGCAAGTCACCGGGATCTGAAGGCTGTCGGAACGTCAAGCTGTCGCAAAGCATCTGGAAAACGGCGTTCCCGTGCGTGCCATGTTAGACTTCACACAGCCCAGGCGCTTCATCCATCCCGCCGTTGGGCACCTTGAAATGCCATGAAGAACGTCTTGACCTCACCCTACGCTTGGGGCGCCCTCGCGCTCGGCCTGTGCACTTCCTACTCCGCGCAAAGCGTGGCTTGCGGCGGCCTGTTTTGCTCGTCTACCAATCCCGTCAACCAAGCGGCGGAGCGCATCATCTTCGCCGACAACGGGGACGACTCGATCACCGCCGTGATCGAGATCCAATACCAGGGCCCCTCCGAGCAGTTCGCCTGGGTATTGCCCTTGCCCAAAGGCGACGTCGACGTCGCGGTCTCCAGCAAGATTGCGCTGGACCGCCTGCAGCAACAAAGCAACCCGCAGTACAATCTGCAGATCATCAACAATTGCGCCTCACGAAGCACTGCCCTGAACGCGAGCGGCCCCGTTCCCGCCGTCGGAGGCGCTGCCTTCGACGCCGAGGAGTCCGCGGGCTCTCCGGTCACGGTGTTGGAAGAAGGCACCGCAGGCCCTTACGACTACCAGCTGCTCCAAGTCGACGACTCGCTGGACGACCCCGCCGACGTGGCCGTGAATTGGCTCGAGGACAACGACTACGACGTCTCGGCACTCGGCCCCGATTTGCTGCGCCCCTATCTGGAAGAGAACATGAACCTGCTCGCCTTCCGCCTGAGTAAGGGCAACGACAGCGGCTCGGTGCGACCGGTGATGATCACCTACGAGGGCACGCAACCCTCGATCCCCATCCGCCCCACGGCGGTGGCCGCCGAAGACGACATGGGCGTGATGGTGTGGGTGCTGGGCAAATCCCGCGCGGTCCCGGAGAACTACTACCACTTGGAGTTGAACGAAGCGCTGATCGATTGGTTCAATGCCAACGCGAGCTACAACGACGTGGTCACCGCCGCGGCAGACGACGCCGGTGGACAGGGCTTCGTGACGGAGCAAGCGGGCCCCGCGGGCAACTTCAGCGAGGCCCTGTTTGCCAGCTGGGAAGAGTCGCAGTGGGACTACCTGCGCAACGGTGCCTTCCCGAACCTCGAGCAGTTCTTGCAACAAGCCGTCTACAGCTTCGCGAACTACGACGGCATGATGGACGTGCTGTCGAACGCGGAGGTGCTACCGCTACGCGAGGGAGCCACCGCCGAGCAGTTTGCGTCCTGTGTCTCCTGCTACTTCCAGCAAGACGTCCCCGTGCGCAACGATGCCTACCCCAGCACGGACTTCGATCCGGAGACGGATCCACTGTTGGAGATGGATGTGCTCGCCTTCCTCCAAGAGATGGACCGTTTGGTCATCTCGCCGATGAGCGACACGCGCAAGTTGTTCGAAGACAACGCCACCGTCACTCGCTTCTACACCACCATGTCAGCGGACGAGATGACTGACGATCCGCTGTTCGACTTCAACGCCGATCTGCCCGATTACGACAACATTCACACGGCCCAGCAGATCCTGGAGTGTGACGACAGCGACTTCGGCTGGCGGGTGGTTTTGGACCAGGGCGCGGTGGTGGAGGGCAGTGGCTCGTCGTGGCCCGTCAGCTTGGCGGACACGGAGATGCCCGTGAACCTGCGCATCGCGCAGATGTCGACCAGCGGCGAAGGCATGATCGTCACCAACAACGAAAAGGCCATCGTCGAATCCCTGGAAGCGATGAAGATCGGCGGCGCGCCGACGGACGACGACATCGACGCCGCCAACGGCATGGGCGGTCCCAGTGGTTCCGGCGGGGGCTGCGCGCTCGCCCCCGTTCAGTCAACGACGAGTGGCTGGGGTCTGGCTGCGTTGTCGGCGCTGGCTCTGTCGCTCTCGTGGCGCCGCCGACGTCGTTGAAAGCTCAGCAGCACGGGGTGCTCAGCCGAAACGCTCTTCGTAGTCGCCCTCTTTGAAGCCGACCAAGGCGAAGTCCTTGTCGAGCACGAGGGGGCGCTTGATCAGCTTGCCGTCCGCCGCCAACGCCTCGAGCGCTTGTTGCTCGCTCATGCTCTGCAGCTTCTCTTTGAAGCCCCCTTGGCGATAGGACTGGCCGGAGGTGTTGAACAGCTTGGCGATGGGCAAGCCGGAGAGCTTCCAGGCCTTCTTCAGTTGCGAAAGCGAGGGCGGCGCTTCGACGATGTCGATGCTGTCGTAGGCCACATCATGCGCATCGAGCCATTTGAGGGCCTTTCTGCACGTGGAGCAGCGCGGATACTGAAATACCTTCATGCTCCGAGCTCATAGCCGTTGTTGGCCGCCAGCACCAGCCGCCGCGCTTCGGACGATACCGCGCTTCGGACGACACCGCGCTTCAGGGAATGACGGATATCTCGTCGAGGATGTCGCTCAACGTCGCGGAGAGCTCCGCTCGGAGGCCCTCGTTGCCGAGACCGTAGTAGGTCGCGCTGCCACCGGCACCAGTCGTGTAACTCGCGTCAGGGCTCCCCTCGTACTCGGCGCAGGAGTTGATGTTCGAAGAGCGGGCGACGCCCAAACCTGCCCCGGCATTGGCCAGCGCTTGCTCGAACCAGCGTGAGATGCCGCCCCCCTCGAGCCCGATGACGTGCGTGGAGATCCCCCGGTCGTAAGCGTCTTGCACGGCGGCGATGGCCTTGTCGTAGCCACACTGGGGATCGGCAACCGCGCAACTATCCGGATCGGCGTTGGTGATCAGAATCACGTGGCGCGGACCCGACAGGTCCCCGAACAGACCTCGCGCCACGGTGAACGCTTCAGCCAACGGCGTGTCGTCGCCGGAGACGGCTTCCGTCGGAAAGTCCTCGACGATGGCATCGAAGTTCGCGCCCGCGGGAGCCAGCGCCGGATCGACGTCGGGGCAGACTCCGCCGCGCGCGCGAAACGCCGCCAGCCCGATGCGGATGCGGTTTTGAAACGCAGCAACGGGTCCGTCCTCCGCCGTCACCACCGCGCGCACGGTATCGAGGTGTGACCCCGCCATCGTGCCCGAGCGATCGACGAACAACAGGACGTTGCCCTTGCCCGGACTCTCCGTGCAATCGTCCTCGCAACCGTCACCGTTGACGGCGTTTCCGTCGTCGCAGTCCTCTTCGTCGGGGCGCAGGATGCCGTCACCGCAACGCGCTAGCACGCAGTCGATGCAGTCGTCGTAGGGGTCGTCGTTGGCGTCGTCGCACTCCTCCTCGCCTTCCCACACGATGCCGTCACCGCAGTAGCCGAGCGTGCACGCCGTACAACCGTCGCCGTCGACGTCATTGCCGTCGTCGCACTCCTCCTCACCCTCCCACACGATCCCATCGCCACAGCGCGCGCCGTGGCAAGTCGACGAGCACGCATCGCCATCGGCGTCGTTGCCATCATCGCACTCTTCACTGTCGGGTTGCAGGAAGCCGTCGCCACAGCGTGACTCCTGGCACAACTCCGTGCACCCGTCGGAACTGTCGAGGTTGCCGTCGTCGCACTCCTCTTCACCCTCCCACAGGATCCCATCGCCGCAGCGGGCGCTGATGCAACCGGGCAAGCAAGCGTCCGTCTCACTGTCGTTGCCGTCGTCGCATTCTTCTTCCCCAGCTCGGACGAAACCATCGCCGCAGTAGGCGTCGATGCAGCTCGACGGGCAGGCATCATCATCGTCGAGATTGCCGTCGTCACACAGCTCCTCCCCCTCCCACAAGAAGCCGTCACCGCAGACCGCCGCTTTGCAGTTGCTCAGGCAGGCGTCGGTATCGTCCTCATCGCCGTCCTCGCACTCTTCGTCGCCTTGCACCACGCCATCTCCGCACACCGGCAAGGTGCAGGAGTTGGAACAGCCGTCGTCGTCGTCCTCGTTGCCGTCGTCGCACTCCTCGACGCCCTCCCACACGATGCGATCACCGCAGGAAGCAGGCACGCACTCGGTCAGGCAATCGTCGCTTTCGATCTCGTTGCCGTCGTCGCACGCCTCGTCGGGGTGCAGGAAGCCGTCGCCGCAGACGGCGTTTCGACAAGCGCTCGTGCAGTCGTCGGTGTCCTCGTCGTTGCCATCGTCACACTCTTCTCCCGGCCCGACCACGCCGTCACCGCAGATGGCGCTGCAATCACAGGCCCCAAAACCCGAGCCATCCTGCTCGCAGGACGCTGCGCCCTGAGCCCCACCTTCACAGGCGCAATCCCGCGTCTGCCCGGGCTCACATGGCTCGAAGCTGCCAGCCCCACCGGCATCTGCCGACGGTGCTTCGATATCCGTTTGCGTCTCAGCGTCGCTTTCGGAAGCAGCGTCGGTTTCGACTGCGTCGCTGGCGCCGGTCCCAGTCGGCGACTCCTCGGCCCCAGCGTCTGCGGTCTCTTCGGTCTCCGCCTCGTCACTGGACGTCACTTCGGTCGAAGTCTCCGCAGTCGCCCCGAACTCCTCACCGCAGCCGGAAGACAGCCCCAAGAGGAGCAACGACAAGTATCGCGCGCGCAGCAGCTGCATCGCGGTGACTGTATCAGAGAAACGGCACGAAAAAGGTGACCGATCCGTGGTCACGGGGCGTGGAAAGTTCTCCGACTCAGGCTCGAAGACCGAAGCGAGCGATCCGACGGTTCACGCCGGTCAGGGTGCGGCGTGCCCTCTCGAAACGTTGCCCAGGGCGACGGTGATTCCCAGATTTCGCATCGTTCCGAAACGCGGCGAGCTCGCTTGCGCGACGCCGAGCGAAAGGCCGCCCTGGACTGCGAGTGACGCTTTCCGACCCTGCCCAGATCTCGTTCCCGATTCGACCCCGCGTTGCGACGCTGGGCGCTCGCCTCGCTCGTCCCCAATATGTCCCGTAGGTTACTGCCCCGAGCGAGGGCTAGACCCGCGATAGATGGGGACGCCGCCGCCGGGTGATGCTCGCGCCGTGGTCCCGAGGGCAGCTTGGCTCGGTCGCAAGAGCCCCCGCGCCGCGCGGGACCGGCCTTGCCCAGCGCCCAGAGCGCGGGCCGGGGCGACGCCGCGAAACGTGCTCCGGCCCGGCTCGAGCGCCGCAACCCACCTTGGCGGCGGCCCCCCTACCCATGCAAAGGTGCAAATCGCGCGCTAGAACAAGGCCGTCGAGGGTGCGAATCGTGAGTTACGGAAAAATTGAGCCGCCATGGAGACCTGGGGGGACGTCTTCCATGAAGATGCCGCACCCCTCCGCCAGCAGCTCCCTTCCAGGACGTCATGTCGCGTGGTAGCCCGAGCCCCCAGCCAGACCCGTTCCGACACCCGTTCGGGCATGGGCCCGACCGACGCGGCGTTGGTCGTGGCTGCCCGCGCCGGAGAAGCCTGGGCACAGGAGGCGCTGTTCGCTCGCCACGGCAAGATGGTCTTGGGACTGGCGCACCGGGTGCTGGCAGGGCGAGAGGACGCGGACGACTTGACGCAGGACGTCTTCGTGCACGCCCTATCCCGTCTCGAGACGCTCGACAATCCGCAGGCGTTTGCCGCTTGGATTGGCTCCATCACCGTGCGCATGGCGAGCAAACGCCTGCGCCGGAACCGCTTGATGGTGCGCCTCGGCTTGCGCCGCAACGAGCCGATCGACCTGGATGCCATCATCTCCAAAACAGCGCCGACCGATGTGCAGAGCGAATTGCGACTAGTATACGGAATGCTGCAACGACTGCCCGCAGAGGAACGTGTCGCGTTCCTGCTGAGACGAGTGGACGGCCTCGAACTTTCGGAGATATCCGATCGTATGGGGTTGAGCCTGGCGACGGTCAAACGCCGCTTGGTCGCCGCCGAGGCACGATTGGAGCGCGCCAAAGCGCGTTTGTGAGATGAGCCCCTCGAACCCATGAACTCGAGCCCGTGACATGACCCCCGAAGATCACCCCAACGCCAAGCGGCACGCGCCGATGTCGATGCACGTCGAAGTCGACGCCTCGGCACAGCGTTTGGCGCGTATTTGGAGTGGGGTCTCTGAGCGCCTGGAAAGCAGGCGTTCTGGGTGGTGGCAGTGGCGGCGCTGGGCCGTGAGAACGGCCGCTGCGGCGACCTTGGCCGCAGCAGTGACGGCAGTGTTCGTGTTGTGGCAACCCGCGCCAGCTCCCTCGGCCCTGGCCGGAGCCGCGCTGGAAACGGCGACGGATGCCTTGTCCGTCGAGCTGGAAGACGGCTCCCAGCTGGAGCTGGCTGCCCACACCAAGGTCAAGGTCCAACGAAGCTCCGCCACCGAAGTGGTCATCGCCTTGAATCGGGGCCGAGTCCGATGTGACGTCGTACCGAACCGAAAGCGCGCGTTCGAAGTGCTGGCTTCAGGTGTGCGTGTCAAGGTGACGGGCACGCACTTCAGCGTCGACGTCTCGCAGGGCAGCCGCGTGACCGTCAGCGTTCAGGAAGGCAGCGTGCAAGTGACGCCTGCGTCAGGCAGCGATGTCAAGATGTTGTCTGCGGGCGAATCGTTGACGCTGGACGCGCCCCTGCGAGCATCCGACGGCGCGCGCGACGACGCTACGACGAGTGGAGCGGCAGAAGCGCCCGCAGCCGCAGAAGACGACACCTCGACTCAGGCGCGAGGCGGCACGGACACACCCCAAGCAGCCCCGACCCTGCATCCCGGTGGGGAGCAGAAGCCCACTGATGAACGTGCTCCCCGTGACGACGCAAGCGATGCGCCCACGAAGGAACCCGAAGCTTCACTGACGGAAGAGGGCTCGCCAACAGAAGAGGGCTCCGTGCCGCTCGACGCGAGGCAGCTCTTCGACCAAGGTAATGCCGCCCGTCGCCGGGGTGATGCTGCTGCGGCGGCACGAGCCTACGAGCAGCTGCTCGCCAACCACCCGGGGGATGCGCGCTCCGGGCTCGCAGCCTTCGAGTTGGGCCGACTGCGCATGGATCGGCTGGGCGATTTGCACGGTGCGGTCGCAGCGCTGCGACGAGCCGTCACGCTCGCGCCCGGTGCAGGCTTCAAAGAAGATGCGATGGCCCGTCTGGTCGATGCCTACGCCGCGATGGGCGCCTCCGACAGTTGCGAGAAAGCTCGCAAGGCATATCTGGATGCGTTCCCCTCGGGGGTGCACGCTGCTGCGGTGGCGCAAAAATGCGGCGGGCACTGAGCGCACCGGTTGCTTCCTGGCGCTGTCCACGGCACACCCAGATCCGTGGGTCGACGTTTCGTCCTTTGGCTGCGGCTGCTGGTGCTCGTGAGTTGTTTCGCACATGAAGCCGCCGCCCAGACTTGCGGCAGTGGCGAGCGTCCTTGGGTGCTGGTCAGCTTCGAGTGGCAGCCGCAGTTCGAGCACTTCGAGACCGCGGTGCTGGAGGATCTGCGTGCTGGCTTCGCCGGTCGTGACATCGACGTCTGTCCGCGAGTGGGCGCCCCCTCCAAAGCGCCTCTGGCCGCCGTCCTGATCAGCGCGGGCACTGACGCCAGTCGCATCGGTGTCGAGATCCGAGATACGGTGACGAACAAGCGTGTCGGGCGCGACGTCGATCTGAGCAACGTGCCGGAGGATGGGCAAGCCTTCGCCATCGCGTTGGCTACCGACGAGCTGGTTTGGGCCAGCTGGGCCGAGCTCGCCCTCGAACGCTCACGTGAGCCGAAAGCTGCCCCACCGCCGCCCCAAGTGAAGAAGGCCATCGACAAACAACTGCCGCCCCCAGTACCCAAGCGACACCCCCCGCGCGTCGCTCTGCAAGCCGCAGGCGACGACTATGGCGGTGGGCAACGACAGTATGGTCTCGATGGCGCGCTGTTGTTGCCCGCTTGGGAGCGCGTGAAGCTGGACCTCGGCGTGGGCGTGCGCCAGGGGCTGCCCGAAGACGCCCCCAACGGCCGCATCGGCTCCAACGCCGCTCATCTGTCGCTGGGTGCTCGCTATCTCTTCGCCGCCGCGAACGACTACGAACTGGGCGTCGGAGCCTCGGCGCAGGGTTCGTGGGTGAGCCTGCGAGGAGAGGCCCCCCGCGACGCCGAAGCCAACGAACTCGCCGGACCGGTGTTCTACGCACGGGGCTCGGTCAGCTTCGACCTACGGCTGTTGGGCCCAGTTTGGTGCGCGGCGGCGTTGCATGCGGGCGCTCCCTTGCGTGGCCTCGAAGCCTCCGCTGACGGCGAGGTGATCACCGGGACGTCTGGGCTGTTGCTCGGAGCCCAAGTGGGCTTGGCGGTGGAGCTGTGAAGCTCGAAAAAGCACGCCTGCTGGCGCTCCTTTGCGCCGCCCATGCGAGCGGCTGCATCGAGCGCGACGACGTCCTGACCACCAAGATCGGCGAGGGGGTCGACCGCACCGACGCGGGAGGCGACACGGACGCTCCCACGAGTTCTGACGACGTAGCCGTCGATGGTGAACCCAACGGCGTGCACGCCGTGAGCGCCGGCACTTCGCACAGCTGCGCCGTCGTGGACGGCTCGCTCTTCTGTTGGGGGGAGAACGCTTCGGGGCAATTGGGCTTGGGCGACGCCGAGCTCCGCACGTCTCCCTCGCGAGTGAGCACGGGCTCGAGCTGGCGCACCGTCGCCGCGGGCAGCACTCACAGCTGTGCCTTGGACGATGGCGGCAGCGTGTACTGCTGGGGCGGCAACGATCGCGGACAACTCGGTCAGGGTGACCGACAGTCGCGTTCGACCCCGGTGCGCGTCGAGTTACCCGACCGCGCCACCGCGTTGTCCACCAACTTCAATCACACCTGCGTACTCGTCGAAGGAGGAGCGTTGATCTGTTGGGGTGAGAACTTCGAGGGTCAACTGGGGCTGGACGATGCCTACCCTGCCCAGGACAACAGCGCCGCGGATGGGCTGAGCCCGCAGCCCATGGGTGAGGAGCTCTGGAGCCAGGTCGCCACCGGCCAAGGGCATACTTGCGGCGTACGACGAGATGGCAGCCTGTGGTGCTGGGGTCGCAACACCGAGGGCATTCTCGCAACGGACGAAGCCGAACAGATCCGTCACCCGGTGCAGGTCGGAGCCGACCAGGACTGGTCCCAGGCGGACGCAGGGCAACAACACAGCTGCGGATTGCGCACGGGTAGTCTGTACTGCTGGGGCACGAACGTCGGCGTGGCCGATGGCAGCGGCGCCGTCTTCGGCTCGGCCAATCCCGAGCAATCGACCCAACCCGTGCGCATCGGCGACTTCGACGACTGGAGCTTCGTCAGCAGCAACACCTTTCATGGCTGCGGCCTGCGACAGGACGAACTGTGGTGTTGGGGCCGCGCGATCGAGGGGCAGCTGGGTTTGGAGGGCATCGAGGTGCGCATGGAGCCCGAACCCGTGGCGGGCCAGATCCAGAGCGTGACCACGGGGCGCTTTCACACTTGTGTCGTGACCGAGGCAAACACCATCGAATGCGCCGGCAAGAACGAGTCCGGACAATTGGGCACCGGGGACTTGGAGCGCCGCTATGCCCTGTCGCCAATCGCCCTGCCCGAGTGAACGCCGTCGCACTGCGCCCGAGTGAACGTCGTCGCACTGTGCTCGACGCCTCACGCCGATAGCGCGTCGCTCAACTCGCGCGCGAGCTCCCGCACCGTCAGCGGACTCGAGCCTTCTGCCTTGTTGTTGACGATCACGAACAGGGGGCTGTCGAGCTCGACGAAAGCGCGCGCGATCTCGATCGTCTCGCGCCGCATTTCCGGGCGTCGATCGACGAGCCTGTCGAAGGGGGCCAGTTGCTTCTTGCGATCGGCGTAGCGCTGACCAGGTGGGATCAGCAGCCGCACCACACCGAACGGCGCGCACTCTGCCCCAATCCGCTCGAACTGCTCCGCCAGGCCCGGCATGCGCTCCCAGTAGTTGAACACGTGCGCCGCACGGTGACGCTGCAGCACCTCCAGGTAGTGGGGCGAAAGCAGCGTACGGTCTCGCAGCTCCACGGCGTACTGAAAATCGCGCGACACTTTGGACAGAAAGGCGTCGAGCTGCTCAGCGAAGTCCTTCGCATCCAATGGTGGGGCGTGGGGCAACTCGGGAAACTCGAGCACCAAGGGCCCCTGCTGCTCGAAGAACTCGTCGGCAATCGGTCGCAGCACGGCTTCTTCGAAGCTACGCGCGTGCAAGAAATGTGGGTTCGGCTCCAACGTGCGCACGTCACATCGCGTCGAGTAGCCAGAGTAGACCTTGCTGACACAACGAAAGCCGATGGGTAGTTGAGCGCGATAACGTCGCAGCTGCTTGGCTTCCAGCGGTCGATAGTAGCTGCTGTCGATACCCACCGTGCGAAACAGCGGATTGTCGCAGTACAAGGACAGCCCGCGTTCTCGCAGCAGCGCCTCATCGGTACCGTGCGGATAGACCAACCCGGACCAACCCGAGAACGTCCACGACGAAGTTCCGAACAAGACCTGGCGCGGAGTGCGCTGAGACAACGAAAGCTCCACGGAGAGGTCCGGCTTTTCGATCTCGTCAAAGAGACCCAGTTGTGCCATGCGCCCATTGTAGACAAAAAAGACCTCACGACGCACGCGAAGCCTCCGTGTCGGCGTCGCGTGCGACACCTCGTTGAGCGCCTGCGCCCGTCAGCGCGCCGAAAGCAACGCGCGGAGTGGTGAACGCGCACCATTGTCGCCTGCAAAGGCCGCTCGCTTTGCCTCGCATCGGTGCCAAACGGGGTCGAAGTGAGCCAATCGCATCCAGCAAAAGCGAAATCGCTCCCTCGCCAACCGCACGAGCTCGGCGAGCTTCGACGAACGAAGCTCAACCGGCAGCGAGCCTCATGCACCGAAATTCAACACGCATCTGTCTGATATTCTGAGCATTTCTGCGGATGGCAGTGATGCTACGACTTCGTTTTTTTCGATAGAGTGTTGCGATATTTCCGTCTGGAACGAAGAGAGAGCGGACCCATAACAGACATCGGGCCGAAGGCGAGGCCAAGAAGGAGCTCGATGAACATGGACAAGATCACTGAAGGAATTGAACGGTTTCAAAAGAACGCTTTCCCCGCCAAGAAGGAGCTGTTCGGAAAGCTGGCCAACGGGCAAGCGCCCAAAGTGTTGCTCATCACTTGTTCGGACTCGCGAGTCGTGCCTTCGTTGATCACGGACTCCGAGCCAGGTGATCTGTTCGTCATCCGCAACGCGGGCAACATGGTGCCGCCCTACAGCAGCGCGGCGAGCGGCGAAGAGGCCACCGTCGAATACGCGGTCGCCGTGCTCGGTGTCGAGCACATCATCGTGTGCGGACACTCGGGGTGCGGCGCGATGAACGGGTTGCTCAACCCCGCATCACTCAGCACCGTGCCGTCAGTCGCCAAGTGGCTCGAGTTGGCGCGCCCCAGTCTCGAGGTCGCCAACCAACTGTGCAGCAAGGACGCGCCGCTGGAGCGACGTCTCGCGACGACCATAGAAAGCAACGCACTGAGGCAACTCGACAACCTCCGGGGCTACCCAGCCGTGGCGGCAGCCTTGGCCAGAGGTGCCGTTTCACTGCACGCGTGGGTCTACCACATCGGCAGCGGTGCCGTGACCGCCTACGACGAAGACAAGCAGGCCTTCGTCAACCTCGAGGGGAGACTTCTGCCCGTCAACCACTCGCTGCAACTCAGCGCCGCAGAGTAGTCCTACCCGCGCCACCCCGACCTCACCTTCTAGCACTCTCGACCGGACGAACGCGACATGACCCAGGAGACGACCAACCCCACCCGACGCATTTTGGGTATTCCCATAGGCGACTTCACGTCGTCCGTGGTGGTTTTTCTCGTTGCCCTGCCCTTGTGCATGGGCATCGCGATCGCCTCGGGGGTACCACCGGCGTTGGGCCTGATCACCGGCATGGTGGGCGGCCTGGTCGTCGGCTTCTTCGCTGGCCAGCCGCTGCAAGTGAGCGGGCCTGCCGCCGGACTGGCAGTCATGGTCTGGGAGCTCGTGGGCGAGTTTGGACTGATGGCTCTCGGATTGGCCGTTCTCATCAGCGGCCTGATCCAGTTGGCGGCGGGCTTCGCCGGCCTGGGCCGCTGGTTCCGCGCGGTTTCGCCCGCGGTGATCCAGGGCATGTTGACCGGCATCGGTGTGCTGATCTTCGCCAGTCAGTTTCACGTCATGGTGGACGACAAGCCGCGCGGCGACGGCCTTTTGAACCTCATCTCCATCCCCGAGGCAATCGTCAAAGGAGTCTCCCCCAGCTCGAGCGTTCACTTCATGGCCGCCAGCATCGGGCTCGCGACGATCCTGACCATCGTGCTTTGGCAACGCTTCAAACCGAAGCGGGTCAAAGGTCTGCCCGGTCCGTTGCTGGGGGTCGTCGTCGGCACGGGGCTGGCGAGCGCCCTCTCCCTGCCGATTGCTCGAGTCAGCGTACCCCGCGACTTCGCCGAATCCCTCAACTGGATCTCACCCGAGTCTCTGTCGCTGCTTCACGTGCCCGGTTTTTGGGCGGCCGCCGTCGGCATGGCGCTGATCGCGAGCGCCGAGACACTCCTGTGCGCCACGGCCGTCGACCGCATGCACGACGGCGAGCGGACGAACTACGATCAGGAGCTGCGAGCGCAGGGTGTGGGCAACATCCTGTGCGGCATCGCCGGTGCCCTGCCCATGACGGGGGTCATCGTGCGCTCCTCCGCCAACGTGGAAGCCGGTGGCAAGACGAAGTGGTCCGCCATCTTGCACGGCGCGTGGATCGCGGTCCTCGTTCTGGCCGCACCCGGCGTGTTGGCGCTGATCCCGACGGCGAGCCTGGCGGCGATCCTCGTCTACACTGGCTACAAGTTGATCGGTGTCCCGGCCGTCAAGAACCTCGCCCGGCGCGGCCGAGCCGAGGTCGTCATTTGGGCGGTCACCGTCGTGATGATCGTCTCGACGGATCTGCTGACCGGTGTCGCCACCGGCTTCGCGCTCGCGCTGCTGCGCTTGCTATCGTCGTTCACGATGCTCGACATCAGAGTGACGCACGACGACAAGGAGTCACGCTACGACCTTCACCTCTCAGGCGCGGCCACGTTCGTCAACCTTCCGAAGTTGGCCGAAGCCATCGAGTCCCTGCCCAGGGAGGCGCACGTGCACGTGCACATCGAGCGCCTGGCTTTCGTCGACCACGCGTGCATGGAGCTGATGGAAGACTGGTATGAACGCCACGCGGGCGAGGTCGTTCTGGAACACCATCGGCTTCAGGAACGCAGCCGCGGGGGTGCGTTCCGACAGGCCGCGTAGAGCGCCAAAAGCCAGCCACGCGCGTTTGTCTAGTTCCGTCGGCGAGTTTGGTGCTAGGGCTAGGTCGTGGAGTGGCTGAACTACCATCACCTGCTGTACTTCTGGATGGTCGCCAAAGAGGGTGGCGTCGCCCCTGCGGCCAAAGCACTACGATTGGCTCAGCCCACCATCAGCGGACAGGTCAAGGCTTTGGAAGAGGCCCTGGGCATCAAGCTCTTCGAGCGTGTTGGGCGCAAACTCGAACTGACCAATGACGGCCGCGTCGTCTATCGTTATGCGGAGGAGATCTTCGGGCTCGGCAAAGAGCTGATGGACACGGTGCACGGTCGCCCCGCAGGTCACCCTCAACGGTTACGCGTCGGCATCTCGGACATGCTGCCCAAGCTAGTCGCTCATCGACTGCTGGCGCCCGCGATGCGCCTGGCCGAGCCGGTGCGCATCGTCTGCCGCGGCGACAAGGTCGAGCGGCTGCTGGCGGATCTGGCACTGCACGACTTGGACCTCGTGCTGTCCGAAGTGCCGGTCGGCGCGAACGTGAAGGTACGCGCGTTCAATCACTTGCTGGGCGAATGTGGGGTGACCTTCTTCGCCAAGGCAGGGCTTGCCAAAACCTACCGCAAGAACTTCCCCCACTCACTGACGGGTGCGCCGCTGCTCCTCCCCACGCAAGAGAGTTTCCTTCGGCGCTCACTCGACCAATGGTTCAGCGCCCGTGAACTCCATCCGCGAATCGTGGCGGAGTTCGACGACAGTGGCCTCCTCAAAGGCTTCGGGCAAGCGGGTGAAGGCATCTTTCCAGCCCCGTCGGTGGTCACCGAGAGCGTTAAGAAGCAGTACGATGTGGTGGAAGTCGGCAGCACCGACGAAGTCGTCGAACGTTTCTATGCCATCACCATCGAGCGGCGCATCAAGCACCCCGCGGTGGTGGCCATCTCGAACTCCGCCAAACAGAACTTGTTCGTCGACTGACCCCGCAGCGAAGGCCTCGCTCCGAACCACGGCAAGCGAACGTGAAAAAGCCGGAGCTGCAAAGCCCCGGCTTTTTCGTCATCGGTGACCGCTACGGGCAGCGTCAACGCCGGCGGCGAGCAAACAGCGCGAGCCCCAGCAGCCCGAGCCACGCGTACGCGTTACTTCGGCTCTGCTGCCCGACGACGGCGCATCCGCAACCGTCGTCGCCGCTGCCGGCCTCACTCGAAAGCGCGGTGTCCGTGTCGTCCTCGTCCGCGCCCGTATCGGTCGCATCGCCCGAAGCATCGTCGGTGGCTTCGTCGGGCGTGTCGGTAGCGCTGTCGCCAGACGTATCCGTCGCCTCCACATCCGTGGCGTCGCCGTCGGTTGCCGTATCGGCGGCTCCAGCGTCGTTCTGAGTGTCGTCCACCACGTCCGTTGCCGTCGGGTCATCCGGCGCAGGGTCATCTGCGGCTGGGTCGTCCATCGTCGGATCGTCGGGTGCCGTGTCGTCGGGAAGCACCGGACCGCTGCCGATACCCAAGTCGGCGAGCAACTGCCCCACCTCGGCGGTGTTGTCCGTCACCACATCGCCGCCGCCGCTCGTGGAGAGCTGCAGCACGCGCAAGTTGTACGGCATGTCGCTGTCTTGTGCGACGGGCCAGGTACGACCATTACCCTCGACGATGATGCCGTTGTCGAATTCGATGCGCCACTCGGTGTCCGCACCGCACTGCATGATCTGCGTCGCCGTGCGAGCGCTGGCGACGTCCTCGAGCTCCGAGTTGAAGTCGAAGGCCGGATCGGCGGTCATCTCGTCCGCGGACATCGTCGTGTAGAAGCGCGTCACCGTCGAGTTTTCTTCGAACAGGGTGCGCGTGTCGGCGAGCGGCGCGATCACGAGCCGGTCCATCTCCGCCAAGAATCCCGGCACGTCCATCGCGGTGATCGGATCCGCTTCGGGGTCGTAGGGCGTCGGCGGGTAAGCTTCGTTGCGCACCGGTACGTCCACCTGGAAGTAGCAACTGACGCAGCTGATGAACTGCTCTGCCGTGGCCCCTTCACGCAGGGGCACGGTCGCCGGATCGCGAATGACGTCGACGAAACCGTCGTAACTGCCGAATACGTTCACCGCTGACTGAAAGAACTGCTCCAGGCTCGCGAACTGTCCCGTGCGCAAGTTGTCCCAGTTCTGCTCTTCCCAGGTTTGGAAAGCCGCTTCGGCGAAGTTCGCCGCGGGCCCGGCTTGCTCGGTGACGAAACCTTGGCCACCCGCTTCGTCCGCAGCCGCGATGATGACGTCGTTGTACGTGCCATTCGGGTTGAACCAATCGATCCGCGCCTCGTTCAACTCCAGGTGCAGGTAGTTCTGTGGGATGGCACGTGAGTCACCCAAAACCCACACCTTGATACCCATGTCGGGGTTTGCAGCCACCGCCGTCGGCCGCAGCGGGATGAAAGGTTGCTCGCTCGCGTAGGTGAGGCGAATTGGGCGAATCGAACCAGCGTCGTTGCCCTTCGTCAGGCGGAAGGCGAGCAGGTTCATGTCTTGTTCCAGGTAGGGGCGCAGAACGTCCGGACCGAGTTCACCGACGTCGTAGCCATTTTCCACCAGCCAATCGACGGCCACCTGTGCCGGATCGTCCAGGTCCGGATCGACCGCGATCTGCTCGTAGTCGTAGGGACCCGCCGTGCCGGAGGCGACCACCTCGACTCCAGAGTCGCTGGGATCGGCGCCTTCGGCAACCCCGGGGCTCTGTGGCACGGGGGCTGAGTCGGAAAGCACTCCGTCTTCGTCCTGGAAGCACGCCGGATCGGTCATCTGTTGCAGAAAGTAGGTCGGGTTGCTCTGAGCCTCGATGCGATCGAGAGATATCTGTGAACCCACGCCCACTTCCGTCTCGCCTGCCGGTACGGGCAAAACCCAAGCGAACTCCTCCGACGGGCCTTCGTATTGGATCTCGATCACGCCGGTGACGGTGCCGTCGTCGTTCTGAGCAAAAATGATGCGCTCAGCCGCCTGATTGACGGGCTGCGCTGCATTGCAGAAGAGCCCACCACACGCGCTCGCGTCGTTCGCAACGACCCCGAGCGCTCCCACCAACGCCAATGTGACGTTGATCTTTCCAAGTTTTCTCCAAGCCATGTTCTTCATCTCCAAGCAATGTTCGATGTCGTAGATATACCCTCAGCGCCGATTGCGACGCCTGCGCACCAAGAAAGAAAGTCCCAAGAGGCCAAGCCATGCGAGGGACCGCGATCGGCTGTCGTGTCCGCGGAAACTGCAGCCGCCATCGTCATCGGAGCGGTCGCTGCTGCCGGCCTCGTCAGACTCTTCGGCATCGGGATCCGTGCTGTCACCGCCCGTGTCCGAGTCGTCCGCGTCCGTCGCCTCCGGGTCGGCGTCGGTGCTGTCTCCGTCCGTTGCCGTTGGGGAGGAGCCGTCGTCATCAGCCACCGACTCGTCCAAGCTGCCGATGCCCAGATCCGCGAGCATCGCTCCCACGGCTGCGACGTTGTCGTCCACCACATCGCCCTCACCGCTGGTCGCCAACTGCAGGACGCGCAGGTTGTAGGCCATCTCCGAGTCCTGTTCGATGGGCCACGTGCGGCCATTGCCGCTGATGGCGATGCCGCTATCGAACTCGATGCGCCACTCGGTTTCGCCGTTGCACTGCATGACCTGCGTCGCAGTGTGCACGTTGTTGACGTCCTCCAGATCCGCGTTGAAGTCGAACGCCGGATCGGCGGTCATCTCGTCGGCTGACATCGTCGTGTAGAACCGCGTCACCGTCGAGTTCTCTTCGAACAGCGTGCGGGTGTCTGCCAGCGGCGAAATCACCAGTCGGTCCATCTCACTCAGAAACGTCGGAACGTCGATGTCGTTCAAGGGGTCCGTTTCCGGGTCGTAGGGCGTCGTGGGGTAGGCTTCGTTGCGGACGGCAACGTCCGACTGGAAGTAACAGCTGACGCAAGTGATGAACTGCTCGGCGGTCGCCCCCTCACGCAGGGGCACCGTCTCTTCGTCGGCGATCAGGTCGATGAAGCCGTCATACGAACCGAACGAGTAGACCGCTTGCTGAAAGAACGCCTGCAGACTCTGGAATTGCCCCGTGCGCAGGTTGTCCCAGTTGTACTGCTCCCACGTCTGGTAGGCAGCTTCCGCAAAGTTGCCGGCGGGGCCTGCTTGCTCGGTGACGAACCCTTGCCCACCGGCCTCGTCGGCAGCGGCGGTCACGACGTCGTTGTACGTGCCGTTGGGATTGAACCAATCGATGCGCGCTTCGTTCAACTCCAGGTGCAGGTAGTTCTGCGGAATCGCGCGCGAATCACCCAAAACCCACACCTTGATACCCATATCTGGGTTCGCAGCCACCGCCGTCGGCCGCAAGGGGATGAAGGGCTGTTCACTTTCGTAGTTCAGCTTGATCGGGCGAATCGAGCCCGTGTCGCTGCCTTTGGTCAAGCGAAACGCCAACAGGTTCATCTCTTGTTCGAGGTACGGGCGTAGGACGTCCGGACCGAGATCGCCCACGTCGTAGCCGTTGTCTACCAGCCAATCGACGGCCACTTGGGCTGGGTCGTCCAGGTCCGGGTTGACCGAAATCTGTTCGTAGTCGTAGGGCCCGGCCGTTCCCGAGGCCACGACCGTGACGGCGCTCTCGCCGGCTCCAGCGGAATCAGCGATGGCGGTCGGTGGAGCAGCCGCTCCTACGTTGACAGCCGCCCCCGGTTGCGTCACGGCGCCGCATCCCTCGTCGAAGGTCACCTGCAGCGAGTACAGTGGATTGCTCTGTTGCTCGATGCGGTCCAACGAAACGGTCGAGCCAACGCCCACTTCGGTCTCGCCAGCGGGCACGGGCAGGACCCACGCGAACTCTTCCGAGGGGCCCTCGTACTGGATCTCGATGATGGCAGTGACGGTACCGTTGTCGTTCTGCGCGAAGATGATGCGCTCCGCGGCCTGGTTCACCGGCTGCGCGGCGTTGCAAAAGAGGCCGCCACAAGCGCTGGCATCGGTGCTGCCCAGCAGCAGAAGGCCGACGAGGCCGGCGGCGAACGTAGTTTTCTTCAGTCGGTTGTTCGAAGTCATGTAAGTCTCTCCAGCGGTCACCTCACGCACGAAGCCGTGACGGAGACCGTCACTAGACACGGTAGCGGGTTGGTCCGAGCCCAGCAAACCAGCGCCGGGCTCCACGATCGCGGTTCATCATGATGGTCCGCAGGTGTTCAAAGCGGATCGCACCCGTCGTGTTGCGCCGTATCCACCGCGTCCAGATTTGGAAGATTCTTTCCAGGCAGCAATTGGACGACGCGCTTGGCGCAGAAGCACACACGTTTCCATCGCATCGTCGTGTTCGTCCCGCGCGTGCCCTGGGGCGCCGCGACCGCACACGTCGACCTACACCGTCGCCCTGCGCGGACTCGGGCAGCGGCTGGGCACCCCGACGTCGAGCTGCGCGTCCCCGCCGCAGGCACTGCGAGGACTCGGACAGCGGGTCGGCAGTCCGACATCGTGCTGGTCTTGGCGACCGCAAGCGGTGCGTGCTCGGTCCGGATCAGCGCGCCGACAGAACTCGGCGGCAGTCGTCTTCTCCAGGCCCATCCGCTCTTGCATGGCATGAGCATTTGCGATTCGCTGTCGCTCGTCTAGACACCGGGAGCCAGCGCCCTGAGTAAACGATCGGGGCTACGGACTCCCTGCCCGCGCGCGAAAGACAGGGCACGCTCGCTGAACGACGCCCCCTGCTCGGGACCCAGTTGCGTCCCCAGGCGGTAGCTGGCTGCGGCAGAGAGGGCGTGCATGTGGCAGCCATCCGCCAACTCGATCGCGTTCAGCAGCTGCTCCTGCCCGAGTGCCGTCTCTCCGGACATCAGACTCCGTTGTGCCCGCACGTAGCAGGCGACCGCATTGCCCCACTCCGTCTTCTCGTTCTCCAGCGCGCGTTCGTGTCGCTTGGCACTGCGGAGCTCCGCTCGGCGCGCGCGCCCGTCGAGTTGGGCCGCACACGCGAGTGCGACGAAGGCGAGATGATAGCTCATCTGGATCCGCCCAAGCTGAACACGGCGCATCGACGAGGTTCGAAACCGGGAAGCGAGCTGTTGCACGGTCTGCTGCGCGGCCTCGACGTCCTCTCGATACAGATCGACCTGCACCTGACTGACCCCGGCGACGAAGCGGTGCACCCCGAGCTCGGGAAAGCTCCACTCGGAAAGACCGACCTCGATTTCCGCCGCCGCGCGCTCGGGGTCATCGTTCACCAGGTACCAACCGCGCGCCAAGTTGAAGCGAAAGGCAGAGGCGGCGCACAAATCGCCCCGGTCGCTGGCATCCACCAACCAAGCGCTGCTGCGCCTGCGCAACTCACGGAAGCGCCCTTGGTAGTACAATGACATACCCCAAAAGAAGCGCAGAGTATTCAGCTCCCAGGTCGAGCCCCGACAGCGGCGAGTCAGGATGTGCTCGGCCGGCTCCGAAGCATCGGAACAAGCACGCCACTCGCCGGCTAAGTAGGCACAATTGCCGTCGACCAAGGCTTGAAAGCCCAGCGCGTGAGGAGTGGCGATCTCTTCGCTCAACGCCCGCGCGCGCTGTTGCAGTTCGTGCCGCTTGGCGGGCTTGCCTTCGATACTGCCTTGGAGTGCCTCGATACCGAAACCCATCGCAACTCGGCTCGGCTCCCCCACCTCGAGTGCCAACCGCAAGAAGCGAGCCTGCAGTGCCGCACCGAGCAAGGTGCTGACGAAACTCAGGATCCACGCTGCGCGACAAGCATCCACCCGCAGCAACGCTTGGGGATCGGCCGCTTCGGCCTTGGTCGCATCGAACTCCGGGCCACGCCAATTGATGCGCGTGCGATTGCCCAACAAGGCGAGCCCCGCCGAGGCGTTTCCTCGAGGCAGTGACATCCCCAACTCGTGAAATACGCGATTCAGAACTTCCAGTCCCGCATCGATGTGACCCGTCACGAGCCATTGTTCAGCAGCCAAGCGGCGGTAATCCAACGCCTGCTCAGGGGTCGCGCTTTCGGCCAACTCGAGGAAGAGCGGCGCCGACTCCTTGCCGCGCCCAGCATCCGCCAGGGCATGAGCCAGCTGTGTCTTGAGAAACAGGGCCGTTGCAGATCCCGCATCCGCCAAGTCGAGCGCGGCACGGTAGAGCTGCGCGGCGTGGTCGAACGCGAGCGCCGCCTTGGCCTTCTCGGCTGCCTTCTGCGCCCAATAGGCGGACTCCGCCTTCAGCTTCGCGCCCGCGTAGTGGCGCGCGAGCGCCTCCACGTCCGGCTCGGCGAGATCGGCGTGCGCCCGCGCCAGATCCTCGTGCACCGTGCGCAACCGCGCCTGCTCCATCAACCCCAGAGCCGTGCTGCGGATGCCGTCGTGAACGACCTCGATCGCGTCTGCGCCTCTGCTCGTGCGGGTGCGGATCAATCGCTCCGCTTCCAGCTTGATGCTGGCAGGATCGATCTCTTTGCCCCCGAGCGCGGCGCGAAGCAGCGTCTGCCGCACCGGTACACCCGCAACACACAAGAGCTCGAACAGCTGCCGCCCCAACGTCCCCACGCGACTCAAGCGCACACGCACGATATCGGCCAGTCCCACGGCCCCGCGCGCGGAAAGCTCTTGGCCCAATTCCAAGGGAAGCTCCGCCAGCTCGTGGATCAACAGGGGGTTGCCCTTCGCCTCGCGACACAGCGCCGCGATGCGCTCCTCGGTCGTCTCCGAGACATCGTGTGCCGACACGCCATCCGACGCGTCCGGAGCCGACGTCGTGGGCGGCGATGGCAGCGCCTCGCCTTCGGACGGCTCTGCTGCGACCTCACTCGCCCGCGCCTGACGTCCCCTCACCGCGTCGGGGGCCGACGCTTGCTCTCCCCCAGCGGCATCGATACCCGCCGGACCCACCACGACATCGTGCGCGCCCCCTGCGCCGACTCCAGCCGCTCCTTGCACGTCGCCTCTGAGCGCCTGCCGTTCGCCACCTGCGTCACCTCTCAGCGCCTGCCCTCCGCCACCTGCGTCGCCTCTGAGTGCATGCCGTTCGCCACCTGCGTCGCCTCTGAGCGCCTGCCCTCCGCCGCGCGCGTCGGCCTCGGAAGCTGCTCGTGTGTTCGCTGGTGCCGGCGCTGGCACCACGATTTCCGGAATCGCCGAAGCCCGCGCAACGGGACGCGAGGGACCGTCGGCGGAGCGCAACGTCCCGCTGTGCGTCATGTCTGGCAAGCTGGATGATGACGGCGGCTCCCAGCCGGCCCCGCGCACATCGACGGGGTGGCTGGCACGCGCAGGAACTGGATCGTGGCTCGACGGGGGGCGCGACAAGAGAGTGCGAGCAAGTTCACGCGCCTCGACGTCGTTCAATTCGGCAACACTGAGCTGCTCCACCTCGATCACGTCGGCGAGACAGCGCGCGCCGGAGAGCAACGTTTGAAGGCACACACTCGACTCGACCTCGTTGCTCCGATACGAAAGCAACAGGAAGCAATCAGGCGGCTCTGGTCCGGCGAAGAGTTCGTAGAACAGACGCGCGCTATCCAGGTCTCCCCACTGCAGGTCGTCCACCGCGATGATCAGTTGGCGGGCGTGGCTCATGCGCATCAAGACGCTGCGCAGCGCTTCATACGCCTGCTTGCGCAGCGCACGCGGATCGGCCAGCGCCTCGTCACCTGCCAACGGCGCCAAACACGGCACCCGCGCCAGCGAAGGAAATAGCCGCAGCAAGTGAGTCGCTTCTTCCGGCCGCACCAGCTCGAATACGGCTTCCGCCGGTAGCTCTAGCCAGTGCAGCCCGATGGCGTCGACCAACTCGTCGAATGCCTTGTGGCTGATCGCCTCTTGCTCGTGGCACTGCCCCCAAAACACCAAGGGTGCGCCCGCACCGTTGGCCGTCAACGTATCGACGAAGTGCCGCAGAAGCACGGTCTTGCCCATCCCAGAGGGGCCGCTGACCGTGACGGCGAGGGGCAAGTGGCTTTGACGATGACGCGCGTAGGCGGCCTCCAGGGCTTTGAGTTGGCGCCCACGCCCAACGAGATGCGAGGACGAAAGATGCAGCGAACGGGTGGACATCGACTGCAAACCCAGCAGACGCAGCACGTCGTCCCCGGTGGCACGCTCGTCCGGATCGGACTCGAGCAATGCCTGGCACATCTCATCGAAGTCGGCACAGATGTCGGACCCTCGCGAACTGGGCGGCGGCGGCGGCCCGCGCCGAGACAGACGACTGACGGCGCCTTCATCCAGCAACTGCCCGGTCAGAGTTTCGAACAGCATGACCCCGACCGAAAACCAATCCGACGCTTCCGACGCCACGCCCCAGCCCAGGACCTCCGGCGCCATGTAGCGCGGGGTCCCTATCAGGTGCCCCGCGGCGGCCTCTCGCGGATCTGGCGCGCGACTGCGGTCGAGCACCAGCCCGAAGTCCAACACCACGAGCCGCCCGCTACGCTCGACGAGCACGTTCGCTGGCTTGACGTCCCGATGCAGTTTACCTGAGTCATGCAACGTCTGCAGCGCGGCGACCAGCTGTGGCAGCAACTCCGGCAAGGCCCGCACCGAGGCTTGATCGAAGGGCACCCCATCGATCAGCTCCATGGTGAAGAACGCGTCCTCTCCATCCACGAACAGCTCGTGCAAGCGCACGAGGTTCTCGTGGGTGATGTCACTGAGCGCTCGAAACTCCTGCTTGAGGGCATACGCCGCCTCGGGGCTCCTCAGACGCAACGTCTTGAGCGCGACCTCACGCTGCCGCTCGCGGTCTTCGACTGCGTAGACGTAGCCCATCGCACCGCGGCCCAAGCAGCGCCTCACCACGAAGCGGCCCCCCAAGAGCGCGACCCCCGTATCGAGCTGAGGCACCTTGACCGACGGCACGCTCTGCACGTTGCTGTACCAGCTCTGGCTGAGCTCGTCGGGAATGGGGTACTTGGGCTGCACGGGCGAGACTCGCGATCCGGGACAGAAGTGGGGAACGTACTCGATTTGGGCCCGGAGCTGCCCAAAAACCCGGCGAAAGAAGCCCCGAGGCGGACGCTCGGAGCGCCGGCATGGGAGGCAACGCAAGTGCTCGCGCTGACGAACGAAAACCCCGTCAGCACGCTCCGGAGAGTGACCGCCGAGCGGCGCCGGACTCGCCGGCTCAGTCCCGCCCACCCCCGCTCCCCCGCGCACGCCTCCACTCGAAAGGCGACGTCCACGGCGGCCGGCTTCTCCATCCCATCCCCCACCCATAGCCATCCCAATCGCCTCTCAGTGCCAATCGCCTCTCAGTGGCGCTTCGCTCGTAGCCTCGCGCGCGAGAGCTACATCCCCCAGTGCATTCGGCGGCGCGCGTCGGATTTACCCCCCCCGCAGCATTCGACAGATGGCGCCACTTCAGGCTCCCAGTGGACCATGTCATCCAACGTCGAACGCGTACTCGCGTCGCTTTTTCGCCAATTGGTTTCTAGCGCCGGGCACCGCGTTGAACGGACACCGCATTCGGAGGCGACGGAGCTGCGTACGGCTCGTCCGGCAGCCTGCGCGCGGTAGGCGATGGGGGCCTCACGACTTGGGCGCCTCGAACACGTGCGTCGCGACGTTGTCCAGCGGACTACGGACGCCCATTGGTCCTCGATTGAGGACATGGGTGTAGACCATCGTGGTGCGCACGTCGCTGTGGCCGAGCAGTTTCTGGATGGTGCGAATGTCGTAGCCCGCTTCGAGCAAGTGCGTGGCAAATGAGTGTCGCAGCGTGTGACAGCTCACGGGCTTGTCGAGCTTCGCGTCGTGAACGGCTGCGTGCACCGCACGCTGCAGCACGGTCTCGTGCCGGTGGTGACGTCCGCGTCGACCAGTCGCGCCATCGATATGAAGCCGTGTGGCGGGGAACACCCACTGCCAATGCCACTCCTTGGCTGCGTTTGGGTACTTGCGCGCGAGTGAGTCCGGCAGTGCAACGTAGCCGGCACCACGAGCCAGGTCCTGCTCGTGCTGTTTCTGCACAGTCGCCAAGTGTGCTCGCAGCGGCTGAACGAGCGCCTGAGGCAGCATCGTGGCGCGGTCCTTCTTGCCTTTTCCTCGTCGGATGATCACGTGGGCCGCGCCCAGATCCACGTCCTTGACACGCAAACGGATGCACTCCTGGAGTCGCAATCCCGAACCGTAGAGCAGCGACGCCATCAACCAATTGACGCCGTGCAGCGCCGCCAGCAACCGCGCCACCTCTTCGCGGGTCATGACCATGGGCAATCGATTGGCTCTCCGGGCGTGCACGATACCGTCGACATGACCCAACGGCTTCCTGAGCACCTTGTCGTAGAGGAAGAGGAGCGCAGCGAGCGCCTGGTTCTGCGTCGACGCGCTCACCTGTCTCTGTTTCGCGAGCGCCGACAGAAACTCCGCGACTTCGACCTTGCCCATCTCCGCGGGGTGTCTCTTTCGATGAAAGAAGATGAATCGTTTGACCCACTTCGAGTAGGATTCGACGGTCCGCGGACTATAGTGTCGAACGATCAGCGCGTCTCTCAACTGTTCCATCAACCGAGGGGGCTGACCGTTCCCATTTCGACTATCCATGCCTCCAGGTCAGCACACCCCGTGCCACCTTCTGCAGTCTTTCACGCGTTCCCACCGCAGCCCTTTTCCCCAAGCGACGGATCCAACCCAACCGCAGCGTTTTCCTACCATTCACTGGCAAAACCCTGCACACCGCCGGCACCTGCCACTTCCGCCACCCCCCAAAGCCCAATCCCCGCGAGCAAACACACCGTCGACAAACAAGCGCTCGGCGCGGGAGAATGGGTAGTTGGACAGCTGCGTTAACGTTTTAGACTGCAAGGATCGGATTTGGTTTTTGGGGGCTGGGGGTTCCAGCATCGTCTTCGCGAGTCTGCTGGCATTCGGCTCGCTTGTTCGGGTTCCTTCGCATCGGGCAGCGGCCTCGCTGTGTCGCTGGAGGTGGGCGCTGCCGACTTGATGGGGACTCCAACATTCCTCGCTGATTGCTGGGCCTCGCCTCCGTTCCATCCGGCTTGTTCCTACCTGAACCGCTTCGCCGCCGGCTACTCGTTGGGTTTGGTTACCGCTCCGATTTGCTGCGCCTCTCGCCATTCCGACCTGTTGGGTCCTGCCGTGCCTGTCGCAAGAGCGAGCTGGTGCCCGGCCCCGGAAACACATGCGCTTCGCTGACTGCCTTCGCCGCCCTTCCGAGTGTCGTCATCAGGTCGAGCCCGTGGCCGCATCGTGATCGTTGGCAGTCGGTTCCGTCTTGCCGGGGCCTTTCCAAGTCTGCTGCGCCCGCCCCTGCCTCACCGACGGTCCTTGTTTCTGCCTCCATCGCCTCCGCCTCGTTCCTGGCTCACACACGCCGGCTTAGGGACTGGGCTGCTTCCTACGCTGAAAAGCCGTGAGTGCTTCGACAACCAACGTCGCTCTCGAACCGTCGTTCCAAACCTCTTCGAGACCAGAGCCCCTTCGCCTTGCCGAGCTTTCTGCCGCGCCTCGCGACCCTTCGCTTCCTTTCCGCACCGACGCGCGCCCACTTTTCTCGTGGGCCGCTGCTTCTGAAGGCCTGTCACCTCCAGGTGCTCCCGTGCGCCGCTTCGCTGCTCACGCGATAGGTCTTCGCCAGGGCACTACAGGCGCGGCGCTAAAGCGCAGCTGGCCAACAAGCCATTGCACGCCGACGCCCGCACCGAGACGTTGACCTTTGCTTCTGCGCCTTGCAGAGTACTCGGCCTGCGGCCGACTACTCTTGTCTCCTTCCCCTCCTGCTGCCTCGTCGCCAGTGCGGCCTCGGGTGAATGGCAGGGCGTTGGACAGCTGCGTTAACGTTTTAGACTGCAAGGATCGGATTTGGTTTTTGGGGGACTGGGTGTTCGGCGGCGTCTTCGCGAGACTGCTGGCTTTCGGCTCGCTTGTTCAAGCTTCCTTCGCATCGGGCAGCGGCCAAGCTCTTTCTCGTCGGTGGGCGCTCTGCCGTGACTGGTCTGCTGACGCGCCTCGCTTCGCCGACGGCTTTGGCCGCCTCTCCATCTCGTCCGGTTTGTTCCGACCGGCAACGCCTCAGCGTGGGCTTCTGCCGCGCTGAAGCGCGTTCTTGTCTGCTGCGCCTCGAACTACTGCATTCTGATGGCTGCCACCGAGTCTGGTGCCTCGCCACCTACTGGGCGGCGCCCGGCGCCTGGTGGCGCCTGGCCCTGCCGAAACCATCGCCTCGCTT
>JBNKHV010000105.1:0-8889 GCA_050290545.1 Polyangiaceae bacterium | reverse complement strand
GTCAACATCTACTCCCGCAACGGCCTGGAGCTGCAGGGCCCCATCGCCCGCGTCGCCCCCGAAGCGAACGTCCTGTTCGGCGTCGCCGGCACGACGACCGTCACCCTCTCCAACGACGCGTACCTCAACTTCGCCCTGGTCACGCCGCCACCGCAGCTTCCGCGACCGCTGCGACGAACGTGGGGATTCAGACCGTCAGGGGCGACGGGATCGATTGGGGCCAGGCGGGGGTGCAGGGGGCACTCGCGGGTGTGCAGGCGTTCTATCGGGCTGCGGACCGCCAAGCGGCGCTTCAGAACTTGGCGGCGGAGCGCTCCGCTGCTGCAGGCCAGGGAGCTTGGATGGCCTCGAACCCGGAAGGAGGGATCCCGCTAGCGCAAGGCCAACTGACAGAGCCCCCTAGCTGTCGCGCCCTCCCTCATTCAGCTGCCATGAAACGACCCTCTGTGGTCGCTTTCCTGCATTTGGCGCCGTAGAGTCGGTGCCATGCTCTGGAAGCGATTGATCGTCGTGTGGATGACTCTGCTGGTGCTCGTGTTGGCGTCTACAAGTGCTTCTGCCCGCACCGATGTCGACGTGAAACCTCACGTCGGGGCCATCGACGTGGTGGCGGCCATCTGCATCGAGGTGCAAGGCGTTGCAAGTGCTGGAGCGCATCAGGAAGACTGGGTGCCCGTTGCGACGGAAACGTCGGATGTCCCTGATGCCACAAGGGGGGCGACGAGTGGGTATTCAGTTGCGTTCGAGACCACAATAGCCAGGGCCAGTGCGGGTACCAGGGGCGCCCATTTCAAGGCCGCGAACGAGGCGCTTCGTGCAGAGATGCGGTCGAGTCCTGAGATTGCTAGGGCGATCGAAGGTCCTCGATGAGGTGTGCGTGGTGGCTGCTCGTCGCAAGCTCGTCTGCGTGCAGTGCGACTGATAGCGAGTCCTGCCCTGCCGCCGATGGCAAGCCGCACTGGCGGAACATCACCATGCCCGGCGCCATCGAGGTGTCGGCGGAGTCGTACTCACCGTCGTTCGAGGATGAGGCTCACTATGATGGTACACGCCTCTGGTTTTGGACAGGCGAGGGCGCCGTCACGTGGGACCCGAAAACTGACGACTGGAACGAGGTGGTGGCGTTCGATGGAGTCTGGCGGTACAACTACCCGTTCGTCCGCATGATTGCAGGCCACCTCATCGTGTGGGGGGACTTCAACGCCGACGACGAGCTCACTGACAGTCCTGCCGCGGGGCTCGAGGGGTTTGTGTACAGGGACGACGGGTGGGAAGTGACCGCCGCCGCTCCGGAGGAGCTGTACCACTCGTTCTGGGGTCTGATAGACGACGGTGTCCGGGTGTACGTGCTTACGGTGAACAGTAGCTATGACCCCCTGCGCGTGGGCATCTACGATGTGCAAGGCGACGAGTGGCAGTATTCCGAAACGCCCTTCGAGGCACGGCAAATCTCGAGTCTGCTGGCCTTTGACAGTCAGCATCCGTGGGCAGCACTCGAAGATCGTTTGGTCATCGCCGGTAACTCCGACGACCTGTGGATTCTCAACGCCGACACTCTCGAGTGGTCAAACGTCAGCTTCGACGTGCGTGGTGACCCGCTGAGATGGCTAACGGTAGCCGACGATCGTGGGACTTGCCAGACGCGGCAGAACTCAGCCTGGACCCCTTCGAGGTTCGTCCTATCAACGTCCCTGAGGGTGTGTTCGGCCAACCAAGGTCGGCGGGCAATCGGGTTGTGTTTGCCCCTCTGGCGTCTACCGCTTCCGCAGCGAAGCCTTGGCACATCTACGACCCGGCAACGGACGCGTTCGAAGAGGTGGGGAGTAGCTGTCAGCCGCCCGGCATGTCCCCGCCAGACGGAATCCTCGTCATGACAGACTACGGACTGTTCGTTTGGAGTGACGGTCCAGACTGGGGAGACAGTTCAGCCTACGATAGCGGTGTCCTGGCCCGTGAAGGACACGTGCTGGTGTTTCCTGATTCTGAGCCCCTCGGCAAATGACCGCCGGCATGATGTGCTGAAGGAGCCGTGTCGTGTCCCTGTCTGTCTCCGCGTCTTGAGGTCCCATTCGCCATTGCCTAATGGCGGGTTAGCCTGCAGGGCGGTGGTTCTGCGCCGCTCCTCGACGAGTGACGCGGCCGCGTGCCGGTCAGCACTGCACCGCCCTGTCAGGTTCAACAAACCATTAGGCCTGGCCCCCACATCAGGACGCCGACTGCGCTCCAGAGGAGCGCAGCGTAACCCAATCGCGGTCGTGAGTCTACGCGACAGGTGATCAGTTGGTGCGAGCGCCTCGAGCTGCATTATGTGACGCGGGGTGCATCGGCACCTCCTGCAAGACGTTCCTCGAGTTCACGACGAGACGAAGCAAAAGCCGCTCCGGCACCCTGAAGAAACGACGCCACCGACAATACACGCTTGCTATGCTCCACCTCACCGAACAACTCGGTCGCAAAACCCACGATCTTGCCGGGACTGATGATGGGATGCTGCTGGGGCACACCCCTCGAACGAGTACTCGAACTACGACGCGCGCGGGAGGAGGTTGTCATGCCCCTTTAACACTAACTCGGACTGCAAATTCCCAGGGTGTGGACCGCGCACGGATCACGCCGCGGCGGGAAGGCCGTTAACCGAGACGGTGTATCGTTGGGAAAAGACTGCCCAGAACTGGCTGAGCCGGTCGCTCTTGAGCAAGGCTCGTAGATTCAGCACTCCCCTCAATCCAGAAATGCTCCAGCGCTGACCGCTGCGCTTGGCCCGCATGTTGACGACGTTCTTGGCTGTGCTTTCCGTGACGCCGCTTCCGATCGGGAGCCCCGCATCGCGCAGGCGGGTGTAGCGCATTCTATCCTTGTTGTTCTCGATGTAAGTCAGGTGCTCTTGCAAGACTTGTTGGTCCTCTTCACTGAGCGCGCCGAGCCGGCGTTGGAGAACCTGTTCAATCGTGTCGATGGCTGTCTCTGATTCGATGAGTTGCAGCTTCCAGTATTCGATCGTCGATGGCTGAGCACTACAGGCCACCTTGAAGGCTTCTGCCAAACGCTCCATCAGATGCGGAAGGTCGATTGCTTCGCACCAGTCCTGAATCAATTTTTCGTCGCGAAGGGGTTGCAACACGCTGCGCATCAGGCTCCACATTTCGGGAGCGCCGTCCTGCACAATGCCTACGCGTAGGTGTGGTGCTTGCTGCAGAATGTTTCTCACCTGCCAAGCCATCCGCTCCGTCAGCTTTGTTGGATCGTCTGCGGCGGTAGCTGCGTAGCGGTACGTCGTCAGAGCCTCGCCTTCGGCGTCGACGACGCACACCGTACCGATGTACGCCATCCTCCAGTTCACTTCTATCGGGGCTGGAGCCTTGCGAATGTATGGCTTGGCGCGGGACGGTGACACCTTGTTCGTGCCTTCTGTCAGCTCTTCAGCCATCGGCACGCTGGTTCGGTCGAAGCCTATCGTCAGGCCGTTGGCTTCTTGGGGAACGGTGGTCGCTGCGAAGGCAATTCTTTCGATGGCCGCTACCTGGTCATGAGCAGCCCTCGCCAACCCCTTCGCGAGCCGCTCTGCGGTGGCTCGAGGCGGAGGGCAGCGGTGCGCTTCACGCAACACTTCGCAATGTGTTCGCATATCGTGCCGCGCATACCCGTGTGCCAGGTTGCGCGCCAGCGCCGGCGTGGCGCGCTCCGCGAGCCCTGCGATCAGATCGAGAGGCACGATCGTCGGACCATTGCGGACGCCCACCTCTCGGTAGGTGTCGCGCACGACCAGCAACGCCCCTGCCAAGCTGTAGTACTGCACTGTCCCGCTCTGGTGCCGCTTGTAACGCTTTCCATCGACCTCCACCTCTTCGGGCAAGTCGTCCGACGTCTCCTGCAGTTCCTGCTGGGTCAGGTCCTTCTGGATCTCGTTCGTGGCATCTAGGATTGCCTGCTCACGTTCTGCGAACGAGGCGTCAGGCATCAGATCTCTCACCGCCGCCGCCAGTTCGGCCTGCGCTTTGCGCAATCGCTCCCGCTTCGCCTTTTCGCTCTTCTTGTTCGCGCTTGCCACACGTGGAGTCTATCAGACCCCGTCGTGAACAAAAAGCCTATGCTCCGTCAGCGATCCCCACCCTTTCTTTTGGCGAATGTCTTCTCTGTATCTCTCTTCTTTCTGGGTCGCGATGAGGCGATGAGTGAGCAGCTGACAGCGAGCTCTGTCGACGGTGATCAAGCTGATATCCGAGGGTTGGTCCGCAGACGTACCTCATAGTCTTCATGCGTCGGGAGCTGCCTCGGACTGGGCATCGCGGGTTGGTTACCGCACATCGCATATCGAGGGTTCTCCTTCCGTGCTGCTTTCAGCTGCTCACTCTTCGCCTCGTCGGTTTCTTTTAGGGGGCTCCCGGCGAAACGGGGGCTATGTGCTTGCTCTGGAGGCTCTTGTTTCTGCGGCGTAGCCAATCGCCCAGACGAAACCAACGAGCTCGCGTGCGATAGCCGAACCCACCTTACCGCATGGTTTTCCGTGGTTGGTCAGACGCCTGTGTTTGCGATACAGGCGGTTTTGGGCTTTCCAGGCGATGTCGTTAATTTCTGACGACAACTGGCCTTGCTGCTTCTTGAGTCGCTCACCCATGTATGGTCTGTGTCGGTACTGCCATGCGGCCTCGCCCAATACATGTCTCAACGCGGAATTGCCGGCATGTGTGATCCCGCCCTTGAAGTTTCGGGCGCCGCTGGAGTGCTCTGACGGAACGAGCCCAGCGTACGCCATCAATCTGGTGGCCTTGTCGAATCTGCGGAAGGTACCGATTTCAGTGGCAATGGTGACGGCAGTCAGGCGTGCGACGCCTCGTAGAGCTTGTAGTGCGTCAATGACGGCCTTCCTCTCCGGCGACGAGGCCTCGATGGCATCATCGATCGCGCCGTCTAGGCGTTTCGTGCGTTCACCCAGACGATCGACTTCTGAAACCAAGTCCTGCAGGGTGATACTTTGTGCTTCGTATTCGAGTTGAACCCCGCGCATCCACTCCCACCACCGAGATCCGAAAGCTCGACGGTTTTCTGGCCCTCGAATGCCATTTCGCAGAAGATACTTCAGGAGCCTGTTCTTTGCGCGGACCTCATCTTTCTTGGCAGCGGACCGCGCACGGACGAGATCGCGCAGTGCTTCATGTTCGGCATCTGGCACCCATACGGGCGTGAGTACCCCGGCACGATAGAACTCCGCTAGTTTCTCCGCATCACGGCGATCGGTCTTGACTCGATCACCGCTCTTCTTGGGGATCAACGAGGGCGCGATGACTTCACAATCGACGCCCAGCCTGGTCAACTCCCAGTACAGAGCGTATCCCGTTGGTCCCGCCTCGTAGCAAACTCTCAGACCGCTTGGGCCTCCCGCCTTGTCGATGAGTTTCTTGATAGCGCCAGTTCGATTCTGCACTTGGCCCAAGTTCTGGACTGGTGTCCGTCCTTGCGCCAAGGCTGCGCTGATTGTCTCTGCGTGCACATCCAAACCCAAATATCGTGTACTCTTGCTCATGACCGACTCCTCCTTTGTGGCTCTGCGCCTCGTCGTCTTTGTCGAGGGTGAGCGTAACCCACGCGTAAGGGCGTGAGTCGGTCGTTCCATTTTGACTGGGCCGCGGTCGCGAAGACCGAGAGAGCTGCACTCCGTCTGATGGCGAAGCTCGGCCTTGCCCCGCACCCACCGCCCAACACACCAGCGACTCCGCTCGGTCAGCTGAGTCTGCCGTTCGGGAACTGAACGGCGCTCTCGCCGAGGCTGACCTGTCCTTCGAGATGTTCGCGGGGGTGGACTGGTCCGTCTTCTCGAGGGCTTCTGCCTGCTTGAAGGCGCTGTCGACGAGCGATGGCGCACGCTGGCGCCAGAAATTCGCGTCACGACATCTCCAACGGCACTCCCGGCGCGGGGGTTCCATGTTTGCAGCACGTCGCTTTTGCCACTTCGATTGGCCTTGGCTCTCCGCGCTGGGACGAGACGGTACCGAGGCGCTGCGCGAAGCAATGGAGAAGCTCAACACCTCCCTCGAAGAGTTGACGACCAAGCAGCAAACCCTCCGGAGTCGCTATTACAACCTGGCGCGCCGGTACGATGAACTCAAACAGGACCATGAGCTACTGAAGGGCGCTTCCGACGCGCGTCAGCAGGAGCTGATGGAGGAAGCGCGGTCCGCGAAAGAGCAGCTTGCGGCATTGAAACAAAAGAAACAGGATCTGCAGAAGGACAACGAGTCCTTGCGGAAGAAGTTGCTCGAACGTGAAGCAAAGGATTCCGAAGAAGCGCCCGCCGAGAATGCGCCCGGACGCGCTCCGCAGCCCACCGGCACAGACCCAGCCAGCGGCGTCCCGCTTCCTCCTGCGCCCGATCTGACAACGGCGACGCCCCAGTCGAGCTCGTCGGCACCCGAGTGACGCCACTTCCGCTCGCCTCCCAATAATCCCGCCTCACCTTCGCTCGAGGTAGTAACCCCAGGCGCATCTCCCACGATCTCGACTCGGCAACCAGGGCGCATCGCGTCAAGTTCACTCGTCGCGCAACAGCGAACACTTTGTCGTTGACCGGTGACGCACACATCGTTACCTCAGCACCTACCACGGGGGCCAATTGCGGGACTCGTGGCGTCTTGTCCAATTTTGGCGAGGAGGTTCAAGTGCCAGCACGATCACAAACTCGGATCCGTCGCGATCTGAATCGATTGCAGAAACTCATCGAGCGCGAGGGGGAGGCGCAGCCAGCGCTCGCGGCAATTGCTCCCACCGTCGACTCGACGACGCAGATCATCAACAGCCACTGGCAGACGTATCAAGCCGCCGCCATCAAGCAAGACAAGGAGCGGGATGAGAGAGATGAGGCCACCGGAGGCTTGAGGGGCTGGGTGCAGCGTTGGCGGCCCGTGGTGTTGCTCCGAGTGCCGGGTGCCAGCACTAACCTACGCGCCCTCCCTCCGAACGGAGCCACGCCCGACGATCAGGTGCGGGTCGCAGACGATCTGCGCAAGTTCATCGCCGAAAACCCTGCGACCGCTGCGTTCCGTGACGCGGCCCTGAATGACCTCGGCGATGGCATTGCCGAGGCCAAGAGAGAAACCAAAGAAGCCCGGACCGCCCTCACGGAGAAAGACGGCGCTCGCGCAGCTCTGACCGAGGCGTCACTGACCGCCAACGAGGTCCTATCGCGAGGCATCGACGTCGTGCGCGCGGTCTTCGGACCGCGTTCGCCAGAAGCCCGCCAGTTCCGACTGCGCGCCGCTGCAAGCACCGAGGGCGAAGCTGCCGAGCTCGAAGCCACGGAAGACGCCGAATCCGAAGTCGGCGAGGACTAGACGTATCCCCTCCGAACCACGGTCGCTTGCGGCCGCAAAGCCGAAATCGGCGATCCCGAAAGCTCGGTCGCCTTCATTTCTGGTTGGCTCGGCTTCCCCGAAAGCTCGGCCGCCGTCATTTCTGGCTCGCTCGGCTTCCCCGAAGATTGCGCCGCCCTCACCTCTGACTCGGTGGGCCTCGTTTCTGAGTCGCTCGGCTTCCTCGACGGCGCGGCCACATTCGAGGCACGTGTTGGCGCCGTGTCGGACGGCGCGGGCTCCGTCATTTCTAAATGAGCGAGCGAGATTCCGCACTGCCCTTGGGGAGGGGCCCCGCCAGCGGCGGGGAGGGGTCTTGGAAAGACCCCTCAAAAACCAGGAGGGCCGGGAGCCAGAGGGATGGCGCGAGGCGAAGGCATCGACCCGCCTCACCCAATGGGTGGGGCGATGCCGAAGCCGTCGTCCCTCTTGTGCGAGCGCGCCCGGTACGATTCGAAGATGTGCCCCCATCCCCGCCGCCGGGAGGTTCGGGGGCAGTAGCGTGGGGCTGTTCACTTGCGGCGGGCTTCCCCCTCGTGCCGTCCTCAGCCTTCGGTTTGCGGGCGGTCGTGGGAAGTGAGCGGGTCGTCGAACACGTCGTCGAGTGGGAGCGTGCAGTCGATGGACGAGAGAGTTGCCTCGCCGTGCTCGTTTACGGTCTGTGCCTGCCAACCCGTGTCCGTCCGAGTGACCACTTCGATCGAGCGTCGCTCATGTGCGATCAGCACGACGTGCTGCAGCGATGGGATCAGCTTGTAGTGCTCGAGCTTCTCCCCACGATCGTACTCTTCGGTACTTGGGCTGAGGACTTCGACGAGGACGACTGGATTCGTCAAGGCATTGGGGTCCCGGGCGTCGAGCTCTGCATGTCCACAGACGACGCTGACGTCTGGATAGGTGTCGAGCCCGGTGGCTGGGACACGAATTCGGACGTCGGAGGTGTGAACACGACACGGTTTGCCGCGGAGCTGTGCGGACAACGCCGCGATGACGGCTGCCGCCCGTGCGCCGTGCTCAGGCGTCCCCCCAGCCATTGCCAAGATGCGCCCGTCGAGAAATTCGTGGCGCACGTTGCTGTACTCTTCGAGGCGCACGTAGTCCTCGATCGAATACTTCCAATGGCTCGCGAGCGACATTCCCTCCAGAGTCTGGAGCACGGGTGCACCCGTGGCAATTGCCGCGTTTTGGGGCGGCACCGACTGTCTGCTAAAGGTGCGACGCCAAACGCGCCCGCCTTCGACGATGCGTTTCCGCATCGTCCCTCTGTGCGCGCACTCGAGGGTCCGAGGGGTCCGTCGCCGCCTGCGCGCGGTGCCCTTGGGGAGGGGCCCCGCCTTCGGCGGGGAGGGGTCTGTGCCAGACCCCTCAGCAAAAGGGAGGGCCGCGAGCCAGAGGGACGGCACGAGGCGAAGGCATCGACCCGCCTCACCCGATGGGTGGGGCGATGCCGAAGCCGTCCTCCCTCTTGCGAGCGCGCCCGGTACGATTCGAACGTACGACCTTCGGTTCCGTAGACCGACGCTCTATCCAGCTGAGCTACGGGCGC
>JBNKHV010000104.1:0-15002 GCA_050290545.1 Polyangiaceae bacterium | reverse complement strand
TCCCTCATGCGCCATCAAGAGCGCGAATAGTCGAGCGCGACAGACCGACGGTTGAAATCCTCACTCCCAAGCGGCTCGAACGTCGAGCCGACAGGACAGCTCCATCGTTGACTGCAAGGCCACCCCATAGTGGGGTGGGGCCCCAGCGAAGCTGGGGCGGGGGCTGGAAAGCCCTCGAGAAACACTGGAAATGCAGAGCCCGCCAAGTGAACGGCGGCATTCGCCGACCCGCTGGCGGGAACCAGAACCTTCGAAACGCGCCATCCACATGCCAAATGTCGAGACCCCGGACCTCGACAGTCGGCGCAACATGCCAAACAGCGAGACCTCTGGCCTCGACAGTCGGCGCAACACGCCAACCAGCGAGACCCCGGACCTCGACAGTCGGCGCAACATGCCAACCAGCGGGACCTCGGACCTCGATGTGCGGCGCAACATGCCAACCAGCGAGACGTCGGACCTCGACAGTCGGCGCAACATACCAACCAGCGAGAGCTCTGGCCTCGACAGTCGGGACTCACACGTCGCGCAACGAGGCCGTCACGCCGCCCAACGGCGCGTGTGTGTCGCGTGCGCGGGGCATCCCGCGGCATTGCGTCATCAGCCGCGCGCGAGCGATGGCGGCGACCGACTCGGCGCGTGTTCGGGGCTCGCCTGCCGCTCAGTGGGTCGCGAGCGGCCGCCCATCACTCCCGGATCAACTGCTTCATCTCCTTGTTGCCGTAGGAGACGATCGGGACCTGCTGCGTGCTCGCTCGCTTCTCCAAGTGGGCCACGAATGCTCGCGCCAGCTCGTCTTGGTGGATGTTGCCCCAGCCCAGAGCGTCCGGGATCAAGCCGGTCAAGGGCGTCATCCAGCGCGGGGTGTGCGCGTTGCCGACAATCATTCCGGGCTTGAAGACGGCCAGCTTCTCGAAGCCGAGCTCGACCACCGTGTTGAGCTTCTTGCCCAGCACACGCAGGTATTTGATCTTCGAGTCGGCGCTGCGCTGGTTGACACCGACGGCGGTCAGGAGCTCGAAGTTCTCGATCCCGGCAGCCTTGCAACCCCTGGCGAACCTGCCCAGCAACTCGACCTCGACCGCCAGCATTTGCGCCTCCGTCATCGAAGCGCTGCCACTGCCGATGCCGATGCAGCTGATGGCGACGTCGTGATCCCGCGCCGCATCCCGCACCACCTGCTCGAACTCAGCCGTGCTGGTGTCGACCACGATCTGCCGAACCTTCGCGGCGTCGTCCACGCCAGCTACGGCGCGGCGACCGAGCAGCGTCAGCTGTGAACACAGCTCGCTCTGGAGCAGCTCGCGCACGACCGCCCCGCCGACTTCCCCAGTCCCTCCGAGAAGTATGCACTTCATCGCCCGCCTTCTCTCGCCAAACGCGCCGCTCGTCGTGGGCTTCGCCTCATGGCACCTTGGTGGGATCGCCGGTGGCCCAGGCCACGCCATCGCCGCGGTCCATCTTCGCGATCGCCGCCATGTCTTGCTCGTCGATCTGGAAACTGAAGAGGTCGGCGTTTTGCCGGATGCGCTCGGGGTTTTCGCTCTTCGGCAGCACCGGGTAGCCCTTTTGCACGGCCCAACGCAGCAGCACCTGCGCTTCGCTCACGCCGTACTTCTGGGCCATGGCTTTGAAGGGGGAATCCGCGCGTTCACCGTCGGCCTTCATCTGATCGGTCTTGCCGCTGTTTTGGCCCTCCGCCGTTCGCCAGGTGGAGAGCGGGATCAGACTGCTGTAGGCGATGGGGGTGATCGCGTGCTCGTCGAGGTAGCGAACCAGCTCGGGCTTCTGTGACCACGGGTGCAGCTCGATTTGGTTGGCGTCGGGCGTCGGAAGCCCCGCCGCCCTCAACTCCTCGATGTGCTGGCGGCTGAAGTTGCTCACCCCGATCGCGCGTGTCTTTCCCTGGCGCTTCAACTCCACCAACCCGCGCCACTGGGCGAGTCGCTGTTCGGGTTCGTAGGGCGCGTGGATCAAGTAGAGATCCACGTACTCGAGCCCCAAGCGCTCCAGGCTTTGCTCGAGCGAGGTCAGCGTGGTTTCGGTGGTCTTCGGCGTCTGCCCCCAAGCCGAGTTTCCGGGCCAGAGCTTGGTCGTGACGAAGAGCTCGCTCCGCTCGAGCCCCTCGGACTCGAGCGCCTGCCGGATCCCGTTCCCGACGCCGGTTTCGTTGCGATAGCCCTCGGCCGTGTCGATGTGCCGGTAACCGGCGCCGATCGCCGTCTGCACCAGGGCAGCGGCCGCGTCGTCGGCGATGAGGTACGTACCAAAGCCGAGATAGGGGATCTCGACCCCGGCGCAGAGTGTTCGGGTCTTCATGCTTGCCTCCTTGAAAGCTCGAGCTGTTGGCGACTCGAGCTGTCTCGGAAGCTACCTAGCGCCAGGCTTCGGCGCCTGCCAGTTCCTCCGAAGTGCTTGCCCAATCCTCCACATGTCGAGAGAATCAGACCGATGCCACCCGGCGCGGTGCAGACTCCGAATCGAGACTGAGACATGGACTTGCAACGACTCACCGAAGCCGCAGCCCGCTGGCTTTCGATCGCAGAAAACTCCGAGCGTCAGACGGCGCAGCCGCTGCCCGATCTGCTGCTGCTCGGGCAGGCGGCGGCGAGCTCGTTCGAAGCCTCCCTGTACGAACCCGTGCTTTGCCTGATCCTCCAGGGCAAAAAGCAGGTCGCAATCGGTGAACAGTCCCTGGCGTTCGGACCAGGAGAATGCCTGCTGGTGAGTCACGACGTGCCGGTGCGCTCCAGAATCACGAAGGCGCCGTACCTGGCGCTGGTCTTCGAGCTCGATCTGGCCAGCGTCCGAAAACTGTACGACGAAGTCGCGGCCACCACCCTCGACGACGAGCCCGCCCGAGTGGCACAAATGCACCGGGCAGCTCCCGAGCTGCTGGATGCTTTGGCTCGCTACTTGGCGCTCGCGGATCGTCCAACGGACGCAAGAGTGCTCGGCCCACTCATCTCGAAAGAGATCCACTACCGCCTGCTCACCGCGCCGTTCGGCAGCATGCTGCGCAGTCTCATCCGCCACGACAGCACCGCGAGCGCCATCGCGCGTGCCATCGGCCACATCCGCGCCGACGTCCGTTCACCGATTGCGGTCCCGGAGCTGGCTCGGCAGGTCGGCATGAGCGCGTCGTCGTTTCACAAGCACTTCAAGACGTTCACCTCGACCACGCCGCTGCAATACCAGAAGGAGCTTCGCCTGCTCGAGGCGCGGCGCTTGCTCCAGGCAGGGACCGCATCCGTCACCAGCGCCGCCTACGAGGTCGGCTACGAGAGCCCGAGCCAGTTCAGCCGCGAGTACGCGCGCAAGTTCGGACTCCCGCCGAGCCAGGACGTGGCAAGTGCGACGCAATGACACTCCGAACGCCGGATGCTGGCTGCGCTGAGCTCGCAATCTTCCGCAACGCCCCATCCGCGCCAGGACGGCGCTCGACGCCAGCGTCGGCTGGCAGCGTCTGACCTCCGCGACTTCGCGGACCAGGCACGGCGCGGATAGGCGCGGAGGACAAACGCTGAGAACAAGCGATGAGAACTCACGGCGCCCGCGTGCCCGCAAACGGGTGCAGAACCTCGCAGGACCGCGTGCCAACGACCGCATTCGCGCATGTGGATGTAGCCACACGGCAAGTTGACGACGAGGCTAGCGCGCGCCATCGCGAGTACGCTGCGAGTGCGGTCTGGCGCGTCTCTACGGGCATTTTTGTCCCTCGCGCATCCCCGACGCAGTCCGTAGGTAGAAGTGGGTGCACTGTGCCTCGTGAACAGAGGCCACTACTGCTCCTGGATTAGCGCACCGCGACGAGCTTGGCTCCGTCTGGCATGCGCCGGTCGTTCACTTCATTCAGCTAGCTGTAATCCCGGGCGCAGCGGTGGACTCCCCCCGCCTCACGTCGTCAGAGACCGGCGTATGCGCAGCTCCTCCCAGTAGCACTCCCCCAGAAAGGGCCACGACACATGACTAACCTACAACGTCAACCGATCCTTTCACGCCCCACGCTTCTTTCCGCCGCTTGTTGCCTGCTGCTCGCCGTCGCTCCCAGTTGCGGCGGTGAAGACGACGATACGGGAGCCGTCACCTCCGCTGGCGCCACCCCGGGCACCGGTACCCCGACGGGAAGCAGTGCGACGAACGCCGGCACGCCCGCCACGCCAGGCGCCTCTGCCGGCGCTCCCGCCGCTGCGACCCCTGGCGCGGGAGCCCTGCCCGGCGCGGGACAAGGCACTCCGGCGCCAGGAGCAGGCGCTCCTGCGACGCCACCAGCCGCCGGAGGGGACGAGGGCATGGCCGACGTCGGCGGCATGAGCGAACCGACTCCCGTCGCCGACCCCATCGACATGGATCCACCCAGCATGGACGGCCCCGGTGCACTCGGTGGCTCTGGAGGCATGAGTGGCCTCGGCGGAGCGGACGACCCAGTCGAGGACAGCCCGGACTCTGGTGGCGCTCCATCAATGGAAGCTGGCGACGAGCCCGGCGCTGGCGACGAGCCCGGCGCTGGTGATCCCCCAGCTGACACCCCCGCTGCCTCGGGCGACGACGTGATGCCGAGTGCTGGCTGCGGGCAAACACCGCCGGCGAGTGACCGCTACGACATCGACGTCGGCGGCATGACGCGCGAGTACATCCTGAAGCTACCCGACAACTACGATCCGGACAAACCCTACCGCCTGGTCTTCACCTGGCACCCCTGGGGAGGCTCCGCGCAGCAAGTGGCGGGCAACGGTGGCAACGGCTACTACGGATTGGTGAGCGCCTCCGGCGGTGAGGCGATCTTGGTCTCCCCTGAAGGCCTCGACTTCGGCGGCAATGGTTTGGGCTGGGGTAACGAAGGCGGGCAGGACATCGAGTTCTTGCGCGCCATGATCGATCGCTTCGACGGTGAGTTGTGCTTCGACCACAACCGGAAGTTCTCCACCGGCTTCAGCTTCGGCGGCATGATGTCGAACGCCGTCGCCTGTGCTGGGCTCGCTCGCGCGGTCGCTCCCATGGCCGGCAACTCCTCTGTCAGTGGCTGTGAATCGGGCACGCAACCCGTCGCCTACATGGGGTTCCACGGGGATGTGGATTCGGTCGTGGCCATCTCGGGCGGCGAAGCCGCACGCGACGTATTCGTGGAGCGCAACGGCTGCGGCGCCGAGACGCCTTCGGACTCGGACTGGTGCGACGTTGCAGGCAGCAACTTCCAACCTTGCAACTGCATCAGCTACGAGGGCTGCCAGGAAGGCTACCCGGTCACCTGGTGCCAATACTCCGGCAATCACATGGTCGCGCCGAACTCCGGCGAGACCATCTGGAACTTCTTCGCCCAATTCTGAGCCAGGTGCAGCCCGAGTGAGCGAACGCGACTGCGCGCTCGCTCACTTTCGCGTTGGGCTCTCGAGGCGGGCTGGGAGGGGCAAGCCCACGAGCCGGAGATTCACATGTCAGGAAACTTGTGTTGGCATCGTCGGGTTCTCGGGCAATTGCCCATTGGGCGCGAACGCTGCGCTGCGCGAGCAAACTTCCGTGGACCGATCCCCGGCGCGAATGCGACTGCAACCAGATGTCCGAAATACCTGCCGCAAGCTCGAAGCGAGACCGCCGAATGAGAACCCGTCAGCCCGCAGCGGCGCTCGTGTTCGGCACCCTGGTGGGTCTGGCGTTCAGCGCTTGTAGCGGCTCCGAGACGGAAACCGACGGCACGGTCAGTGCCGGCAGCTCCGCGAGCTCTCCCACTGCCGGCGCACCTGGGGGCGGAGCGACGCCCTCGACTGCTGGCGCTTCCGGCGCTGCGGCTGCTGGAGCGCAAGGCGCCGAAGCCAACGCTGGGGGCAGCACCGAAAACGGGGAGACCGGTGAGGGCAGCGTCGGGGCGGGCGATGTCGGCGTGGGCGATGTCGGCGCGGGCGGTGACGCGCCCATGCCGGGTGCTGGCGGGGAACGAGCGCCGGGCGACCCGACGCCGAGTGACGGCGATGCTTCGACGGCGATGGGCGACGCCCCCAGCGACGGCACACCACAACCGGCAGACGATGGCGCGGCGGCTGGCGGTGCGCCGGCGATGGGCGACGAAGAGACGGGCGCTGGCGGCATGCCCAGCGAACCCGATGCTGCCGGCGGCGCGGCACCCGTCGAGGAAGAAGAACCCTTCATGGGCACCTGCACGGCGTCGGAGCCCGTGATGACGAACGCGTCGGGCAGCGGGCCCCACGACGTCGTGGTCGAAACCAACTCCGACCCCGGCATCGACGAGGGCACCATCTTCCGCCCGGCAGACATGGGTGGGGAGGAGAAGTACCCGATCTTCGTCTGGGGCGAAGGCGCTTGCTCCACGGACGGCCTGTCCAACGCGAGTGCCATGGCGGAGATCGCTTCCTACGGCTACTTCGTCGTGGCTGACGGCACACCCGATGGCGGCGCCAATCGCCAGATGGACCGCTCGGACATGGAAGCGATGGGCGCGCCCTTGGTGGCTTACATCGACTGGGCAATCGCGGAGAACGACAAGCCCTGCAGCGCCTACTACCAAGGTCTGAACACCGAGATGATCGCGTCGAACGGCTTTTCGTGCGGCGGACTGATGGCCCAAGGGACCACCACCGATCCGCGCATCGTCACTTGGGGTGTGACGAGCAGTGGCATGGCGGGCGCGACCCAAGCCTTCTACGACACGATCCACACGCCGGTGCTGTTCGTCGAAGGTGGGCCGGCAGAGGTCGCCTACGACGGTGGCTTGGAAGGCTACGGAAAAATCAGCGAGCTCGGCGTGCCCGTGCTGTGGTTCAGCAAGGACATCGGCCATGGTGGCGACCTGTTTCAGCCCGGTGGCGGCGACTTCACGAAGCTGAACCTGGCGTGGCTCAATTGGTGGCTCAAAGGCGACGAGGGCGCCACCGGCAAAGGCCTGCTGATCGGAGCAGACTGCCCCTACTGCAGCGACCCCGCTTGGGAAGTCATGTCCGCCAACGTGCCCTGAGGCGCGCAGTGCGGCGCGGAAGCCCGACGTCCGGCGCACACGCACAGCACAACGGCGCACACGCGAGTGCGTGCGAACGCCCTGCCATTCACTCGCGAGCAGGTACCGGAAGGCAGTTCAGTCGGCGATACTACCAACGAACCGTGCCGGCGACCAGCCGGCACCACCAGAGGGGTTCTGAGCACTGACTGCAGTGATGAACGGACAAACGCGCTTGGCGTCAGTGCTTGGAATGCTAGGTTGGCCGCGTCATGTGGGCAACGGGCGTTCGTCGGGCTGTAGTTGCGGCCATCATCTTGTCCTCGGGGTGCGCGGGAGACGGAGGTTCAGAGGAGCGTCCGCCCGCCAGCGAATGCGAGGACGGCACCTACCCGATGAGGGCGTTCCCGTTCGACGAGAGCCGGGGATGTGTCTCGACAGTGCCGGTAGTGGTCGGATGCACGCCAGACGAAGATGGTACGGACGACGCGCCGTGTGTGAAGCGTTTGTCGGACGGAGCGTTGTTCATTGCGACGCAAGGCTCGCCATTTCGGGGTTCACCCGAATGGGAGGAATGCGGGGAAGCGGACAGTCAGAGGCTGAACGACGTGTCTTGTGAAGATGAGCAGAACTGAGCGTGCCTGCTTGTCCGCCCAACCCGATTTCGATGGCGAGGCGCGCAAGCTCGACGTGCGGCGCGTGGCGCCACGAGCGCTGAGCGCCGCGACGTAACTCGACGTGCGTGCAAGGCGCCCCGAGGCACGCAGCGCCGCGCTGAGTACGCGCGATGACGCAGGGCCCGCGCGGCTTTGCGGCGATGCCGAGTCATTCACCTGGGGCGCCGGGACGGGGTGTCGAGCTGCGTGGCACAGTGACGGGCCGCGTGGCGCTTGACAGCGGAGCAAGCAATGCCCTATGGTAAGCGCTCACTTACCAAGTCGTGGTTCCACGGGGCGCCAAAGCGTGCGCGAGCCGCGCTGCGACATCGAGGAGAGGACACGATGAAGAAGTTCATTCTGCTGGCATACGGTTTCGAAAAACCCACCCCCGAGATCATGCAGGCTTGGGGCGCGTTCTTCGGCTCGATCAAGGACCGCATCGTCGAACAGGGGCATTTCCCGCGCGGCAAAGAGATATCTGCCGCTGGAGTGCAGGACCTGCCGCTGGCTGCGGACTCGATCACCGGCTACACCATCTTCACGGCAGAGAGCCTCGACGAGGCGGAGAGCATCGCCAAGCAGTGCCCCTTCGTCGCGAGCAACCGCTTGTACGAGATCATGACGCCCGGCGGCTGAGTGCCGCGCGCGGACGGCCGCCGGCGCGCGGTGGATTGAAGAACAGGCGATGAACTGACAACGCTCGGCGAATGAATGTGGCAACGCCCCCCGCGCGCCAGGCACGAGCGTGGCCCGGGCCAAGTCACCGCTGCGAAGCAGACTCATCACCGGTGCTGCAATGATTCTCCGGGACGAGAACCGAGCTCCAGGTGTGAGATCATGTGACGAGTCGCAGCGGCCCCGCGCGTTCGCACCACATGGTGCGGACGCGAAACTCGACAGCTTGGGGATTTTGTTTTGGGGGCACGCTGCTGCTCGCAGCCGCTTGCGGGAACGGCGCGAGCTCGGGAGATTCGACACGCGGGATCCCGACGGCAGGCAGCCAAGGCGTGCCCAGTATGAACCCAGCGAGTGGACCTGCACCGTCGACGCTCCCCTCCTCCCCGGCGGCTGCCACGACTTCGGCGGCGCCGCCCGCGGCTCCATCTCCGACGCAGCCCGACCCGCCTGCCGAGATAGCGCCCCCCTTACCGGGAAACGGCCCGATGTCGCCGGGCGAACCCGCCCCACCCGCGACGTCGAGTGACGCAGAGCCCACGCCGGAAGCGCCCGCTGCCGACGCAGAGCCCGCGTCCGATGCGGATGTGCCGCCAGCAGAGGAGCCCGCAGCCGAAGAGCTCGATCCCGAAGCCCCGATGAGCGAAGCGTGGACCCCCTCGTTCGAAACCGTGGTGCTGTCGAACGACTTCGTGGCGGAGGGCGCCGAGGTGGCGGACATCGACGGCGATGGTGAGCTCGATCTGGTGGCTGGCGCCACCTGGTACGTCGGGCCCGACTTCTCGATCTCGCATACCATCGATGCTGCGCCGGCCGTCGACGTCACCGACTACGCTCTGTACTTCCTCACCTTCGTCGATGACGTCAACGGGGATGGAGCGCCGGATGTGATCACCGTGGGCGATGCTGGCGGCGGCAACGGCACGGGCAACCCCAACGCTCGCTGGTACGAAAACCCCGGTCCCGACAGTGTCACCGAGCCGTGGACGAGCCACACGCTGTTCGACGGCCTGGTCTCCAACGAGTCGCCCATCTACGCCGATCTCGTGGGCGACGCGGCGAAAGAGCTGGTGTTCATGACCGACGAACGACTCGGCTGGGCCGCACCCGGGAGCGATCCCACCGCGCCCTGGGAGTTCGTGCCCATCAGCGACGCGGAGTTCCGCACACCTTACGTGCACGGTCTCGGGGTCGGCGACGTCGATGGCGACGGCGCGATGGACGTCATCGAAGCCACGGGCTGGTGGCGTCAGCTGCCCGATGACGGCGGCTGGGAAAAGACCGAGGCGAACTTCACCGAGGGGGTCGGCTCACAGGTCGTCGGTGGGGCGCAGATGTACGCCTTCGACGTCGATGGCGACGGCGACCGCGATGTCGTCACCAGCCTGAGCGGCCACGGTTATGGGCTATCGTGGTTCGAGCAGACGGACGGGGGCTTCGCTGCCCACGGCATCTTGTCGCCGATGGAAGAAGACGGCAACGTGAGCCAGCTCCACGCCGTCGCCGTCGGCGATCTCAACGGCGACGGCCTGACCGACATCGTGACGGGCAAGCGCTTCTACGCCCACTCGAGTGGCGATCCTGGCGTCGAGGGGGCCGCGCTGCTGTACTGGTTCGAACTCGTGCGCGACGGCGAGCAAGCGACCTTCGAGCCGCGACTGATCCACGACGATAGCGGTGTCGGCTGCAACTTCACGATCACCGACGTCGATGGCAACGGGCGCCCCGACGTGTTTGCGACGAGCAAGAAGGGCACCTTCCTACATCGGCAGTAGGCGGCGCGAAGTGCCGCGACGCCGTTACGACGAGCGACGACGCGCGCTCCAGGCGCCGGAAACGAAGGCGACCCCTTCCTTCAACAGCGAGCGCCAGCGTCGTCTATCGGGCTTGGGCACCGACAGCCACTCCTTGAAGACGCGGCCGGCGGGCGCGAACGCTTGCCCCTGCCCTTCGGCGATCAACTCCGCGACGCGCGCTTTCGGCAGCTTCACCACCAAACCCGAGCCCTTGTAGTCCACCAACGCGAGGAACTCCTTGCCCACGCGCAAGCAACGACTCTGCATGATGGTGCCTTCGACGACGCGCGCATCCTGCTCACGAAGCTCCGCCGCCAGTTCCCAGAACAACGTCTCACTGCTCATCGCGCGCGACCTCCTCGACCAACCAAGTGTGCACCGGCCACACCTCGCGCCAACGCTTTTCGCACCACGCGGCGAAGGCCGCCGTACCGACGTTCTTGGGCAGCGACTCGCGAAAGCGCACCTGCAAGCCGTTCAACCGTAACAGCTCCGCTCGCGCATGGTCCTCGGTCCAAGGCTTGGGCACCTTCTTCAGACGTTCGCCCGCCAGCTCGAAAGCGTGACGCTGGTGCCTCTTTTCCAGCTTGGCCAACGCAGCTGACAAGACCTTGCCGGAGTCGCCCGCCACCGCTGCGCGGAAACGCCTTCGAGCAGCCGGGGTGAACATCATGCCGCTGGCAAAGCCGACCGACTCGGCGTCGATGCGGAGCCACAAGGTCGGCGCGAACTTCTTGTCCCGACCGTGCCAGGCGGTGAGCAGCAGGTGGTCCTTGTAGCGCGCGGCGCCAGGCTTGGCGAAACGCAGATCGGTGTGCAGCGGCGAGACGGAGCTGCGACGCACGACGGTGAGCGCGGGCTCGAACGCGGCAGCCAAGTGCTCGACGAGAGCTGCCGCGGGCTCGCGCACACCCCGGGTGAGGGCGTCACTGGCGGCGCGGTAGCGCTCGCTATCGTAGCCGGGCAGCTCGGCGAGTTGCTGCACGCGGGCGGGGTCAAAACCATCGAAAGACACGGACACTCTCCTGACAGGGGACATCTGCGTGAGCTCCTGCCGCGCCCTGAGGCACGACGAGGCACACGCGCTTCGTCCACCGACGTGCGACCCCGCCCCGATACGACAACCCCTGCTACACTTTTTCGAATTTCGGACCGTTGTTCAGTCCTTGGATGCGGGCTTGGATCTGCGCGCGCTCGGCGGGGTTTCTGGCGACCCGCAGCGCCGCCTGGAATTGCTCGCGGGCCGGCGCCAGCTCGCCGATCTCGGCCAGCAACGTGCCGCGCACCAGGTGCACGTACGGATACGAAGCGGTCTCGATGTCCCCGGACTCCAACAGCGCCAAACCCGCCCTGGCATCGCGTGCCCGCGCCAGCGCGAACGCACGGTTGACGCGCACCGCGGGGCTCGGTCGAAAGCCTTCGAGTCGAGCGTACAGTTCGGCGATGTGCTGCCAGTCCGTCTGCTCTGCGTTCGGAGCCAAGCAGTGGGCTCCAGAGATGGCGGCTTCGAGTTGGAAAGGCCCCACTTGCGACAGCTCGTGGGCGCGCTCGAGGTGGCTGAGCGCTTCGCGGATCGCGTCTCGGTCGTAGCGACTTCGGTCTTGCTCCGGCAGTGGTACGGGCGCGCCCTCGGCATTCGAGCGCGCTTCGCGACGCGCCTCGTGAAAGAGCAACAAGGCCAGCAAGCCCAAAGCCTCCGCCTCGTGCGCAAACGCCTCGACCAACGAGCGACACAGCCCCAACGCCAGGCGGCAGAGCTCCGCGCGAATGGGGGGCACGTTGCCCGTCGACCAGTAGCCCTCGTTGAACAGCAAGTGGATCACGATGAGCACGGCCGAAAGACGTTCTCGCGAACGACCGGGCTCAGCGCCGTCGGCGTCGCCATGCTCCCGCAGCCGTTTGCGCGCTCGCGCCAGACGTTGCTCCATCGTGCGGCGCTGCGTGACGAACGCTTGCGCCACCTCGTCGGTCGACAGCCCCATCACCGTCGCCAAACACAAGGCCGCACCCTCCCCCGGCTCCAACTCGGGATGGCAACACGCAAATACCAGACGCAAGAGCTCGTCCTTCCAGCCCCTGCCCACCCCTGATTCACCCACCGCGATGCGTGCCCACGGGCTCATCTGCGACAGCGCGTCGATGACGTCCTGTGACGGCACCTCCCAGCGACCCTTTCGCAATTGGTCGCGATGCACGTTGGCGGCCACTGTCGTCAGCCAGGCCACCGGCGACTCGGGCGCGCCGCTTGCCGGCCACTTGGCGAGCGCGCGCAGCATCGCTTCCTGCACCGCGTCCTCCGCCGACGGTAGACTGCGGGTGAACGCCAACGTGCGCGCCAGCACCTGGGGATAGGCGCGACGCAAGAGCTCGGCATGTCCCGCGCTCATGCGTCGTTGTGCCAACGCACGGGGCGCACCTCGATCGCGTGGTCTGCCAGGGGGCAGATCAGCTTGGCGCGCTCCAATGCCTCTTCCTCAGTGGAGCAATCGAGCAAGTAGAAGCCCACGAGCCACTCCTTGCTCTCCACGTAGGGACCGTCGGTGATTTCGTGGGTGCCAACGCGACCAGGCACGTGACGCAGGGTTCTGGCTCGATCCACTTCGTGCAATCGGGCCACGGCCCGCAGCTCGCCCTTCTCGCTGGCCTGACGTTGCAGCTCGCGGTGCCCCCGCAGAGCCACCTCGGATCGCTCCGAGGACGGCTCCGCAGGACCCGTGCGGTAGATTAACAGCGCGTAGGTTTCTTTTTCGCTCACTCCATCGCCTTTCGTGCGCTGGGGCCCCGGGCCCCGGCGACAGTGTAGCGGCAAACCGGCGCCGCGACCGCGCGCTGATTCACGCCTTCTGCCACAAGGCGAGCGTGGCTCCCCCGGGGTCGCGGATGACCGTGTAGTCCCCCGCGGGACCACGCTGTTTGGCTTCCACGACCGCGGCACCCAGCGCTTGGGCCTTTCGGGTCGCGACGTCCACGTCCTCGACCTCCGCAAAGGGGATCCAACCGAGCTTGCCTTCGGTCGAGCCCACGCCCGCAAACGGGCCCTTTTCCCCGGCGAATAGAGTCATGCCCGGGGGGCCATCGGTCTCTGCCCAACCGAGCAGGTCCCGGTAGAAGCTGACGGATTGCTTGGGTTTCTTGTTGCTGTTGTGGAACCAAACGAATGCTGACATCGAGTCTCTCCTTGTTGCGCGGGCCGCCATCGAAGCGGCACCCGAGGACGAGACGCACGACCGGCGCCGACTACGACAGCGCTCGCGAAAAAAAGAGTGGGCCAGCACTCACAGGGGCGTGCGGCGCAAACGCAGGGCGTTGCCGATGACGGAGACCGAGCTGAAGCTCATGGCCGCTGCCGCCAGCATCGGCGAGAGCAACACACCGAACAGCGGGTAGAGCACTCCCGCCGCCACGGGCACGCCAGCCGTGTTGTAGGCAAAGGCGAAGAAGAGGTTCTGGCGAATGTTCGAGATCGTGGCCGCGCTCAACTTGCGAGCCCGCACGATGCCACGCAGATCGCCTTTGACCAGCGTCACCCCTGCGCTCTCCATCGCGACGTCGGTGCCCGTCCCCATCGCGATGCCCACGTTGGCCTGCGCCAAGGCGGGCGCATCGTTGATGCCGTCGCCAGCCATGGCGACGGTGGCGCCCTCGGCCTGTAGCTCGCGCACCTTGCTCGCCTTTTCGTCGGGCTGAACTCCGGCGATCACCTCGTCGATGCCGAGCCGTGCGGCAACCGCGCGTGCAGTCGTCGGGCTGTCGCCGGTGAGCATCACGATGCGCAGCCCTTCGGCGTGCAAGGCCTCGATCGCCTCGGGCGTGCTGTCCTTGATCGGATCGGCCACGCTGACGAGGCCAGCCAAACTGCCGTCGATGACGACGTACATCACCGTCTGCCCGCTGCCGCGGAGTTCTTCCGCCCGCGCTTGCACCTCACCCAGCTCGATGCCGAGAGCTTGCAGCAGGGCCGCGTTGCCGAGAGCGACGTCGTGACCATCGACTCTCCCCTGCACGCCTTGGCCGGTGATGGACTCGAACTGCTCCGCGGAGTGCAGCTCCGAGCCGCGCTCTTGCGCTCCCTCGACGATAGCCTCCGCCAACGGGTGCTCACTGCTTCGTTCGAGCGATGCCGCCAGACTGAGCAGTGTCTTGGCCTCCCAAGTGCCCGTGGGCTCGACTTCTGCCAATGCCGGACGCCCCTCGGTCAACGTGCCTGTCTTGTCGACCACCAACGTGTCCACGTGCTGCAGCACTTCGATCGCCTCGGCGTTGCGGAACAGCACGCCGAGGGACGCGCCCCTGCCCGTCGCCACCATCACCGACATCGGCGTGGCCAAACCGAGGGCGCACGGGCAGGCGATGATCAGGACGGCAACCGCGTTCAGCACCGCATAGGCCATCGGTGGCTCGGGCCCGACAAAAGCCCAAACGACGAAGGTGATGACCGCCGCGAGCACCACCGCCGGCACGAAGTAGGCGGCAACCACGTCGGCGAGCTTCTGGATCGGCGCGCGACTGCGCTGGGCTTCTGCGACCAGGTTGACGATGCGCGCCAACATCGTTTCGGCCCCCACCTTCTCCGCCCGCATCACGAACGAGCCCGAGCCGTTGACGGTGGCGCCGATGACGGCGTCGCCCACTTGCTTGCCGACGGGAATGGGTTCACCGGTGACCATCGACTCGTCGACCCGGCTGTGCCCCTCGAGCAACGTTCCATCGACGGGGACCTTCTCTCCCGGTCGCACGCGCAGCCGGTCACCGGCTCGAACCGTATCCAGAGGGACGTCTTCTTCCGTACCGTCGTCGTTCACTCGACGCGCACTCTTGGGAGCCAACCCCAGCAACTGCCGAATGGCCGCACCCGTCTGGCTGCGCGCCCGCAGCTCCAACACTTGCCCCAGCAAGATCAAGGTGACGATCACCGCCGCTGCCTCG
>JBNKHV010000103.1:0-86195 GCA_050290545.1 Polyangiaceae bacterium | reverse complement strand
TGGCTAACTCTGCTGCCCCAAGGCTGCTAATCCCTCCAGTTCGCGGGCCCGTAGTCGCTACACTCCTGCTTTCAGAGGCGTAACCGAATGATTCCCAAACTTGCTTCGACTTCCTCTCAGACCGTGCGTGCCGGCTTCTTGTTGGCACTCGGTGCTGCATTCACGGCATGTGGCGGCGGTGACTCGGGGGCTTCGTCAGCGCCCGTGCAGATGGGGCCACCTCAGGTGATGCCAGGGCCCAACGCCTCGGTTTCCACCGTCGACATCACGCCAGACATCCAGGACGGCGAACCCGCGACCGTCGGTCCTGCTGCTGAAGAAGAACAGCTTCTCGTCGACGATGATTCGAGCGGCAGCGACCTGGAGGGTGGCTTTCTCCCCTCGGAGCGAGTGGACCTACTGTTCGTGGTCGACAACTCTAGTTCGATGGCGGACAAGCAAGAGATATTCAAGGCGGCGATTCCGGACTTGATCGATCAGATGGTCAATCCCCCGTGCCGCATCACGGAGGGTGGCGGTTTCAAGCCGTTCGATCCCGTTCAAGGTTGCGGAACGGATGCTCGCCGCCTGTTCGACCCGGTCGACGACATTCACATCGCCATCATCTCCTCGAGTCTCGGGCCGATCGGCGCCGAGGGAGATGAAATTCCTACGGGTTGCACCGACGTTCCGGAAGAAAACGACCGTGCATGGCTGTTGGGTCGCATCCGCCCGGAGCTGGCAGCGGACAGCTACCAGAACTGGGGTTTCTTGAACTGGGATGCACAACAGGCAGCATCGCCGCCGGGTGACAGCGATCTGGCGACTCTGATCGCCAAGTTCGAAAACCAGGTGGACACCGTGGGCGAGTTGGGTTGCGGCTTCGAGGCCCCGCTGGAGGCAGCTTACCGCTTCCTGAGCGAGCCCGATCCTTACGAGTCGTTGCAGCGGGTTCCATGTCCCGGCCAAGGCACGGACGAGCCCCTGTGTGCCGAGCCGGTCGGCGTGGACATGGACCTGTTGGCCCAGCGTCAACAATTCTTGCGCCCGGATTCGGTGGTCGTCGTGATGTACCTCACGGACGAGAACGACTGCTCGCTACGAGCGAACGGGCAAGGCTACAGGGCGATGTCCAACCGTCCGCTGCGCAGTGGTACCAACACCTGCAACGACGACCCGAACAGCGAGTGCTGCGTTCCCTGCGGAACCGCCGTGCCCGCTGGCTGCGATGCGGATCCTGCGACCAACGGCTGCGGCGACGACACGGCTGAGGAGTACGAAGCCCGCCCACTGCGTTGCTTCGATCAGGTGCGTCGCTACGGGGTGAGTTTCCTGCGCTCGACCAAGGTCTACATCGGCGGCTTCACGAACTCGCTCGTGGCCGATCGCGATGGCAACCCCCAGCCCAACGCCCTGTTCACGGAGCAACGCGGCCGCGACAAGATATTCGTCGTCGGCATCATCGGGGTACCTTGGCAAGACACGTCGGATCCCGCGAAAGAGACCGCGAACAACTTCGACTTGATCGAGTCCACGGAAGTGGATTGGGCGCGTTTGCTGCCGTCGAACGGCCAGTTTCCGACGGATCCGTTCAACATCGAAGCGATGGGCATGCGCTCCGGAACTCATCCCGTCACCGGCGAAGCTTTGGGCGGCCCCGGGACGTGGAACTCGGTCAACGGCCACGACCGCGAGCTGTTCGTCGACGATGCGGCCGACGACGATCTCCAGTACTCCTGCATCTTCCAGCTGCCCGAGCCCCGCAATTGCGAGGGCCAAGAGCTCAGCGCCTGCGACTGCGTGGTCGAACTCGATCCGCAAGGAGACGTGAGGGCCAACTACTACGAGGGCAATCCCCTCTGCTACGACACCGAGGCCGGCGTTTACGACCAGGTGCAGCGCTACGCCAAGGCCTACCCCGCTCCGCGTATGCTGGAGGTGCTGCAAGGCGTCTCCTGTCCCGAGGACATGGGCGGCGAGTGCACGGAGCAGGCGGTCGTGGCGTCGATCTGTCCGCGTCAGGCGACGGATCCGTCCGCCCCCGACTACGGCTATCGCCCCGTTGTCCGCGCTCTTTTGCTGAACTTGGTCGTCGGCACGGCACGCTGAGTGCGTGGGGGCAGCCCCGCGCAACAGCAGCATCACGACTGGCTGCGCTCGATGCCAGTCGTGACGATTACGGTGACTTGGCGACCAGTGTCGCCGGGGTCGCAGCGTCGACGTTGGCCGCCTCAGCGTGGCTTGGCGCTATTCGGCCCCATCGACGATCGCGGGCCGCTTCGGGCGTCGTGCTCCACGCCGGGGACGCAATCTGTCGCCGTAGGTCCGGAACAGTATCTCTAGTGTGAATAGCGCGAGCAGCAGGATGGCCCACTGCGGCGAGGCATCCACCATGCTCTCCGCATCTGCCTCGCTGGGACCGAGGTCGCCGCTCTCTGCATCCAGCGGCGGCTGCACGAGCTCCTGTTCGTCGAGGATGACCAAACGGCTTTCCGTTTCCGCGTCGACTTGAAGCTCGTGCCGCCCTGCCCGTTCGGGCACGACTTGCTGCTTCGCGGTGCCTTGAACGTTGATGACCTCGACGTTCAGTGGACCGTCGGGCCCTTTCACTTCGACTTCGGCATCGGCTGGGAATTGCCACGGTGCGCCAGCGATGCTCTGTTTGGGGCCGTTGGTCTGGCGAGCGTGCTGGACGACGACGTCGAGCAGCGCGAGAAAACCGGGACGAAGCGCGAAGTCGCTGCGCTCGACGGAGGCAGGTGTGCCCACGGTCAACGCCAGCCCCCGCCCAAGGGTGCGATGGAAGAGCCAAGGCACTCCGTCCTGCCACTTGCCGCGGATGTCCGTGCCAGGCAAATCGGCCGCGTCGAGCCGCACCCGGCCCCCACCGCTGAGGGTCGCGAGACTGCCCGCTTCGCCGCCGAGCCAGGCGACGCTGTCGGGCTCGATTCCGACGCTGGACCGCTCTTCCCATTGCGCGCCCTGGCGTGCGAAAGGTTCGATGCTGGACGCCAATTGGGTATTGGTGCTGCTGGGGCCGAGCAGCGCCAACGCTGCCCCGCCGCCCTCGATCCACTCCGTCAGGGCCGCGCGCTCTTCTGGCGACAACCCCGGAGGATCGTCAATCACGAGGGCAGCAAAGCGCTTGTAGTCTTCAGCTGCCTCCGGGAGTTCGCCCAGAGGGCGCACGTCGAGTTTGGAATCGAGAGCGCGCAGGGCTTGCACGACGATGGTCGGGCCTCCGGTGATGGTGGACGCCTTGGCCGGATCTGCCGCCACCGCGATGACGACGTCGGTGGCCGTCTTGGCGACTTCCGAGCGGTTGTCCGAAGCGATGGCGTCGTCGCCCGGCAGTCGCACGCCCAGTTCCAGCCCGAGACTGTCGATGCGAACGTCCACCTTCTGCACGCCCTCCAGCGTCTGCAGTTCAGCTGTGGCGATCGGCTCCGGATCCTCCTCGTCCAAGACGAAGACCTCAACCTGGCGCCCCTTCGCGGCCTCCGGACTGGTGCAGCCCACCGTGACCAAGACCCCTCGCGACTCCTGCTGCGCGAGAGCGATACCGCAGTTGTTCACGGGCTCGCGCAGCTCCTTCAGTGGGATCCAGGGGGCAGGGTCCCCCTTGGGCAAGCGTGGCGTTCCCAAGTCGCTGAGCACCGCAACGCGCTTGTCGACGTGGGGTAGGTCGGACACTGCCGAGCGAGCGAGCGCGATGGCTTCCGAAAGGTCCGTCGAGCGGTCCGTTGCTCGCATCTGACTCAGCGCTTTTTTGGCCGCATACAGGTCTGCGGTTGCGTTGAGCACCAGGCGCGCTGGCGCCCCAGCGCTGATGATGGCGATCGCGTCTCCATCGCGGGCGGAGTCCAAGAGTTGCTCGGCGCCAGCGAGTGCGAGCTCGAAGCGCGTATCGCCGTCCTCCGTTTTTGCGCGCATGCTTTGGGAATCATCGATGACGATGGCCAGGGCCACCGAGGCGCCCGACTTGCGGTCGACGCTCAGGTCGGAGCAGCGCACGAAGGGGGTCGCACCCAGCACTGCCAATGCGACGACCATCAGTGCTCTGAGCAGCAGCAGCAGCAGGTCTTCCAAACGGCTGCGCTGCTCCGAAGTGACGACCACTGCGGGGACCAGAGCGGCCGGCGGAAACTCCTGGTCTTTGGTCTTGCCGCGCCGGAGTAAGTGCGCGGCGACTGGGATCGCGACCAGCAGGCCCACCAGGAGCGCCATTGCGGTGGCAAAGCTCATTGCCGGTGTCCCTCCAACGCACGAGTGATTCGCCGCAAGACTTCGATGGGGGCCTCGTCAGTGGTGCAGGTGATCAGTCGTCCACCTTGAGCGACGAGTTGCTCCTCCCAGCGCTGTCGCAGGCCATCCAGCGCTGCCAGGTAGCCCGCGCGCGCCGCCGCACCGTCGGTCTCTACGATCGTCTGCCCAGAGCTCGTCTTGAGGCGGATGGCTCCTTGAAACGGAAAGTTAGCCTCGACGGGATCGAGCACGCGAACGGTCAACGCCATGCGGTTCCTGTTCGACAGTGCTGCGAATCTCGCCGACGCAGCTTCCGGCAAATCGACCAGGTCGCTGAAGAAGACCATCACGGAACCGCGGCTCGCACGGCGTGCCACCGGCGCCAACGATGCATCGAAAGCGCGGTCGTCGAGGTCGTCATCGCCCCCCGGCTCCACCGTTTCGAGGGCAGTGACCAGACGTTCGAACGCCTCCTTGCCACCGGAGGTGGGCAACGCGCCGCTGCCACTGCCTCCGATCCAATCCAACGATATGGTGTCTCCACTAGCGATCGCGACGCGTCCCAGAGCGGCAGCCAAGAGAGCAGCGTACGCCAGTTTGGCGGCTGGTGCGTCGCTGCTCTTGAAGGCCATGGAGCTGGTGGCGTCCAGCACCAGGCACAGGCGACGCTCGGTGTCGGTTTCGAATTGACGGATCAGGAGGCGACCGTGGCGTGCCAAGGCGCGATAGTCGAGGCGACGCAGGTCGTCTCCCGGGACGTAGTCCCGGTGCCCGTCGAACTCCACGCCGCTTCCTCGACGACGGCTGCGGTGAGTGCCTGAATAGGTACCATCCGCCAAGCGCTGCGCGTTGAGTCGCAGGGGGGCGATGGCACCCCAGTCGAGGAGTCGTCTCGGCAGCGGGTGCGTCATGGCGACTCTTTTCGGCAGGCTGCGATGAGCTTCGGGCTCATCATCACCGGATTCAGTTTCGCATTCGGGTCCTGCTCCATCCACTCCGCGCAGCTCTGCATCGCCAGTCCGCGGGCATCCAGCGCGACGTAGGCCTCCAGCAAGAGTCGATGGATCCGGGCCCGCTGCTTCTTCATCAACGTGCCTCGTTCCAGAAATGTCGTGCCCAGCTGGATCACTTGGACGTAGTGCCCGAGACGAACGTCCCGCTCGAGCCGGTCCATCTCGCGCGCGACCGCCGCTTGTGCAGCACGGGCGGAGCCGCCGAGCTGCAGGCCATCGACGAGCTGTGCGGCAGCGGCTGCTTGGCGTCCCTTTTCCGTCAGCTCGATGTCGACGATCGGGATCAGCACGACCTCTCCCCGGGTCAGACGCCGCCCCTTGCGTCCGTTGTATTGGTCGAGTGCCCACGCTTTCTTGCGATCACCCAGGAAGCGGTAAGCCAAGCCCACGATCGTTTCGTTGCCCGTCGTGACGAAACGCAGGTTGTAGGGCACGATGATTTCCGCGTCGATGGGTGGCGGTAACCAGGCTTTGGAGTCGTTGACCTCCGCCAAGGCGTGCGCTCGGTGTTCCCCGCCGAGCAACTGCTGGGCCAAGCCCTTCCAGGTTTGCCCCTTGGACACGCGCAGGTAGGTCAAGGCCGGGATCTCCAGGCGCATGCCGGGCACGATGCGGATGCCGCCTTGCACGTCGAGACCGTTGGCGGAGACGAGCAGTCGCTCGTGTTGGATCTTGCCGTAGAAGGTTTCGGCAATCGACGCCAAGGTGTCTCCCGGCTGTACGATGTGAACGAAGGCCATGGCGCGTTCACTCCACAGCAAGGCTGCGAGGGCGAGCACGATTGGCGACACGCGGCGCAAGAGCGCACGGCTCAGGACCGAGCCCCAAGAGGCGTGGGGGGGAGCGATGCTTTGGCTGGCGGTCATCGGGATCTCATTGGGGGGGCGGAGCGGCGGCCCTGGGTCGTTCGCTCGTGCTCGTGGAGGCACTTGGCGCCGGAGCGGGGGGACGGAGTGCGCCGGCAGCCAGCATACAGAGCACGGGACTCACCGTCAGGTGGTAGCGGTCATCGCCGAAGAAGATGGCGTGAGTGACGCTCGTCATCAACACCAGGCCCCAAGCGTAGGCGCCGGCAGCACCGAGCCGCGGTGCTCCCGGCAGCGGCAGCAATGCGATCACCGGGGCGAGCACGATCAGCCAGTAGAGCGGTGATTCGGCGGCCTGAAGGGCGTAGGCGGAGAACGCGAGCACGCACAGGAGTAGGCTCGCCTGGACCCAAAACGCGGGACCGACGGCGCGTTTCGCTTTTTCGCCCCAGCGGCGCCATGGCTCGGGTGAGAAGTGCATTCCCACGGCGCCGAGCGTTGCCGCGAACATCAAGAGGTGGTGAAAGACGGTCAGCAGGCTTCGCCACGAGTTCTTACGTTCTTCGGGCCAGGCGCTCGGATCCGCCTCCGCCAGGTAGCCGACGGCGAAGCTCTCGTGATTGTAGGTGTGCTCGAGCTTCTTCGGGATCATCGAGAGCCAGCGCAGAGGCGCCTCGGCGATCTTCCGGCGGCCGACCTCACCCCAGCAACGGTCTTGTCGAACTTGGCCAGGACCCGGGCAGCCCCACTCGGCCTTGAGTGCGGTGAAACGACCGGTGTCGGTCACGGCGCCGATGGCGAGATTCCAGCCCCCGTTCGTCGACACGAGGGCACAGCCGTCCATCACCCTGCAGTTGCGGATCGTCCACGGCGCGATCGTCGCCAAGGCGACGCCGCCGACGAGTGCCGTCGTCAGGATCGGCCTTGTCCACTGGCCGAGCAGCTGTCGCGGGCTCCGCAGCAGAGTGCGCAGGGCGGCGCCTCGTTCACTGAAGAAGCCTGCGAGCCAAGGGACCGCCAGCACTGCCGTCGGACGCACCAACGCGCCCAGGCCGAGCACGATGCCCGATCCGAGCCAGCCTGTGGGACGGGTCCGTCCGTAGGCGGCGACGACCCCGGCCAGCATGAGGGAAAAGGCCGACAGAGGCTCGGTCATCAAGAGCGCCGTGTAGGCGATGAGCCCGGGGTGGCCCGCGCACAAGATACCGGCGATCTTGGAGCGCACCGGACACAAGAATTGCCGCGACAAGGCGTACACGCTCACCACCGTCAGCGCGCCGAACACGGCGTTGGTCGTGGGCGCGACCCACAGTCCGGTGCCGAACAACTTGTAAACCCAGCCCAGCATTCCACTGTAGCCTACGGGGTAATGGCACCAGGGTTTCCACACGCTCTGTCCGCCGATGAGGATGTCTTCGGAATAGCCGAGCCCCTGCGCGATGCGCGTGGCACCGAAGTGATAGTAGTGGCCATCCCAGACGGGCTCTTTGGCCCAGAACAGCGCCACGTACAGTCGTGGCAACAAGGCTACCGCAAACAGCATCGCCGCGAACGCGGCGTCGCGCCGCGCCTGCTCGCTGAGTCCGAGACTGCGAAGTGGACTCAGCGGGCTTGTTGCTCTTGCTGTGTCTTCCACTCGCGGTAGCGCTTGAGGTAGGTGCGGCTGACTTGCAGCGGGTCGAGTTTCAGGTACTTGGCGAGCTCCGTGATGAAGCCTCGAAGGTAAACGAAGGCCGGCAGCGCCGCGAAGTTCTCCTCCTCGATGGCCTCGAGGTAGGCCCGGGATATCTTGGTTCGGGCACCGATGTGCTCGAGCTCCACGCTCTGTGATTCACGCACCTTGCGCAGGAGTTCGCCGGTGAAGACCGACTGCGGAGTGAGTTCGCGAGCGAGTTCTTGCCGCAGGAGTTCGCGTTCCGCCTCGAGTGCAGCGTCTTGTTCACCGCGTCGACTCTCGGGGGCATCCTCTTCGTTGGGGAACGTCGAGACGTCGTAGGCCCGTCGTCGCAGCGGGTCGAGTAGCGTGTCTTGGGCTTCGTCGATGAGAGCTTGCGCCTTGTCGAGATCCGCCTCCGGCACCAACGACGTCAGGGGCAGGCTGCCGCGGGTGTAGATGTCTCGCAGGCGCTTGTGGGCGCGACGCAATTCCTCGTCCGACGCGCCACGATGGGTCAGCAACACGTCGTAGAGCGTCGGCTCGGGCTTGAGCAGAGGGATCGCCTCGGTCTGCGCATCCTGTTTGCGCGCGACGAGGCCGAGCACTCTTCGTGAGATGCGCTCGATGTTGCGGGCGCTCTTGCTCGTGGGGTTGTCGATGAGTAGCGGTCGCCGGCGAACGACACTGAGCCAGACCGTGTCGTCTTGCTCGATGTGCCCCGTATAGTCGAAATGCACACCGAGGTAGCGTTCGGCCATGTCGCGCAAGGCAAGACCCAGCTCGCTGTCTGCTCGCGAGCGTGCGGAGTTGACGACGAGACGCGGACGCAGCTTGGCGAGTTCCTTCGCAGCCCCTTCTGCCATTCCGGTCTCGAAGCGAGCGATGGTGCGCACGAGTCGTTGCGGAGAAGGTAACGGCTCGACCGAATGCAGCGCGCGGTCGAGCAGGCGCAGGTGGAAGCGATCCCTGAGCAGAGAGCGTCGCATGCGCCGTTGGAACAACGCCTTGCAATAGCGATAGGTGCCCTCGACGGCGGGAGGATCGGGCGCTGTGACCAGCATGCCCAAGTCCGCCCCCAGGAAGAGATCCAGGCTGGCGGGGGCGGTGCCGGTGCCGAGATCCAGCAGCACGTAGTCCACGTCTTGCTGACGCAGCTTGCGTGCCCAACGCGGTTTGCGCCCCGGACGCAGCGGCGTCGTGGCGCCAAAATCGTAGGCCTGGGGTAGCAGTCGCAGCCCGGGGATCGGCGTCTCGACGATCTGGAATTCGTCCACCTCGGAAACGTCATCCTCCGTGGGCGGGGTCGGGGGCTCCATGTCGAGCATCGTGTGCAGCGCGCCCCCGGATGGGCTTGCATCCACCAGCAGTACAGAGCGCCCCAACTGGGCGAGATAGACGGCGATGTTCGTTGCGATCACGCTGGTGCCGACGCCGCCCCGGGCACCTGCCACCGCCAGCAGATGACGCACCCCAGGCGGGGGGGCCGATGGGGGCGGAGCCTGGTTCCAGGAAGGGGGATCGCTGGGGAGCATTCGGCTTGCAGGGCTACCAACTTGCTCACGCCTCCGCTAGTCTCCCCACATGCTCCGATCGTGCATCGCTGCTCTATTTTCTTGTCTTCTACTTTGGAGCCAGGTGGCGTGCCAAAGTCAGACCACCGCCAAGGGCGAGCAACCCACCACCGTGAAGCCAAAAACCATAGAGCTTCAGGGCGTGGACACGTCCAAGCTCACTCAACGTGAGAACGAGCAGTGGTCGACGATGGTGAGCGAGCTGTTGGCCCCGTGTTCGGATCAGCCGGTGAGTGTCGCCCAATGCGTCACCGAGAAGCGCTCCTGTGACGCGTGTCTACCTGCGGCCCGCTTTCTGACCTCGCAGGTCACGAAGGGCAAGACCCGCTCACAGGCCGAAGAAGCGTTCCGAGCCCGCTTCTCGCCGGACGCAGTCAAAGAGGTGTCGTTGGGCGACTCGCCCGCCAAGGGCGCTACGGATCCCGTGGTGACCATCGTCGAGTGGGCGGACTTCGAGTGTCCGTTCTGCGGCATGGCTTCGCCCCTGCTCGGCAAGACGGCCAAGAAGCACGCAGACAAAGTGCAGGTCGTCTTCAAACACTATCCGTTGAGCGGTCACGAGCACGCGGAGGCTGCGGCCCGCGCTGCGGTCGCTGCCGCTAAACAAGGCAAGTTCTGGGAGATGCACGACCTGCTGTTTGCGAACCAGACCGCTTTGGACGAAAAGACGATCGAGAAGCTCGCAGCTGAACTCGGCCTCGACATGGTCAAGTTCAAGGACGACGCGAAGAGCGAGGCCGTTGCGGATCTGGTGAACGCCGACCGCAAGCAAGCCGACAAGCTCGGGTTGCGAGGAACGCCGATGTTGTTCATCAACGGCCGGCACTTCGATCTCGAAAAGTTCGACTTGTCGGAGGACTTGGAGCCGTGGATCGAGCTCGAAGTGGAGCTGCGCTCGGGCAAGCCGTCTGCCGCTGCGCCCAAGCCGGCCGAAAATGAGCTCGGAACTGGCGGTGCAGCCGCCGCAGAAGGGGCCTCGAAGGTAGAGGCGACACAACCCGCAGATCAGCAGGTTGCGGCCCCCAAGACAGCCGAGAAAGCGAACTGAGTGCGCTTCAGTTTCGAAGGGCAAGGGTGCTTTCCCACGGGCAAGCACTACCCGGGCATCGCTCACCTGTTGCGTGTGGCCGCCGCTGGCTTGGCGGACGAGTTCGATGCTCAGACACTGCTCGATGAGCTACCGCTGGTCTCCATCGACACGGAGACGACTGGGCGCGATGCGACTGTCGACCGTATCGTCGAGATCGCCTTGGTCACGCTCAAAGCTGGCGCGATCGTCGACAAGAAGGATTGGCTCATCAATCCCCAGCGCCCGATCCCCAAAGAGGCCTTCGACGTCCACGGTATCAGTGACGACGACGTGAAGGACAAGCCCACGTTTGCGGAGGTTCTACCGGAACTTCTCGAGGCGATGCAGGGTTTGGTGCCAGTTGCGTACAACGCCGAGTTCGATCAACGTTTCGTGTTGGAGGAGATCCAGCGGGCAGGGGGCGCTCGTGGGGCCTTGCCGCCTGCGGCGCGCCCCAAGGTGCGTTGGATCGACCCGTTGATCTGGGCGCGAGAGCTCCACAAAGACGAGAAGAGCAAAGCGCTGGGGGCGATGGCCGAGCTGTTGGGCATCGAACTGGAGACGGCCCACCGCGCGACGGACGACGCGGCAGCCGCGGCCCTCGTGATGGCGAAGTTCTTCCAAGACACACGCGTTCCGACCACCTACGGTGCGTTCCTCCAGGAGCAGCAACGCTTGGCACGCGTACAGAGTGAACAGCGGCAGTACTGGCGCAACGGCTGAGAAGGCTGGGGTTGCGTCGGCGACCGACATGGGGCCGGGCCCTCGGGTTCACGATGAGGACGCCGCATCGCCCCGACCCACCGCTCGCGGACAGTGGGTTCACGTCGGTGCAGTAGTCATGCCGGGCGCGGGCGAAAGCTCGAGGGCGTTCAACGGGCGAACGTTCGGTGCTGGATGAAGGCGAACAGGGCGCAGCGCCGAAGGCAGCGTTGTTGCCGTCGTCGATTGATGGTCCTTTCAGAGTGTTTCTCAATGAGCGCGTCAGCGCGGTGACCTTCTCGGCAGAACCAAAAGGGGGGAGATGGGCGGTGCAGATGCAGCCGTCAGCGGAGTGAACGTCCGCTCGAGGGGGTTGTCGTTGCCGGTTCATGACGCGATGAAGCCGCATTTTTTGATAAGTGTCGAAAACGGCCGCGACGAAATCCGCTTTCTGTTGCGCGGTACAGTTCGCGCTCCCGTTCAATTTGAGTGGGCACTTTGTGTCTCGAGCTCGAATGCTTCGCTCCAGCCTTGGCAGGAGGACAGCTCGCTGCCAAACCGTAGCAGCGCTTGCTGAAACGCGCGCCCAGCTCGGAGGAATGTGATGACCGTTCGACGGAAACCCCGCCCGACGCCGTTCTCGACGAACGATGTTTGCTCGCGCACGTCCATCATCGGCGTCGAGACGACGACTGTCGCCCGGGTTCTGTTGTCGTTCGGCAGTGTGATGCTGTCATTCGGCAGTGTTGGCTGCGCCGGTGGGGACGGCGACGCCATGGGCGACCCGACTGGAGGGGCCAGCATTGCGGGGGCCGAGAGTAACTCGGTTTCCGGCGGTGTAGGCTCCGTCGGTGGGGGAGCTTCGGGAGCCGGAGTAACGGGAGCCCCCGCCGCAGCGTCGGGAGGGGCCGTTCCCAGTGCGCCGAGCGAACAGTTGCCGCCGGGTACGCCGGCGAATCCAGGGCCCAGCGTCGCGCCCGACACAGTGCCCAGCGAAGATGGGGCAGCGACGATCGACTGTAGCAGCTTGCAACGGCCTCCCACGCCCCTGCGGCGCCTGACTCGCTTCGAGTACGACAACACGGTTCGCGACTTGTTCGGCATCACGTCCTCGCCCGCCGACGCCTTCCCCGCAGACGAGATTTCGGACGGCTTTTCCAACAACGCCTTGGTGCTGACCGTTTCCTCTCTCCACGCCGAGCGCTACCTGGACGCTGCAGAAGCCATAGCGGCCGAAGCGGTCGGCAATCTGACGAACCTTCTGCCCTGTGCGGCGGCTGCGGACGATGCGTGTGCGCTCGAGTTCGCACAGAGCTTCGGGCGGCGCGCCTACCGGCGAGCGTTGGAGCCTGAAGACATCGACACCCTGATGGAGGCCTACGCGGTCGGCGATACGTTCGAAAAAGGCATCGAGGTGATGATCCGCACGATGCTGCAATCGCCCCAGTTCCTCTTCCGCGTCGAGTACACGGGCTCGGATGTGCCCAACCAGGGCATGGTGCGACTCAACGGCTACGAGACGGCGACGCGGCTCTCCTACCTGCTCTGGGCGTCGGGTCCGGATGATGCTCTGCTCGATCTGGCTGCCTCGGGCGGTCTGGAGTCGCCGGAGCAAGTGGCGGCTGTGACGCGGCAGATGCTGGACGACGAACGGGCTCGCAGCGCCATCACCGAGTTCTACCGGCAGTGGTTGGGAGTCACCCGCTTGGACATCACGACGAAGGATGTCGAACGCTTTCCGTTGTGGAGCGACGAGATGCGAAGCGCGATGCAGGCAGAGACTCAGGCCGTCATCGAGCAATTGATCTGGGGCCAGCAGGCGACCCTGACCGAGCTGTTGAGCTCTCCTTTGGGCTTGGCGTCGGGACCCTTGGCAGAGCTCTACGGAGTTGCAGCGAGCAACAGCGTGGTGAGCCTTCCTCCTGAACAACAACGGGCTGGCATCTTGACGCTGCCGGGCTTTCTCTCCGTCACGTCCCACCCCGATCAGACGTCCCCCGTGCTGCGCGGCAAGTTCGTGCGCGCGAAGCTGCTTTGCGACATGCCCCCGCCTCCACCTGACAACGTGGATGCGACGCCTCCGGATCCCAACGCGTCGACGGCTCGAGAGCGCTTCAGCTCTCATTCCGAGTCGGCGGCATGCGCTGGTTGCCACGCGTTGATGGACCCGATCGGTTTTGCTTTCGAGAGTTTCGATTCGGTCGGCAACTATCGAACGATGGAAGGCGGGCAAGAGATCGACCTGTCCGGCGAGTTCGTCGCTACCGACGACTTGGACGGGACGTTCACCGGTGTGCCCGAGATGGCTCAGCGGCTTGCGGGCAGCCAGCAAGTCAAGGATTGTGTTGCGACGCAGTGGTACAAATTCGCCATGGGGCGCGGTGAAGAGGATGGCGATGCCTGTTCGCTGTCCCCGCTTCGGGCCTCGTTCACTCAGAGTGGAGCCAGCTTGATGGAACTCATCATCGCAACGACTCAGACGGAAGCGTTCCTCTACCGCCGCGCCGTCACGCAGGAGGTGACCCAATGAGCCATCGATCACGAGAGCGGCTGACGATGCCCCGCGCGCCTCGGCTCTCTCGACGCAACCTGATGCGGGGGGCGCTCGCCGGTACCGCTGCAATTCCGTTGTTGGACATCGACCGTGCCCGTGGGCAGGAGTCACCTCCGACGCGTTTGGTCGTGATGGCAACGCCGAATGGCACGCGCAACGATCTATTCTGGCCGACGCAGCAGGGGGACTCGATGACGTTCCCTCAGTACACCGCGCCGCTCGAGCCCTTTGCGGACAAGCTCCTGTTCTTGGACAACATCACCCACAACCCAACCGTCGTCGGGGACAACGGCTTTGCCGGCGCGATGAATGGCTCCGAGCACGCCCGCGGGATCGGCGGCTTGTTGACCGCACGCCCGCTGGGTACCGGGACGTTTCAGAGCTTCATGGCAACGTCCGGCTGGGGCTCGGGCATTTCGATCGACCAACACCTTGCCAGGGTGCTGAACCCGCCCACCACGTTTCCGACTTTGGAGCTCGGGGTGCACGTGCGGGACTCCGAGGTGCGTGGTCGCATTTCCTACACGGGCGCAGACCAACCGGTGCCCCCGCGCGAGGACCCAGCGGATGTCTTCAATGCCCTGTTTGCCAATGCGGTTTCCGCCGATCCGGCGGACATGGGCAGCGTGGACCCGGCACTCGAGCAGCTGCGCGCTGAGCGTCGCAGTGTTTTCGACCTGACGCTGCGCGAGATCGAGCGTTTGCAGGGTCGGCTGGGCGCCGAAGACCGCCTCAAGCTAGATGCGCACTTGACTGCCGTGCGCACGATCGAGGAGCGCCTTTCTGCGTCACTGGCGTCGGGTGGAAACGGCGTCGTCGAAGGGGGCGGATGCGCCGTCCCGCCTGCGCCCGGAAGCATGGAGCTGCTCGACGATGCCACAATGGAAGAGACGGGTCAGCTGCAAATGGATCTGGCCGCGGCGGCGCTGGCCTGCGACCAAACCCGCATCATCACCATCCAGTGGAACTATGCGGAGAGTGAGCACTTCTTTCCTTGGTTGGGAATCAATGCCAGCCACCACGACATCTCGCACCAATGGAATGGTGAGGGCTACGAACAGTACGGGGAGATCCACGTTTGGTTCGCGGAGCAGCTAGCCTATCTACTCACCAAGCTCGACTCCTACCAAGAAGGTGACGGCACGTTGCTCGACAACACCGTGGTGTTCTGGGGAACGGAGATCGGTGAATCGCCACAACACGACCTGCGGCGCATGCCCTACCTGCTTGCTGGCGGTGGTGGAGGCAAGCTAGATACGGGGCGTGTCGTCACGTACGGCGAAGGCAACGCCAAAGACAACAACCAGCTGCTCGTGACGCTGGCGCAGGTCATGGGCGCTTCGGAGGTGACCACCTTCGGTGACGAGTCCGGGGCTACTGGTGACTTGCCGGATCTGTACACCTGAGCCGCGCAGACCCTCGGCCCGGCTGCGACACGGGCATGTCGCTCAGCGCTGTGGGCAGGTGGCCCGCCTTCGGTGCGCCCATCGGAGCGTACGCTCCCTGCAGCTGAGGAGTCAGCGCCCTGCCGCAGGTCTGCCGCCGGCTCCGAGGGCCTGGTAGATCACTTTCAAGCAGCCGTAGACGACCGTTTGTTCGTTGCCGTCAGCGGCGATGGTGCCCGCGTCGACGAGGATGCGGCAGATGTCACGCGCGCTGCGTGTCCCGTCGATCAGTGCCGCCACGCTCGAGACCACGGGATGCGGCGCTTCGTAGCCCCCCAGACCGGCGAGCTTCGGCACCGGCGTGCGATCTCGAGTTTCGGGGCGCAGCCAGTCGGGCTCCACCGTGGGCCCGTCGATGGCGGGCGTCTTGTGCGCGTGCAGGGTGAGCACAGTTTCCGTGCGCCCCTGACTGGAAATGGGTGAAGCGAAATAGGGCGCGCTTTCGTACTTCGCACTCGTCACCCGAAAGCCGCCTCGAGCGGCGAGCTGCAGGAACTCGTCTGCGCAGTAGCGGTGGGCTGGCGCGGTGTGAGTCGGGTCGTAGACGAGAGGGCCGTGGTTGATCCAGCTGCCGCCCTCCGTCAGCAAGTCGTGCACCAGGGACACGACACTCTGCGCATCTTCGGGCACCTGATCGACGAACCAGGGAGTGATCACCGTGTCGAAACTGCCGCGCGCCAGTGGTGGGTCCAGACCGTCGGCCAACATCAGGCGGAGTCCGGGCGGCGGCGGGTTGGGCGCCTCGAGCACGCGTCGAACCGCAGCGAAGGAGGCGCGCTTTGGGTGGCCGGGGAGCTCGTAGACTTCGACGCGCTGACCTCGCATCAGTCGTGCCGTGACCAAGAAGGGCAGTGGGTTGACGTCCAAGGCGAGCGTGACTCCTGGGTTGGGCAAGCGCTGACTCAACTCCCAGGCCAAGCGTGCCGTGCCTGCTCCCAGCACGAGCGTTTGACCCAAGGAAAAGCCTTCCGGCAGGGAGCTGATGATGGCCTCGAGAGATGGAGTGACCTCGTCCACTTCCGGCGGCCAGCCCCAGTCGCGGTGGACCAGCGTGTAGTAGGAGAGGAGCGAAGCACCGGGGTCACTTGTGGTCCGGGCACGACGAGGTTCGATGCCCACTTCGCGAAAGAGCTCGCTGATGGCATCGCGGTGCCGTGGCAGACTTTCGGCTACCGCCGTCAAACGCTGACGGGTCAACGCGGTCGAAGCGCTGCTCACCACGGCACTCGCCACGTGTTTGGTCGCCTCGTCCGTTTCGGCGATGAACTGCCAGAGCGCCTCCGACCAGCGTTCGAGCTGCGCGTCGGGGTCCTGCATCAGGACGGGGATGTCTCCCAAGAGCGGGTAGCATCGCCCGCAGCCGGTGCAGCGAAGCGGGCGTTCATCCGTCACGTTGGCGTGACAGTGGGGGCAACGCAGAAGCTCTGTGACCGAAAGCGACAAGGCGCGGACGATGCTAAATGAGCGAGCGCAATTCTCGAACGGTTTTGTCGCGCCCCCGATGTGGGCAAGGGCGCGACAAAACCTCCTCTACTTTGACTTCGCTCGACACATGTCGGTCTTCTCGGGGGCTTCCCAGCCCCCGCCCCAGTAAACTGGCGCCCCACCCGGGCGAGCCCCCGGTTGGTGTCAGCTCAGGAGCTTGGCTTCGACCTTGATCTCGGTGCCAGCGTACAGGCGCGAGATTGGGCACTTTTCTTTGGCTTCAGCCGCAAGCTTCTGAAATGCGTCGTTGTCGATGCCAGGAACCTTGGCTTCGCAGGCCAACGAGATCGACGTGATTTTGGGGCCGTTGTCTTGGCCGAGTTCGACGGTGGCGGTCGTGCTGACGCTCTCTGGGGTGAGATCCTGCTTGCTCAGCAGTGCCGAGAGGAACATCGAGTAGCAGCCGGCGTGTGCGGCTCCCACGAGCTCTTCGGGATTCGTACCGTCACCCTCTTCGAAGCGCGATGCGAAGGTGTAGGCTCCTTCGAACGCGCCGTACTTCATCGTTCCCTTGCCCTCTTTGAGCGTGCCGTTCCAAACCGCGGAAGCTTTTCGTGTCGTCATTGTCGTGCTCTCCTTGATGTGAGGCAGGGCGCACCGCCCAGCGTGCGACCCGGATAGCGCAGCCCCACCCGTCCCACAACCGCGACGCGAAATCTCTGCGCGAAAGTGTGGCTTGCAGACCGACCATCCGTCGGCCGGCAGCGCGGCTCCCAACTTCCGCTCTGGTGAGCTGGCACGATGGCCGAACCGGGGCGCACGCTCCCAGGCACCTCGCGGGCCGCGGTGGGCTTCTCCCGCGGAGTTCCCTCGGTCTGATTTCGGGCTCGCCGGGGTCGCGTGGCTGGCCATCACCGAGTTTTGCCGCACCGGGCTTCTCCTGAGTCGTCGAGACGAGACTCGTGTCTACCCGTGTTCACCATGCGTGGCATGGCGAGAACAAACGGCCGTCGCGCGAGCCTCCCACCGCGCAGCCCTGCGCCTCACCAGAGGTCCAGTTGAGTAAGTCTATTTCGCACACGGAACTACTTCTCACGGCACTCTGAGCTGCCCATACTGCGGCCCATGTCCCAGCCGATCCCAGCGGACACGCCCACCGCCGAGTCGTCCGCACAGAGTCCTGTCGCGGTCGGCGAGCTTCTGGCGAACAAGTACCGCGTCGAGGAGGTGATCGGTGTCGGGGGCATGGGGATCGTCGTTGCTGCCTGGCATACGGAGCTCGAACAGCGAGTGGCGATCAAGTTCCTGCTGCCCAGCTTTGCCAATCATCCGGAGGCGTCGGAGCGATTTCGTCGCGAGGCTCGAGCCGCGGCGAGGATCCGCAGTGAGCATGTCGTGCGGGTTTTGGACGTGAGCGCCCGTGAGGATGGCGTTCCATACATGGTGATGGAGTACCTCGAGGGAGAGACGCTCGAGGCGCTCCAGCTGAAGTTGGGGCGCTTCACCCTGCTCGAAGTTGCCTCGGTCGTGAGACGGATCTGTGACGCGCTCGCCGACGCCCATGCCAACCAGATCGTGCATCGCGATCTGAAGCCGCCGAACCTGTACCTGATGTGCCGTTCGGGTCGACCACCCCTGCTCAAGCTGCTGGACTTCGGCGTGAGCAAGTCGCTTGCAAACCACACGGCACCCCACCTGAAGCTCACCCAGAGCACGATGCTGGTCGGCTCGCCGCTGTACATGTCCCCCGAGCAGTTCGAAGCGAGCAAGGAGATCGACACCCGCTCGGACATTTGGGGCTTGGGGGTACTGATGTTCGAGCTGCTCACCCTGCAGATGCCCTTCAACGGACACTCCGTCCCGCAGATCATTCGCTCGGTGATCGAAGGGAAGCGGCGGCCGCTGAGCGAACTGAACGTGCAGGTGCCGGACGAGTTCGAGGCTGTGTTGGACCGTTGTCTCAGCGTCGACCTCGAGGGGCGTTTCGCGGACGTGCACGAGCTGTCGGACGCACTGCGGCCGTTCGCGGCAAGTGACGACTCCTGGGCGGAGCGCTTCACCCCGCATCTGGAAGCCGTGCCGGCATCTGCGACCGTCTACACATCCAGTCAAGAGCCGGAGTCGGACGTGAATGCAGCAGGTGAACCCGCCTCGGGTGAGTATGCCAAAGTGGCTGGCGACACGAGGTCGGAGCCCGCACGCGCGACTGGGCAGACGCCCGCGCTCGATACCGGCGAGGTGAGCGGACCCGCAGAGCCCGCCCAGGAATTGGACGCGGCACCTCTGCCGCCCATCCCGAAGCGGGGGCGTGGCTACCTGTCGTTGTTGGCGGGGGCAGTGGTGGTGGCGGGCGGCTTGCTGCTGTTGAGTCGAGGCAAGGGCTCGATTGCGTCGGAGCCTCCGCAAGAGGCCACTCGAGATGTCGCTGCCACGCTCGTTTCCGCGAGTGCCCCGGCACCGGACAGCGAACAGGCAGCCCCTCCGCCGCCAGAGCCCGCCGAAGCCGAGGACGAAGACGCTAGCGAAGAGGCCACGGCTGAAGACGAGTCGGCGCGCCCCGCGCAGACGGTTGCCAAGGCACTGCGGCGCGTTCAGCGTCCACGTGGACCGACGCGTGTACCTGGCGCCACCCAGGTGACGAACTTGCAGCCCTCCGTAGTTCCGCCAGTTGAGGCAGAGCCCACGAAGAGCGAGGGGGACGACGCCGCCGAGCCCGTCGTCGAGCCCACACAGAGCACCTCTCGGCGCACGCTGGCAGCGTCGTTCTCCGAAGCGGAGCCGCTCGAGGACCCAGCGAGCGCCGACGGCAACGCTGTTGGGTCGAGCTCGCCGGAGCCTCCACTACCGACCCCAGTTCGACCCAAGACACAAGCCGACGAGTTCACGGACTTTGGCGGGCGCCGCTGAGGGCGGTTCTACCTTCGTTGCGCCGTGTCGTCGTCATTGCCGAGCGTCGGCTCGATTGAAGCGAGCTTCGCGGACTCAGCCCCCAGTGTCGTCCAGTGGCTGGATGCCCTGCAGCGTCTCGGCGCTCTTTTGTCGCGACAGCTCGAGAAATCGCCGAACCCGTTCTTGCTCGGTGTCTTCCGTGCGTACGGCGACGTAGAGCTGTCCCCAGAGTCCGTTTTCTCCCAGACCCACGGAGCGCACGATGCCCTTGTCCACGGCATCGGCAACCGCCCAACTCGGAAGGGCGGCGACACCGCGCCCATTGGCGACCCATTGTACGATCATCAGGGTCAGCTCTGCGGTCGTGCGCGTCGTGCGCACGTTCGCAGGCAACAAGAAGTACCTGTAGACGTCCAGGCGCTCGAGCTCGACGGGGTAGGTGATGAAGACTTCGCCCTCCAAGTCCGGCGGCTGCACGAACGGTCGATCGGCGAGTTCGTGCTCCGGGGAAACGATCAGTCGCGTCTGGTAGCGGAAGAGACGTGCGTATTGGATCTGGTCGTCCGGCACTGGATCGGTCGCCACCACTGCGTCGACCCTGCCTTGCCGCAGCGCATCGAGTGCCGAGAACAGCGCGTCGAGTTTCAGATCGAGATCGACTTCGGGAAACTCCGAACGGAAGGCGTCCAGTGTCGGCAGCAGCCAATCGAAGCAGGAGTGGCACTCCAACGCGATGTGCAAGCGACCGCTCCGGCCATCGGCGGAGCGCATCAGTTCCTCTGCGGCGCGCTCGACCTCAGGCAGTACCGTTTGGGCCACGGCGAGCAGGCGCTCACCCGCGGCCGTAAAACGCACGGGCTTGGTCTTGCGTTGGACGAGGCGCACGCCCAGAGCGCCCTCGAGCTCGCGCAGCTGGTGGGAAAGTGCGGACTGGGTGACACCCAGCTGCCGAGCGGCTGACACGAGGCTACCCTCCTTGGCTAGTGCTCTGAGGGTGGAGAGGTGCTTCAGCTCGATGGGCTGTCGTTGCGACATGGCAGCAGCACCATAGCCCGAGTCCGTTTGCTGGGAAGCTTACTGTGCGAGGATTTCGACCGCGCTGAAGCACACCTCACGAACGCAGGCGTTGGCGGGGGGACAGTGGGCGTGGGTCAGGCATTCCGTTCCACGCGCGCATTCCTTGTTCACGCAGTAGTGCTTGTCCGGACAGTCTGCGTTGATGTCGCAACGCGGTGCGGGGCTGGTTTCTCCGCGTTCTCCGACACAGAAGTGATCCTCGCAGGTGCGGTCGCCGATGCAATGCACGTCCAGCAGGCACTCCCCGAAGAAGACGCACTGTTCGCCGATGCAAATCGAGTCATCACTGCAATCGCCATTTTCCACACAGCTCATGACGCCTCCGGCGTCCGCGCCCGAGTCGGCGGCGCCCGAGTCGGCGACCAGCGAAGATAGTGAATCGAGGTACTGGTGAGGTGCCGTTCGCCCACATCCTGACAGGCTGGTCGCGGCTATCACACAAGCGGACCACCCGGATGCGACGCGCAGAAATACCATCACTTCACGACGGAGTACGGTCACGGGCCCCGCAGACTTGATGCTCGCTCCGACGAACGGTGCGCTTTCTGTGATCTTCGGGGGGCCTACATGCAGCGTCCGAGTAGGCTCACACGCACAGCTCGCTCAATCGCTAAATGAGCGAGCGCGATTCTCGAACGGTTTTGCCGCGCCCCCGATGGGGCAAGGGCGCGACAAAACCTCCTCTACGTCGAGTTCGCTCGACACATTTCGGTCTTTTTCGGGGCTTCCCAGCCCCCGCCCCAGTGAACTGGGGCCCCACCCCAAAAAATGAGCGATCGAGAATCTCGCTCGCTCATTTAGGGCAGGAGGCGCCGCAGGTGACCGTGATCCCGTCGCTGCAAACCGTGGGCTCGCCAGCGGCGCACTCGTCGAAGCGACAGCCTTGCGCTCCCGGCTCGCCAGCTTCGCAAGTCAGGGTACAGCTGGAGCCCGAGCCGCAGCTCGCGGAGCAATTGCCGTCTTGGCACGTGAAATGACACTCGCTGTTGTCTTCACACCCGCAGTGCCCATTGGCGCACACTCCGCTGCATTCGGTGTCGTTGGCGCAGTCGACGTGACACGGCCCGGCGAGGCACTCGAACTCGCAGGAGGAACCCCGTTCACAGATGCAATCCCCGTTGGCGCAGGTGCCGGTGCACGCCGTGCCGTCGGCGCAGTCGACGTGGCAAGGGGGCGCCCCGCATTCGAAGTCGCAGTGACTGTCCGGCCCACAGAAGCACTCGCCGTTGGCGCACTCGCCGTCACAACGCTCGTTGTCTCCTTCGCATTGCACGTGACACGGTGGGGCGTCGCAGCGGAAGTCGCACTCGCCGCCCTCGAAACACACGCACACCCCGTCGTCGCAATCGTGGTCATCGTCGCATCCGACGACCCCAAGAACCAAAACCAGGACAAACCCGAAAAGGCGGAGTTTCACTGGGCGCCAGCTTGTTACGTCGCATCAGCGGACGCAAGAGGCGCGTCAGCGCTTCGTGGCCGATGCGCTGGTCGTCGTGTGGACTCTTGCTCTGGGGCAGCGAGTGCCGCAAGGTAGCCTCGATGCGGACCATCGTTTCCGAACAAGCCGCCCTGTCGTGGCGGCGCTGGCTGAAAGTGGGGTCGTGGCTGCCCCGAGCGTCCTGCGAGCAAGGAAGTGCGCGCTCGCGGGTGCTGCTGCTGCTGCTCTTGCTCGTCGGCTTGCTGACGCTGGGGGGCTGCGGCGAGCGGCCCGCGCCGCAGACGGCCCCGCAAACGACCGCCGAAACCGAAGCTCCACCGAAGCCGCAGCACCCGGTGTTCATGTGGCGAACGCAGAGTACGGTAGCGACGGCGTTCGTGCTGGGGTCGATACACCTGGCCAGTCCTGACATCTATCCCCTCGACCAGCGCATCGAAGATGCGTTCGAGCAGAGCACGACGTTGGTGTTGGAGACCGACCTCGACGACGAGGTGGTTGCGGAGCAGATGGAGGAATTCGTGCAACAGGCGCTGCTGCCCCCAGGGCAGAGTGCCTACGACGGGTTGCAGCCCGAGTTGCGAGAGCGCCTCTTTGCGCGAATGCGCGAGCTCGACCTGCAGCCGGAGCGCCTCGAAGGCTTCAAGTTGTGGTTCATCACCATGACGCTGTCGGTACGCGCGATGGAGAAGGCGGGCTACGTCGGCGAACACGGCATCGATCACCACTTCTACGATCGAGCGCGGAGCCGACGTATCCCCGTCGTCGGTTTGGAGCGGATCGAAGACCAGCTCGCGTTGCTCTACGCGATGAGCGAAGAGGCCCGCGAAGAAGACGTCGAGCGCGCTCTCGAGGAGGACGAGACGGCTCGCATGGAGCTCGTGTTCGAGCAGTGGCTACGCGGAGAGTCCCAGGCGTTGCTCGCCGACTTCGAACTCGTGCGCAAAGAGTACCCCGCCCTGTACGACGAGTTGTTGTTGAAGCGTAACCGCGTCATGGCTGACGGGGTCGAGCACCTGTTGGCCCAACCAGGAACTTACTTCGTCGTGGTCGGTGCGGGGCACCTCGTGGGTCAGGGCAACGTGCTCGAACTCCTGCGCGCCAAAGGCTTCGCGACCACGCAGCTTTGACGCCGTCCTTGCACGAGGCCCTTGCAGCCGCGAGGGCATGCCGTCGAGCCTGCTCGTCGGTCCTGCCTTCGCCCACCGTCGCGTCAGGTGTGGGAGACGTCGCTGGCGATGAAGACCAGCGCGGGAGCACCGCCCCGCACCGAGGCCCGGTGGGGGGTGCCAGCGTCGATCCAGATCGCGCGCCCTGCTTCGAGCGCGACGGTTTCGCCCTCGAACTCCAGGTGCAAGGTGCCTTGCAGCACGAACATGACGTGACTTCGTTCACACCAGTTCGGATCGTCGAAGCCCGGCTCGAACTGCAGCAAGGAAAGCCCGGCGTTGGCGACTTTCTTCTGCTCCAGCGGATGCGCCCCTGGTGTCCATGGCATCTGGTCGAAATCTGCAGCGGAGTAGCCCATGGCTGGCGAGTAGAGCACAGCCAGCTGAGCGAGCGCGAATGTGCCGTCGTGCTTTTTGGTATCGAGTACGAAAAAGCGCCACGGGATGGCAAGCGAGTGGGACGGCGGCTGGCAAGTGAGTGACGTGGAGAGCCTTCCCCGCTAGTCTCGAGGCCATGTGGTGCCTTGGTGTTCAGTGGGATTTGCGAGGTCGTCGCCTGCCGTTGCGCTCGGTGCTGCTAGCCGTCAGCGGCTGGCTGATGGCTTTTGCTTGTTCGGATGCGAGCGACGGCGACTCCACTTCCGAGGCTGAGGGCGGCAGTGGGAGCGGTGCTGCCAGCACTGTCGACGGCGCGGGACAGGTCGCTTCCCCGCCAACTCCCGTGCAAGGGACCTCCGCGGGTTCTGAGGTCGAAAGCTGTTTTGGGGTCGCAGGGACGGTGTTGTTGAGCGAACTCGATGGCGCCGAAGTGGAGGCCGCTTGCCGGGCTTACCGCGAGTGTGCCCGCATCGAGTACACGGCGGATGAGGCGTGTCGGGTGTACGCCGCGATTGAGACGCTTGTCGGCGAGTCTCCCGCACAGACGCAGGACGACGTTGCGCCTCGTTGTCAGGAAGTCTACGACGCTTGCGCGATGGACCCAACGGCCGTCGTCGAGGCGTTGGAGGCTGGCGAGCAGCAGCTGATCGACGCCCCATGCAATCATCCGAGTGCTTGCCCGGCGACCTTCGACGACCTCTTCAGTTGCGTGCAGGCGCTGACCGAGGTGAACCTATCGGGTTACCCAGCCTGCTCCGAGTTGTCCCTCGATAGCGAGTTGGGAAAACTCGAGTTGCCGGCGGTGTGCAGCGCTCTCGGGGGCGATTGTTTCGACTTCTTGCTGATCGGCGGAGCGTCGAGCCCGTAGCCAGCTAATCCCAGAACTCGCCTCCGTCGAGTCGTGTGGGCATGGTGCTCACGGCTCGCAGCCGGCCTCGCTCGGATCGATCCCGGTGTTGCACAGGTCTTCGTAGTTGTTGCCGTAGTGCGCATCGATGAAGGACCCGACGCGCTCGGCGTCGAAGCAATCGCCTTTGAGGTAGTAGCCCCAGGCAGCTGCTGCGAAAGGCGCATCCAGATCCGGATCAGGCGCGATCACCAATCGGTGTGGGACGTCCGTGCACAGCGGGTCCAGCGGGAAGTCGTCGTAGAACGCGAGGAGCTCGTCGACGAGCTCCTCGCACGAGTCCCCGCGCGCCTCGACGAGGTCGCAGTTGTACAGCAGCGCCACGGCACTGTGCTCGAGAGTGTGAAGCAAGAAGCCCGTGATGATCGGCTGCTCGTAGATGCCGAACTGGGCCCACGACGGGTAGTGCTCGCCCGAGGTCGGCGGGTTCGAATGTGGCGCGAGCTCCGAGCAAGTCTCGACGTGGTAACCCGGAAGCTGCGGCACCTCACATTCCACCAGGCCGCAGGCAGCCGCTTCGTCACAGGTGACGTCGCCGAGGTCGGGTGGGGGAGCGTTGGCGTCCGGCTCGGCTCCCGGGTGCGCGGGTTCCACGTCCGTGGCCTCGGCGTCGGGCTGCTCGAGTCCGGCATCGCTCGTGTTGCCATCTGAAGGGGCGCTGTCGGTACTCGTCGCTCCCGCGTCGGACATGCGGTCGTCAGTACTCTCGGCATCGGAGCTGGCCAGATCCATGTCGTCGCGCTCATCCGTCGCCTCGGTCCCGGTCTGCTCATCGGTCGCCAGAGTGTCTTCCGTCGACTCGTCCGTCGCCTCGGTCACCTCGTCGGTGGGGTCCTCTTCGTTGCCGTTGGAGCTCGAGCAACCGAGCAACGACACGGCGACGAGCAACACCGAGGCGAAGTGCGGAGCGCTCGTGAGTGCCGCGAAATGGGGTGCGCGTGCGGATTGAAGCATGACGATACCTGAAGCAAGAGCGTACGATTCGAGTCGAACCACGAACATCGTGGCGCAATCATGCCCATTTCTCAAGGCTTCTGGGCGCGTCACCAACTCCCCGACGCCCGAGAACGGGATGCAGCGTGTGAACGCTGAGCGTCGCGGCGCGTTAGATTTCGCCGTTCAGTGGGTCGAAGGCAGATTTGTTCGCCTTCTTCGAGCCACCGGATTTTTGTGAGCTCTTGACCGCATTGCGCATGTTCATGCGCAGGAACTCGTCCGTGCCGGGGGCGGGTCCTGGTTCGGCGCTCTTGGCTGCTTCTTGGGCTGCGGCCTTTTGGCTGTTGGCCTTTGGCGCCGAAGTCCGCGCCTGGACGGTGCGGGGCTTGGGCTTCGGTGCAGCAGCGGGCTTGACGGCGCGCGGCGGGGTGACGGCTCGCGCGCTGGCTGCTTCCGTCTTTGGCGGCGTTGCTTCAGTGGCGTCGTCGGAGTCCGTGTCCGTAGCTGCCGCCGAGTCTGACGCGATGGCACTGGGTAACGCTTGCTCACTCGAAGCCGGCGTCGGCGCGGCAGACGCGCCCGGCGCAGGCGTGTCGCTCAGCGCAGGCGTGTCGCTCAGCGCAGCCGTATCACCCAGCGCAGCCGGGGCGCTTTCGCCGGTCGTGCGGGCTTTGATGGCGTCCACTTCTCGCGGCGTGCCGCTGGGAGCTCCGCCGAACCAGCGTCGTTCGAGCTTCAGGTACTCCGATTCGGCATTGAAGTAGGTTGCTGCCCGCAGCAAGAGGTCGTTTCGATACGAGGTGACGGTCACGCCCGCGAGCAGACATGTCCACAACAAGGTGCTTTGGACGCGTGAGCGTAGCTTGCCGCTGCTGTTGCCGAACACGGACGAGTCGAACGTCTCTCGGGCGGACGGCGCGAGGCTCGTCGGGGGGATCGGGTTCGCCGATGGTGCAAAAGGAGCCGCGCTCTGAGCGGGCCCGGCGGGCCGCTGGCTGCCAAATTGAGCGGGAGCAACGGACGTCGCGCTCGATGGGAAGGCCTGTGCAGGTGCTGGGTTAGCGTGGACGGGTGCCGGCGGCCAGCTACTGAGCGGCGCAGGTGCTGGTCGGCTGCTCAGGTTTGGTGCCAGCGTGCCCGCTGGCGGGGATGAGCTGTGCGAGGCGGTGAGCTGCGGGGCAGGACTCTGCAGCGCGGGATTCTGCAGCGCGGGATTCTGCAGCGCGGTGAGTTGTGCTGCCGGGTGCTGCGCGGGGCTGGTCGAGACATGAGCGGGCGGCGCTCGAAGGCTGTCGACGCGAGCCGTCGCTGGGTGTTGACTCGCGACGTGTTGTGCGGCGATCTGGCTAGCACTGGGGGGCGCAGAAGCGGGTGGCGGCATCGCATTGATCGTGCGACGCGCCGGCGGCACCGACATCGGGGGTGGTGCCGCGCTGGCCGCGCGACGCGGCGGCGGGGGCGCAGCGCTGACCGCGTGATGCTGCTGCTGCTGAGGCGCAGCGCTAGCCGCGTGGTGCGAACGCGGGGGCGGTGCGCCGCTGCTGGTGCGACGCGATGGTGGTGGAGGCGCAGCGCTGATCGCCTGACGCGAGGGCGGTGCGGAAGCTGGTGGTGGCAACGCGCTGACGGCGCGGCGCGACGGCGGAGGCGGCATGGACGAGCCTTGTCGCGGGAGTTGCTCGGGGGGTGGCCGCCGCGCTGGCGGTGGCGGAGCTGCTTGCTCAGTCTCGTCGATGCCGGCGGCATCCCCCAACGTCTGCCAACCGCTCATGCCCTCGGTCCAGACTCGGGTGCTTTCGTCGATCAAGCCGAGCCGGAAGCAATCATCCAACTGATCCAGCGTGATTTCACGGATATCGTCAGGAGCGAAAATGACGTGATAGACCTCCACCCCCGCGGTCTCCGCTCGAGTGTGGGCTGAAACGGGCATGGTGTGCATGAACACGCTTTCGTCGAACGCACGGGGCCACTCCGTCGCGCGTCTGGCGATTATGAGCCGCGAGTGCTGGATGGGGGTACAAAAAAGCGCGACGCGTCAGAATGGAGTGGACGAAACCCACTCTGCGTCGTGACAGTCTTCAGACCAGGCTTCCGCGCTTCCTGAAAACATGCGCTGTCTGAGGTTTGATCATGGATGTTTCAAAACTTCGAACCGAACGCACGGCGCGTACTTGGTGGCGTCTAGTGGCCGGTATTCTCTTCGTTTTCGCCACGACCCTCGGGCTCGCCTTCTATCTGCCACTGCAAAAGAGTCACGCGTTATTGAAGGCGGAGCTGGCTGCGGCTCAAAACAGAACGGCTGCACTCTCCGATTCGTTGCAAAACACGGAAGGGTCGTTGCAGAGCGTGAGCGCCGAGCGAAAGCAGTTGGAGGAGTTCAAGGCGCAGATCGATAGCGATCGGCAGCACTTTCCGAAACTCGCCGAGCGCTTCGACGAAGAATGCAACCCACGGTTGCGTGAGGCGTTCGAAAAGGACCGGGTTCAGGCATCTCCACTGGTCGATGGGGTGGCCGTCTCCTGGATGAATCCAGCATTGTTGAATTGGAAGCGCACCGCTGCCACGCGTCTGGGGCAGTCGCTTCTGTGTCCTTCCGTCTCACGCGCGAAGCAGCTCGGGTTGTCGAAGGTGGTCGTGCGGACGTTCGCCTCGCACGATGCCTGGTCTTCGGACGTGGGAGAGGCGCACACCAAGGCCAGCGAGTTGTCGATCGCTCTGGCCGAGTTCTTGGTGCGTTTCTGCAAAACGGAACCGCAGGATGTGACTGTGGCGAGTTCACTCGGGGATGATAAGTCGCCCCTCGTTCGGTTCGAGTTTCGAGCAGCGTCGGCGTCGGGCGCTGCGGCGCCCGAGTAGCTGTCCGGAGCTCGGCTGCAACCTGCTCGACGGCTCGCATCGGTACGCCAGATGGCAGAAGCCCCCCGCACGACGGCTGGGGGATGTAGGATGGCCCAAGTATGGATGATTCCCGGATTCAGCCAGACTGGGAACGGCTGCCGAGCACTTCGGCGGGCGCTTACTACCGCGTCGCACCCAACGTCATCGTCGCGGTGCCGAACCCAGAGACCAAGCAGAGCGTCGAGGCCGCGCGTGCTTCGCTCGCGGCCTTCGATGCGATCGCGCGTGGGTTCGGCCGAAAGCAGAGTGTGCTCGTGCTCGTCGACCGCGTGGTGTCCCAAGATGCCGCGGCCCGTCGAGTGTGGTCCACTCCGCGACCCGACGAGACACGATGTTGCCAGGGGCTCATCTGCAGTACCCTGTTGGCGCGCGCGATCGGTTCGTTTTTCCTGGGGCTGAGCAAGGCGACGGTGCCCACCCGCATGTTTGCGGACTTGGATTCGGCGCTGAAGTGGGCCGAAGCAATGGCAGAGCGGCATGGCGGACCTGTCTGACAGCACGCGCCCGGACGCGCACGGCACTGGGGGGCAGGGCAGCCAGAGCCTCGAGAGTGCGGTGGAAGAACTCACGACGGTGCTGCTCGCGGTCGCTCGTGGAGATTTCAGTCAACGCGCCACGCGGGACTTCAGCGGGGCGCCCCTCGACGTGTTGGCCTATCTCGTCAATTCCACCGCCGAAGAGGTGGGGGCGCTGGTTGCCCAGCTGGAGGCCGAACGGCACGAGTTGCAGGTCACTCGCGATCGGCTCGTGCAGGCGGCGAAGCTCGCTGCGTTGGGCGAACTCGCGGCTGGGGTGGCGCACGAATTGAACCAACCACTGACGGCGATGAGTATGCTCGTCGACCTGTTGCGGTTGCGCCGCGAGGGCTCTGCGAAGCAACGAGCACGGGACCTCGAGCTGATGGCGGAAGCGGTACGGAGAATGGGACGTACCGTCGATAGCGTGCGCCTGTTTGGCAGGGTGGGCGCCACGCGGCGCGTCGCGCTGCTTGCGGACGAGCCCATGAAGAACGCGCTCGCCCTGATGACGGAGCCTCTGCGTGGCATCGAGGTGGAGCAACGCTACGCGAGCCCCTTGCCCACGCTGAAGGCCGATGCCGACCGACTTCACCAGGTGTTCGTAAACCTACTGACGAATGCGCGTGATGCGCTGCGTGATATCGATCCGACGGCACCCCGGCGCATCGTCGTCGAAGTCGCGGCCAGCGAGGACTACGTCGTGTACAGCGTGGAAGATACGGGGCCAGGGGTGCCGGCGGAAATCGTGCCTCGCATCTTCGATCCCTTCTTCACCACCAAGCAGGTGGGGCGAGGCACGGGCTTGGGGCTTGCGCTGTCCCATGGTATCGTGCTCGAACACGGGGGGACGATGCGCTACGAGGCGGTTGACGGCGGTGGGGCGCGCTTCGTGGTGGAGCTTCCAAATTCGGCACGGAGTTGAGGGCGGTCATGCAGCAACGAGTGGACGACATCGCCGGGCTGAGCCTGCTGTTGGTCGAAGACGACGACATGGTTCGGGAGCTGGTCATGCTGGCGGCAGAGGAGCTCGGGGCACGGGTCGACGCGGTGTGTAGCGGGCGCGATGCACTGTCCCGCCTGCGCGAACGGACCTACGACGTCGTCATCACGGACTTGAAGATGTCGGAAGTCACGGGGCTCGACGTCATCGAGGAGGCACGTCGGGTGCCGGCGCCACCAGGATTGGTCGTGGTGACGGGTTTTGCGGACCGAGCTGACGAACGGGCGATCGAGCAGCTGGGCGCGACGCTCGTACACAAGCCTTTTCGAGCCGAGGAGTTCGCCCTGGCGGTGGCGCGCAGCAGCCGTCGCCGCGTGGGGCCGGGTGCGCCGCTGCCGCAGGAGAGCTAGCGCCGCGTTCCTCCGACGCCGCCCTCGGCAGGGGACTCAGCGGTGTCGGCGGAGCCAGCATCGAGGCCGGCATCCCGCACCGCGCCGGCATCTCCTTCTGGAGGCGCCGCGTCGGGCGGTGGCTCTTCCGGCACGTCGTCAGTCTCCAGCATCGTCGGTGCGGGCGGCTGTGCCGCCCCAGCTGCGCCCCCCGCTCCTCCCGCTCCTCCCGCTCCAGCTACGCCCGGTGAGTTACCGGGCAGCGCTGAGGGATCGGGGGTCACGACGGGCCCGGTTGCTCCTGGGGGCACCGGCGGCTGTGGCATGCCGATAGTGGGGGGCGTCGTGGGGATCAGCATGGACAAGCAGGGGGTCGGCAAGGGGCCCGCCGTCGGGGCCGTCGGATCGTCGTCGGGCGCAAAGCTCAGACACACGCTCGCCCCCGTGCCCCGGCCGCACGACGCCAGGCCCGCGGCGGAAAGCGCTGCGGCAACGAAACGCGCGCGGCGCTCGAGGATCATGCGCCTGGCATCGTTCACCTTTGCAGGTGGAGGTGCCGCCTGCTGCTCATCGTCGTCATTCCGATCGGGGGGAGGCGGGCTCATCAGGATCTCCGGGGGCGCGTCATTTCCGGCGGGGTCATCGCTCGCTGACGTCCGCTCGGGGGGCGTCGCGCCGCAGCCTAGCACGGGCATTTGACGCTGCTGGTGAAACATGGGCTCGGGGGCTCCACGAGTGGGGAGCGCGCGGCTGCCGCCCCTCACGACGAGCAGCCAGGCTTTTCGTCGCACAATGGGGCACCTGGACAATCGGGTCCCCTGGGCATGTCTGGCCGATTCCGTCACCCTTTTTGGCAGTCGTGAATACGCATCTTCTGATCGACAACATCGTGCGCCAAACCACCGTCCTGCTCGCGCAGCTCGCGACGTCGGGGGGAGTACGCGCACCTTTGGCCCACATCGCCAACCAGGTGTTCCTGGAATTGGCCAAGGAGATCGAGTCCCAGGGCATCAGCAAGCAAGTGACCGCCGACATGTTCGGCATGGCCCTGCGCAGCTACCGGCGGCGGGTCCAACGCTTGAGTGCGAGTGCGACCGACCGCGACCGCTCGTTGTGGGAAGCGGTCTTGGGCTACCTCGGCACTTCCGGCTTGGTCACGCGCAAGGAGGTGTTCCGGCGCTTCTTTCGCGACGACGAAGAACAAGTCCGCAGCGTGCTGCACGACCTCTGCCAATCGGGGCTGGTCTTCCGTCTCGGCTCCGGCGCGGACACGGCGTATCGGGCCGCGACTTCGGAGGAGCTCTCCGCCCTCAGCGGCCGCACCGAAGGCCGTGACGAGTTGGTGTGGGTGATGGTTTACCGCGAGGGGCCGATCGAGGCGCCGGCCTTAGCCACGCTGGCCTGCATGGAGCTCGACTTGCTCAGCGCCAGCTTGTCGCGTCTGCTGCAGGCCGGACGCATCGACCAGCTCGCCGACGGCCGCTACCAGAGCTCTCACGCCGTCATGCCCGTCGGCTCGGGCTCAGGCTGGGAAGCGGGCATGTTCGACCACTTCCAGGCCGTCGTCAAAACGCTCTGCGCGCGTCTGCGCTCCGTCGACGACCCGACGCCGTCGAGTGAACTCGGGGGCAGCACCTACGGCTTCAACGTCTGGCCTGGGCACCCCTTCGAGCAAGAGGTGCGGGGCGCGCTCGCCGAATTTCGGCAAAGATACACCGAGCTCCGGGAGCAGGTTCAGGCCTACAACGAGGCACATCCCTTGCCAGAGGATCACACCAAAGTGATCATCTATGGCGGTCAATACTTGATACGAGAGAAAGCAGATGAAGCACATGACGAGCAATGAAACGATGCGGCGGATCTGGTTCGTGGCACTGGCGGCCGCGGCTTGCCTCGGCGCTTGCGACACCGGGGACGAAGGCACGCGTTCCGAAAGCGAGACTCATTTCCTGAGCACCTGCGACGGCAGCTGCGCTGGCGGGCTCGACTGCATTTGTGGTGTGTGCACTCGGACGTGTGAGGGGGATGACAGTTGTGGCTCTTTGTCGGCGGAGGCCACCTGCCAAGCCGCGCGGGTGTGCGATGGGGGCCCCGCGACCTGCGACGTGGATTGCAACGAGGACGGCGACTGTCAATCGTTGGGCAGCGGCGCCCGCTGCGACCAGGGCCAGTGTCGCGTGACTGCTGACGGGTCGGGTGTGGAGTCGACGGACGGAGTTCAGTCTGGAGGCACGGACACGGAGGCCAGCACCGACTCCACCACGGGCGCTGCCACGGATGGCTCGGGCAGCACCGACGAGGGCAGCACCGACAGTGCGACGGACGTTGCCACGGACTCGGTCGAGACGGACTCAGCCAGCGACGCCACGGACGTCGAGCCCGGCGCCACGGATACGGGCGGCACCGACGTGGTGTCGACGGATGTGGCCGCGACTGATGCACTGCCCAACGACGCCGGCGCCGATGGAGGCATGACCGAGCCTGCGGCAGGCAACGATGCTGGCAGCAGCGAGGCTTGCTCCGCGCCTCTGCCGGCAGGCTGCGACTGCAACGACGACGGCGACTGCGCCGAAGGCCAGCTGTGTTACTTCGCCGACTGCGACGCGGAGCAGCCCGGCGGCTGCAGTGCGCCCCCCGGCGGTCTGAACTGCTGGAGCGATCGCGATTGCGCCGAGGGCTCGAGCTGCAGTGGTGGGGACTTTCCGATCTGTGGTCGCGATACGGTCACGATCGTCGGGATGTGCGTCCTGGACGAGTGCGGCGATCTGGGCACCAGTTGCGACAGCCAAGAGCTGTGCGTGCGCTTCGACGGCGTGGCTGGCGGGGAGCCGAGCTGGCAGTGCGTGTCGAACCCCTGCGCGTTCGATCCGCTGAGCTGCGAGTGCGCCGCGAGCATCTGTGAGGCGAGTACCAACCCCGACTGCAGCGTCGCCTCGGCAGATGAGGCGAACCGAGATGCGGATCTGTCGTGTCAGGGCAGCTCCGGCAGCGACAGCTGCTTGGAGCAGGCAGCGACGGGTTGTGCCCCGCAGAGCGGCGAAGGCGCCGTGGCTTGTTGTGATGGTCTTCTGTGTTGCGGAGGGGTTCCCTACGACGTCAACGGCGAGTGCCTGCCCGAATGCCAGTTGCTCAGTGACCGCAATCTCAAGACCAACATCGCGTCCATCGACCACGAGCAGGTGCTGGAGCAGCTCTCCTCGTTGCCGATCAGCTCGTGGTCGTACCGGAGCTCGGCGGACGTGCGCCACCTGGGCCCGATGGCGCAGGACTTCCAGCAGGCGTTCTCCGTGGGTGACGACCCGACGCGGATCGCACCGGTCGATGCCGCGGGAGTGGCGTTGGCCGCGGTTCAAGCCCTCAACGAGAAGCTCGAACGGCTGACGAACGAAAACTCCCGCCTGCAGCAGCAGCTGGACCGGCTCGAGTCCCGATGCAGCACGCCCGCGCAACCCGGGTCGAACTGAGGCCCAGGCAACGCCCGCAGCGGCTCAACTCGGGTCGAACTGAGGCAACGCCCGCAGCGGCTCAACCCGAGTCGAACTGAGGCCCAGCCGGCAGCGGCTCGACGCGGGTCGGACTGAAGCTCACGCGTTCAGTCACTGTCATCGGGCGGCGAGTCCCAGTCGGCGAAGTCCTCTCCCTTGGCGGCGGACAGGATGTCGATGGCCGCCGCGGCACCGTCCCCGGCGCTGATGATGGCCTGGCTCCGCCCCGGGCGCGCGAGTCGCCCCACGGCGTAGACGCCAGTGATGCTGGTGCTGCCGTTCTTGTCGGTCACGATGCCGCGCTGCTCATCGAACTCGAGCCCGAGTTGTTTGGCCAAGCGCGGTGACTTGCCTTCGGACAGGATCAGATACTTGCACGCTTGGGTCTTGCCCCCGTCGAGCGTGACTGCGAAACCACCTGCCGACTGCTTGACGGACTCGACGCGGGCGTCGACGATTTCGGCGCCGAGCTTCGCGACCTGCTCGCGCGCTCGCTTCTGAAAGTCCGACCCGTGGATCTCTTCGAATCCCAGGTAGTTCTTCAACAGCGCCCAGTGCATCGCCGTCTTGTCCTGGCCGTAGACCACGACCTTCATCTCGTTCTTGGCCAAGAACAGGGCTGCGCTGAGCCCGCCGGGCCCGTCTCCTACTACTACGACGTCCATAGTTGTCCTCCGAAGCGCAGACCTAACGCCGAGAGCAACGGATGTAAACGCTCGTAGCTGCGCTGGCGCTGGCGTGAGCTCGGCAGTGACGGCTTGCGGTCGATTCGGCGCTGGCGTGAGCTCGACCCTGGGCCGTTGGCGTTTGAAAACGGGCTTCCGGGAGCCCGTGGTCGACCGTTTTCGGTCGCAGTGGGGCTCAGCCGAGCTCGAACTCGACCGGAAAGTGGTTGGCTCAGAGCTCATCCGAGCTCGAACTCGACCGAAAGTGATTAGCTCAGGGCTCAGCGGAGCTCGGATCCGACCGGAAGTGATTGGCTCAGGGCTCAGCTGAGCTCTGCATCGCGAGTTGGCGCCCGGAATGGGCTCGTACGGGCCCGGCGTTGACCGTTTTCGGTCGAGTCGGGGCTCAACTGCGCTCGGACTCGACCGCAGGCGTTACTCGCAAACGGCCGTGTAGTGCACGCGCACCGAGATGGCGTCCACCAGCGCCCAACTGTTACCGGCGGTCGTCGTGTAGCGCGCCGAGAGCGCGACGCCGAAGGACGGATCGCGCAGATCCGCCGGCGTCCACTCGGTCTCCCACAGATCCGCTTCCCCGCCATAGCTGGCGGCGATGCTCGCGGTGCCCCAGTCGTCTGCCAGCGCCGCGTCGTGGGTCAGGATGCTACCGCCCTGGACTAGACGCACCGCGTTGTCGGCGACGTTGCCCAAGGAGTAGCCGCGGCGCCAGACATCGACTTCGATGCCGGCGACCGACGCGTTGTCGGGGATGTCGAGACCGAAGTCGCTGCCCACGAGCCAGTGCGTCTCCTGACCGTTGGTCAAGTTGACGTTGGCGTTGCCCGCGCGTGTGCTCAGGCCCTCTCCGTCGTCGATGACCGAGATCATCTCCACGTCCGTCCACGGCTCGGTGCCGATGCCCTCGACGCTCGCCCCCATCTGGGCGAAGCCCTCGGACATGCCGGAGGGGGCGCAACCGCATTGGTTATCCTCGCCCCCGCCGCCGCACCACTGCATTTCGCCACAACCACCGCAGTCCAGGCTGCCGCCACAGCCGTCGTCGACCAGGCCGCACTCCGCGCCGACGTCGCTGCACTCGATGGGTGTACAACCGCATTGCTTGTCGTCGCCCCCACCGCCGCAGGTTTCCGGGGGGGAGCAGAAGCCACACTGCAGCTCACCGCCACAGCCATCGTCCACGGTGCCGCAGGAGGCGCCCTGGGTCGCACAAGTCTCGGGCACACATTCGCCAGAAGATGGCGCGGGGCTATCGCCGTCGACGATGATGACCGGGGCGTTGGGCACCGTGTCCCCGCTCGGATCCGAGTCCGGGCTCGCGCTGATCACCGTGGTGGAGTCGCCGGAGCTATCCGGAGAAGATGACAGGTTGTTCGAGTCGTCGCTCACCAGCGTGCCGTCGGGCAACGTGTAGCTGTCGGTGCAATCGAAGAGATCGGCCAGGCCGCTGGCGCACACCGCATCGCAGTCGGCCGCGACGATGCAGCCGTCTGGGGTGCAGGCGGAAAAGGAACTGGGGAAGGGGTCACACTCGCATTCGACCACCTCGCACGTGCCGTCACAGTCCTGCCCCGTGACTTCGAACGCGTAGTCGGCGCAGCTCGCTGGCGAGTCACCCTCGTTCGAGGCGTTGCTCGTGTCCGTCTCGTCGTCAGCGGAGGGCTCCAGCGCCACGCTCGAACCCATGGCTTGGTCCTCGCAGGCGGCGTTGGCCGCCTCGAGTTCATCCGCACACTGTCCGTCGTCGAACTCCTCGCAGCTCGCGCCCGCGGAACACTGCCCGAAGGCGCCGTACGCCTCTCGGCACTCGTCGTCGAGTTGTGGCACGACCTCTCGACAGGCGTCGCTGCACGTCGTGCCGAGTTCTTCGTCGCTGAGCATGAACACGCAGGAGAGCGCATAACGACACGAGTCCTCGCAGCCGGTGAACGCTGCGCTCTGGCTCGAGCCCCCATTGCTACAAGCGAAGGCAAGTGAACACAGCGCCGCCCCCAAGAGCCGATCCCAGAAGAGACCGCAGCGTCGTGTCGAGGTGTGAGAACCGCCCCGACGCCGCATAGCGTGCTCAGGCTCGGTTCCAAGGCTCCAACTCCCGAATGTCATGCTGGTTCATACGGTCGATTGGTGGCTTTGTCCCACGAGCGGTCTCATCTGCGACGCTCGAGTTCAATCAGGGGACAATCGCCGAAGCGCTGTCCCGATCTGGGGGTGGGCTCTGGTAGGTGAAGCGCGGAGGGCGACGGGCTTGGCGTCGCCCTCCGGTGTTGCGCTTCGACACGCCGCTCAGCGTGCCGTGGGCAGGCCGGCATCCAGCCAACCTTGGGTGCCACCTTCGATGTAGCTCACTCGGGAGTAGCCTAGCTTCACCAGCTCGTGGGCAGCGACGGCCGCCATCGGTCCGGCCTGGCACGAGGTGACCACACGCGTCCACTTGTTGCTCAGTGCAGGCGGCAGTTGGCCACCGCTGATGTCGGATAGCGACACGTTGAGTGCTCCGGGAATGATACCCGTGGTTGCCGCGATGGCATCTGCGGGGCGCGGGTCGAGGAAGATGACCTCCTCACAGCCCTGGCGCAGGTTGTTGGCCTCCGCGGGGCTCACCGCGTCGACCGCTCGTTTTGCATCGCTGACTCGCTCACCAAAAGACTTTTCCATTTTTTCCTTCTTTCTCGTTCAAGTGATTCGTGGGTTGGTTGGGTTGGTTGGGTCGGGGTTACCGGCTTCAGAAGCAGAGGGTTGCGGCGCCTTCCTTGATCAGCGCGTGAAGGGCTGCCGAGCCGACGATGGTCACGCCGTCCAGCAGGTGCTCCTCCGTGTAGCCGCGCACCTTGGCGCACGGCGGGCAGGCGAGGATCTTGCCGCCGCGGGCCAAGAAGCCCTCGATCAGCTCCTTCATCGGTGGGTCGAACGGGTTCATGCGCACGTGGTCTGCGGCGCCCTTGCGCACCAGGTCGATGGCTGAGCTGACGAGGAACATCGTCACTTCGAGACCCGCGGTGAGCCCACCGTTGGCGATGGTCCACGACACCGTGGCTCGTTCGTCGTCATGTCCACGGGATGCGACGATGACCAGCTTTTCGTTCTTGTTTTCCATGATTTGTCTCCTTCAGATCGCCTGCGTTTGCAGGCTCGGTTTCGGCGAGTCGCTCGCCACGGATCTGAAGCTACGGGCGTGCCGTGAGACAAAGCGTGTGCAGCATCGTGGAAAATGATACGCCGCTCAGCATGGCCCTGGTGATCATGGAAAAGACCTTCTCGGAGCCAGCTTCCGACGAACTCGTCGACAAGATGCGGCAGGCGACCGAGGCGTGTTTCGAGATCAACGACATGGTGCGCAAGGTGACGTACGCGTCTGCCGATCGTTTTCGCTTCATCTGCGTGATGGAAGCGCGCGACTTGGAGACGGCGCGTCGCGCTCTCGAATCTGCCGGCATGACCTACGACCGGTTGTGGCCAGCGACCTCGTTCTGAGCCCACTGCTCGGCCGTGTTTCGGCGCTCGGCCGTGTTTCGGCGCTCGGCTGTGTTTCGGCGCTCGGCTGTGTGTCGGCGCTTGGCCGTGTTTCGGCGCTCGGCTGTGTGTCGGCGCTCGGCTCGAGCGAGTCGAGTTCGGCGGCCTCTGCGGGTGCATCCACGGGGCGCCCGCGGCTCCCCTTTCTGTTCCAGAAAAGCGCTCTGATTCCGGATGGTTGCTGGATGCACACGGGCATGCACACGGTCTTCGGACAAGATGGATGCAGTTAGGACCTCTCATGCCTGCCTCCCCCCGTTCTCCCGCTGGTGCCGCTCCCCAACTCTTGCTCGTCGGCCCGATGCAGCTGATGTGGCAGGGTGAACGCGTTGCTCTGCCGCGCTCGAAGAAGAGCCGTGCTCTGCTCGGTTACCTGGCAGTCACCGGGCGCGCGCACCGAAGACAACGGCTGTGCGAGTTGTTCTGGGACGTTGCCGACGATCCCCGGGGCGCCTTGCGTTGGACGCTGTCGCGGCTGCGCGCCTCGCTGCCGAAAGAAAGCAGCTTCATTCGAAGTGATCGGGAAACGATCGCCTTCGACGCCGAGGCAGTGCCAACCGACGTGCAGCAGCTTTCGTCAGTCGAGGACTTGTCGACGCTGTCCGACGAGGACTTGGAGGCTCGAGCGCAGCTGTTTCGCGGGGAGCTGCTGGAGGGGTTGGAGCTGCCCGACTTCTTGGAGTTCTCTGCCTGGTGTGTGGCTCAACGGGAACAACTGCGGCGAGTTCACGCTGAGCTGTTGCGTGAGCTGGTGCGGCGACATCGGGCGCAGCCTGCCGTCGCTCTGCCCTGGGCGCGCAAGGCTGCGCAGATCGACGCACTGAGCGTCGAGACACATCGCCAGTTGCTCGAGTTGCTCTTGGTCCAAGGCTATCGAGAGGAGGCGGAGCGGCGCTACCAACACGCCAGGCGACAACTGCGCGAGCTGGCGGCGCCGGATGCCGTCGCCATCGAAAGCGCTTGGAAGCAGTTGTGTGCTGGGAGTCCTGCCACGGCCGCGGTGCCGCAGGTGGCTCCGGTCGCGCCACCGCACGTCACTGCCTCCGCAGAGCGTGTCGCCGGCTCGCCGCAACGTGTTACCGCTCTTGCGGAGCTGGGGGCTCCCCCAATGCCGTTCGTGGGGCGCGCGGGGCCGCTGTCTGCGATCCGAACGCTGCTCTCGCAGACGCGCGAGCAGCAGGGGCGACGTGCGGTGCTGATCACTGCCGAGCCAGGGGGCGGCAAGACGCGTCTGCTCGAACGGGTGAGCGCGGAGGCTCAAACGGGGGGCTTCGAAGTGCTTGCTGCCCGCGCTTTCGATCTCGAGCGCGGGCGTCCCTTCGGTCCCTTCGTCGACGCACTCGGCATCAGCAGCGAGCACCTGGCGGAGACTGCGCAGCGGGGCGGGCGGGCGCTGTTGTTCGAGCGGCTGTGCGCCTTGGTGGCGTCAGCGGGCGAGGGTAACGATGGGATCGTTCTGGTTCTCGATGACGTGCAATGGCTGGATCGCGACTCTGCCGAGGTGCTGCAGTTCTTGATGCAGAGCTTTGCGGGTTCGCTCTTGGTGCTGCTCGCCGCGCGGGGAGGGGAGCTGGCGGACAACTCCGCGATGAGCAACGTCGTGCGCAACTTGCAGCGCGAGCGCACGCTGTCGGAGTTGGAGCTGGAGCCGCTTTCGGCAGAAGAAGTCGCCGCTCTGGTTGGCGAAGGTGCTCCCGTCGACGCCATCCTGCGCGCTTCGGCAGGCAACCCGCTGTACGTGCTGGAGCTTTCACGCGGCAGTGCGCGCGAAGGGGACGGGCCGCCCCCGCCGCTGGTGGTACTGATTCGTGAACGCCTGGCGCGGCTCTCCGATGGGGCGTTGGACGTTCTGCGTTGGGCGGCCGTCTTGGGCTACGCCTTCGACTCGAAGCAGCTCGAAGGCCTTTCCGAGCTACCGCCGATCGAGTTGGTGGATGCGCTGGAAGAATTGGAGCGGCACGCGCTCTTGCACGTCGATGCGGCTCGGCACCGAGCGCGCTATTCGTTCACTCACGACGTGGTGCGCGAGGCCGTGTACACGGAGCTGTCACATCCGCGCAAGCGGCTGATGCATCGCAAGGTGGCGCTACAACTCTCGGGCGCGGCGAGCGATCCCGCCGCAGCCCACGAGGTCGCACGCCATGCGAGCCTCGCCGGAGAGGCGACGCTCGGTGTTTCGGCCTGCATCACGGCCGCACAGTACGCGCTTCGCATTTGCGCCAACGCGGATGCCGAGGCCTTGGCTCGCCGGGGCCTACATCACGCGGCGGAGCTGGAGGAGAAAGAGCGCGTGCCGGCCGTTCTCGACTTGCTGCACGTCGCCTACAGCGCGCGAACGCCGGATCGCCGGCAAGCCTCGGAAACGGTGCGGCAGCTGGCTGAACGGGCATTGGACTTGGGCCTGACCAAGTCCGCGCGTGTCGGCTTTCAGATGCTTTCTTTTCTGCGCTGGGAGAGCAGCTCCATGGCGGACGCCCACAAGAACATCATGCAGGCCGAGCGCGTCAGCCGTGCGGCGGAGCCGGAGGAGCGCAGTCAGGCGTTGGCTCACGCGGCTCGCTGCTTGGTGCTGCTCGAGCGTAACCTCGGTCAAGCCGAGGCCTTCATCATGGAAGCCAGCGGGGTCGACCAGCGCAGCGGCCGCTCGAGCGCCGCCGTCGCTTTCGCACTCGCGATGATCGCGAGTCACCGCGGCGAATACGACGAAGCCGAAGCCGCATTTCGCGAGGCGCAGGACTTGGCCCGCAAGGGCGGCGAGCCACTGGCCGAGTTCGGCGCCATCGAGCATCGTTTGATGCTCGCGATCGATCGCGGGGATGTGTTCACCGCCGCGTTGCTGGCTGAAGAGTTGAGCGAGCTCGGCGCTCGGGTGCGACCGGGAGCGGAGGTTGCGGTCGCGGCCGCACTCGGAGCCTTGGCGGGCGTCAAGGGTGGTAATACGGAGCACGACGAACTTCGGCTCGCCATCGAGGGCCTGCGCCAGGCGGACGCCAAGTTCGAGCTCGCCTTCGTGCTCACGCGCTTCGCGCTGGATGTGCTTTCCCGAAGCATGAACGCAGAAGCGGAACACGTCGCGCGAGATGCGCTTCTGGTATCGGCAGCCATCGGAAGAAGCTCCGAACAGACGCTCTCGAGAGTGGTGCTGGCTGAACTGGCACTGCAGCGTGGTGATGACGCAGAGCTCGCCACGCAACTCGACGCTCTCGGGCAGGTTACCGAGTCGGATCTGTCGGCAACGACGCGACGCGCGTTGGTGGAGCTGCGCTCGAAGCTCCCCGCGTAGAGGGCTCGGCCCGGAGCGCGGAGTCCATGTAGGTTCGGCGCCTTCCCGCTGCTCTGGCGCGCGACGGCGAGCTAGCCCATTCGGGGCTTCAGTTGGTGCCGGCGCTGGACGTTACCAAGGTGGCCTCGTCATGAACCCGGACACCCACGAGCTGCTGAGTCGCAGTCGACAGCTGGAGCAGGAGCTCGAGCGCGTTCGGCGCGAGCTGGAGAATCGACGGGATGGTCGGTGGCTGGAGCGCCCCTTCGACGCACTCTGGTGTTCGGCGGGTCAGACGCGCTTCGCCGTTGCGCTCGAGCACGTCCAGGAAGTGCTGCCCAATGCGGCGCTCACGCCGCAAGCGGAGGCCGCGGAGTGGTTGTGCGGTAGCCTGAACCTGGCAGGAACGCTCGTGCCCATCGTCGACGTCGCGCGTCGCTTGGGCGCCGAGCCGACCCCGAGCCGACTCGAGGGGGCTCTGATCATCTGCAGCGTGGAAGGGCGTCTCTTGGGTTTGATGGCGAGTTCAGTGCCCGAGGTGTGTCACGTGCAAGCCGGGGAGGTGTTGCGCGTTCCGGGAGAACTCGATGACGTACCCTACGTTCTGGCAATGATTCGGCGAGAGGGGCAGAGCGTGCCGCTGCTGGGAACTCTGGCGCTGGCGCTGCGCAGTGGGCTCTTGCAGCCGGAGGTGCCGGCGTGAGCGCGCTGCTCGAAGCGGCCCTGGCCAAGCAAGTTGGTTTCATGCGCCGTGAAGGTTGGGACGCGGAGCTTCAACGCGCACTGGCGGGTTTGGTCGAGCGCCACGGGCTGCCGTCGGATTCCGCATCGGACTTGGTCGCCCAGCGCTCGCCCCTGGTGCGTGAGCTCGCCGAGGAGCTGGCTGTTTCGGAGAGCTACTTCTTTCGAGGACTCGCACAACTCGAGCGGGCTTGCGCGCGTGTGGCGGAGGTCGTGCAGAGCGGGCGCAGAGCTCGGGTCTGGTCTGCGGGCTGCTCACGAGGGGAAGAACCCTACAGTCTCCTGGCTCTGCTCCACGAACGCCATTCGCCGCAGGTGGTGGACGCGACCGAGATCAGCGGGACGGATCTGAGCAACGAGTGCGTGGAGCAAGCTCGCTTGGGCAGGTACACGGAGTGGTCGCTGCGTGGTACGTCGGCTGCGCTGCGAGCTCGCCATTTCGATCCCGCGCCCGGGCAGATGTACGTCCTGAAGCCGCACCTCAACGGAAAGGTGCCGTTCAATCGTGCAACGATTCAAGAGCACGCGTTCAGTCTGCCCCACGAGTCGCTCGACGTGGTCTTGTTCCGAAACGTCGGGATCTATCTGAACGAATCGACGATCCGCAGCATACTCGGCTCGTTGGTGAGCAGACTCAGGCCGGGTGGAGTGTTGCTGATGGCGCCCACCGATCCGTTGCCCCTGCTCAGGGAGTATCCCTCGCTCGTCGCCGCCGGCGTCGGGGTGTTCGAGCGCAAGGAGCCCGACGCTGAGGCGGTCTTGCCCTGGCCGTTGAGCGTGCGGCCAGCGACGATGTCCGCGTCCTTGTGTCCGCCAGCGCCACCGATGAGCAACGAGCAGCCAGAGATCCTCGAGGCGCTCGCAGCCGCCGACGCGGGTGAACTGCGAGAGGCGCTGCGACGACTCGATGCGGTCTTGCGACGGGCGCCCGAAAACGCCAGAGCGCGCTTCGTTCGCGGGCAAGTACTCTTTGCCGACGAGCAGTTCCGGCTCGCGCTCGCCGAGTTTCGAGCAGTGGAGGCCAGTGACGCGACGGACGTCGTCGTTCGCTACTACCAAGCGCTGTGTTGGGCGGCGTTGGGCGAGGCCCGGCAGGCTGTCAGCGCGCTGCAGGCCATCGAGCACATGCTTGCCGACAAATCGCCACGCGCCGTGATCACCGACGGTTGCACGCGCGACGAACTGTTGGCTGCGGTCAGGAGCGAACTGAGGAGGCTCTTGTGAGCATGGCCGATGCTGCCGTCCAGCGCATCCTGGAGGAACGCGCGGCAAAATTCGCGGCTCGCCAGGTCGCTGCCGAGGTGTCCGCGGGTCATGAGCTGGTCGTCGTTCGCATCGGTAACGAGCAGTTCGGGATACCAGCGAGTGCCGTCGAGCGTGTCATTCCCAAACGGCAGGTGCTGACGTTACCGGGGGCTCAGGCGTGGCTGGTCGGTGTCGCCATGCATCGCGACGTTCCGATCTCGCTGCTCGATTTGAGGCCGCTCCTGGGAGAGCCTGCGGGCACCAACTCGAACATCGTCGTCATCGTGCGCGGGGTGTTGGGGGAGGTCGGCCTGGTCGCAGATGCGCTGGTTGGGCTGCGGGAGGTGCGCGACGATGAGCTGGTCGAGATCCCCAAGGCGGATCGCTTCGCCCGGACGATGACTCGAGGCATGACTCGAATCGTCGATCCGGACGCGCTGACCTTGGACCCGCGGGTTCGCGGTGGCCTCGCAAAGGACGACGTCGAGGAGACGGAGTGAACCAAGGAACCATCAATTTCGCTGGCACGGTGTTCGTCATCGTCGGGCTCGTGCTGTCGAGCCTCTACCTGAAGTCCGGGATGGGCTTGGCGACCCCGCTGATCGGCATGCTCACGTTCGGTACCACCATGGCTGCGGGCAGCGCTTTTTGCGTCGGGCAACACGACGGCGACCTCAGAATTCAGCTGAGCCATGCTCATCGGCAGGCGCGGGTGAAATCACGAGTGAGGCACCACTGAGACGGCGATGGACCAAGCACTCCTAGACGACCTGATAGACATTTTTCGAGAGGAGAGCGTCGAGTCGCTCGACCAACTGCATCGCAGCTTGGAGGCCGTGCAGGAGCGTGGCGATCTGAGTGCCGTCGCCGAGTGCTTGCGCCTTGCTCACAACTTGAAAGGAGCCAGTGCCACGGTTGGATTCGAGGACTTCTCGTCTCTGGCGTACCTGTTGGAGGACTTCTTCCTCGCTCACGTGGAGCGGGAGACTCCGCCGGACGACGAACGACTCGCCTCGGCCTTCAAAGCTTTGTCCGAGTTGGAGCGCTTGGCGCAGGGAGGCCTGGCGACGGCGACGGAAGCGGAGTGGCGCCGAGACCTCGGGCTACCCGACGACAAAGAGCAAAGAGAGAACGGGCACGGACCACCGACTACGCCCCAGTCCGCGCCGAAAGGAGCGCGCGCCGCCGCTCTGCCCGTCGCTGTTGAGAGCTCTCAGGCCCAGGACGAAGCACTGGTGACGGAGGCCGTCGGTGGCAAGTTCGTGCGTGTCGACAGGGCGCGGCTCGAGGAGCTGCTGCGCTTGTCCTCGGACTTGGTTGCGCAGAATGGTCGGCTGCTGGCTTTGGGTGGGGTGCTCAGAGAGGTCGTCGATGCGCTCGGCGAGTGGGTACCGCAAGCCGCCGACGAAGAGCCGGTGTTGGAGATGGTGGTCGAACAGCTCTCGGTCCTCGCCGAGCAGGATCGTCACGAGGCGGCGCAAGCCGCCGAGCTGGCAAGTGGCGTCGAGGACGCGGCCAAGCGCATGCGCATGACGCGCCTCGATAGTGCGTTCGCTGGCTGGCGCAGAGTCGTTGCGGATGCGGGGCAGCAGCTTGGCAAGGACGTGCGTCTGCGCGGTGAACTGGGTGATGCCGAGGTCGACCGCCACGTGCTCGACCGGCTTCACGTGCCGATCATCCACCTGCTGAGGAACGCTGTTGCCCACGGCATCGAGTCGCCGGGTGTGCGGTTCGAAAAGGGCAAGCCGAAACGGGGCGAAGTCGTCGTGGGCGCGCGACAGCGGGGCGTGTCCGTCGAGTTGTGGATCCAGGACGACGGTGCGGGCGTCGATGCGCAGGCGATCGCCGAAGCGGCTGTCGAAAAAGGACTGCTCACGGCCGACGCTGCGGCGGAGTTGAAAGCTGAGGAGGCGATTGCGCTTCTCTTCAGGCCGGGGTTTTCTACGACGAAGTCCGCCGACCGCGTCAGTGGTCGTGGTGTCGGACTGGACGAGGTCCGGGCGACGCTGGAGCAGTTGGGGGGCTCGGTCAGCGTGTCACCGGTCGAGGGCTTTCCAGGGGGTACGCGCTTCGAGCTCGACTTCCCGGTGTCCGTTCTGTCCACCCGGGGCTTGGTGGTGGAGGACGGAGGGCAGCGCTACGTGTTACCCCTGCACAACGTGCAGCGAACGGAGCGCGCCCGAGCCCGCGACCTGCGAGAGGTGGACGGTCGTCGCATGCTGTCCACATCCAAGGGCTCGCTGATCGAGTTCCAGCCATTGCAGCGGTTGATGGCTGCTGCGGACAGCGGCGCGGGAGTGCTCCCCGACGCGCTGGAGGTGGTCATTCTGAAGCTCGGCAAAGAGGAGCTGGCGGTATGTGTTCAAAAGGTCGTGGGTGACGCCGAGGTGGTCATCAAGCCGCTGCCCTGGAATCTGGCCGGTCGGGTGCGCGCCGCGGGGGTGTGCGTGATGCGCGATGGCACCCTCGCGCTCGCGCTCGAACCACGTCAATTCGCCCGGGCATGGGCCAAGACGAGCCTGCCTGCCCAAAGCAAAGCGCCGCCGAAAGTGCTCGTCGTCGACGACTCGCTGACCCGGCGAACCTTGCACAGCAACCTGATGCGGTCCGCAGGGTACGGCGTTTCGAGTGCTCCCAACGGTGCCCGCGCCTGGGAAATGCTGCGCAGCGAACGCTTCGACATTCTCGTCACCGACGTGCAAATGCCGGAACTCGACGGCTTCGCACTGACGGAGCGTGTGCGGAGCGATCCCACTTTGGCGCGCTTGCCGGTCGTGCTCGTCACAGGCCTCACCGACCGAGCTGACGAACAGCGTGGCGTGGCCGTCGGCGCCAATGCCTATGTCCGCAAACAGGACTTCGCTCAGGAGCGGCTGCTCGAAACGGTCGCGTCGTTGCTCCAGGAGGCCTCGTGAGTGTTCGGGTCCTCATCGTCGATGATTCACCTACGGCACGCCGTGCGTTGCGCTATGCACTCGAGGAGGAGGACGACCTGGAGGTAGTCGGTGAAGTGGCTACGGGTCGTGACGCTCTGGAAAGCTGCCGTCGCCTAAAACCCCAGCTGGTCACGATGGACGTCTTCCTCGAAAAGGAGAGTGGGCTCGACGTCGCTGCCCAGTTGATGCGGGAGCACCCCTGCCCGATCCTCGTCGTGACGGCTGCAGATTCGAACAACCCACGGCTGGCCTTTCGGGCGCTGGAGGCGGGGGCGCTAGATGTGACGGCCAAGCTGCCCCACCCAGGTCACAGTCAGTACCAGGAGCGTCGTCGTCGTTTGGTCCGTCTGGTGCGCACGCTGGCGGAGGTGCCGGTGGTGAGGCGCCGTCGCGGTATCAGCGAGGCCTCGCCGCTCTCTGAGCCGCCCGGTCGCCTCGACCAGCCTCCCGCAATCGTGCTCATCGGCGCCTCGACCGGAGGACCCTCGGTCGTCGCGCAGATCCTGAAACTACTACCGCGACCCTTCCCGGTGCCGATCGCGATCGTGCAACACATGATGAACGGCTTCGCGGAAGGGCATCGAGCTTGGCTGGCCGATGCGACTGGGCATCGCACCGTGATTTGCAAAAGAGGTGAGCGCCTCGAGGCCGGCACTGTCTACCTCGCTCCGGACGACGCTCACTTGTGTCTGCGATCGGCGACCCTCATCGGATCCAACGAGGACGAGCCGCGAGGGCACCAGCGACCGGCGGTGGACGTGCTGTTCGAGTCGGCGGCGCGCCAATTGGGGTCAAGAGCCGTGGGAGTGCTCCTGACCGGAATGGGCCGGGATGGTGCGCAGGGCATGCTGGCTCTGTACGAGCAGGGTGCGCTCACGATGGTTCAAGCTCCCGAGACGTGCGCCGTCGACGGCATGCCACGCTCTGCGCTGGCACTGGGTGCGGTGAAGCATCAGGAAGCACCACCGGCGCTGGCAGAAGCGATTCGCGCCGCCTGCCACGCGAAGTGAGGGCCGCCATCTGAGAAGCGGGCCGCACATCCGCGTACGCTCATCTCACCGTCAGCGCCGTCAGGACGCTTCGAGCAGTGAGTTCGCCAGGTACTCCAAGCGGGTCGGCTCCAGCGGTTTCGCCAGCAGCCCGTCAGCTCCGGCCGCTAGCGCTTTCTGGCGCGTGGCATCGGTCAAGCTCGACGTCATCAGGATGACGCGTGCCCGGCGGAACACTTTGAGTCGTCGGCACAAGCTGATGCCGTCCATGCCCGGCATCTTGATGTCGCTGATCACGAGTTCGGCGGGCCAGGTTCGCAGGATTTCGAGCGCCTGCTCACCGCTCGTCGCGACCCGGAAGTCGAAGTCATTCCCCATCAGGTAGACCTTCAGTATCTGCACCGTGGTCTTCGAGTCGTCGACTATCAGTACTCTTCGTCGGTCTGCCATGTATCCGTGCATTCGCGGCCGACACTTCGGGGGCGCGAGTGCGTCTCTACTTTTCTACGGATGGCGCCACGCAGGCCATAACAGGACACTAAGGCATTTGCGCTAGTTTGGTTGGCAGTGGACCGCTCTGCCGGCAGCGAGGGCTTCGGTGTCAGTTCGACACGGGCTACGCGATGTCGGCTGGTACTGGCATGAGCCGGCTTTTTGGCCGGTTGCCTTGCCAGGTCGTTTCGGGGAGGTTATCTGGAGCGGGCCCGTAGCAGTACACGTAGAGGCACCCATGAATCGAAGACACTTTGCACAGCTTTCCGCGCTCGTTCTCGCGGCCTCCGCCCCCGGTTTCGCCTGGGCTGGGGCAGATGGCGCCATCAAGTTCGTCGAGGGAATGCACGGTGAGCTCCAGAAGGCGATCAAGGCTTCCCGCAATCCGAAGACGGATCCGAAGCTGCTCGAACTCTTCGATCGCATGCTGGATTACGACTATTTGACCTCCAACACACTCGGCAAACACGCGGCGGGACTGAGCGCCGAACAACGCACGGAGTTCGATCGCGTGTTCAAGGAGTTGGTTCGGACTTCCTATCGCAGGAATCTGCGGGACCCATCCGGGTATGCCGTCGAGTACACCGGCGAAGAGCCGCTGGACGACGCCGTGCTGGTCACGACCGTTACCGTCAACCGAAAGAACCGCCGAGAGAAGCCGCTCGACGTGGACTATCGTGTGGGCAAGAACGGCAAAACGTTCGTGGTGCAGGACATCGTGACCAGTGGGGTCAGCTTGGTGCGCAACTATCGGAGTCAGTTCGGTCGCATCATCAAGCGCGACGGGTTCGACGCTCTGATCAAGCTGATGAACAAGCGCCTGGCTGAGCTTTCGAAGCCCAACGGCGAGTGACCCCCGACTCTCGTCGCTGGCGCTGAGCTGCCCGCTGCGCCTACAACCAGCCCCGCGGCAGCGCCGATGTGGCTGGCTTGTCGCGGCCCGGTGCTGCGCTAGAATCATCGAGTTCTCGTGATTCGTAGCAGCAGCCACCATTCGTGACCGTCTTGCATCTCTCCCCAGGCCTTCGCGCTCTTCCTCGAGGCCTTTCGGCGGACGAATGGCATGCGGCTGTCGTGCGCGCTGCCAACAGTTGGAGTGCACCGAGCGTGCCCTGCACGTCTCTGCGCATCGAGGTGACGCCGTTGGTGGGTGCAGAGGTCGCGGCACGCGACGCGACCAATCTGATCGTCTTCCGAAACGAGCACTGGTGCCACAACGAGTCCTGTGAAGCGGGGAGCGAGTTCCCGTCCCTTGCTGCGGCGATGACCACGACCTATCCCGCCGCCGCGCGGGGTCGTGACGTGCTCGAGGCCGACATCGAGATCAACGCGGTGGGCTACAGCTTCGCACTCGGGGCGGCGCCCCACGCGACGCTGCAAGTGGGAACGGAGTCCCAAGTGGTCCCGCTGCGAGCCATTCTGCTTCACGAGATCGGGCACTTGATCGGGCTGGAGGATTCCTGTGCGCAACACTCGGTTTCGGGAGTCTTGCGCGTGGTGGGGTGCGCCTCCGACGAACAGGACAGCGTGATGTTCTCCCAAGCCACGCACACGGAACTGACGGGTCGCGATGCGGAGCGTGTCTGCGAGTTGTTTCCGTTGGAGGGGGCGACGTTGGCTGCGCCATTGCAGAGCCCCGGCGCGGGTGCCGCTGCCGAGGACTGGCCGGCGACGGTCGTGCCGCTGGTTGCGGTGTTCGGCTTGGGAGTCGTGTGGCGGCTGCTCGAGCGGGTCTCGTGAGTTTGTTCGCTGTCGTTCGAGCGCTGCGCGTTCGTCGAACAGCGCTGCCGGCCCACCACGCTACGGCTTGAGCACGATCTTTCCGGTGGCTTTGCCGTCCGTCAGACGCTGCATCGCCAGGTGCACGTCGCCCAGAGCGTACGTGCTGTCGATGAGCGGCGTCAGTTTGCCCTCGGCGAGTAGTGCCGCGAGTCGTTGGATGAGCTCCTGCTTCTTCGGAGTCGCGAAGCTCGGCTTCGGCAAGTGGCTCTCGAAGGGCGTTCTTGCCATGAGACCGAAGAAGCGTGGCAGTTGTCCAAACGCCTTACCGCTGGACCCCTTGCCGTAGTGGTCATGGCCGATCAACACGTACTTGCCTCCAGGAGTGAGCACTCGGCGACAGGCGGAGAGCGAAGACGTCGACGCGACGTCCAAGACCAGATCGTAGCGACCTTCGCCCTGCGTGAAGTCCTCCTGCGTGTAGTCGATGACCCGATCGGCTCCCAGCGTGCGGAGCAGGTCCAACTTGTCCGTGCAGTCTACCGCCGTCACCTCTGCGCCCGCTGCTTTGGCGATCTGCAAAGCGAGGCTGCCGACGCCACCTCCCGCGCCGTTGATGAGAACTTGCTGACCTTCCTGCAATTGCCCCTCTTGCGTCAGATTGTGCAGCGCGATGTAGCCCGACGTGGGAACCGATGCGGCTTCTTCGAAGCTGACGTTTGGGGGCTTCTTGGCGAGCGTGTCCTCGGGCACCGCCACGTACTCGGCAAAAGCGCCTCCATTGACCCACTGCATGTGGGGATGGGTCTCGCCGAATACCTCGTCTCCCGGTGAAAACTGCGTCACTCCTGGGCCGACGGCTTCGACGATGCCCGCGACATCCGTGCCCGGAATGGGGTTTTTGGGCTTGCGCAATCCAGCGCCCATCAAGCGCAGAACGAAGGGCCACCCGTTGACCACATGCCAGACATCAGCGTGAACACAGGAAGCGACGACTCGGACGAGGACCTCGCGTTCACCAACGACCGGCTTGTCGACTTCTCGAAGTTTCAGCACGCGCTCGGCTGGGCCGTACTGGTGTTGAACGATGGCTTTCATGGTTGTCTCCTGGCGGTTGGGGAACATGGCGCGCTCAGAGCTCGAAGTTGAAGCCCGCTTTGGCCAAACGCCGATACTTGCGTTCGTCGAAGCGGTACAGTCGCGCGGCGCGGTGAGCGACGTCTTGCTCCACCTCATCCGTTTCGATCAGTAGGTCCATGGCGAGCACACGCTTGCGGAAGTTGCGCTTGTCCAGACTGCGCTCCAGGACGATCTCGTACAGTCGCTGCAGCTGAGAAAGCGTGAACTTCTTCGGCAGGAGTTCGAAGCCGATGGGTTGATAACGGAGCTTGTTGCGCAAGCGCTCCTGGGCCATTTGCAGGATGTCTGCGTGGTCGAAGGCCAGGCTGGGGGTGTCGTGCACGCCGAACCAAGCGGCGTCCCGCGCGTCGGTGGCGGCTCGTACCTGGTGGTCACTGAGTTTGACCAACGCGAAGTAAGCAACGGAGACGACTCGCTCCCGAGGGTCGCGATCGACGGCCCCGAAGGTGTACAACTGTTCCAGAAAGATCCTGTTCAGGCCTGTTTCTTCTTCGAGTTCGCGGCGTGCGGCATCCTCGAGGCTTTCGTCGACGTGCACGAAGCCACCGGGCAGTGCCCACGTCCCCTCGAAAGGGGCCTGTCCTCGTTGGATCAGCATCACTTTGAGTTCTTCGCTGTCTACGCCGAAAACGACACAATCGACGGTCAGGGCACCGCGTGGATATTGGTAGGTGAAGGGCAAGGTCTCTCTCTTCTTGGTGTGGATAGGACACTAAGTATCGTGTGTCAACGACACTATGGCGAGGGATGAGTGCGCTGGGCGGTGGCACCAGGGGCATCTGCCGCCCAGGCCACCGGCCTCACTCCGCCCACAGGCCTCAGTCGCTACCGAGAAAGGTGGGCATTTCTTCGGGGAACGGGCGAAAGATGACTTCGCCGTGGCCGAAAAGTCCCTGCAATATCGAGCAGCGTTTGGGCGTGCTTCGAGCATCACACAGCGCGCTTTCCAGACGCAGTGCGTCGAGATTGACCTCGGAAATCTTCGAAGGGCGCAACGCGTTCGACTCGACGGCGCCGTCGTAGAACTCTTGCCCTGCGGGAACTTCGTCGAAGTGGCAGAAGAAGCACATCGAGCCGAAGTCCCGCGCCAGGCGGGCCACGATCGCGTCGGTCGTCAATTCCTCTTCGATCGGGAAGTGGACCTCCCCTTTGACCGAACGAGAGACGGAGTCGGTCAGGAAGCTGTATTCCAGATTGTCCACCCCGATCCCCGCCGGGACAACGGAGATGATGAGTGAGTCTCCCAAGAAGAGGAACGTTCGTGGGTTTTCGGGACCGTCAGCGGGTTGGGCGCTGAGTTGGCTGAAGGTGGCGTAGGCGTACAACGGGCGGGCCAAGCTCTCCAAGAAGCAGCCCATGCTGGCCGGCCTGGGCAACGAGTTGATCAGGTCGAGCAGCTCGCTGATGGTTTCCGGTGAACTGTCGATGCCGGTTGGAGCTTGGCAGGGAGCGCTGGCTCGGCCGGCGTCCACGCCGCTGTCGCTCTCTTCCTCGGGCCGAGGCAGCACCCCGCCGTCACTTGCCGCAGCGCTGTCGTTCGCGCCGACCTGGGCATCCGTCAGGGAGGTCGACCCATCGAGGCCCCTTTCATCTCGACTGGGGGCACCCGTCGTCGTTTCGCTGCCGTGCGAGCAGCCCAGGCTCATGCCCAGCGCCGTGGCCAAGGCCGCCGTACCGCAGAGCCCCCACCTCGGACGAGCACCGCGGTCGCAATGGGGATTCTGCCGGGGTCGCCCACACATAGGCGGCAGAATAACACAGAGGCGGACCTGAGACGCCCAGCTCCAAATCTTTCGGGGGGCCGAGTCGTCCAAGGTCTCGATGCGTCGGATATGGCTTGGAACCTCGCTGCTGGCCGTTCTTCAGGTTGCGCCGGCTTGCAAGCGTGAGGCAAGTCCCGCCCCGGCGGCCGCCACAGGAGACTCGCTGCGCGTCGTCGGACGCGTTGGCGCAAATGACGAGACCAGTGCCGCAAGTGACGCAACTGGCGCTGCAAGTGACGAAACCGGCGCCCCAGGTGATGAGAGTGGCGCCGCCTTGCGGGACCGAGCGACCCAACTGCGGCGGGATCTTCCAGACTCCTTCACCGTGGTCGTCGAGCCGCCTTTCGTCATCGTCGGGGATGGCGAGCCAGATTCGGTACGAGCCACGGCCGCAGGCACGGTGCGCTGGGCCGTCACGCGCCTCAAGCGAGCCTACTTCGCGAGAGATCCCGAGTGGCTCCTCACCATATGGCTGTTCAAAGACGCGGCCAGCTACGAGAGGTACAACGTCGACCTGTTTGGCACTGCTCCCACGACGCCGTTCGGTTTCTACTCCAGCGAACACGAGGCGCTCGTGATGAACATCGCGACGGGGGGAGGTACCTTGGTGCACGAATTGGTACACCCGTACATCGAGGCGAACTTCGACACCTGTCCCGCCTGGTTCAACGAAGGATTGGGTTCACTGTACGAGCAATCTGCCGATCGCGAGGGTCACATCATCGGGTTGACCAATTGGCGGTTGGCGGGGTTGCAGACTGCCATCAACGAGGGGAACCTGCCGTCCCTGGAGCGCCTCACCAGTACGACGACGCAAGAGTTCTACTTCGACGACCCTGGGACCAATTACGCTCAGGCGCGCTACTTGCTCTACTATCTGCAAGAGCGTGGTTTGCTGCGATCGTACTACCGAGCCTTCGTCGCGGCCGCTGGCACGGATCCGTCGGGTTATCAGACGCTTCAGTTGGTTCTCGGAGAGCGCGACATGTCCGGCTTCGAGCAACGTTGGAAGGCGTTCGTCTTGGGGCTACACTTTCCGTAGTCCGTAGTCCGTAGTCCGTAGGCCCACGACGGGCTCATGGGAAGCGTGTGCCGACGCGGTGGGGTTCAGCGGATGCGTGTCACGACGCCGTTTCGGTCGACCGCGTAGATCGGTATGTCGAGGATGTCGTCTTCCAACCACACAGCGAAATCCGTGGAGACGGATGCTGCGCCCAACGCGCCGCCTCCAAAGGCGTTGTCGTCTGGCGGCCAGGAGTAAGCGTCCGCTTCTGCGTAGTTCACCTCGTAGCCGAGGTCTTCCAGCGACGCGATGGTGATTTCACTCATCAGACCAGGGATGGGCGACAAGAATGGCGTCATCAATTCGTTGCCGAAAACGGACTCACGCCAGTGACCGTTCGCCACTCCCTGCCCGCCGCTATTCTGCACGGGCACTTTCGCCCCGTCATAGCCGTCGCCACCAATGGCGTCGAACTCCGCGACTGCCAAAGACCCCGTGAATGCGGTGTCGGCGTCTCCGCCCTGCCCACCTGCGGGATCCTCCAGCAGCCCCAAGGGCTCCCACAAGGCTCCAACTCCGAGCACGTGTCCCATCTCGTGAAGTACGATTTCCTCGAGTCGCCCCTGTTCGCCGAAGCGAAGGAGATCAGCGACGTCGAACTGCATCACTCCCGCGTAGGGCAGCGGCGCGCCATCTCCTCGGAGCAAGCACGGTCCGGCGGCCCCCAGGATACCGTTCGGGCCGTCAATCTGCTGTAAACTCACGCCAATGACCAAATCGTCCACCGTGTCCGGCACCTGGAACGTGTCGCACTGGGCCGGGAAACGGCTCTCCACGTCCTCCAGATCGCCGACGATGACCCGTTCCCACCGTTGCTTGGCGCCCATGAACGCCTCTTCCACGATCGGGTCGAGCTCCTCATCGCTCTGAAACACCAGCTCGATGTTGAATTCGGAGCTCGCGTCATCCGTCGGGGGCACTCCGTCGTCGACGACTTCTCCGGTGTCGGTCGTGTCCTGTCCGTCGACCAGCACACCGTCTGCGGTGTTCTCCTCGTTGCTGGGGTCTCCGCCTTCGTCCGATGGATCGCCATTGCCCACGCCGATGGGCTCACTCCCGTCGAGGGGGTCACCCATGTTCCCGTCGTCGAGCGTGTCAGCGCCAGCTTCATCCAGCTGGGTCATGGCGTCTGCGGAGTCGTCGGGGGCTCCTGTCTCGGGTGGGGGGAGGGCTCCGACGGTCACGTCCTCCTCCGGCGACGGGAAAGCGCTCTGTATCTCCGGCGTGGTGGCGACTGCTGGTGATTCGGTGGCGACGGACGGGGTTGCGCCCGGAGCCGCCATCGTCGACGTCGCGCTCATGGGCGAGCCGGCAACCGGTTCCATCGACGGCACAGCTCCATCGCCAACACCGTCAACCTGAGGGCCCTGTATCGAGGCGGACGCCGCCGTGGCAGGCCCGAACCCTGGCCCGGGCACCTGGCTGTCGTCAGCCACCGTGTTGGCGCCGTCGCCCGAACATGCCGAGAAACAAAGCGCGCTGGCCAAGGCGGACAGCAGGTGAACGCGACGGCCCAGGACGACGCGGGAAGGCTTCAGGCGACACGAGCGGTGGAGTGTCTTTTGCGCTCCGGGGTCGCCATGCATGGCGTGATTGTCCGCCCGCATACCGGCGTCGTCCACCACAACTTGGTGGTGGAACACGCCGCGGGATTTCACCGTAGGCGGGTCCTCCGTGTCCGTGCAACCTTGGGGCGCCAGCGGTATTCGGGCGCTCGAACAGCTGAGACGCTGCCAAGAGGTTGTAACTTTCTGGGGGCCAGGCTGGAATCGGTGGCCATCCAGGAGGTTCACTCCTGCTGTACAGGGACAGAATCGTGGACGCAAGGCGCGGACGACAAACCGAACGCTGGCGAATAACGGTCTGCGGCTTGCCTTTTTTGCCTGCCCAAAGCGCGCTCCCGCATTTCTACGAGCGTGTCTTCCAGGTACGCAGCAACGTCGGAGCTAGTCGCAGGCCTAGTCAATCGAGAGCCGGATGCTCAGGAGGAGGTTGCGCGGCTCGTCTACGCCCGCGTCAAGCGGCTCGCTCAGTCCTTGTGCAGTGACGAGGCGGATGCAGAAGACATCGTGCAGCAGGTCTTGCTCGAAGTACTGCGAGATGCGAAGACTTTTCGCTTCGAAGGCCGCCTCGAGCATTGGGTGGACAGGATCACGATCCGCTGCGCTCTGCACAGCGTCAGACGTGAACGCCGCCGACGAAACCTGCTCGCTCGCTGGCTCTTGCCAGGCTCGCTTCCCTGGGGGACTGAGTCCAAGGTGCAAACCAGCGATCCGGTCAGCATCGACACGATGCTCGCGCGTTTGGCGCCGGAGCGACGACAGGTGGTGATTCTGCACCACGGGTTGGGCTATTCCGTCGGAGAGACGGCCAAGATCCTCAACACGCCCCGCGGCACGATCAAAGACCGGCTCGTGGCGAGCAAAAAGCAGCTGCGCAGGATGCTGCGTCGCGAGCTGGAGGATCGGGGATGGGCTCGCAGTCAGCACACGCGCCCTTCAGATAGCCTGTTGACCGCGACGCCAACCGGCCGCCTCGCGGACGATCGCGCGCGCCCAATCCCCGCCGCTACCCACTGAGGGCTGCTCAGGGCCTCGCCCGTCACGGCTGTGGGCGTAGCGGGCTCCGTCTCAGAACAGCAGCGCATCGGTCACGATTTCGACCAGAGCGGGGCCCTCGTGTGTCATCGCTCGCTGCAGCGCATCGTCCAACTCCGTAGGGGACTCGACGCGGATGCCCAGGCCGCCGCACACCTCGGCGAACTTCGCAAAGTTCGGATTGTGCAGGCTGGTTTCCCAGACGTCCCAGCCGCCGGAACGTTGCTCTTTGCTGATCTTGCCCAGCTCGCCGTTGTTCAGCACGACGTGAGTGATGTTCATCCCGTACTTGAGCCACGTCGTGAAGTCAGCGAGGTACTGACCCAGACCGCCGTCGCCCGAAACGGAGACCACCTTTCGTCCGGCAAAGCGCGGGTCGTCCTCTTGCGTCGCCACCCAGGCACCCATCGCGGCCGGTAGCGCGAAGCCGATCGAGCCCAGGTAGCCGGACATCAAGATCGTGTGCTCGCGGGATTCGAAGTAGCGCCCGAAGGAGTACGCATTGTTGCCGACGTCGACCGCAATGATGGCGTTCGCGGGCGTGTTTCGAGCGAGCGCGTCGAATACGACGGCGCTGTTGAGGCCGTGTTGCATGTCGTCCGAAAGCCGCCGCCGTTTCTCTTTGCGCCAGATGTCCCAGCGCGCAGCCACTTCCGTTCGCTGGTCCTCGAACGTCGGATGGGCGTTCGTCAGGGCTAGTCGAAGCTGTTCGACGGTGACGCCGACCTCCCCCAGCACGGGGACGGTCACCGGGTGACGGCGGCCCAGCGCCTCCGCTTCGAAGTCGACTTGGATGATGCTCTTGTAGCTGGCAATGCCCGTGTGGTTGCTGAAGCTGGCACCGAGTACCAGCAGCAGATCGGCTTCGTTCATGAACCAACTTGCGACTGGGGTGCCGCTACGACCCAACACACCACAGGCAAGCGGATGTTGGTCGGATATCTGCCCTTTGCCCTTGAAGGTCGTGATCACCGGGATGCCGAACTCTTCGGCGAAGCTCACGATGGCGTGCATGGAGAAACGAGCACCGTGCCCTACGATGATGACGGGGCGCTTCGCCGCCTCGAGCCGCTCGACCGCAGCATCTAGCGAGCCTTTGGCAGGCGCGGTGTGCAAGTCCGGGAGGCGTCCCTCGGGTGACCCCGCGTCCGTGTTCGGGCTGGGCACCGTCTGGACTTCGTCCGGGTAAATCAAATGAGCGACGCCGCGCCCGAGGATGGCGTTCTTGCAGGCGAGATTCGCTAGCTCGGCGAAGTTGCTGTCGTGCAACACCGTGGCTGTGAAGCGCGCGACGCCGCCGTAGGCTGCTTTGAGGTCGATCTCCTGGAACGCTCCGCGCCCCAGAACTTGGGTTTGGACTTGTCCGGTCAATGCTATCGCGGGAGCCCGGTCGACGTTAGCGTCCCAGAGCCCCGTCAGCAAGTTGGTGGCGCCGGGCCCAGCGATGGCGAGGCAAGCGGCGGGGCGTCCCGTCAGCTTCCCATAAGCTGAGACGGCGAACGCAGCCGCGCCTTCGTGGCGCACGCCGATGTAGCCCATGGCACCCGCGTTCACCCTGCGCCGCAGGGCATCGGCTAGGCCCAGGTTGGAGTGGCCAACCATGCCGAACACCCAACGCACACCCCAATTGCCGAACGTTTCCGCCATGACGTCCGACGCGTCCTTGACGTGTGGGGCTTCTGGGCGTACGCCGACGTAGACTCCATCCGAGCGTACTTCCACGGGGAAGGTTTCGAGCCCGTCGTCGAGCCCCTCAGGGGATTGCCCTGTCAGCGGGTGGAAATCCCAGCCATGCCAGGGGCAACGAAGCCAGCCCTTTTCGATGGACCCTTCCCCCAGCGGACCTCCCTGATGCGGGCACTTGTTGGTCAGTGCCGCGTAGCACCCCTGAAAGCGTGTCAGACACACCCCACGGTGTCCCGCGTTGACGCTCTTGACCCGGCCTTCTTGGAGTTCGTCGGCTTCAGCCGCCTTGTGCCACGCCAACTTCACTCTCTTCTTCGGCGCTGGAGGAAAGCCCAACATCGTGCGTGCCGCGTTGGTAGCTTGCAGCAGGAAGTCGTCGATACGTTCTGTTTGGGCTTCAGCACCCGATGCGAGCAGATTGCTGGCGGTGAACACCGCCGCAAAGAAGCCCTCCGTGTGCCAGTGCCCGTGGGAGAGGCTAGGGAGTGAAGACCGGTTCTCAGGGTACGGCCATGGACTGACGTAGGCGTACGGCTCTCCGTAGGCGGTGTCACCCAAGCTGAAGCCGATGTTGACGGATTTCGCGTCTTGGTCGTCTTCTACCAAACTGAGCAGTGTGGCCACGTCGAAGTGATGCGGCCACAGCCGGACCGGCGAGGCTCGATCATTTCCGCGCACGAACTGCTCGAGCGTGTCGTTTGCGTTGCTGAGCCAACGTGCCAGTTCTTCGAGCGCTTCCTCCCTGCCCTCGCAGGCGAAGGGTGCACCCGCGCTCACGGGATGAGCTGGCATTTCGTGGTCGAGCCACTCGAGTTCGGGCACTTCGAGCTGAAGGGCACCTGCGAGCGCGCTCCTGAGCCAGGCACGCGCAGTCTCGAGCGTTTGTCCGTCGAGCACCAACGTCGCTCGAATGTCACCGCCCTGCAGGACAAAGAGCTCGAGCTTGGGCACCTGCAATCCGACGCAGATGCCAGCCGGCAGTTCTCGTCCGACGATGGCGCGCAGATTGGGGGCCCATCCCAGGTTGGTGTGGCTGTGGTCGCTCTTTGCTGCGAGTAGGTTGGAGCCGGACAGCGCGACGAGCTGACTCGCCCAATGTAGCGTGAGCCGAGCGCTGGCGAGTGACGTCGGGTCGACGTATGGGGTGGTCCACATGATGGCCTCTCTCGGGACGGGTTGGGGTTGTGTCGAGCGATTGGTGCGGCGCGCACGGTTTCACCCCACGCCTCTCGGCCCGACAGTTTCGGCATCACGGCATCGAGCAGCACCAGGTCGATGCGATCCTGCTCCCGTCGAAAGACTTCGAGGCCTGCTTCCCCGTCGGCGGCCAGCAGCACCCTGTAGCCGTTGGTCCGCAGCGTTTTTGCGACCAGGGTCCGTACACTCCGGTCGTCTTCGACGACCAGGATCGGTCCTGCGCCATCGACGACCGCAATGCCTTCGAAGCTCTTTTCGAGCAGCGTTTGACAGAAGCCTTCCCCCCGGAGCCGTGGCCATGCGGCGATAGTACTGTCGAACCGCTGTGGCTTCAAACGCTGCGTCGCAGCAGCCGAGGGTGGTTGTGACGGCTCCGTCGTTTGTGTTTGCCCTCGAGCTGGCTGCGGGGCTGTCCCGGTGTCCGAGGCTGGTCTAGGTGGTGTCGAAACGACGTCTGATGGGCGCGCCCCATACGCGCCGGGTTTCGAAGAATGTTCCGTTCAGGTTGCGGAACCTCCCGCGACGCAACGACACCGTTGTTTCACTGCGTTTGACGGCACTGGATGCGGGGGGGCGGTGCTCAAAGAGTGCGAGTTTTGCTCGTCTTCGATCGTCCTTCTGACGTTGACTGGAGAGCACGATGGGTGAGCCGGGCTGTCGTTGGGTACGGATTGGGGGTCAATGCCTCGGGCTGGTTGGCGCGCTCTCGTTGGCACTGGCGTGCTCGGGACAATCGCTCGGGTCGAAAGCAGTGCGTGACGAGTCGCCCGACGTCCAGCAAGACGCAGGTGAGCCTGGCGTGGAGGGACCGGCAAGTGCCGGCACCGACGAGGAGCTTGCTGGAGGAGAGGCGGGGGGCGCGGGCAGCGGCGATGGGGGAGTGCCCCCCTCCAGTGACCCCACGGCGATAGGCGACCAACAAGGCCCAGTCGATGACCCGACGAGCGCACCGTCCGAAACCTGCGTTGGCGATGAGGCTGTCGTCCCCAAACGCCTCGTGCGTCTCACTCTCGTGCAGATCGTCAATTCCATCGCAACCCTGCTCGACGACGAACTCGCAGCGGAGATCGCGGAACGTCACTACGTCGTCGTCGCCGGGGACCGAGCGTTCCCGCCGCTCCTTCACCCCGCGGAAGGCTCGTTCATCACCGACACCCAGTTCCAAGTTAGCGACGCGATTGCGCAAGATGCTGCCGAATACGTCGTCGAGAACTTCGCGGCGGTCACCGGGTGCGATTCCGCGAGTACCGACGCAGAACGGTGTGCGCGGGACTTCACTGCGGGGTTCCTCGAGCGCGCCTACCGCCGGCCGGTAACGGCAGCGGAGCTGACGCAGAACGCAGCCGTCTTCGATTTGGCACTACAATTGGGTGAGCCCCTCGAAGAGGCGGTGCGGTACGGTGTCTACGCCGCCTTGTCGAGTCCGCATTTTCTCTATCGCACGGAGTTCGGCGCTGATGCGCCGGCGGCTCAGGCGCTCTCGCCTTTCGAGCTAGCTAGTGCTCTGTCGTTCTTCATCACGGACATGTCGCCCGACGTCGAATTGCTTCAAGCTGCGGAATCGGGCGCTTTGCGCACGTCGGCGGAGCTGGAGGCCCAGGCCGGGCGACTCCTGAATACAGCAGCCGCCCGGCAGAACTTGGAGACGCTGATGTACTCGTACTTCGGTATCGAGCGGTTGCAGAACGTCGTGCTCTCCGATACGCGGTGGACGAGCTCGTTCCGCAGTTCTGCGCAGGGCGAGTCGGAACGGTTCATCAGTCACGCGTTGTGGCAGGAGGACGTGGCGGAACTGATCACCTCCCGCACGTCGTTCGTCGACGAGACGCTGGCTGAGCTCTACGATGTGCCGTTTCCACCGGCAGACGCCGCATTGGACGAAGCGGGCTTCGCTCAGGTCACCTTGCCCGAGTTCCGGTCCGGGCTCATCACACAGTCTGGTTTTCTCACCGGGCGCTCCAGGCCTAACGGCACCTCCGTCGTGGGTCGCGGCTTTCTGCTCAACGAGACCTTGGTGTGTCAGACGCTCCCTCCGCCGCCCGAAGTGCTTGCCGACGACAGCGCGTTGGGCGTCGCAGACCTGTCGAGTCTGAGTGAGCGAGAGAAGGCGGAGCTGCGGATGGCAGACCCGACTTGTGGCTCGTGTCACGCGTACACAGACCCCTTGGGGCTGGCGGTGGACAACGTGGACCTCGTCGGTGCCTACCGCGCTGTCGATGCCGAGGGGCGGACAATCGATGCGACGGTGACCTTGCCCGAGACCTTGGGCGGGGTCACGGTTTCAGGCCCCGCCGACATGGGCCGAGCGTTCGTCGAATCGGGCGCCTTCACCGCGTGCCTTTCGCGCAATCTGCTTCACTTGGCGTTCGCCGAGGGACCGACTGTCGAGCCCGGCTCCTGCGTCAATCGAGCTGTCGTGGACCGCTTCGATGGGATGGACGGGAGCTTCAGTTCCCTCGTTGTGGCGATAGCAGGCTCCACGCCGTTCACAGAACGGGTGGATCCCAGTGAGCTACAGTGAGCGCGCTCCGCTCGGTGCGCATCAGCGACCGATGAAGCGTCGGGCGAACTCTCCCAGTCTAAGTACGGAAGGTAAGCCTTCTTTGGATTGAAACGTGAGGTCCGAGGCGAAGTTCACCTTGTCCGCTGCGTTGTATCCGACGTAGGCGCGGCCTGCCGGGGAGTTGAGGAGCTGGTTGACGCGACCTTCGTACGCGCCGTTGATCTTGGCGATCTTGGCGTCGCCCTCCGCTGACAGTCGGGCGGAGACCGCGTCCGCCTCTGCCACGATGCGTTGGGAATACTCGGTCGTTTCGGCCTCGATGTTCTTGATGCCGAGCAGGTGGCCGTCGGTAACACGGTCGACGCCCAAACCGAAGAGCTCGGCGGCTTCTTTGGCGAGTTCGACCTTCTGCTCCTCGGTCATCGCGTTCAACTTTCGGCGAGCTGCGCCGGGCGCGCGGTCTTCTCCCGTGTCGACGAGGCCGACCTGGTAGGCGCGGTCGAGTTGAGCGATGCGCTTACCCCAATCCTGGGCTTTGGCAGCCACCATGGCGTTGGTTTGCTGGGCGAAGTTGTCCAAGGACTGCTGCTTGTTCGCCACCGTTTGTTTGGCGCCGTCGAGCAGCTTCTGTTGTTCGTTGAACTGGATCTGCGCCAGTTGTGTCTCGTACTCTGGGCGAAAGTATGCCGCGCGGATCAACACCGTGTTGGCCTCGAGGTGATAGGCGGCTAGCTTCTCGTTCAGCACGGCCAGAGTATCGCCAGCGACCTCCAGACGTCTGTCGGTCTTGTAGAAGTCCTCGCTCCGGAGCTGAGCGAGGTGGCCGCGCAGCACGTCCGTGGCGGTTTGCTCGGCGAAGCGCTGGAAGCGGTAGCGACCTTCCCCGTCAGGGAGGTGGTTGCCTGCGTCCATGATCTTCCACGCCTCGCCGGGTTTGACGCGATACGGGATGGACACGTCGACGTTGACGGTGTTGTTGTCCTTGGTACGAATGCTCAGCACTTCGTCGCCCGAGTAGTTGAGCAAGAGGTACCGCGACGGTATCCGCCACACCACCTGCAAGCCGAGGATCTCCATGTGGTAGCCGGGCTTGAGATCCTCTTGCTGCAGGCCCAAGGCGTTGTTGTAGCGTACGCCGACGGTGCCGACTTCAACCTCGGTCAAGGCTGCGGCTCGAAGTAGGACCAGCGCAGCGAAGAGCACTAGATAGATCGTCGCTGCACGTTGTAGCCGGCTTGGTGCAGGCTTCGGGTTCTCATCCGGGACCAGGGGCGCCTCGGCTGGCCCGTGTTTGCGTCGTGCACTCATGGGTTGACCCCTTCTACTGACAGACGCGATGGCGTTGCGTCATCGGCGTACGGTTGGATGTGGATGGTAACGTTCGCAAGTCGCGTCGCCAGTTTCTCCATCACGCGTTCGACGGGTTGACTGCGGAAGGCGTCGATTTCAGATTTGCGAGCGGAGTACTTGGCATCGAGTTCACCCTGCAGTTGCTGTGCGCGCCCTTCGGCGGCGCTGAGGGCTGCCTGGCCCGCGGCGATCTTCTCGATGTGGTAGGTGTCCGCCTCGCGTTTTGCCTGCGCCTGGCTGGTGATCGCCTTCGCGAGATCGCTTTCGAGGGCGGCACGGCGTTCCTGGATCTGGTGGTTCTGCTCCTGGTCGACTTCGGCGAGGCGCCGTTCACGCTCGGTACTAGCCCGGTCCAGATTGCTCTTGATGACCTGCTCCTGATTGCCCAAGGCGTTGCGTTCTTCGATGGCATGTTCGTAGGCATCGTTGAATTTGGGTCGGGGGGTAACCAGTTGAGCCACCAGGATGCCGTGGGGGTTGAGTACCTCGTTCAGGCGGTCTTTGGCCCTTTGGGTGGCGGTCTCGTAAGTCGTCGGGTCGGAGACGTCGATGGTGCTCTCCCGGCCGAATTCGTCTCGCAGAATCGAGCGCACGTACGGTCTGAGCCAGGTCAGATAGCCATCGCCCGGGCCACCGTCGCGCACGGCGGTTACGGCCTCTGCTGCGCGCAATTGAAAGATGATGGTGGTGTCTTCGAAATGAAAGTTGGACCCGTCGCTCGCACGAATCGTAAGGCGCTCGACGTGGAGTTGATCCACCGTTTCGTCCCCTTGCATGCTGAAGGTGTGAGGCGCCGCATCCAAAATGTGCACGGTGTGGATGAATGGCAGCCGGGTCGTCCAGCCGGGAGTCGTGAGCGCGGTTTGGGCGCCAGTGACGCTGTTGACGCGAACTGCTGCCTGACCAGGTTCGAGGTCGACCACCGAAAAGGTGAGCAGCACCAGAGTCAAGAGGGCGGCCAAGATGACACTACCACCGCCCACCAGGTTAAATATGCGTTTGGCTTGCATCCAACGCTTCTTCATGATTCCTCCCTCTCGTTGGGATGGATGAACTCCGGAAGTTCCGGCACTTCGATACCTTCTCGTTCGCAGGCGATGCGGATCTCGATGGCCAGATTGCGGTACTCCGCGTCGCTGTAGAGTCCTGCTTCGAGCCCTTGTTTGAGCGCTGTGACGTCCGCCTGAATGCGTCTCGCCGCTCTACTGTGGGCGCTTTGGCGAAACGCACGGGTGACGGCATACGCCACCCCGAAGACCACCGCCAAAAGCACCCCTAATCTGACAATCAAGCTGATCACGCGTCTCGCTCCGCCGCTTCAGCAGCATGCACGAGCGCGCCCCAGACCACCAACAAACCGGCGGCGGTTGCCCTGAACGGTCCAGCCCAAACGTGCAGCCCGTCAAAAGGGAACCGCCTCGGCGGACCAGCGTCCGCTCTCGTGGCACCAACAGTCATACGGGTCGCCGGGCTCGAAGGCCACGTGTGGGTTGCCACGATAGCGGCCGGTTCCATAGCCAAGGCGTTCACAGGCGACGGTGCAGCGCGCGTTGCGTTTCGCGTCGCCGGCCATCACGGAGCCGCACGTGAGTACGCCGCCGCTGGCGGCAAGCGCGAGTGCGATGAGGAAAGCTCGCTTCTGGCTGCGCCGCTCGGGATCTCCGAAGAGGCGCGCGACGTTGTGCCAACCTCGCATGCCCATCGCCAGTCCACCCGCTCGGGCGAGCGTCACGAAACAAAACGCCGCGCCCGCGAAGAAGAAGGCCGCGCCCACGAACATCGTGGTGCTGAAATCTACCGGCACGTGCTGAGTCTACGATGGTGAGCTCGACATGCACACCCGGTTCTTCGCAGATCTGGGCTTCACTCTGCGTCGGGGGTGAGGTGCTCGAGCCGCCCACGCTGAGCAGAGTGGCGTGTGGTCGTTGCTACTAGGAGTTTCTCTGCCGCGGTCTCCCACGAGATGTCCGTGGTGCAAAAGCATGAGTGCATGTCATGCAGATCGTGATACCGTTTCGTCAATTCATCAGGGGAAGCGTCGGTGTCGAAGCCAGTCTTGTTCATTAGCTATAGCCACAAGGACAATCTGAACAACCAGTGGCGCGAGCGTCTGGCGGAGTTCCTCGGGGCATTGGGCGAGACGCTTCCTCTGAGCGTGTGGGAGGACTCGAAAATCGAGCCCGGTGCGCGCTGGCGAGACAGCATCGTTGGCGCCATCGGGCGTGCGCGCGCAGCCGTATTGCTGGTGGGCTCGGGCTTCTTGAACTCGCCGTTCATCCGGCGAGATGAATTGGGGCCTTTGCTCCACGCCTCGGAGGCGGGCAAAGTGAAGCTGTACTTCTTAGTGGTTGGGGCCTGTCCCTGGCAGGAGAGTGTTCTTGCGCCATACCAGGCTTTCAACGACCCAGAGCAACCATTGGAGTCGCTTTCAGCACCCGAGCAAAACGCATGGCTCAACAAGCTGTGCATTTCGATTGCGCGAGACATGCGCGCGGCCAAAGTGGTGCCCCAAGCTCCCAACGTGTCCAGACGCGAGCTCTACGACGCAATGAGTCTCGTGAAGGACCACCTGGACACCACGCGCGCGGCATTCGTCGCTCAGGCGCAGCTGCGTGATGAACTCGTGCGCCGGATGAAAGAGCGACTCGGTGTCGACGAGGTGCTGGAGTACGAACAGTTCTTCTTCAGGTACTACCGGAGCATGAACGAGGAGGAGCGATTCGGGTTCACGCGGATCCGTGCCTACACCGAGGGGCCGTTGAGGGACGGCAATGCGGGGATCTTGGAGGTCTTAGCTCAGCACCCGGAGCTGCGGGATGAGCTCCCCATCCTCTCGGGGTTGAGAACACACCTCATCGTTTGGCTGAGCAAGTTCGATCGGGTGTTTGCACGCACGAAGGAGATGTGCCTCGTCTACGTCGGTGTCGAGGATGGCATCCCGTTCCCGTTTGGGGTCGACCGGGCCGTGGGAGACTGGCTTAGTGAGCACCCCCGAAGCTCGAGGGGCTAAATGAGCGAGCGAGATTCTCGGTCGCTCATTTTTAGGGTGGGGCCCCAGTTTACTGGGGCGGGGGCTCGGAAGCCCCCGAGAAACACGGGAAATGCAGAGCGAAAAGTCTTTCCTGGAGGAGGCTTTGCCACACCCTCACCAAATGGGGTGAGGCAAAGCCGACCGAGAATTGCGCTCGCTCATTCAGATGCGCGAGCGCTGGCGAGCGCGACTCGCGAACGCTCATTCGATGACGAGCTCTGCTCGTTCGAACTCGCTCGGGGCAATGGGGTCGAGACGGATGAGGCTTTCCGACGTAATCTCTGCCGGTTCACACGAGCTGGTGGTCGGGGTCCACAGGGGAGGCAGAGCGCTGATTGCTTCTTCGTCGCCCAAACGATAGCTGCCCCACGTTTCGGGGCAGCCGTCGAAGCGCACGCGGACGATTGACGGAGGTGACTTCTTCGTGCATGCGCTGGGGTCGACGTAGCGAACCTGGCGGGTGCAGTCGGCGTCCTCGTAGTAAGCGATGGTGGGGAAGCCCTCGCCTGGGATACAGCGGTATTCTCCATCCGTGGCGCGCAGGAACGCGCAATCCGATTGCAGCTCGGGGTCGTAGCGGGTGCCGAACCAACAGCTCTCGTCAGTCGCCAGGTCGAAAACGGGCTCGAGTCGTGTCGGCACCGTCTCGTCGATCATCGCTTCTGCGGCGACGAAGTCCTTCAGGTCCACCAACTCCGCCTCCCAGTAGGTGCCAGCGGAGCCTTCGCCATCCTCCACGCTGAGCGTCGCGGGGGCTCCGGTAGCGCAATCGTCAGCATGAAACACGTCGCCCGAATACGGGACCAACGGCGCGATGACCTCCACGGGCTCGAGGCAGGCGGAGTCCGCGAAGCGAGTCAGCAGAGCCGGGGCGGTACCTCCCCCGATGTCCAAGTACAGCGCTTGCGTGCACATCGCGTCGGAGAAGAACACAGGCGGAGAGGCTTGGACACGCGGCACGCAGCGCTTTTGTCCGTCGTCGGTGACCCAGAAATCGCAATGCAGGTTCAGCTCGGTGTCCAGCCACTCCGACACTTGCTTCGTCCCGTCCTCGGCGATGAAGCCATGCGCTCTCAATCGTGTCTGGGCGTCGTCAGCGAGTTCGCCCACCGTTGCCTCGACGAATGCACTCTTGGGTATCTCGGGGCCGAGATGATAGAGCGGTCGTTCCGAATCGGAGGCAACCCCAGCTGAGCGACAGTCTTCGGGAGCGCCGCGATAGACGGGCGTTTCCCCTGGCACGGCCTCGCCGAGTTCGTGGTATTCCGCGACCCCACCCGTCAGGAGAAACACCTCGTTTTGCAGCGTGCAAGCGTCGTTTCTTCCGGGCGTGTAGACCGCCTCACCGGAGCAACTCTCGTCGAGGAAGTAGACCTCGCTCGGCGAATAGTTGTTTGGCTGGCAGTGGGCCGTCCCACCATCGAGACGAAACCAACACTGGGCATCCCGTTCGGTGTCGTGCCATCCGGCCCACGCTCGAAAGCCATCGTCGGTGACGAACCAACGGGCGGCCAGTCGCGTGCCGGCGGTATGATTGCTCTCCCTCGGGCAGACCGGGGCGGCGGGAGGATTCACTTCGAGCACGCCTTGTTCGGAGGAGCCTTCGGGTGGGCGCCCTGACTCCTGCATGGTTGCTCCCGTCGTCTGCTCCTCCGACTCGTTGGGGGAGGGGGACGGTTCTTCGTCGGTAGGAGTCTCTCGGCCGTCGTCGGAAGCCCCCTCCTCCGTCTGCGTCGTCGCGGAAGTCGCACAACTTGCGAGGAGCAGAGCCAAGGCGAGCCCGTGTTTGCCAGCCATGAGCGCATCATACGTTTGCCAGCACCACTTGTCTTGCAGCTCTGGCACTGGGGAGTGGCGGGGCAAGATATTCAAGGTGTTTTGGGGGATCAGGTACAAAGCTCTGGTGCGGAACAGACTCGCCCACGGTTTCCGTTGGCAGCGAACCGCGCTCGATTTTCGGCGGTGGAAAGAAGGCGCGGCGCCCAATGAGCGTTTGGGCCAGGAGGTCCGAGCCGTATGCGTCGTTGGCAGCAAGCGTTCCTGAGACGCGCTTTTCTGGTGGTCATGGCACTTGGCTGCGCGTTGATGGCTTGGGCCAGTCTCGACTACGCCGACTTGGAGTTGCTTCCTCCGTTTGCGATCGAGCGGTTGCCGGTTCGCTTCGAGGAATTGTGGTTGGCGTCCCTTCGGGTCCACGTCGCGAGCGCTCTGCTGTCTTTCCCTCTTTGCCTCGTGCTCATGACTCGTTGGCTGCAACGCCGGCGGCTCCTCCATCGCTGGTTGGGGCGCGCGACTGGCGTCTTGCTGCTGGTCGCCGTCGTGCCTTCGGGTGTGGTGCTCGCTTTCGAGGCCAAGGGAGGGGCTGTCGTGACAGCGGGCTTCCTGCTTTCAGCAGCGATCGTCGTTGCAGGCACCTGGCAAGGGGTGCTTGCGGCGAGGCGCAGCGATTTGGTGGGGCACGCTCATGCAATGCGACACGTCGTGGCGCAAATGAGCGTTGCGGTGACGTCTCGCTTGTTGCTCGTCGGTTTGGATGTCATCGGGGTCGAGCCCGAGCTAGCCTACGTGGTTGGTTTGTGGGGACCCGTGCTTGCAAGCGCTGCAGTGGCGGAGTGGGGTCTGCGGCGATGGAAACTCGTCGTGCCCAAACCGTTACACATCTTTGAAAGGAACCCCTCGTGATGTCCCGTCTGTTCGTCATCCTTCACGTCTGCATCTTTTCGCTAGGCGCCTCTGTGGCGTTCGCCGGCAAGTCATCCTCGTTGGATTGGGCGCGCCAGCGGGTTCAGAAGGAGTTGCTCCAGCCGCTCGCCAAACGGCAGTCGAGCCGCTTTTCACGTGGTCGACCCCCACCTACCGAGCGGCGAGTACGTGTGCTCAGCAGCGCACCGATCACCGACGCTGCGGGCCACGGCTTTGTCCCGTTTGCCGTCGACATCCGCTACGGCTCCGAATGGAGGGAGGACATTGCGGGCTGCGTCTACGACGGCACGGGGCCGATCTTCGTCAAGAGCGGAGAGGAGTATCGCCCCGCTGCGTTCCTCTTGGGCAAGAAGACGGAGCCGGCGCCCGGAGTCTGCAAAGCGGCACCGCCTCGCTCGTGAATGAGGCACGAGTCCCGTCTCGCACGAGAGCTCCAGCTTGCTTTCACACTCGGAACCGTGTCGAGCACAGCCGTCGACCCGCCGGTACCTCAGCGCGACTTCGGCGGTGGTCCGTACAATGACGGTCGATGGATGGCGTAGCCGAACGACGAGGCCCCAGTGATGACTTGCACCAGTTCCTTATCCGGTCCGAGTTCGTGAATGGTGCCTGAGTTGGAGTAGGTGACCAGGGTGTTGCCATTGGGCAAACGCTGCACGTCGCCGAGGGTACCACTGCCGACGCCCCCGTCGTACTCCCAGACCAACTCCGCGGTCATCGCGTCTTCGTCGAGGATGTATTCGAGCATCAGGGACGTCCCGCCTAAGCCCCCGCCGCCGCCGCGACCGTTGTTGTTGAAAACCAGGAAGTGACCATCTTCGGTGTAGTGGTGCCCATGGTTGACGCTCCAGGTCGTGTCCCCGGAGAAGGTGGCGCCGACGGGATTGCTGCCTCCCAGTTGCCAGATGAGCTCTCCCTGTCGAGATATCTTCACGTACAAGTTCGGGTTGCGGTCACTGAGGCTGTAGGCGTCGTCACTCGGGTGGTAGTGAATGGCGTTTGCGTGGAAGGAGTTCGAATTGTAGATGTTCGTTCCGACGGTGGCGACGCTCGTCACCGTGCCATCTGGTGCGCGCTCGAGGATCTCGCTGGGAGGGTCGTTTCCGGCCGTCGTCCATGAAGGACCGGCGATGATGCCGCCAGGCAGCACGCAGAAGTCGTGATGAACGTCCGACATCCCGCTGACGTTCTCTTCTACGTCCAGCCCATCCATCGAGACGCGTCGCATTGCGGCGCTGCCGCTGTTCTGAACGTTCAGAGAAAGCATCCACATGTTGTTGCCTTCCCAGTCCATCCTTCCGCGACTGGTGCTGGGCGGAGCCGGAGCCCACCATACGGGATCGCCGTCTTGGTCGATGATGTAGACGAGCCCACTTCCGCCGCCGTTTCCGATGCCGTCGCTGAGCACGATGAAGCCGGGGGTTACCGCCTCGGGTTTCCTGACGTCCATGTCCAGAACCCGGACTTGGTTGGCGACCGGCCCAGTTTCGATCGTGTACTCGGGGCTGGAGCAGACTTGACCCCCTGCCTCGGCCACGATGGTGTAGGCGTACGTCGAGCTGCCCTTCATCCCGAGCAGCAACGTGCGATGTTCCCCATCGGTTGTTTCCACCGGCGCGCTCAGAGATGCCGGTTGCCCCTGCAAGCCGAATTCGATGTGGGCTGCCGTGACCCCCGTCAAGTCCGTCGACCAGTTGACGATCCCGACGGTGGCGATCGCGCTGCTGATCTCGGCGCTCACTTCGAAATTGCACGCCACCGTGCCGGCGGCACCCTCGGGCGCTGGTGCCGGATCCGTCGTCTCCTCGGGCGTGGAGACTTCGGCACCAGGAGTCTCGACTGCAGCGTCCTCTGCCGCGGGTTGGGTCGCCATCGGCGCGCTGGTGGCAGCGCCTGGGGCAGCGGCTTCACTCGGTTGGGTCTGCCCAGCGACTTGTTCCTGCCCGGTCGCTTGCTGTTCACCGGTCGCTGCTACGGCCGCGCCGCTCGACGCGAGTGCTGCTGAGCCACTGGCCGCGCTCGCAGGCGCTGCTACACCGGTCGCCGGAACCGTGCCTTCAGCAGCGGTCGGCTGCATTGCGGCGCCAGTGGTGGCCGTCGTCATCGCGCCACTTGCACCTGGTTCCATCGGTGTCTGTTCACCAAAAGCACTACCGGTGCCGTCGGCGGCGTTGGTATCTCCGCATCCGGGGGCTGCGAGGAGAAGGGTGGCCACGCATGCGCGTCGGACGGAGCTGCCGAGCACGGCTGGGCGGGGGAATGACTTTGCCATCTCGAGTCCTTGCTGCCTGCTGTGCGGCGCTGCCCCGTCGATGAGGGAGTCGCCGCTCGTTGGTGCCCCGGCAGGCCTACACGGCAGACACGCGGACGATGAGTGCGTGTCGGCTGGGGAGGTCGTGCTCGGGACCGTCTTGCTAGTGTACAGGGGGTCCACGTAGCAGGCAGTGCTACCCGTCGTTTGCACCTGTGGGTTCGCTGACGGATCAGATCACTGTCAATTCGGCGCTCTCTTCGCCAGCGGCGTATCGCCATCGCAGAAACCTGCACTGAGAGCACTACTGTCCTTTGCGGGTGCCCAAACGCAGACTGGGGGAGGCCAAAACGCGAACTGGACGGTGAAACTCACGTGACAGGAAGGAGTCTCGGTCGTCGTTGCGTCGAGCAATATCCCGGCGACGCTGTTCGGTGAATGCTGAGTTCTTTGTTGCTGCGCGGTCGCTCCAACGAAAGAGTCACGTTGCCGTCATCGGTCGTCGTTGGCGTGGTTTGCAGAGCGCGCCGCCGCCCCCGATGGTCTTCGTCAGATCCTCGGTGAACGTCTCCACGGGCGCGAGCAATGCGCGTCGCAACAATGGAGCGAGCGGGCGCGCCCACCACACGAGCTGCACCTCGAGTCGGTTGATGATGCGACAACTGTTCGAGCTCAGGGGGGCGACGCGCCATCGATTCACGACGCGCGAGATGCACTGCGGCAGTCCAGTTTCCGCTGCGTAGGCAAGCTCCAAGGCTGCCCGGTCGAAGTGCAGTAGGCGTTCCGACACGATGCTCGGTGGGATGGGCCCGAGCGGCGTCGAGCTGACCCAGGTACGCACCGCACCGACGCCGAGTTTTCCGTCGAGCCAGCTTTCGTCGACGCTCGTCGACCATTCATCCAAGTCTGCGAAATGTTCAGCAAGTACACTCCACGCGGAGCGCGCAGGCGCGTTGACGACGACGTTCGTTTCTAGCTTCATGGCTCAACCTCGGCGAACGACATGGGGGCTGTCGTCGCGCGAACCCATTCCCGAACAGGGAAGGCTTCGCCAGCTTCGGTATTTTCTCCTGACCGGAGCTGATTGGGGCCGCACCACCGCAATGGGAAGTTCACCGGGCGGGCTCTCCGAGCTTCGCTTGGCCCACCGTAGGTACGAATCATGTTATGTCTCTGGTTTCCTTTCGGCCCCGTGCGAGACGAAAATGTCGCCTGAATTCCCGCTGCTGCAGTTGTCGACGGTGCTCCTTGCCGGCATTCTGGGGGGCGAACTGCTCGGTCGCCTGAAGCTCCCCAAGGTCACGGGCTGGATCGGGACGGGTATCGTTCTGCGCAGTTTGGAGCTTCCCGGGCTGAAGGGTGACGGGCTGCTGAGCTTCGCCCCGCTGACAGACTTCGTGCTCGGCTTCATCGCTTTCACGGTGGGCGCGACCCTGCACGTTGCGAGTCTTCGCAACGCCGGATCGCGGCTCGGCCTGCTACTGCTCGCGGAGGCGACCGTCCTGCCGCTGGTGGTGGTCCTGGCGCTGATCTTCGTGGGTGGGCTCGAACCGAGCGTGGCGCTGATTCTCGGGGCCATCGCCATCGCGGGTGCTCCTGGCACCACGGTGCTCGTCGTGCGAGAGGCACGCGCACGAGGGCTCTTGTCGCGCACGTTGATCGCTGCCGTTGGTTTGATCGACATGGTTGCTGTCGGCGCGTTCGTCTTCGTCAGTGCCCTGTTGCGCGATGGCGGCGCCGGGCTGTCGGATTGGCACGTGGCTTTGGCTGCGGTGGGTGCGGAGTTTGGGCTGGCTGCGTTGGTGGGCGTTGGCTGGGCTGTGGTGGCGCTGCTCTTGAGTCGTACGGTGATCGGACCCGCATTCGTCGGTCCGATGATGGTGGTCGTGATCCTCGGAGCCTGGGGCGTGGGGCAGGCGATCGGTGCATCGAGCATCCTATCCTGCACCATCGCGGGCATCGCGGTTTCGAATCTGCGTCATGACACGGCGCGTGCCGCTGAGGCCTACTTGCAGCCGTTTGGTGGCGTTCTCTTCGCGAGTTTCTACACCCTGGCTGGCATGCGCCTCGACTTCGGAATGGTCATACCGCTGTTACCGATTGTCGCCGTGTACTTCCTCTCGCGCTTGGCCGGCAAGAGTATCAGTGCCTACGTGGCGATGGCTCTCGCCAACGCGCCAGCACAAATCCGCAACTATCTGGGCATTGCGCTCTTGCCCCACGGCGGTGTGGCGGTGGGATTGATCTTCTTCGTGCAAGAGCACCCCGGCTTTGCGCACAACGCGGACGCCATCGCCGCGGTAGGTCTCGCGACACTCGCGATCAACCAGCTGATTGGGCCGAGTGCCACTCGTTTCGCTCTGGCTCGCTCGGCGGAGGTCGCCAAAGACCGGCCACGACTCCTCGATTTTCTGTCCGAGGAGCGCATCGTGGTGGGGCTGGAGGCGCGTACCAAACGAGAAGTGATCGAGGCATTGGCCGACAGGCTCTACGCGACGTCTCAGCTGCCCGTCGCGAGAGACGAGTTCGTCGCGAACGTCGTTACCCGCGAAAACGAGGAGTCGACCTGCTTGGGGGAGGGGTTCATGATACCCCACGCGACATTGCCTCGAGGCTCTCGCGTGCAGGGGGTTTTGGGGCTGAGCAAGAAAGGGATGGACTTGGGGGCGCACGACGGGCGTGAGGTTCACGCCGTGGTGCTGCTCGCGACACCTGAGGACGAACACCAACGACACTTGGAGATATTGGCGGCTTTCGCGACGGCAATCACTCGTGACGGCAATCTCCGTGAACAGCTCTACGCGGCTCGCAACGCGGCGCGCGCCTACGACATCCTGCACGCCGAGGACTCGGAGGATATCAACTACTTCTTGGACGAGGCCATCGCGCGCGTCGGGGCCCAAGGAGAGCGCTAAACGGGGCTGTTGTGGTCGGGCGCATGCCCGCACGCGGCTTCGATGGCCCAGGCCACCGTCAGGGCGGCTTGCTGACGTTCTTCGTGCGGCGTCAGGTAATGCACGCGGATCTGTACGCGGCCGGTGCTGGGCACGATGACGACGGCGTGACCGTGCTCGTCGATCAACTCGGCGACGCGCTCGAACTGGCTCACATCCGAGAACCCGCGGGCGAGCAGACGCTTCGGCAGGCTGCGCACGTCTTCTTGGGGCAATTCGCACTCCCACGTCAACCAGCGACGGCAACCGTTGCGCACACGGAGCCGCAGTTTGGTGCTCGGCTGAGCCAACGCGCGCGCAGCGTTTTCAGCCATCGACCTTGGTGACGACGACTTCACTGTACGGATCGCCGCAGACGACTGCCTTCGTCTGTTCAGCGCGCCAGGGCACGCCGCCCTTGTACAGTTGCTGGTAGTATTCGTCCGTAAGTTCCGGCTTCTCCAGCCACTTGACTCGATGAGCCAGTTGGGCCGTGGCGAGTGCGGCACCCTGCAACATGTACTCGTTCGGCGTTGGAGAAGTACCGCAGCGGGTGCGGTAGTAGACAGACTCGTAGGACGCGGGCGTTCGCAGCACGAGCCTCTTGTCGGGTTCGAAGTCGGCAATGGCCCAGCGCCCGAAGCCCAACGCGCGCGCGATGGCCATGCACCAGGCGACGATGTCCAAGGGGTCTTCCGTCAGGGGCCCGACGAGACCTTCCCATTCAGGGGACAGCAGAATCCCTCCAAACGTATTGAACACGCACACGTGTCCTGACTCCCGAAGTAGCTCCTCCAGTACTCCGACCGACTGGGGGGCGCGCTCGCGAATCGCCTCGACTGCATCGAAAGAGATGCGATTGTAGTAACCCGCAAGGTGCATGGTCACGAACACGCCGAAGGCTTGCACCACGCCGCGCTCGTCCCCGGCGACACCAGCCGTGAAGTCCTGGAGGCCACTGGCGATGGGCTGAATGACCTCTTCTTTGAGACCGTCGACCTTCTCACCCGCGATGGCGAGCGCATCGGCCTCCTCGATGGGTTTGCCCAAGGCCTCGACTTCGTTGCTCTCCGATAACTCGATCAGGCACGCTGGTGCGCGCATCGCCAAACACTCGGCTTCTTTGGCTTGAATCGAACCGGTCGGGAGATTGAAGGCGACCTCGACGGCCGCCGCAGCGTAGCCACAGGCGAATGCATCCGCAGGGTGCTGTCGACGGACTTTCGCTCCGTACTTCTCGTGCCAGGAATAGCCATAGTGCAAGAAGCTGCCACGGGCCGTGCCTCCGCTCTTGTCGGCGCTGATGTCCAGACTGCCGTGACCCATGGCCTTGAACAGTTCGCTGGCGACACGCATCCTTTCAGGAGGGGTCTGCGCGTCCACACGTTGGCTCACTCGGGCGATCAAGCGATGTGCAAACTCCCGACCGGCACGCATGCGCAGTGCCTGACCTTCCTTTGGTCCCAGGGCATCATCGATGGTTTGGTCGAGGAAGAGGTTGAAATGGTGGCAGTGATATACGACTGGCTCCCCCGCCAAGAACATCAAGTGCTGCTGGTCGAGGTAGCTACGCAGGGCCTTGGGATCCAGTTCCTTCATGGCTAACTCACAGGTTCAGTGCTTCGAGCCCTAGGATGTCGCAGACTGAGCGCTCGAACAGCGCGGTCTGATCGGCTGTCAGCTGGTCGGGTTCGTTCAGGAGGTCGATGGAGATCCCGGAGCGCAACGCGGCACGTTGCAGCGCGGTATGTGCATCCGGCGCGTAACGCAGCAAGAACTCCGCGACGCGCACGCTGCGGGCGCGCTCTTCCGGGCTGACTTGGGGCAAGAAGTCCTCCAACAGGGTGAGCACCTGTTTGACGTTGAGCCGCGCTACCCCCAACGGCATGGTTCGGTCGAAGACGAAGCCCACGACGAAGTCGCTGGGTAGCTCACGCAGCACCAGCAGCATGTCCGAGGCCTCGATGGTGACCTGCATCTCGGACGACCACGCCGAGAGCGCGCGCAAACCCTGGCCATTGGCGCGGATCAGATCGCCGAAATACGCGGCAACGTCCTCTCCTGCCCAGGCTTCGTCGCGACGCATCCACGCGTGGAACAAGAGGCAATCCGGCATTGCGGTGATGAACATGCCCCGCAATGCGGGGATGGCCCTGAGGCTTTGTTCCAACGTCTGCTCATTGATACGACTCATTCGTTCTTCCTCGATGTATCAAGTCTCGAGCGCGCGCTTGAGGGCGCTGGGGACCAACGCAGTCCAACTAGGGGCAAGGGGTTCGGTCGAAACGGCACCCACGCCGAAGCGTCCGGCAGGTGTGTCGCACCAGACGAGCTCCACCCGCTCGCCCGAGGTCATCTTCAGCCGAGCGCTGCTCTCCTCCAATTGGGGGAGGAACGCTTGTGTCGACCGTAGACTCGAACCCAAGTCACCGGCCGCGGCGCCGTAGGCGTCGTCAGTGGCATCTTTGGTCAGGGACAAGCCTTCATCGTCGAAGACGAACACGCGACTCGCTCCCGCGCGCCGTGAAAGCCAGGCTCCGACTGCCGAGAAGCGCTCCTCCAGCGACTCACAAGACGCCAACGTATCTTCCAAAGCACTCAAACCGAGCTCCGGGGACGAAGGCCGTCGGGTTCGGGATGGGGGTGGCGGATCCGAGCGAGAAGGCGGGGGCGAGAACGCACGAGCCCCACTCGTAGGAGCTCCGCTCGTACGGATTGCGGACGCTCGCGGCTGGCGTGCGGCTGGCTTTCGCGCCGACCCCGCACGGCTCAAGAGCGCCCCCAGGGTCGTGTCATCAGGCAAACAGGCTGAGCGGGCCATCGTCCTCTTCCTGCACCAATCCCATCTTGGGTGCGACTTCGGCGGCGAGTTGATCAAAAACCAACGACAACGGGGGTGGTCGCAATCGGCTCATCAACCCCAAGGGCACACTCGAGGCACTGGCAGCGAGTGCCTCCGGGTCTCTGGGTATCACCGTGTCTAGCACCAGATCGGCGGGGAGTCTGGACCACACCTCTTCGGCGACCGCGAGTGAATCGGCGTTGCGTTGTTGGAGCATGCACAGCACCAGGCCGAGCAGTTCGATGTTGGAGCCTTGCTCTTTGAGTTCACCGATCACATCGAGGAGCTGGGGGAGGGTACGAAGGGCGATCGGTTCGGCTTGGAGCGGTGATAGCGCCCAATCACTGGCCCTCAGCGCACCGACGGTCGCTCCCGTGAAACCAGACGGAGTATCGATCACGCAGACGTCGAACTCACTGCGGAGGGTATCGAGCAGACCGGACAACATGCTGCCGTCTGCCAGTGCCGCGCCGAATTCCATCGTCTGGGTGGGCCGGATTTCACCCACGGGAAGAATGCAGAACTCTTCGAGGCGCGTTCGGAGCAGATGTTCCCGTGGGGCAGCACCGCCGACGACGGCGGCTAGGCCACCGGAAGGGGCAGCACCCTGCAGAGAAAATCCGATGGCACCTTGGGGATCCGCGTCGATGAGCAGCGTGCGGAACCCTGCACGAGCAAAGGCGAAGCTCGAATTCAACGCAAGGGTGGTCTTTCCGACTCCGCCCTTCTGACTGACGATGGCGGTGGCTTTCATGTCGATCCTACGCGCCGCTTGAGGGCTTTGAGGTTGTGTTGCGCGCGGCGGTCGTTGGGTCGACGACGGCAACATTCGGTGAACAACTCCGTGGCCCGGCGGAAATCACGAATCAGATAGGCGGCGGTCGCCTCGGAGAACAGCTGGTCGTATTCGTCAATCACTGGGTTCTTCGGGGGCACGCCGCTCTGTTGGGTGACCGCGCTTGGTTGGGTGACTCCGCTCGCCCGGGTCGTTGCGCTGGTTTCGGGGGGCGAGCTGCCGCGTGCTTGCTCATCCTGTAGGCGCCGCTCCCCGGAAACGCGGGAGCGCTGAGTGACGTCGGGATCCGGCAGACGCGATGCTCCGAACTCCGCTGAGACCGACCGTGAGCTAGCTTCTGGCGGCACCGGCTGAATACCACCGCGTTCCACGAGGCGACACAGCAGACGCAACGTCGACAGGCGCCCCAACGACGAGCTCGCGACGATGTCGCCGTAGCTGGAGATGCCGTCTATCAAGGCCAGGACCTGATGTTCTTGTGGGTCGATGGTCGAGCGGAGGTTGTCATCGACCAAGATCGGAACCCAGTCCAGATTGCGCAAGCCTGCAGCGTAGCTCAACGCCAACCGCTCTCGCAGAATGCGAATACTATGCGATAGCCCAGCGTCAGTCGGCTTCTGAGCGCGCGCTTGGTAGAGCAACTCCAACGCTTCTTCGTGGCGCTCCGCTCGCAGCAAGCGCTCAATCATGGACTTTCGCACAGGACGCGATTCCGTCGCGGGCGCGCTTTCCTCCGATGCCGCGGCAGCCGGTGGCAGCGGTGTTCCCGCGCTTTCACCGAAGCCGAGTTGGGAGCGTAGCTTGTCCAAGTCGATCACTTCGGCCAGCTCGCTGAGGGGCTCCACCGGAACTCCAGCGCACTCGAGGAAGTCCTTCGCGCGGTCGTTCTTCGGATCGAGTGCTAGCGCCCTGCGCCAGAACAAGACGGCTTCATCGACCTTGTTCTGACCATAGAGCTGTAGGCCGCGCTCCAATAGCTCGGAGACCTCATCAGCGCTGTGGCCTTCCTTGGTCATCATCACGTCACCCGTGCGGTGCAACGTTGCTCCCTCTCGGCCGTGAACGACCGCTCGGCAGGTAGTCGAGCACTTGCCGCCTTGGTGTTCAAGTTCATGATTGCTGTTGCTTCTCATCGCAGACAATCGCGTAAGAGGAAATACGGAATGTGACCCGAAACTGGACTGGGCTGCTCTGCGCTCCGCTCCGGCGATGTGTGCGGGCGTCAGACGTGAACGGTCATCTATATAAGGTTCACCGAATTGTTTCCTACGTTTGACGTGCGCGTGGCGCAACAGTGCCGGGTTGCATGAACACCGTGTGTTTCGACTCAGAGCGTCAAATCTTCCACCTCCGGCTGGATTGTCGGTGAGCGCCGGGCAACTGAGCCGAACTTGGGAACTGGCTAGTCGAATTTGCTTCCCACACCCATCAAACCTTGGGCAGTCACGGCAAACGGTCCGAGTCCTTGGCGGCGTTTGAAGTCCTCCACGAGAGTGGTGTGAAAACGAGCCCGCTGTTCGGCATTCATGACCGCTTCGAGCGCTTGCCATCCGGGGGTCATGCGTGGCAGCGCTCGCGCGAAGTCTTCGACGGCGTCGAACGTCCACACGTGGCTCAGCTCCAACACGTGAACGCACCGAAATCCGACCTCACGCAGTGCGCCATGCAAGCGCCGACGGTCGCTCAGTGCCGTCCAACGCGCCGGGCTGCGCTGCTCACACACTTCGGGGCAAGCCGACATCAAAGCTTCCCCGACGATGCGCATCAATTCCACGCGCCCGGGCATGGCCCAGGTGGCGACGATCGCCTGCCCGCCGGGTTTGAGCACCCGATACAGTTCGCTCAGACCCTTGAATTGGTCCGGAAAGAAGACCAACCCGAACAACGAGCCCGCGACGTCGAAAGTCTCATCTTCGAGCGACAAGGCTTGTCCGTCCATCAGCTCCGTCGTCACGTTGTGGAGGCTGTGGAAGCTCCTTCTCTTCTCCAACAACGACAGCATCGACATTGAAAAGTCGGTGGCCAGCACCCTCGCGCCTCTTTGTGCCGCGGCAAAGGCAAACTCTCCCGTTCCGGCGGCTACGTCCAGCACCGTGGAGTCGGGTTCGATGCGCACCAGGCGCGCCGCGTCTTGAGCGAACAAGCGTGTGATGCCCACGGCAAACTGCTCGTAGTCGGACGAACACGAGTCCCAGGAGTGTACGCAATGCTCAGGATCCGCATCGGTTCCCGTCGTAGACCTGTCGACGAGGTATTCGCCGCTCTTTTGAACCCATGGCGGGCCGTCGTCAGTCTTGGCAGTCGTCCCCGTATCCCTCATGCGTACTGCTTCACGTTTCATGTTCACTCCACGCGATGTTGACTCTTTTGAGCTACACTCTTCTCGCCCGGACGCCAATAGTCAAAACACGATGCAGAATCTCCTGCCGGTCAGTTTGTTTCGCCGCCGTCACGCAGTCGCCGAACAGAATGGTCGCGTCACCTGAACACGTGCCTCGGATCCGAGCGGTTTCCGCGATGTTGCTTCGAAATCCTACGGGAGGTTCGTTGCGAGTGGACGCTGGCGGGCGTCTCACCGTGCAGCGACTATCAAAATTGTGGAATCTCAGCGCGTAGGAGAATATCCCGGCGCTTTGGGCTCATTGCTCCTCGGGCACTGCCGTCGAGGACGAGTTGTCGTCGAGCGACCACGACGGGAGTGTTGTCGGCGCTGCCCAACATCGAACGCGTTCGACCTCTGGCGTCTCGTGATCGAACAGCTCCGCGGCGCAGCGGGCGGACAGGGGTGGGAACAGGAGCTCCGCTCACCCGCGTCGCCCCAACGGACTTCAGTACACGACCGACATGAGGGACGCACGCATGCGGTCCACGTTCAGAGCGATGTGACCCAAGGGGTGGCCGGCTCGCCGTGCTTGCTCGGCAAGTAGGTCCAGGCAGGCGAGCAGGTGGTCCGGCTCGGACGAGTGCGGTCCGTCGAACACCCGCTCGACCAGCTGCCGTGGGTTGGCGATCTGTTCGGCGCCGGCGTCCAGCTGAGCTTCCACCGACTCCGCGACGAAGCACGACAGGACGGCACGGGGAAAGTCTTCCGCGCAGCTCAGCGGTACCAGCTCTTCCTTCGGAATCGAGCGCACACCGCACAGGGGCAGGCCCTCTGCATGCCAACTCAAGATCCCACCCTCGAGGTGGGCTACATCCGCTAGGCCTGCGTCACGGAGGTGCTCCGCTACGGGCAGGCTGCGCTTGCCGCTCAGGCACGCGACCGCGATGGCATGGGCGGGACCGTAGTCTTGGGTCAGCTTGCGCGCGAGCCCGTCGAGATCGCAATCCGAGAAGGACCGTGAACCCGGCACGAAGCCGAGCTCGCCGTTGCGCTCCTCCTTGGGTCGCACGTCGATGATGGCAATTTGGGTTTCCCGTGCCAATTCGTGAGGCGTCATCAGTTTCACTCGTGGTGCGCCGGTTGCGGATCGTTGCTGGCTTCGCTCCAGCTGTCTTGCTTGTTCACTCATGTTCCCCTCCCGCCAGCGCACGCAGCTGACTGACCGAGTCTGCTTTCGACACGCCCGTTTCGTTCGCGGCGATGGCGTGGCTCAGCTTGTCGACTTGGTCGTGGGCTTTGCGCAGCGCCAGACGGATGGCGTCGTAGTGGTTGTTCAAGCGTTTCGTCACCGTCATCAGCGACTCGACGGCAGCCACCAAGTCGTCGCTTTCACCGGGCAGGCTGACGTGGCCGTCGAGTCCGCCTTGGGTGATGGCATCCTGGAGGAGTTCCAGATTGTCGTGGGACGAGACGAGCAGACGGCTGACTTCCACACTGGTACCCAGCAGCCGTAGCAACGGGTCATCGACCAACACGCTCATCCCCCCAAAAACGACAATCCAGGGCAGCGTCGCGTCTTGTTGCAGGAGCTGATTGGCAAGCAGCTCTCGTTCACTCTGCGCCACGATCCGGACCGGATGCCGTTTGCGGAGTCTCGCGATCGCTTCTTCGACACAGGGACTCGAGATTGCGGGATCGCCATCCAACACCCAAATGCTGGACGCTCGTGTGGACATCAGACTGCGCTTGCTGGGCATGAGCCGTGGGGCGGTGCGACTGCAGGCGGGTAGCCAACTGCCCGCGTCTGTCATGGCGTCGCCCCGGTTGCACTCGGCGATGGCCTGGCGAAAGTGTTCCACACTCGGGTATCCGTCGATCGGGTCGTCGCTGAGCGCTCGCGCGATGACGGCGCCGAGTTGCTCGTCCTCCGTTGCTAGCTGTTCCACGCTTCGGACATCGTTGCTACCCGTCAGGCAGCGCAGCAACAACGCGGCAGCCGCATACAGATCCTGCCCCACACTCGGGTTCGCATCCGGCGCCACGTACTCTCCAGACTCCTCACTCTGGTGGTTCGCCAGAGTCCAGTATCCGATCACCTTCGCGTGCAAACCATCGAGCGTGCCGTCGCTGGTGACGAGCACGTGCTCGGGGGAGAGGCGTCCGTGGTGCAAGCCCAGCGCATGTGCTTCGGCAAGAGAATTCAGAACCTGTCGAAGGAGTTCGAGGCTCTGCTTGTGCGATAGTTGGTGTTTCTGAAGATGAGTCTCGAGCGTCTCACCTGCGACGTACTCGCGCACCAGGTAGCCCACGCGCACGGGCGCAGTCACGACTCCAGCATCCAGGAGTCGGGCGGTGTTCGGGTGGCGCAAACGGCGCGCGAGGTGCACTCGCTTCATGAGCGTCGCTTCGTCGTCACCACTGACGAGTTGAATGATCACTCGACGCGACGTGTTCGAGTTCTTTCCTTCGAACAACAGCGAGTCACCACGGATGCGCTTGAGCAGCTTGTAGGGCTCGGCCATCCGCCACTTGACGCCGTTCGGTTTTGGTTCGTCCGGCGCGGCCACCGTCGGCCGAGTCAGGCTGCTGGAGCTGCTCGACGTCTCTTCACGGCGAGGTGGGGGGACCGGCGGTGGTGGTAGGGGTGGCCGAGGCAGCGGTGGTCGGGGCAGCGGTCGGGCGCGGGGTGCGCTCTCGTCGCTGCTGGCACTGGGGTGCTTCGTGGCTGGGTTTCCGCTCATTCAGTCTCACTCGTTCAGAATACGAGGCTCATGCTCGAACGGCGTGACATCTCCACGAAGGCTGTCACACCGGCGAACTCGATGTTGGGCAAGTCCATGATGTCGCGCTTCTGGATCCCCATGATGCCCATGCTCATGGAGCAAACGACGAATTTGACCTCTTGTTCGACCGCCGAGTCCATCAACTCGGCGAGACTCATGACGTTGTTCTTGCGCATGAAGTAGTTCATCATGCCCAGGCCCATGCCACCCATGTGCATCTTGCCCATCTTCTGACGCCGAGGGCCCTTGGGCATCATCCACTGCATCAACTTCTGCAGAATGCTGACTTTCCCTTTGGGAACGTCGCGCCGCGGTCGTTCTCCGCGTAGCAGGTTGACGCCCCAAAAGGAGAAGTAGATGGCGGCATCCATTCCCTGGGCGGCGGCCGTCGTGGCGCACATCATCGCTGCCATCAAGGACTCGAAGTCGTTGTGGATGATCAAGATGGTGCAGAGGTTGTCGCGGGGCACTGCGAGGGGACCTTCGGCGGGAGAAGCCAACTGCTGTGCTGGTACCGTCAGTGGAACCGGTAGCGATGCCGGTGTGGGGGACAGAGCTGGCGCGGAGGCGTCTCCGAGTTGCAACTCCACGAGGGTCGCTTCGGGCTGGTGCTGTGCAGACAGCACGGAGACTCCCGCGGCGCGAGACCACGCCATCACGTCGGACATGAAGCCCGGGTCGTCGCTCAATACGCGGACTCGACTGCCGGGCGTCGTGACCAGGGCTCGTGACAGCTGGCGTACGGGCTCTGGCGCGCGCAGTCCTCGCAAATCCAGCTGAGCGGCTTGTGCAACGGCTGGCGTTTCGGCGCTCTGCGGCGGCGGTGCAGCGGCGACCTGTCGCAGCGGGCTGGGTGCTGGCGCGGCGGGGAGCGGTGCTGCTGCAGCCTGCTGTGGGGCGTCCATCTCCTCCTCCACTTCCGTGATGGTCAGAGGATCGGCAGCGCCATTGATGGCTACCAAGACGCGATGCGTACCGTCCTGCTCGCTGGATTCACACACCTGGCTGTGGGTCGTGCGACACCAAGCTTCCAAGTCTCGCGGGAACTCGGCGTCGTCCGACAACACTTCGATCAGCATGGGCTGTTTGCCGAAACTGCGAGCCGATTTCGAAAGTGCGAGAATCGGCGCGGGGCATTGCATTCCACGGCAGTCGAGGCGGGTCGTATCGTCCGCGGTCAGCGTCGCCGAACGAGAGGGTGCTGGGAGGGGCGTTGCGGGTCGGGTCTGCACTACCGCCGGCTGGGTACCGCTTTGAAAGGTGGTGTCGTTGCCAGGAATCGCGCCGTTGAGCGCTATGGTGGCCCTGTAGATACCGTCACTTTCCGCCAACTCGACTAGCTGATTCTTCGATGTGCGGCACCAGGCTTCGAGGTCGTTGGGGAAGTCGCCATCGTCGACCAGTACTTCGAAGACGGCGGGCTGCTTTCCCAACTGGCGCGCTGCTTTGGCGATGTGGAGAATGGGAGCGGGGCACTGCATTCCTTTGCAGTCGATGATTTGTTTTTGACTGAGTGCCATGGGGGTATTGGTTTCTGTGGGTGGGTCGAGTTCAGCTAGAGTGCAGTTGCAGTGAGTGAAGGTCTTCCTTGGCGTCTCTGAGCGCCAGGCGAATGGTGTCGTAGGCCCGACGTAAATCGCGCGCGCGCACGATCATCGCTTCGATGGCATCGGCGAGTTGCTGTGGGTCGCAGGGAAGACAGACTTGGGCGTGCAGTCCGCACGCGTTCACCGACGTGTTCAAAAGGTCCCAGTTGGCGTGGGTCGAAACGAGTAGGCGAGACGTTTCGCCTTGTCGTCGGGCTTCTTCCAGCAGCGGCTCACCCAGGAGCACGTGCAGATCGCCGAACAGAATCACCCAAGGCGGGGAGGAGCCGGACAGCAATTCGATGCGCTTGTCGGCGCGGGCCTCGGCGTCGAGACTCTCCACCCGGTAGCGTTCCGAGAGCGACTCGAGCGCCTCGATGACTTGCGGTTGATCCGTCCCGGGATCTCCCGCAAACGCCCAAACCACCGGATGCTCCAGAGATAGCAGCCCCGTGTGATCGCCCGTCCAGGGGCGAGAAGCCATCGCTTCCGGTGGCGGATCCGCTGCGATCTCAGCCATTTCGAGGGTATCGAGGTCTTGTTGCGCGGGAGCCGCCTCTCCGCCGAAGCCGCCGGTTGCGACGAGTTCGCCCAGCTCGATGGCAGCCAACGCTTGGGCAAACGCCGCGACGGAAGCTGGGCGCCTACTCGGATCCTCCCGCAGCGCCTCGCTGACGATGTTCGAGAGGGTGACGTCGGAGGGTACCACTTCGCCCAGGGGCATGTGCCGGCCACTGGCGTCCAGCGGAACGGGTGGTGTGCCACTGAGTGCTTCGTAGAGCACACTCGCCAGAGAGTAGAGGTCTGAGATTACGGTTGGCTCGTCGCCTCCGAGCACTTCTGGCGCTGCGTAGGCTGGCGTCGCCATCACGGGCGCCATCGCGTCCCTGTTGCGCTCGGTGCGGGCACTACTGAAGTCGATCAACGTCGTGCGGATCTGGCCAGCCGCGTCGTCGACGACGATGTTTTCGGGTTTTACGTCCCCGTGAACGATGTGACGCTGGTGGCACGTCTGCAGCGCTGCTGCGACGTCTAGGGCGATTCGAACCGCAACCACGGGATCCAGGCGCCGCTGGCGTCGCAGGAGTTCCCTCAGTGTTCTGCCTGGAGCTTCCTCCATCACGAAGCAAGCACCACGACCGTGCCGTTCCGAAAGGCGCCCGACTTGCAGCAGGCCGGGGATGAAGGGGCTGTCGAGCGTGGCAAGGACGGACGCTTCCTCCCGAATGCGATCCACCGTCCCTCGATTTCCAACCTTGAGTACGGCGCTCGCGCCAGTCAGATGATGCTCGACCCGATACAGCTGAGAGCTGCGAGATTGTGCGATGGGGTTCTGGACGCGGTACTTACCAACAACCACCCCACGCTCGAGTACGGGTACTTCTCCACGAACTTGCGGCATGTGCTCAGCACTATGGGACGGTCGCGAGCCGATCGGACTTGAGCCATCCCAAAGCGAGACTCCGCCGTCACGTTCTGGCGGAATTTCGTCTCACGCTGTTTGCTTTCGACGCGAAGCCCGCGAAACGACGTCACTTGCGGCACGATGACAACTCCCCGTAATGCGTCGTCCTGGACCTCGAATAACGAACATGCGTCGGGAAAAATCGAAATTGTGGATCCCGGTCCAAGCAGAATCGTACTGCGGGGCGAAGTGGTCAGGCCGGTTTGTGCTGCTCCAAGTGTGGGCGCTTCGCGGACTGCTGAGCACCCCGTCCTTGGACACAGCGTCCTGAATGCGGTGTCTTGAATGCAGCGCCCCGTTGCCAAGTGCCGATCCTGAACACGCAGCGTCGCGTCGGTCCTTGGTGCTGGGAGCTTCGGATGTGTTGGCGTTCTTTCGACTCGGCGTCGCCGAGCTCGTGGTTGGCAGAACCTACTCGGGCAAGTCGCCCACGAAGCGTTCCAGCGCAGTGACTGTGCTCGCATCGAGTTCACTTGCGCCCCACGACGGCATGTAGAGGTGGCGCGCGCCGAAGTTGCTACCACCCTTGCCCTGGCGAACGACCTCGGCGAGTTCGCTCTTGCCAGCGATCTCCTTGCCGCTGGGACCGCCGCGCGCGTCTGAGCCGTGGCAGTTCGCGCAATAGTCGAGGTAAAGCCCCTGTTCCGTCGTGGGTGCGGGCAGCTCGCGTAAGTAGTCGATGATGGAACTCAGGTCGTCATCTGACAGGACCTCAGGCGCGTAGTTGGGCATTGGAGCATCGAAAGCTCCTGAGTAGCCGTTGCGGACGACCCACTCCGCAAACTCACGGACCGGGTGCTGGATCTCGGGTCCGAGCTCGGAGCCAGCACCAGTTTCCCCGTGACACGGCGCGCACATGGCAGCGAACAGCTCAGCGCCGGTCGACGTCGGAGACGGTGCGTTGGCGTCACCCGCCGCATTGGCGCCGTTTGCCGCGTCGGTGTCATCCGCGGCAGCGGCTTCGTCCGTGGCGTTGAGGGGCGCGGTCCCCTCGGCCGATTCGTTCGATGGTAAATCGCTTTGCTCGGCTGCTGTTGCGCCCCCCGGGTTTGCGGCCATGCCGTCCGCTGCCGCGCCCTCGTCGGGTATCCCGTGGGCCTCGTTGGGGGCGAACGATTC
>JBNKHV010000102.1:0-4600 GCA_050290545.1 Polyangiaceae bacterium | reverse complement strand
GCGTCACGGCGCCACGCTCGACTATTCCCAGTTCGAAGGCAACTCCAACCTGCGTGGCCTGTGGAGTGACGGTGTCGTCACCTGGGTCGTCGGTGACGGCGTGCGCCAAGTGCTCGAGCTGTAGTCGTTCGACAGAGCCCTTGCCGCTTGCGTCGGTCACCCCGCGCGTGAGAAACTGGCGCTGTGCTGGCTCGATACCGCATCGTGCGCGGCCGGCGCCCCCCGGACGATCCGCTGCCCCAGGGTGAACGCCAGGACACGCGCAAACACACCCGTCACGTGCTTCGCCCAAACGCAGAGGCCGTTGCGCGTTTCCTCTCCGGCAAAGACAGCTTCGAGCAATTTCGGAGCACGTACCTCGCGCTGCTCCGTGAGCGTTTCGCAACCGACCGCGAACACTTCGACGCGATCGCTGATTTGGCGCGGAAAGGTGACGTCTACTTGGGCTGCAACTGCCCGACGAGCCAGCAACCGGACGTGCGGCGTTGCCACACCTCTCTGGCGCTAGTGTTCTTCGCCGACCACTACCCGAATCTGAAGGTGCGCCTTCCTTGAAGCCATGGGGCCAGCCGTCGGCTAGCGCGCGCCGGAGCGATTGCAGCGTTGGGTTACGCAGCCCCCCAGCCCCCCAGCCCCCCAGCCGCCCGCGCCACCACCGCCACAGCCAGCCACAGCACTACGACAAAGGCCCCACTGTAGACCAGGAACGGCACTCCGACCGTAGGAGGCGCAAAGACGAACAGAGTGCACATGATATAGCTCCCGTGCATGAGTACCGCGATGAACAGGCTCGCCGTGCGGTCGTAGACCCACACCATGAGCACGCGGTACGCCGTCAGCGCCGCGATGGCCGTGAAGAAATATAGTGGCAGGAAGATCGCGGCTGACACGGCTCCGGACGACGTGCTGCCGACCCACCACATTTGGAGCATGTGCCACACGCCCCACACCACTCCCACGATGAGCCCGGTCACGAGCACGCTAAACCGCCCCCTGAGGCGCGGGATCGCGAAGCCAGTCCAGCCCAATTCCTCCACCAGACCGCCCACCAGTCCATATGCCATTGCGGTCAGGAGCAGGCCGGCCTTGTCGCTCGAAGTGACTATCGGGGGCGAATAGACCGGCGAGCTGAGCGAGAGGCCGACCAGCACGCTTCCCTGGATAAGCGGCGCGCCGAGCAGGGCGACTGCGTACCAGCGACCGTGGACGCGCCAGCGGATCAACCGCACGAGCAACTCGCGCAGTCCCGTTGCGCCGGAGAAGAGAATCGTGGACAGGATGCCCGCGAGTGGCGGACCCAGAAGCATCGTCTGGATCGCGGGCAAGAACGACGGGTCCGTTTGCCAACTGCTACCCGCGAAGAAGCCTGCGCCGCCTACCATGAGCAGGCCGCTCCAGGAGATCGCAATCGTCAATGCGAAGTAGATTCGGACCGGTTCTACTTTGAGGAAGCCCATAGCCTTCGTCATGTTGTCGCTCCGTGGTGTGCGGCCGTCAACGGACAAACGGAAACGCTTGAGAGTGGCTGGGTTAAGTTCGACACGGCCGCACCGAGGCTCTTAACCCTCTACACGATGGACGGGTACGGCAGCGCCTACGGGTCGGTGGCGCATTCTATCCTTGTTGTTCTCGATGTAAGTCAGGTGCTCTTGCAAGACTCGTTGGTCCTCTTCATTGAGCGCGCCATGCCGGCGTTGGAGAACCTGTTCAATCGTGTCGATGGCTGTCTCTGATTCGATGAGTTGCAGCTTCCAGTATTCGAGCGTCGATGGTTGAGCACTACAGGCCGTAGGCCAGCGACGAAGGTGTGTGTTCCCGGCCTGCTATCGTGTTCTTGAGTGTCGGTCTCGTGGCTCGGATCTGACCGCTTCCTTCGTGGGGTGGGCAGCAGCAGGCCCCAACCTCCGCAAATCCCCCCGCGTCATCGGCCCTTTCAACCAACACAACGCATTCCTCGACTGCAACAACCCGAGCTCATTCGGCCGATGTAAATCCCGCATCACGAACCACCGCTCCAGCCCGTAGTACTGGAGCACTTCTTGGAATGGTCGCTGGGTCTCTTTCGCCTGATTGGCAAGACGCGCACGAACGGACGCTGCGACATTCTTGGTCATGTCACTGCCTCCAGATACGGGCGGATGACCCGCTCGACTCGGCAGATCCGAGCGTACTCGAGCAGGCGTTCCATCTTGGCGCCCTTTCGCTTGCGCCATGTCGAAAGGGCTTCCAGTGCGACATCCAGCCCGAGCTTGTTGCGGTACTTGAACGCGTCAGCGATGGACTTCTCCGGGCAGTAGACGTTGAGCTGAAGGCCGTCGGTTGGTTTCGTTTGCACGCCCTCTGTGAACGCTTTGCCAGAAAACCAGTACACGTTGATCGGTGGGTAGTCGAGGCGTGGGACCTCAGTACCGCGTGCTACTGCGACGTGCACCGCATGCGGAACCTGGGTAGTTAGCTCATGGGAGGCCAGTGCGGAGATGAGACAAATCACACCGTTCGGGATCCGCGCAGCGACCGTTACCAGATCCGGCTCCGCCAGCTCTGGCAGCGAAGCGAGGCGATAGGTTCCGCGGCTGAGTTGCTCCACGACACCTTCGTCCCGCATCGAATACAGCGTTCTGCGGTTGATTCCGGCCTGGAGTGCGTCTGCCATACGCAGGACTCCTCCGCGCTTCAGAAACGCCTGCACCGCTGCTTCGTATCTCTCAGCCATTTGAGACATAGTACCAGCAGTTGTTAGTATGTGAAGGTAATTTGTCTCGATGGTTGCGGCGGCTCCATCGGCCAAACTGGCCGATAGGAAACTCAGCTAATCCAGCCAGTTACGGCTCAGGCAGGTGGCCGTCTATCGGCCACGGTCCGTTTCTGGCCAATAGGAAGCGTCACCCTTCGGAGCCGATGCCGCGTCGTCGCTGTTGGTAAGCCAGCTCGCAGATCTCATCGATCAACTCCGGCAGGAATCGAACCCGGGTTCATGGCTCGCGTCGTGTTGCCTCGCTGCGCTCGCCACGCGACGCGCCCATGGCCGTGTGCTTCGGTCTTCGCGCTGTCGCGCTGCGACCTCACCAAATGGTCGCAAAGCACGGAGCATCATGGACCCGGGCTCGCTTCCCGGCGCCTCCCCCTCTTGTGGTGCTCGATGTTGGGCGCCGAAGTTCGCCTGCTTTGGCAGGCGAACCAACGACACTTCCCGGCGCACAAACGGAAGAAGGCCACCCCGGGGGGCGGCCTTCTGTCGATTGTTGGTGGAGGCGCCGGGAATCGAACCCGGGTCCGCAAAGCATCCAACTGACCCTCGTTCACGTGTGTAGTCGATGCAATCCACCGACAGATTTCGTCGATTCGGCGACGACCTAGCTTCCAGTGAATCTCATCCCGCCGCCCTGAGGGCGCAACGGCGGGACCAGCCTTAGTGTTGACGCCTTACGGATACCAAGACAATCTCTCCGCTCGACGGCCTCTACTGGTTATTAAGCAGCGAGTGCGATTGCATTATCGTTTGCAATTGTACGTTGCTCAGTTTTCAAGTGGGCCGAGCGCCACCACACGCAGGCAAGCCTTCAGTCTCCGCGTCGAAACCGATCGCCCCCAAATCTGCTCCTCGTTTCCGGGGGATAGCGCAACCTGCGTCCGATTGCGCGCGGCGTCAAGCCCCGGCGTCCATTCGGCGCCGCCCGGGCACGATTTGCTGGCCCGGCCGCCCCTCGGCGACTTATTTCGACATGTCGCCGAAACCATCGCTCGCGACGAGCCGTATTTAAGTTACGAGCACCTCATCTCTTCCGGGTGTTCCTAGGCGCCGGCTTCCGCTGACCCCGAACCTCGCCAACGCCCGTTCCCCAACGGCGGGGTTTTCCTCTCGTCTACTCCTCTCTCGAGAAACGGGATGGCCCGCGGAATCGCCGGCGCCGCCTTTTGTCTGCCGCCACGTCGGCGACCACCCCCACCGCGCCCCCGGGCAAACCGCCCTTCGGCCCGCCGCTCGCGAAAGGTCTGCCGGACCGCGAATGCCCGGCGACAATCCTGCGTCGAATTCGAGCCTTGGCGTGGCTGCACCAGCCGCTCCGGGGTGCGTTCTGGGCCATCGAGCGGGCGGCATGCGCCAGCGCCTCCTCGCGTCGTTCAGAGCCCAGGGGCAGACGCAACCCGGGGCACGGGACTTGCTTAGCGGCTGCGCCATGAACGTCAAGATCAACGACCTGATGGCCAAGAACGTCATCGTCGCCCAGCCCCACCACACCGTCGACCACGTGCGCAGCCTGATGAGCGAGCATGGCATCAACGCCGTGCCCATCGCCGGGCCCGATGGTGAGCCGGTGGGTATCGCGACGACCGGCGATCTGGCCACGGGGGAGATCAAGGGCGGCAGCCCCATTTCGCAGCACATGACCAGCCCCGTCCACAAGGTGCCCGCCTACAACGACGCCTCGGTAGCCGCTCGCATCATGCGCAAGCACAAGTGCCACCACGTGCTCGTCACCCATGAAGGCCAGATCCAGGGCATCATCAGCTCCTTCGACCTGCTGAAGTTGATCGAGGGACACCGCTTCGTGGCGAAGAACGCCCCCGCTAGTAAGTAGTGTGAGGTTACCAGTCGTCC
>JBNKHV010000101.1:0-6386 GCA_050290545.1 Polyangiaceae bacterium | reverse complement strand
CGCCCTTGAATTGGAGCAAGCAGCGCTTGGTGACCGAACCCTCTTCTTCGTCGAGGCGACAGTCGTCGTCGTCGCTGCACTGCGCGCCCACGAGACGCTGGTCTGCTTCGGTGCCGTCGCCATCGTCGTTGCCACAGCCAGCGAGACAGGCAGCGAGCGCGAAGCTGCAGGTCAGGGCCCAGTAGGCGAAGTGGTTGCGTTTCGGTGCCACCCTGCGTTTCGGTGTCGCCTTGCGTCGCGGTGTCATCATGCGCCGAGTGTACCCGAGATCGGCGGGGGAGAGGGGCGCCCGTCGCGGGGGGCTTGACGGCGTCGGGTTGACCCGACGCACGCGACTCCCACCGATGTCGCGGCTGCGCCAGCGCAGGCGGTTCCAAGTGTGGGGCAATGTCCGCAGCGCGTGCGCTCGACGGTGTCGATGTCGCAGCGCCCGGTCGAGTCGTCGCGAGGTGAGCCCCTCCTGGTTATTTCCGTGCGTTTTCGTTACAAAGGGCCCATGCGCAGGTGGGGTCTCACGGGGGTGCAGCGTTTGAATGGATTGGCCGCGGCGCAGTCAGCCGTGAGGACCGCCGCTGCCGCGGTGACGGGCGGCAGTGCCACGTGGAGGCTGTGGGTTCGGCGCATGGTGGCGCTCTGCGTTTGTCTGCTGAGCGCAACGCTGGTTGCCTGTGGTGGGTCCATCGTTGCTGAGTCGAGTTCGCCGGCGAAGGCCGGTGATGCCTACGCCGAGCAGGAGGCGGCGCAGATGCCCCAGGCCGCTCCTGCGCCAGGTTACTCCTACGACATGGACGGGGACGCCGTGCACGACGCTGGTGACGTCTTCGGTCGGCGTTTGGAGAGCACCACCAAAGCCAAGCCCCGCAGTGTGTCCGTGCAACGCGGGCAGGACAGCCCCGATGCGGACTTGCCCACCAAGGGCAAGCACCGACCCTCGAAGCTGCCACCCCAGGTCGTCTACATGGGGTTTCTGAAGCTCCGGGTGCGGCGCGTGCTGGAGGCCATTGATACGATCACCCAAGCGACGGAGGAGCGCGGGGGCTACATCGAGTCGATGACCCAGGATGCGGTCGTCGTGCGGGTGCCGGCCGACGATTTCGAGGGGGTCATGGCCGCCTTTGCCGAGTTCGGCGAGGTGATCGACCGCAGCGTCAAAGCACGCGATGTGAGCCAGCGCTTCACGGACTTGGCCGCGCGCCTGGCGGTCGCCAAGGAGGCCCGCGCACGGCTTCTCTCGTTGCTCGCTGAAGTCAAAGACGTGAAAGAGCGGCTGAGAATCGTCGCCGAGGTCAAGCGCCTCACCGAGCAGATCGAGGGTATCGAATCGACGCTGGCCACGCTGCAGAACCTCGTCGACTACTTCACAATCACCATCGCCTTGGTGCCGATGGTCGACAACGACCGCGCCACGACTTACAGTTCCCCATTCCCTTGGGTGCGAGGGCTCTCCGCCCACGAAGCGACCTTGTTCGAGGGCAAAGGTGAGTTCACCTTCAAGCCTCCATCCAGCTTCGTCGTGTTTGATGAAGACGACGAGTACCGCGCCCAAGCCGCGGATACTGCCCAGTTGCGCGCGGCCCGTATCGACAACGAGCCCAAGGGAGATGCGGCGTTCTGGATGGCGGCAGTGCACCACGAACTCCTGGCGCGCGGCGAAAAAGTCGTGGGCCAGGCCAGCTCGGGGCAAGTGCACTACGAGCTCTACGTCAACGACGCGATCAAGCCTCGCTACTACTTGGTGGGCGTCGCCACGGCGGGACAGGACCTGTTCGTGATCGAGGCGTTCTTCCCCAACAAGCAGTCCTTCGACGAACACCGGGCAGCGGTGGTATCGTCTCTCGCCACGTTCAAGGCTGACTGAACCATGCCGCACCTCCAAGCATCCCGCCTGTTCCTGGCTGCCGCACTCGTCTCGGGCCTCGTCGTCCCGACGGCGTTGGCCGAACCCACGGAGCGTCCCGGGGCGCCCGCGCCGACTCCGAGTGCGTCAGCCCCCGCGGCAACTGCGGGCACGGCGCCGCCAGCGACAGGCACGGCGTCTGCGAGCGGCACGGCACCGTCAGCGAGTGGCACGGCACCAACTACCAACCCGCCCCCCATCGACGAACAACGGCAAACGGCGCTCGTCGCCCAGATGACGCTCAAGGTCAAGAACGCCACGGATGCTCGCAAGGATGTGGTGGCGGCCGTCCGCAAGCGGGGGGGCTACCCCATGCAGGTGACGGACACCGGCGTCGAGTTGAAGCTGCCGCCCGCCGCGCTGTCCGAATTTCTCGAGTGGCTCGGCAAGCGCGGCCTAGTCGTAGACAAGTCGATGGAGCGGGCGGATCTCACGCTCGATATCGCCAAGCTCGAAGGTCAGCTGAAGTCCAAGCGCACCATCTTGGCGGAGCTGCGCAGCTTCTTCGACAGCTCCGACGTCGAAGCCACGCTCCAAATCGAACGCAGCATGGCTGACCTCGTGGGAGAGATCGAGGCGGTCAAAGGGGCGCTGCGGGTGTTGCGCGACCGTTCGGAGTGGGCGCTGGTGTCCGTCAGCTTCCAGTTTCGGGAGCGCGAACGCATCGAATACGTGAAATCTCAATTCGAGTGGATGAACAGCGTGAAGTTGGACCGCTTCCTGCAGGAGTTCTGATGATGGCGGTTCGATCCAGCACCACCCTGGCTTGCTGTCTCTGGCTGCTCACGCTCGTCGGCTGCGCTCGCGGCTACGACATGAATCGCCCGCCGTCGTTTCGCGCTTACGAAGAGGACGCTCACGTGAAGATGATCACGGCAGATGGCGTGATGCTCAAGGTGCGCGAGGTCGAGAACTATCCCGAGGCGTCGCTGAGTTTCTGGAGCGACGCGCTCGCCCAGCACCTCGAACGTCAGGGCTTTGCGGTGTTGGGTGAGAAGAAGTGCTTCAAGTCGCAGTCCGGTCTCGAAGGCTGCACGGTGCGGTTCCTGTCACCCCGCGGTGCGGAAGATTGGGTCCTCTCGGAGACTGTGTTCGTCTCCGGCGATACCATCTACTTGGTCGAAGCCGCTGGAGAGTTCGAGCGCTTCAGCGCGGTCGAAAAAGAGCTCGATGGTGCGCTTGCGACGTTTCGGTTGAAGTGACACCGTTTTGCCCAGTTCGATTGCCCTTCCATGATGCTCGTCAAGGTTTTGGGTCGCACCTCGGCTGGGACGTCAGGGCAAGGGTGCGACGCCAGTGGTCTCGAGTGTTCGAAGCAGCCATCGCGGAACCGACCATCCAGGGTATGGCAGAGTAGTGCGGGCCCAGCCGTTCGAGGTCATCGAACTGAGCCCCTCCAGTCTGTGGGAGCGCTGAGAAGAGCCGAGCGCGCGGTCATTGGGGAAGGGGCCCCCCAGCGGGCGGGCGCGTTCGCCGCCGCTCACTCGACGCTTGCTGGCAGTGACGTGAACGCGTCACTGGTGGCGAAGTCGACGAGGTAGTTGCGCCAGACGTAGCCAACGTCGGTGAGCGTCGCAGCGAGAGCGGCGATCTGTGCGAGGTCTGGCGTCTCGTCGGCGATGCCGTTGGCGTAACGATAGAAGTTCGTGACCAGGCAGGTCGGCATCGACGGTAGGTCGTGGAGCACTTGACCCAACTCAACTGCGCCGTCGAAGCTGTAGCCCCTGAACTCCCCGGTCGCGTCGATGGGGAGTCCGTTCTCCGTTTCGCGGTACTGTCCGATGGCGTCGAAGTGTTCCAGCGCGTAACCCAGTGGATCTATTCCTGCGTGGCACGCAATGCACATGGCATCATTCAAGTGTTGCTCCATCAGTTGCCGCGTGGTCTTTGGCCCGTCGTCGACGACGGGCTCGGGGACCGAAACGGTGAGACCCGCAGGGGGTGGCGGCGGCGGATCGCAGAGCAAGTACTTGCGGATGTAGTAGCCGCGCCGCACGAGATTGCTCCTATCCGAGGATGACTGAACGAACAGGAAAGCGGCCTTACCGAGAATGCCGGAGCGGTCCGTCTCAGGCCCGAGGTTCACCGCTTCGAACGGCTCGCTGGGCTCAGGCACGCCGTAGAATTCGGCGAGGCGTGCGTCCACGAACGTGGTGGTGCTGTTGAAGAAGCTGCGCACGTCCGCTTTGGGTGCCAACACCTCGTTTGCGAGCCAGCGTTGCGTCTCCTCCAGCATCGAGGCACGCAGTTCGTCGTCGAGCTCAGGAAAGAGCTCTAGCGACTTTGCTAAGGTGAGGGTTCGACGAAGCTGCGCGAGCTCCGTGAAGAACTCGGGCATGTGGGCGATCGCAGCTGGGGAAGCCAGGCGCTCCTCGAAGGCAGTGCGGATCTGTTGCGGCGTGTTCAGCTCGCCGGCGGCGGCGGCGTCCAGCAACGCGTCGTCCGGCGTGGTTGCAGAGGCCAGGTACGCGACACGGGTTGCCATCGATGGGCTGTCGAACTTGATGCGCCCGAGCTCCAAATCCGGCACGGCGTGCTCGACGCGGTACAGGAAGTTGGGTGACTGCAAGAGTCCGGAAGTGAAGGTTGCCAAACCGCTCACGGCACTGGGCTCGTCGGATGCCGCGGCGGCATTGCGCGCGACTTCCGTCCACTGAGTGACTTCTTCTTCGGTCAGGTCGCGACGAAAGGCGCGACGACCGAAGCGACGAACGTAGTCCTCCACGCAGGCATCGCCCAGATCGGGCTGTGGGATGCAGCCGACGAACGCCTGCCAGCGCTCCTCGTCCGCGAAGACCATCTGTGCGAGGACCTGGCTCGCTGTCTCGTACTGTTGCACGGCGGCGTCATTGGGGATCCACAGCGCCGCACCCACGCTGCCAAAGCCCGCGACCAACAGGTCGTCCGGCAACGATAGTGCCTCGACGTCTGCCCACTCGACGCCCATCAGGAAGCTCACCGTGTTGCGGTACTCGAGTTGCGTCAACAGTCGCAGCTGCGTCTTGGGGGTGGCATCGAAGATGGCCGGATCCACCGCGGGCAGTTCTGCAGCGTTGGCTTCATTGGCGTCCGCCGGCTCATCGCTCTCCGTCGGCCGATCCACTGCTACCGGCTGGTCGCTGTTAGCCGGCTGTTGTCCGTCCATCGTTGACGTTGTCGTGCCGAGTTTGCCGCCTGAACTCCCAGAACCCGCACCAGTCAGGTCTGTTTCACCGCCCAAGCTCGAAGTCGGCGAAGTCCCCGAATTGCTGGCTGTCGCGGTCGTGTCACCCCGATCCGTCGGGTCGTCGTTTGCCGACCCAGGATTGCTGCCCGCCCCACAGGCACTCAGCCAAAACAGGCCGAAACTCGCAAGCGCGAGTCGAACACCTCCTCGGTACGCTTTGGGCGCGCACAACTCGATTGCCAACCGCCGGTTCACAAACCTCCGCCTGCAGCACGTCTGCACCCTCTCGTGGAGGCGCACTGCGAGTGTTCATGCACTTCGTCGGCCGATCCTTGTCGAAAAAATGACAGGCGCTGAGAATTCAGGGCCCGATGCCTTCGCGTTCTGCTGCTGAGATGCGTGCATGGACGAAGCAAGATCGCCGCCGGCGCATCGATGTCGAAACACTACTCAGAAAGTGACGACGGACCCGCTGCTGTTGGCGTGCGGTCTCGGCGACCCAGTAGCCAGGGCCTGATGACGGCCTCCGTCACCAAGGTAGTATCACCATCCCAAGGAGCGTTGAGCTCGCGCCACGAACAGCCAAGCTGCGCCGGCTGCCACCGCAGCGGGTTTGCGTGAGAGTTCACGGCACCTTGGGCACCGGCGTCTCCGTCGTCGCCTCGGGTTCGGGGCGGGGCGCGCTGCTGGAGGCGTAGCGAGCCTCTCGCGTCCTCGGTCAGCTCGGTACCGTGATCGAGGGAGCTCGACGCTTCCTGGTTGCACACTGCGGGGACGCGCTTACGCGGTCGGGCCGGAGCTCTTGCGCTCAGTGCACGGCGCTTCTTCCAGTTGTCAGCGTTTCAAGCGTTGCAGCGAGTCAGCTAGAGTGCTGCTCGACCAACCCCTTCCGGTTGTTGGCGCATCTTTTCTACGGATCTGCCTCCGCGTCGAAACGCGAGGGGCCGATGCGGTGGGCAAAAGTTGGGTTGTGCCATCACCTAACGGCCGCAACCGGACGCCCGCGTCAAGAGCTCAGCCGGACACCCCGACGTTCCTCCGGTCCCGGAGCTGCGCCCCGCGTCTCGTGCACGGGCGCGTCGATAGATTCACAAAGCGCCCGTTGCGAAGCGCGCCGTCGCGGACGACCGCGGTGAATATTCGACACCCGCGGACCCCAAGCGTGCTAGGCCGAGTCCTGATGAGCACGAGCCAAATGTCAAACGTCCAAGCGATCCCTTCTGAGTACGGAAGTCTCACGCCTTACATCGTCACGCCACGCTGCGCGGAAGCCATCGAGTTCTACACGCGCGTCTTCGGTGCGAACGAGCGAATGCGTATCCC
>JBNKHV010000100.1:0-6941 GCA_050290545.1 Polyangiaceae bacterium | reverse complement strand
AGGTGGATAAGATGGTTCTGCGGGTCATGCGATTCATGGAGGCTCCTGTTCGGGGAGTGTGTCGGTGGCTGACTCGATTCGTGCGAGCGCGACTGGCACCTTCTCTGCTCGGGCCAGCGTGCCTCGGTGCTGCTGACGCTGGCCCGCCCGGGCATTACAGTCGTCGTGCAGTTTCTCATTTTCGCCGGCGATCCCGCGGGGATGCCAGTGTCAGGGTCGGGGGTTGTTGCGGAGAGAGCACGTGACCGCACCCCACCCGTCAATGGCAACTCGATGTGCCACAACTGCAGTCGAAACAACCATGAGTCGCGCAGGTGCCGCAGCTGCGCTCGAGCTCTCGTTTGAGAGCCTGCCTGGCCCGGTGCAAGCGCACGGTCGCGTTGTTGGTCGTGATCCCCAACGACGCCGCGACCTGGTCGAGGCTCAGGCCTTCGAGGTCGATACGCGTCAGCATCTCGGCGTACTCTGGCTTCAGGTTGGGCAGCAGCGTGCGCATGCACGTACAGACGGCGTTCTGCAGCTCTGCTTCGCTCGGCAATTGGGCTTCGTCTGAGTGGCGCTCGATCGCCCGGGCTTCCACCGCCCGATGACGGTAGTAGTCGACGAGCGAGTTCCTGAGCAGCCGGTAGAACCAAGCGACGGCACTCTCTTCCTCTCTGATGGCTCCTCCCTTGGAAAGCGTGCGAGCGAACGCCGATTGCAGGACGTCTTCGGCGACCGCACGGCTCGGGAGTCGAGCCTCGAGGAACGACAGAAACTCCCGATGGCTCGCCACCAGGCGGGCCACGATCTCCGGACTCGGCGGGGACGTCCCGGGGTTCTGCATTGCCGTCGGCGTAGCAGACCGGCACATGGCCGGCTAGGGACATCGCTCGGGGGGCGTCGCACAAAAATCGACCGCGAGCTGTAAGAGCCGCGCGGGGCCTTCGTCGGCGTGGTTCGAAGGAGACGAACCATGAATCCCCACACACACGATTGTCAGCAACATCAGCCTCCGGCGGGATGTCACCCGCCATGCTCGTCGCACGAGCACGCCCAATCCCATCACCATGAAGCACACGGCCCAGAGCAACGCGGGCACTGCCTCAGTTGTTCCGCGACGTCGAAGCCGACGAAGAAGCCGAGCCAACCGCCGCCCGCGGAGGGCGCGGAGTACGTCTGCCCGATGCACCCGGAAGTCGTGAGCAGCGAACCAGGGAGCTGTCCGATCTGCGGCATGGCACTCGAGCCCCGCGTGGCGAGCGCCGACGAGGAACCCAACGCTGAACTCGTCGACATGACGCGGCGTTTCTGGGCCAGTCTCGTGCTCACGATCCCCGTCTTCTTGATCACGATGTCGGAGATGTTGCCGGGCCATCCGTTGGCGGGGTTGCTGCCAGCAGATGCGATGCCGTGGGTCCAGTTGGTGCTGACTGCGCCGGTCGTGTTGTGGGGCGGGTGGCCCTTCTTCGAGCGAGGCTATCGCTCGCTGCGCACCTGGAATCTCAACATGTTCACCTTGATCGCGATGGGGACTGGAGTCGCCTTCGGCTACAGTGTGTTCGCGACCTTGTTGCCGGAGTGGTTGCCGGAGTCGGTGCGTCCCGGAGGCAGGGTGGCGCTCTACTACGAAGCCGCAGCCGTCATCACGACGCTGGTGCTCATAGGTCAAGTACTCGAGCTCCGCGCCCGCAGCGCGACCTCAGGTGCGATTCGTGCACTGCTCGGCCTGGCGCCGAAGACCGCACGCCGCCTGGAGCTGGACAGTAGTGAACAGGACGTGGAACTGTCCGAGGTAGAGGTCGGCGACCGACTGCGGGTACGACCCGGCGAGAAGGTACCCGTCGACGGCGAAGTCATCGAGGGCAGTTCCTTCGTGGATGAATCGATGGTGACCGGAGAAGCGGTTCCCGTCGAAAAGACGTCGGGGAGTCAGGTTACCGGAGGCACGGTCAACACGAGTGGCGGCTTCGTCATGCGTGCCGAGCGTGTGGGCAACGAGACGTTGCTCGCTCAGATCGTTCGCATGGTGGGGGAAGCGCAGCGCAGTCGTGCGCCCATCCAGCGCCTGGCCGATCTGGTCTCGTCCTGGTTCGTTCCTGCCGTGGTGGTCATCGCCGTGCTGACGTCGATCGTGTGGGGCTTCTGGGGCCCGGCGCCTCAGTTCGCGAACGCCCTCGTCAATGCCGTGGCGGTGTTGATCATCGCTTGTCCGTGTGCGTTAGGGCTTGCGACTCCCGTGTCGATCATGGTCGGCACAGGGCGTGGTGCTCGCGAAGGTGTCCTGATCAAGGACGCGGAAGCGCTCGAAACCCTGGAGAAGATCGACACCCTGGTACTCGACAAGACGGGCACGCTCACGGAAGGCAAGCCCCGCCTGGTGGCGGTCGTAGCGGCGGGCGGACGAGAGACGGAATTGCTGAGTGTGGCAGCTGCGCTCGAGCAGGGCAGCGAGCATCCATTGGCGCGCGCCATCGTCGATGGGGCAGCGGAGCGAGGCGTCGTTGCAGCTGCTGTCGAAGGCTTTCGCTCACTCACGGGCAAGGGTGTCGCGGCAACGGTCGATGGCGAGGATGCGGCGCTCGGCAATGCTCGTCTGATGGACGAACTCGGCGTCGATGTGCCTCCTGACGTCGCCTCCAGCGCGGACGAGCTGCGTCAGCTCGGACAGACCGCCATCTACGTAGCGGCTGCTGGACGACTGCTCGGCGTGCTCGGGATTGCCGATCCGGTGAAAGAGGGAGCCGTCGAAACACTGCGCGAACTGCGAAACGCTGGGCTGCGCATCGTGATGCTCACTGGCGATACGCGCGCGACGGCCAACGCGGTGGCGAAACAACTCGAGATCGACGAAGTGGAAGCGGACGTGCTGCCCGACCAGAAGAGTGCCATCGTCGCCCGTCTGCAGAAGGCCGGCGCGATGGTCGCGATGGCGGGCGATGGGGTCAACGACGCTCCGGCTCTGGCTCGAGCCAACGTGGGCATTGCCATGGGCACCGGCACCGACATCGCGATGGAGAGCGCTGGCGTGACGCTCGTCAAAGGCGATCTCCGGGGACTGCTCCGGGCGCGCCGTCTCTCGCAGGAGGTCATGAAGAACATCCGCCAGAACCTCTTCTTTGCGTTCATCTACAACGTGGTCGGCGTGCCTATCGCGGCCGGGGTTCTCTATCCAGTCCTAGGCCTACTGCTGAGTCCGATGCTGGCGAGTGCGGCCATGAGTCTGAGCTCGGTGTCCGTCATCGCCAATGCTTTGAGGCTGCGCAGAGTGAGGCTGTAGAGCGCGCGGTTGCGCGCCTTTTGGCGTGTTGCCGCGGCGTACTTCGACACCGCAGGTGGAGGCGGCTCCGTTGGATGGGGCCGCCTCCACGTGTGTCGTGGCTGGCACCGCAGCCCAGCAGCACGATGAGCGCGCTGAGGGCTGCGAACGATGACGTGGATGGGTCATGTCACGTCCCAGTAGCCGGCGAAGTACGCAGCCGCCAGCTGCCAACGACCGGCGTCCGTGTCCATGTCGAGCTCGCCGCGTTGCATGGCGGCGTAGCACGTTGCCAGTGAATGCTGAGCGAGCGCCTGCGCGGGCGGGGCTGTGACGAGGTCCAGAAACGCGCAGCCATATCCGACGTAGGAGACGCGGCGTGCCTCGGCGAAGACGGCGCGGTTCGGTGGGGGAACTCCGGCGCTCTCTGCGTAGTGTCGGATCCAACTCTGGCTGCGGTCGTCATCGAAGAGCAGCATGTTGCTGACCGTGGCGATGTCGAGCCAGCGATCACCCGGACCAGCCGTATCCCAGTCGACGAGCCAGACTTTGGCGCCATCGAACAGGATGTTGGAGGGATTGAGATCTAGATGGCAAGTCGCGTCCTGGTTGGTGATGGGTTTGCGTTGCAGCAGGTCTCGCCAGGTGCGGGCCGCAAACTCCGGCACGTCGAAGCGGGCAGCGACGCGGGCGAACGTCTCGCGACACTGCTGCAATGGCGACGTGTGCGTAGTAAACGTTTGAGGAGGTACTGCGTGCAGGGCGGCGACCGACTCGGCCAGGCCAGCAAGGACCGCATCGCTCTGGTTGGGATCGAAGACCGCGCGCAGGAAGGACGTGTCCTGGACGTGGTCCGAGAGGATGGCGCGTGCGGTCTCGTCCCAGGCCAGTACGGCCGGTGTGGCTCCTCTCCCAGCCGCAGCCTGTTGGATGCGAAGTGACTCCTGCCAGCGCGCTCTTGGGCGGCCAGGCGCGTCGAGCTTGAGCATGAATCGCCGTGTGTCTGAGACGACCTCGTAGCTCTGGGCACCGGAGCGACCGGTCGTACGCGGAATCAGGCGAAGGGGTTCGGTCAGCTCGGCGACGCTAGCGACGAGAGCTTCCGCGATCGCGCGGGGGGTGGGATCATTCATTGCAGTTCTCCGTTTGATTGCCCCGCTACCGCTCGTGGGGGACGAAGATGCAAAGAACGCTGAGGCGCACGAAAGTGCGCGACTGCTTCAGGGTGCGTTGGCTTTCGGCGGTGGGCGGCCCTGACTGCCCGAAAGCCCTCGCTAGCACGGCCGGACCGGCTTGTCACGGGACGGCGCAGCGGATCGAAGGCACGCCGGACTCACTCCCACGTCAGGTTCAACGACAGCGCATCCAGCCGGAAGTCTTCACTGGCCTGCCACACCTCGAATCCAACCTGCACGCCCAGCAAGTAGTCCTCTGGCGCCACGTAGCCTCGGTCGATGGCGTCTTGCACCAGGGGATAGAGGTCGAGCAGCGTGCTCGTGGTCCTCGCCACTCGAGCGTAGGTCACGGTGTCGACGCCTGCGTTCGTTCCGAACCACACCTCGTAGGCGCCGTACTCGCCCGAGATCGAGTCGATGGGCGATCCCGTCGGCGTCGCGTCGCGGGCGTTCGACCACACAGCGAGTTCGACGCTGCCCTGGTCGCTGACGGGCGCTGGGTCGTCGCTGATCCAAATCGTGTGCGCCGTATCGAACACGCCGGAGGCGGGCATGGTGGTGTCGAGCCCAGACCAAAGCGACGACAGCCCGCTCAGACGGCGAGCCATCGTGTACTCGTTGCCGTGAAATTGCCCGTCGACGGACCAGCCGTACACCAACGAGGGAAAGGAGGCTGGGGGCCCGGAGGAGGGGACGTTCGCCTCGACCGACGACAGCACGAACCCGGCTCGGTCGTCACCCTCCCACAGCGCCACGATGCAGTGTGACGCGCCTCCGTAGGCGTTGTTCATCACGCTGTAGCGGCCGACCTCCACACTGGAGAAGTCACCGCACTGCTCCGCTCCATACACGGCCAGCGGAGGCGGCGGTTGCTCGAAGTCGCGAATGAGGAACGTGAACTCGTCATCCTCAGTCAGCGCGTGCGGGTCGATGACGGCGGACTCGGGGTAGCCGTAGTCACTGTCGAAGGTGAAATCGAAGATGTCCACGTCGAGGTCGACGACCTCGTGCATGAAGTCGAAGAAGCCGTCCACGGTGTGCCAGGCCAAGGCCTCGCCGAGGTCCAGAGGAGTATCGGGTGGTTCCTGACTGCGACCACCGAGCAACGACTCGAGCACGCCGTTCCTCACGACGGCCTGGACGTTGGAAGCCAAACCGTAGGTGGTGTATGCCAGGCGCTCGACGTGCCACTCGTAGCGGGCAATGCCGCTCGCGTCCCACAGGGCTTCTGCCTCGTCGAGTAGCGCGTGCCGCTCGGCGCGTACAGCTGCCAGTTCACCCCCATCGAGATCCGTCCCTGGAGCGTCCGGAGTAGCGGCATCCGCAGCACCCTCCGCTACGGTGACATCCGTGGCCTCGTCGGTGAGCAGCTCGTCGTCGGTCCCTTCGCCGAGTGCCGTGCCGCTGCCGTCGTCCACCGACGCATCGGCGCGAGTCACGGGAGACGCTTCACCCCCCACGCCAGCATCCGCGTTGTCGCCGCCCAGCTCGGGATCGGTTGCAGCGCCCGAAACGGGATCTCCATCGGGTCCGCCGAGTTTCGCCTCATCCGGCGCGCCGGCTTCTGCCGAGCCGTCGTCGGTCGTTTCTCCGGATGCGGCAGTTTCGGCGCTGTCGCTCAGCGGCTCACAGATCCCGAGCTCGCAGTAGCTGCGCTCGCTGCACTCCTCGTCGAAACGACACTCCACGCAGCCGCGTTCGACGTCACACAACAACCCAGAGCCGGCACAGTCCGCCGTACTCTCGCAGCTCGAATACAGCGTGACCGAGCTCTCCTGCGTTCCTTGGTCGTCGCAGCCGGCGACGACGAGGCACACGGCGACCAACCAGCAACAAGCCATCATCGGCCCTGAATGAGTGAGTGCGATCACGGTCGTGCAAAGCGTGCGATGTCTGGCCATGCGTCACCGCCCGTTCGACGAGATCGTCGTCTGTAGCCAAGAACTGCGACGAACGGACCACAGGATACCGCCGGTGACGAACTGCTTGAACAGCGGATCCTGGAAAGTGCTGGCTTGGTGACCCATGGCGACGTAGAACGAGCGGAAGTTCGAGTACTCCCGCGTAAAGGCGACGGGGAGAGTTCGACCCTGGTACTCGACGGTGGCGAGGATCTGGAAGCCCGGCTCGGTCGACCACTCGAGGTAACGATCGAAGTAGAACCAGAGGTCACTGAAGCTCCACGGCGAGGGCATACCCTGAACGGCGGGGAAGTCGGCGGCCTCAGGCGTCCACTGGATGTCCAGCGCAACGCAGCATACGCTCTGCAGACTGACGAACTCGCCTGTCAGTTCCTTGTAGAACGCCCAGTCTTCTTCCGTGTTCGCGGCGCGGTCCGTCCCGACGAATGCTCCGCCATCTTCCATCCATTCTTGGAAGGCGTCTTCTTCCGCTTCTTCCAGGACGTCTCCACTCGTGTTCAAGAAGAACACGACCTCGTATTGGGCAAGCCCTTCCGGCGTGAAGTCGTCGTTGTTCTCGGTGAACGCAACGTCGAAGTCGTATTCGTCGGCGATCTCCGTGAGCAT
>JBNKHV010000099.1:0-135252 GCA_050290545.1 Polyangiaceae bacterium | reverse complement strand
GCTTCCACTCGCTGCCGAGCTCAGTCGAGCCCAATTCCGACCGCTTCCGGTCGAGGGCGAGCTCAGCTGAGCCCGTTTCCAACCGCTGCCGGTCCAGGGCGAGCTGCGGCAGCTCGTCGCGGCCTACCGGCGCTGGGAATGAAGCGGCCGGTAGGCGGCCCGTTCGAATCGCAGTACCCTGCGCAGTCGATGAGCTCCGCCGGCGTCCGGACCACCCCATGAACCTGCTTACCGAGGCACTGCCGCACTGGCTAGTCCACCCCGTGGTCCTGCGACTTGCCCTGACCGCCGTGGTGCTGATCGCCGTCTTCGTACTGACGCGCCTGGCACAGCGCCTCGTCAAGCGCTCGATTCAAGACAAGGACGCTCGCTACCGCGCGCGCAAGGCGACCAGCTTCGTCGCCTACGCCTTGGCCATCCTGATCGTCGCCATGTTGTACAGCGATCGCTTGGGCAGCATGACCATCGCGCTGGGCGTCGTGGGCGCCAGCCTGGCCTTCGCGTTGCAAGAGGTGATCGGCAGTGTGGCGGGTTGGCTGGCGTTATCCATCGGCGGCTTCTACCGCCCGGGAGATCGGGTGCAGCTCGGTGGCGTCAAAGGCGACGTGATCGACGTCGGCATGCTCCGCACCACGCTGATGGAAGTGGGCCAGTGGGTGAACGCCGATCTCTACAACGGACGCATCGTGCGGGTGGCGAACAGCTTCGTGTTCAAGGAGCCCGTCGTCAACTATTCGGCCGACTTCCCCTTCCTGTGGGATGAGATCATCTTTCCCGTTCGCTACGGTTCGGATTGGGCTTACACGCGTGAGGTCCTGCAAAGCGTCGCGCAAGAGTTGGTGGGCGACTACGCGCGCCAATCCACCCTGGCCTGGAAGGACGTGGTCATGAAGTACCGCATCGAGGACGCCAAAGTGGAACCCGTGGTCACCCTACAAGCCGATCAGAACTGGATCGAGTTCACCCTCCGCTACATCGTCGACTACCGCAAGCGCCGCAGCACGCGAGATGCCCTCTTCACGCGCATCTTGCAGGAAGTGGATCGCTCCCAAGGCCGGATCAAGATCGCTACCGCGGGCTTCGAGATCCTCGATGCCCCCGCGCTCGACGTCAACGTCCGCGGCGCGGGAGCACCAGTTCGCAACGGGTGAGCTCTGAGCACAGCAGCGGAGTACTTCTTCGTCCGCCCCTTGCCGTTCCTGGTCCGCCGGGTGCGAATGGGCTCAGCACCAGATCCACCCTGCTGCGCGGTGCTCGGTTGGCGCCCCTGCTTTCGTGAGTCCGTGAGCGCCGAGTCGCCGGCACCGAAACGACGTAGGCGAGGGCGCCGCTCGAACGGCTGCGTGTCGGGGTTTGATCGTTCGAGCAGCGCCGTCACCTCACGCAGCGGCCGTCTCGGCGCTTCCTGGTTTCGAGCCCGCTGCTTTCTTGCGGCGACGCCCGCTGTACAGCGACGGGAACAGTTGGTCAGCGTCACCCTGGTGATAGCGGACAAACGCCACGCCCCGCCGACACTCCTCATAGGCGGCGTAGAAGAGGGTGAAGGCCTGGGCCACGAGGTCTTCGGGTTGCTCCAGGGTCTGCGGAGCTTCTTCCACGGCCAAGGCGACGATCAGCTCCGCGCCCAACTCTTCGGCGCGCTGAACCTCGTCTTCAGTGGTGGCGGTCTTGTCGAAGACCGTGTCCCAATTCGCCTCGAATTCAGCGGCCAGAGCGACCAGATCGTTGGCGACGTCGAGGTTACCCTGACCCGAGCGGATCTGGGCGACGCGTGTCGGAGATAACAAGCCTCGCTTGGCGAGCGCCTCGGCATCGCCGAGCAAGGCCTTTCGCAGCTCCTTGGCTTCGCCCAGCTCGCCGACGTAGCTCTTGCCTTCCTTCTTCTTGCGTGACTTGACCAGGTGAGCGTACCAGGCGGCAAACGCGTAGCTCTTGACGTTGAGCACCTTGGACATGTCGAACAACTGGGACGGCAACAGCGACAGCTTCGGCTTCAGCTCGTCGAGCAGCGGTAGTGCCCCCAGCGCGACGCGCACGGCGACCGAAACGTCGAGATTGACGGACGAGAGCGCGCTCGGGTCGACGCCGCGGATCTGGTCGAGCAGTTGCTCGTACACGGCGCGGGCGGTGGCCGGATCGGGCAATGAAAGAGTGGTTGGACTGGATGGTGTCGTGGGCACGAAAGCCTCCCTCGGTGAAATGAGGAGCAACAACCAGTTTGCCTGCGGCCAGCCCCCCAACTGCGTTTGGCGCGATACTATCCAGCTCGCAACGCTACGCAACCACAAATCGCCCTCTCACGAACGCCACCGCAGTGACTCCCACGCACTATTGATGAGGTCGCAAAGTTACCAGTCGAGCGATCACCCACCGCGAACCATTCCGGCCGACTGCGCAGCGAAAAATCTCCAGCAGATACTCCCGCCTCGCACCTCACCCTGACACACCGAGTCATGACATGGCGCGGCGCAGCACGGCGCTCTTTCGAACCGCGGCTCGAAAGAGCGCACGGCTTGCGTCGGTCACCGCGCACGGCTCGTGTGGGTCATCGCTCACCTCCACAGGTTGACGCGCGGGCTGCAGCCGCTCGCCATGTGGAAGCGCACGGCTACCATCGCCAATGGCGTCATCCGGCAATGTTCGCGCCTTCGGACCGTCCGCCTGCGAGACGCTCAAACACGCGGCCGTTCGACGATGCCCGAGTGCGGCAGGCGATAGGGAGGAACGTGGGCTGCGCCTGGCTGCCCACTCGGCGGTGCGCTAAAACGACCGAGCGTGATGTGGCCCAGAAAAACTCCCCGACAATCGTGCTCACCCATCTAGGCTCGGGTCGTGACTTTCCTCAAGCGCATTGTCGGTGGCTCGCGGAAGAAAGAGCGCACCGCTGGTTCGAAGATCGCCTCTTTGCAGGAGATGCGCGACGACCCGAACCTGGTGCAGGTCTACGACGAGTATGGGCGAGAAGTGTTCATCACCAGGAACGAGTGGCAGAAGAACGTCTTGCCCGGCGCCCTGCAGCAACACTGGGACGAGCCGGAAGTCTTGTACGGCATCGTCGTGGGAGCCGTGAACGAAGGCTTCGCCGCGAATGTCTTGGAGGCGGCTCATCAACTGAAGCAAACCCATCCCGATGCCCTGACCGGCGCCACCATCCTCGCCGTGACTCAGCTCAGATGCGGACTGCTCGACGACGCTGAAGCGGTGCTGAAGCGAGCCCTCGACGAGCTCGGTCGCCAGGGAGTGCTGCTCACGAATCTCGCCAAGGTCGCAGGTGAACGGGGTGATGCTAGCAAGGAACGGCAGCTGTTGTGGGAGGCGCTGGAAGCGGATCCGAATCAAGACAACGCCGTGCAGTGGTGGGCTGCGATACACCGTGAACGCGATGGGGAGCGGGGCTACGAAGAGGCATTGCGCAAGGTGGCAGCGCTCGGCGGCAGCTGGTACCCGCAGCTTTGGCTCGCCCGAGCCGCCTTGGAAAAAGGCGAGGCAGCAGCGGCCCTCGAACACTACCGCACGGCGCTGGCTACCGGAAACGAGATCACGGCCCAGGCTTTGATGCAGATTTCAGGCGATCTCGGCAAAGCCGGCATGCTCGAAGAGATCCTGTCGTTGGTGGGGCCGGCCTACCGCGCAGAGCAGCATGGACTGCAGGTGGGTAACAACCTGATCAAGGCCAACCTGGCGCTGGGAAGAGTCGACACTGCCAAGCGCCTGGTCGATGAGCTGCGCGCCTTTCAGCGCCCGGACTGGGCGGAGACCCTGAACTTCTGGGACGACGAGTTGGACAAGGCTTCGGGGCGGTATGGTGCGGACACGAGTGCGGAGCCGCCGACGCTCCGCCTGCTGACCGTTGACCGACCGATTTGGTCACTCCAGCTGGAAGGCGCTGAGGCGCTGCTGCCTGCTGCGCACGAAGGCGCCACACGGGTCGCTGTATTGATGGCCTCGTGTGCACGTCCGGAACGAGTGCCGACACATCAGCGCCCGGAGCTGGATGGCATCGTCAGCCGCGGCGTGCCGCTGCTCCTGGCCGAAAGCCTCTTCTTTCAACCGGGAGTGACCGCCAGCACACTCGTACCCGTGTTGGCCAAGAACGGCTCCTTCGTGTTGATGGGCAAGCCTTGGGACACGTCCAGCATCAGAAACGTCATCAGTAACGAACAGTACGATCTGGCGCTGAGCGCGCACTTGGACACCGCGTCGAACCCGTGGCGCTTCACGTTCACGCTGCACGACCTGAAGGACACGAGTCACGAGCCCATGTCGTTTTCGACGAGCTTCGATGCCGCGCAGACGGCGGGTGCGACCCGCGCGCTGGTGAGTGAGGTCCTGGGCGTCGTCGCACGGCAGCTGGGCTTGCCGCCTCCTGGCGAGCCGGTGTTCGGAAGGGCCGATCCCTGGCGTTACCTGAGCGCGCTCCATCATTCCCTGGCGTTTTCGATCGCCGCCAACGAAAACACCGGCGGACGCAACCTCTTTGGCGAGCGTAACATGTTGAACGAGTTGCTCGACCTGGCGCTCGAAGAGCCACTGGAACCGAAGGCGCTGCTGCTCTTCATCGGGGCGCTGGCAAAGAACAAGGCCTATGGCTCTGCGATTTACCAGGAGTATCGCCCAAAGGCAGAGAGACTCCTGAGCGAACGACAGCTCGAGGGCAAGGCCGCGGACATCGCTCGCCGCGCACTGGGGTCGCTGGGTTGACGTTGTCGGTCCTCGTCGAGAACGTCTCGACAAGACGAACCTCGAGTCACGGCTGGGGTCGTCTTGCTCGCGTTCTCAGCGCTGCGCGAGCACCCTCTTCATCCGACTCGCGAGTTCGCTGGGCCGGAGATCTGATGTCGATGTGCCGACGCCCTGCCCGTACCGCAACGGTTACCTCGAAGCGAGCTCGCTTGGGCGGGCGGATGCCGTCACCGCACGGCGACGAAGCTCAGCACCGACTCGAGCTTGCCGTTGCCGGTGAGCGGTGAAACGAGATACGGCTGCGAGCTGCGCGACCAGTCGCCTACCCGTAAACCCGCCCGCTGCGTCAGCTCGAACAACTCCTGACGTGCGTAGCGTTTTTCGAAGGGCGTCTGCTCGGGGTAGACCAGCGGCCCTTGGTTGAGCCAGCGCCCACCGGGGCGGAGCAGCCGTCTGAGCGTACCGACAAACGCGGGCAAGTCGCGGGGAACCTGATCGATGAACCACGGCGTCACCACGGTGTCGAAGCTCTCGTGAGCGAACGGCGGAGTCGTACCATCGGCGAAGAGGCAGAAGAAGGCGTCATTATCGAGGCTGCCCGAGCGTGCCTCGAGTTGCCAGTTGCGACACACGTCGTCATTGTCGACCAACTTGAGCGAGGCTTCCGTCAAGCGTAGGCTCTGGCCGCGCACGAGCTGCTCGGCGAACACCAAGAGATAGGGGTCGATGTCGAGCGCGACCGTCTGGCTCGCCCCGTGACGTCGGTGCAGCTCGTAGGCGAGGCCACACGCGCCCGCCCCCAAAACCAGGGTACGCCCCAGTTCACGCTCGCCGATCAGGCGCCGGAGCGCCTCGAGCGGCTGCTCGTTTTCGCAGTAGCCGGACTGAGGCCAGGCCCAATCGCGGTACAGGTAGCCGATGTACTCGACGACGCCGCGGGGTAACGCCGAGGCCGCTTCGCTGGCGGGTCCTCCGAGCGCCGGCTCCAGCACGCGCACGACGTCCTCGACCTGCTCCGCGACGGCGCCCGCGAGAGCCGTCAGTCGTTGGGCACTCGCTGGGAGTAGCTCGCCCTCGCTGGCGGCGCTCAGTGCCTCACGACTGCGCTCCCCTTGCTCGATCAAGCGCCGCAGCTGACGTCGCCACAACAGCACGTGCTCGTCCGCGCGCGGCAGAAGCACCGGGATGCCGCCGACCCGCGGGAACGTCTGCCGGCAGCCGCCGCAGGTGACCGCCTGCGGGGCGGCCGCCACCTCGAGCTCCCGACGACACAGCGGGCACAGAGCTCCAGATAGCAGCGACACGCCCTGAGCCTAACCCCGGCGCGCGGTCGTGTCGATCCGCTCGAGCACGCAAGCGCCCCCGCATCTCTCGCCTCCCGCGTGCATCAGACGAGAGACGCGTTCATAACTCCTCGGCCGAACGCGATGGCTGCCCGCCGCGTTGACTGCTGCGACGGGTTGACGCTGAATGGGCGAGCCCGCTCGTTCAGGGTGCGCCGGCGGGGGTCGTGAAGGAGCAGTGGCCTTCGGTACAAGTCGCCCCCAAGCTCTCGCACCAGCAATCGGAATCGGTGGAGCACTTGCCGGGATCTTCCAGCACGGCCAACACGCAGACGTTTTCGGTGCCGCAGACGTCACCGCCGCAGGCCTTGCCAGACTCCGTGCAGTCCTTGTCCGTCATGCACGCAGTGTCACCGCCGAGCTCGCCGCCCGTGACGCCGCCCTCCGTCGCGTTCACACTGCCGTTGCCCATCAGGTCACTGATGCGGCCGATCTTGTTGCTCGATAGCTCCGTGAACCAGAGGTTGCCATCCGGACCCACGGTGATGTCGTAGGGGTCGCTCGCGCGCGTGGGGATCTCGTACTCGGACACCTGCCCGAGCGGCGTGATGCGACCGATGGCGTTGGCAGCGCTGAGCGTGAACCAGAGGTTACCATCCGAGCCCGCTACGATGCGTCCTGGCAAGTTGCCCGAGGGGACGTAGAACTCCGTGATTTCGCCTTGGGGCGTGATCATGCCGATCTTGCCGACGTCGTGCATCGTAAACCAGAGCTCTTCGCCCGGACCCTGGGTGATGCCTGTGGGGTTGCTCGCTGGCGTCGGGATCGGAAACTCCGTGATCTCGCCGGCTGTCGTCGCGCGCGCGATGTTGTTCGCGGCGGCTTCGGTGAACCACAGGTTGCCGTCGTCGCCGGTGGTGATCGCGAGTGGACCACTGTCCGCCGTGGGAACGTCGTAGCTCTGGAACTGCGCATCCGGCGTGACGCGCGAGAGGCGATTGTTGATCTGCTGCGTGAACCAGAGGTTACCATCGGGACCGAGCGTGATGCCGGCGGAATCTCCTCCTTGCGGCACACCGAATTCCGAGGACATGCCGCCGGGCTGCATGCGCCCGATCCCGCCTTGCTTGGTGTACCAAACGTTGCCATCGGGACCGGGGGCGACCCCACGGGGTCCGGTATTGGTGACCGAGGTCGTGTAGCGGTCGACGGGTGAACCCGAGGGCCCGACCTTGCTCAGCGCGTTGGGAGCCGTGCTCTGGTGGGTGAACCAGATGTTGCCATCCGGACCCGCCGTGATCCATCCGGGTTGGCTCGGGTTGGGGATGTCGAACTCGTCGAAGGTGATCGCTGGTGGGGCGGGCCCGTCGATGATCGGGATGTCCTCGACCACCTCACCGGCTGGGTCGGGCCCCGGCTCTTGCATCACGTCCGCCCCACCCTCGCCCGCAGCAGCCGGTGGCTCTTCCGCACCACTGGCGCCTCCGGCGCCGGGCGTCTCGCCAGTGGGTTCACCTGGAGCCGGCGTTGCAAGCGTCTCGCCGGAACCCTCCGTTACCGCGCCAGCGGGAGTCCCGTTTTCGCCACTAGGTGCAGCCGGGCTCCCTGGCGATGCACCCGGTTCGCCTCCGGACGAGGGTTGCGCTCCCGGGGGTGTGCTGCTCTGGGCTCCCGTTGCTCCAGGGCTCGTGGCGCCAGCCGGCACCTGGCCCGTCGGGGCACCCGCGGCGCCCGTCTGTTCGCCTGAGGGCAGCAGAATGCCGTCGTCGCCAGAAGCCGTTCCGCCTTCATCGCCGCAGGCGACGAGTACCAGCCCGATGAGCAATGGACGCAGCCTCACGCCAGAAGCTCCGGGATCCCACTCGAGACCTGCCCCTCCGCTTGACCGAAGGAGTTCGTCGTCTCGTCGAACGCGGTCAGCAGAGTGAACGGCACCTTGCTCACGTTCTCGTCGAGCAGTCGCAGGTGTTGGTTACTGCGCAACTTGCCGCCCGCCTTGCCCGCGACGAGGATTGGGTAGTCGTTGCCCGAGTGCGTCTGCGACTCCGAAGTGCAGGAGGTGACGTAGACGGAGGAGTTGTCGAGCAACGTGCCGTCGAGCTCCGGCGTGTTGTCCATCTTCGTCAGCAGATCCGAAAGGTTCGACATCGCGTATTTGACGCCGGTGTTGAAGCCTTTGGTCGCCTCCGCCAAGCCGGAGCGGCTGAGTCGATGACCGTAGTCTTCGTGGAAGGACGAATTGTCGAGGCCGCAATCACCGTAGTTCTCGTGGGAGGCGGGGCTACTGAACATGTACGAAAAGACCCGCGTCAGATCGGCGGCCATCGCGAAGACGAGCAGATCGGCGAAGGCCTGTCCACGCGCGCGCGACAGAGAGCCATCTCCGCCGCGATTGGGATACAGCGCGTCGGGATCGGGTGGGGGCGCCGCTTCGACGGGCGTGGCCAAGCGAGCCAGTCGGCCCTGCAGCTCGCTCACGCCTTCGAGGTGATGCTCCAGGCGCTCCTGATCCTCCGTGCCCAAGCGCAGCTTGAGCGCATTCGCATCTTCGGCCACCGCGTCCAGCACCGACTGCCGATACATCAGCTCGGGATCGACGGGCGCATCCGTGCCATCCGACGCGAACCCGAGCAGCTCTTGGTACAGTGCCGCAGGACCGTACTTGGGCGGATTCGATGCGTTCTGTCCGCGGTAGGAGATGGCCAAACCTAATGCCGTCCCGCCGGTGTTGTCGGAGAGCCCGACGTGAATGCCGCTGGGATAGGGTGTGTCGGCCGCGATGATGGGGGCGATCACCTGGTCGATGGTCGGCAGCTGGACACCACCGCCGCCCGTCTGGGCACCGGTCAACGCAGCGCAGGGATGGCTGGCGTGGGGTGAGTTGTTGGGGACCTTGATGCTCAGCCCAGAGACGACACAGAGTGAATCCTTGACGGGCGTCAGCGGCGCTAGTTGCTCGCTCAGCTGCCAGGCGTCGTCCTGACCGGTATCCTGTGGCACCCAGCGTTCCGGAATGATGCCGTTGCCGAAGAACCAGGTACCGAAGCGCGTCGGCAAGGGTGATTCGTCCGCATAGGCGGTGCCATTTCCGTTGAGCATGCCGGCGAGCCGCGGCAGCGGCAACGAGACGGCCGCGCCGGTGGCCAACATGCCGCGCAAGACTCGACGGCGAGAAAGAGAACGACGGTTCTTCATGACATCAACCCTCCGGCTCCAAGAAGCGAAACGATTCGCTCGTCGCCAGTGAAATCAACAGCTGGTCGAAACGGTTTTGGCTGTCACCGAAAGCGGTGGTCAACGCGTTCAGCGTGCCGCGGTCCAACGCCAGAGCAGGTCGCCCCAGGGCCTCGGCGTACACCTTGCTCACCAAGCAGGGCGACAGAATCGGCTGCTTGCGCAGGGCCGCACCGAGTTCGGCGAGGCCGTCGAAGGTGGAGCCGTCGAGCCCGGGCCCGACGAGCTGCCCCGTCGCGTCCACCGGCTTGACCCCGTCCATCGTGCGGTGCAGCCCGACCGCATCGAAGTCCTCCATACCGAAGCCCATCGGGTCCATCAGCGCGTGGCAGGCAGCGCACGCCGGATCGGCTCGGTGCATGTCCAGCTGCTCACGCAGAGTCGCGTTCTGGTCCCGAGGCGGCAACGGCGGCACGTTGTCGGGAGGGGGCGGCGGCACGATGCACAACAGCGATTCCGTCACGAACCTGCCGCGTGCCGTGGGGGAGGTGCGTTGCGGCAGGGCGTGCCCCGCCAGGATCGCAGCGGCGCCGAGCAAGCCGGCGCGGTTCGACTCCGCCGGAAACTCGGCCGGGTAGAAGCCCGCTTGGCCGCTCTCGGGCAGGCCGTAGAAGCTCGCCAGCTCGTCGTTGACGAAGGTCTGGCGGCCGTCGTAGAGCGAGAGGAAGTCACCCTTTTGGGTAAACACCATGTCGACGACACGCAGCTCCAGCTCTTGGCGCATGGCCTCTTTGAGCGAGTCGTCCCAAGTCGGGAACAACTCGGGGTCTTTGATCGCCGCGTCGAGCCGATGCAGATCGAACAGCTCGTCGACGAAGACGGCCACGGCGCGCTCGGCCTTCGGATCGGCGAGCAAGCGCTCGGCGTGGGCGCGAATGCCGTCAACCGATGCCAGCTCGCCCGCGGCCGCTGCGTCCAACAACTCGTCATCTGGCACCGTGTCCCAGAACATCGCCGCCAAACGCCCCGCCATCTCGAAGTCGGTGAACTTGATGCGTCCTCCGTCCGCGTCGCTCGGTGCACCGAGCTCCACTCGGTAGATGAAACTGGGCGACTGCAAGATCGCCGAGAGCGCGTGGCGCATCCCCGTCTCCACGTCCGAGCCCTCGGAGTTGCCGATGGTCGTCGCCAGATCGGTGAAGCGCTGCACCTCTTCTGCCGTCAGAAGCCTTCTGAAGGCGCGTCGCCCGACGCTGGTGACGACCTGCTCGAGACACGCCGCGTCTGCGGTACTCTCGGGCACGCACGGCAGTTGTGACTCGAGGCGCCCCGCATCGGCGAAGAGGTATTCCAGAGCGGCTAGCACCGCCTGCTCGTGCAAGTCGACCCCCGCGGGTGAGACGAACACGGAGCCAGCGCCGATGGACGAGAAGCCCTGCATGCGCACGTTCGGCTCGAGTTCACCGATCGGGACGTCGGGGCCGAGGATATCCTGCAGACTGTGAGTGAGCTCCGATTCCGTCAGGCGGTACATGCGAGTCGCCGGCAGCTCACTCGCGGCCAGCGCGAGGGCGTCTGCTGGGCCCGCTGCGGCAGTGGCTGGCTGCTCGCCAGTCGGGGTGGCTTCGGCGCCAGGCTGCTCCCCGCCGGGGGTGGCCGTCGCGGAACCGACGGGAGACGCGACCTGGCCGTCCATTGGGGTACCCACGGATCCTCCGGGAGCTGTGCCCGGGATCGCGCCGGCAGGAGACGCGCCGGGCACCGCTCCGACGCCGGCTGAACCCATGGTGGGTCCGGCGGCGGTTCCGCCTGGGGACGGCTGACCGCCAGAGGCCGGATCCGAACCACAGGCAACTGCCAGTGAGGCGAGGAGCAGTCCTCCACCCACCGACCCCAAAACGCTTTTCGCGGAGTTGAGCATGGCAATCCGTTGATGGTCCCAGCCCGGCATCCATTCTCCGGAATTTGTCTTTTCCGACGACCTCCGGAATTGTCCGCTCTGCGCGGTCGCGACGGCGATTCCCAATGGACGTGCGGAAGCCGTCATCGCAATCGGCCGGATGAGAATCGAAAGAGTGACAAAATGCAGCAGCGCCGAGCAACGCCCCCACTGGGCGTGCTCGGCGCTGATTCATCGCGCGCGGTGACCGCTCACTGCGGGGGAACGCGGCGATAGAACAAGACGGCGTTCTTGTACATCACCTTGTCCCGCTGCTCCTTGGTCTTGCTCGCCAGGAACTCCTCGGCGATCGCGACCTGTTCGTCGAAGCTGCCGGCGAGTCTCACCACGGGCCAGTTGCTGCCGAAGATGATGCGGTCTTCGCCGAAGTTCTCCCACAGCGTGTTGAAGATCGACTCGTACTCGTCCAGCGTCTTCGGCGCATCCCACGGCATGCTCTCGTCACCCGTCGCGTTGGCCGCGTCGAAGAACGACGACCACTTGATGTAGACGTTCGGCTCCGCTGCAAGCGCCGCGATGTCGTCTTCCCAGCGCTCGTCGGGTTCGGCCGAATCGATCTTCGCGCCCGCCATGTGGTCGATGATGATGCGGATACCGGGGAAGGCTTGGGCCAAAGCGACGACGCCCGCCTTCGGGTTCTTTTCGTTCGGCGGCTTGCCACGGCTGATGATGTCGAGGGTCATGCCTCGGCGCTGAACCTCGGCGAGGTTCTCTGCCTGGACCGGATCCTCGGGATCGATCGCAGCACTCCACAAGTACACGCGCAGGCCGGCGACCATTTCCTCACGGTCCACACCGTCAGCCGTCATGCCGGCAGCGTTGAGGTCCAGGTTGCGGATGAAGTCCTTGGCACTGATGTCGAGTTCGGCGGTGTAGTTGAAGAACAGGTCGTTGTCCTTGATCTGGCTCAACACCCAGTCCGTGATGTGGCTGCCCGTAGCATCGTTGTGCCGCGGACTTGCCTCGACGACGTTGACCGCGAGCACGTCGGCGTTCTCCGTCTCTTCGGCGTAGGTTGGACCGCAGGGCGCCTTGGCGTCTTCTGCTTCGGTGCACGTCTCCGGCAGGTAGTCCATGAACAGCACTTCGTTCGTCGACTCCGGCCACACGACGGCCGAGCGCGACGGCTGGTAGATGTGCACGTGCGTGTCCATGATCGGCAGGTCCTCGCCATCGGCGCGGTCGAGAAGTGCCTGGGTGTTCTCGTCGGGATCCGTCGACGCGTCCGGCAGCAATCGGCGGTAGAAGAGGATCGCGTTCTCGAACATCACCTTGTCGCGTTGCGCTTGGGTCTTGTCCGCCAAGAAGGCTTCAGCGAGCACGATCTCGTCTTCGAGGGTGCCACCCAACTGGACCACCGGGTAGTTCGAGCCCCAAACCAGACGGTCCTCACCGAAGTTCTCCCACAAGGTGTCGAAGATGCCTTGATAGCTCTCGAGATCCGTCGGCGACTCCCAAGGTGCACTCTCATCGCCCGTCGCGTTGGCCGCGTCGAAGAACGAAGACCACTTGATGTAGATGTTGGGTTCGTCAGCCAACGCCGCGATGTCGTCCTCCCAACGCTCATCCGGCTCGGCGGAGTCGATCTTGGCGCCCGCCATGTGGTCGATGATGATGCGAATGTCGGGATACGCAGCCGCGATCTCGATCACACCCGCTTTGGGGTTCTTCTCGTTTGGTGGCTTGCCACGACTGATGATGTCGAGGGTGAGTCCACGCTCTTGGACGGCCTCGAGGTTCTCTTGCTGGATGGGGTCCTCGAGATCAATCGCCGCACTCCACAGGTACACGCGCAGGCCGACTACCTTGTCAGCGTCGGGGTTCGCGTCCGGATCTTCCGTCAAGTAGGCGTCGAGGTTGTCGACGAAGTCCGCCGAACTGATGTCGAGTTGAGCAACGTACCAGGGGAAGAACGCGTCGGTAGCCTCGTCGGCAGCGACCTGGGCGAGCACCCATTGCGTATCGTCGTTGAACGGGCTCGCTTCCACGATGCCAGAACCGAGGATGCCGAGCTCCGATGCCAAATCCATGTACGCGCCGGGAAGGTAGTCCTGATAGAGCACGTCATTGCCCGGCTCCGGCCACACCACGCCAGGGCGCGAGGGCTGATAGAGATGAATGTGCGTGTCCGCGATCGGGAACTCGACGTCATCCGCACGGTCGAGAAGGGCTTGCGTGCGCTCGTCGAGCTCGGGTTCGTCGCCAGCGTCCATCTCGGTATCCGTGCCGTCACCGGCATCGACATCCGTATCCGTACCGTCACCAGTATCCGTGGCGTCACCGCTGTCCGTGTCGGTGACGTCGCCGGTGTCCATGTCGGTCGTGTCGCCGGTGTCCGTGGCATCTCCCGCATCGGTGTCGGTCGTATCGCCAGTATCCGTAGCGTCTCCCGTATCGGTACCGTCGCCGGTGTCCGTGTCAGCTCCGGCATCTGTGGTCGTATTGTTGTCGTCATCGTCCGAGCAGCCGATGAGCCCTAGGCACAAAACACTGCTCAGCGCGTACGGTAGAACGCGTTGCATCATTAATAACTCCCTTCACACGCGTCGGTTAGAAACGCGCCTAAGATTCGAAGATGGCGCGCAGTAGCACTGGGCTTCAAACGAAGTCAAGCACGCCCCCGACGTATCCTCCCTGCGGACTAACGCAGCTACCTGCAACCCAACCGTTAGCCGCAACGCGTCATCAATACATTCATCCGAAACCCACAATCCAAGGCCCAACAACGAGAAGACGCACCACCACCAGCAATGCTGGATCCTGTGTCGAGATGGTGGTCGGGCACATCGGCAAGTCCGGCACACATCGCGCGCTAGCCCAAACGAGCTGCCCGCGCTCGGCCATACCCGTGGGAACAATCGAGCAGGAAAAAGAACTGGTGCGTGCTAGGAAGCACCAGCAGGCACTTGGGGTCGTCCAACGAGCGACCTCGCGCCCGCTGTGGGATCCCATTCCCTCACAGCATGCTCACCGGATCGACGTCGATCACCAGGCGCACTCGGCGGTCGACGTTAGCCTCACGGATCGCGTGGGCGGCGCGGTACAGGGGGGCCCGCGCCTTCGATCTCAAGATGCAGCGGAAGCGGTACCGGTTCTTCACCTTCTCGATCGGTGCCGGACTGGGACCCAACACGTCGCCCTCGGCCCCGATCACCTGACGTGCAAGCTGGGCCAGACGTGCGGCCTCTCGCTCCGCGATGGTCGCATTCAGAGCGTCGAGACGCACCATGATCATTCGGTGGAAGGGCGGGTAGTGCGCCTCTTTGCGCTCGTCGAGTTCGTGTTCGATGAAGGCGCGGCTATCGTGGCGCTGAGCAAAGCGAATCGAGGGATGCTCCGGGTTGCGGGTCTGGATCACGACTTTGCCCGACGAACCGCTGCGACCGGCACGACCCGCCACTTGCACCAAGAGAGAGAACGTGCGCTCGGACGCTTGATAGTCTGGCAAAGACAGGGCCGCATCGGCATTGAGCACGCCCACGAGTGCCACGTTCGGCAGGTCATGGCCCTTGGTGACCATCTGCGTGCCGATGAGAATGTCGATCTCGCCGGCACGCATGCGATCCAAGATCTTTTCGCTGGCCAGGCCCGCCGCCACATCGCGATCGAGGCGCGCTACGCGCGCACCCGGGAACGTCTCCGCCAATACGTGCTCCATGCGTTCGGTACCGACGCCCTCTTGGGAGAAACGCCTCGCACTGCACTGTGCACAGCGCTCGACGCTCGGACACGAGTAGTCGCAGTAGTGGCATCGCAGTCGCCCGCCGTGGCTGCGATGCAGGGTCAGCGCCACACTGCAGTTCGGACATTGCACGACGCTGCCACAAGCTTCGCAGATCAAGCTCGGCGCGAACCCCCGTCGATTGAGAAAGAGGATCGCCTGCTTGCCCTGGTCCAGCACAGCCTCCAACTCGCGGTGCAGCGGCAGACTCAACAAACGATGCCCACTCGGACCGGGCCCGGTGTTGCGCAGGTTGACCACCGTCACTTCGGGTAGCGCCGCACCGGTGACGGCTCGGTTCGGCAGCCTCAACCGCCGCATGCGTTGCTTGGCCACCAGCGCCTCACTCGCCAGCGACGGCGTTGCCGACCCGAGAACGCATAGTGCACCAGCGCGATGGGCGCGCAACATGGCCATGTCGCGCGCGTGGTAGCGCACGCCTTCTTCTTGTTTGAACGAATTGTCGTGCTCTTCGTCGACGCAGATCAGGCGTAAGTCGGAGACCGGAGCGAACAGCGCCGAGCGGGCTCCAATCGCGATTCGAACGTTGCCTTGCCGGAGACTACGCCACATCTGGGTGCGCTCACCGTCCGATAGCGCGCTGTGCAGCACGGCGATCTCGTCACCGAAGCGGGCACGGAACCGCGCCACCAGCTGAGGCGTGAGCGCGATCTCCGGAACTAGCACGATCACGCCACCTTCCAGACTCAAGCACTCGGCCACGATTTGGAGGTAGACCTCCGTCTTGCCGGAGCCGGTCACCCCATCCAGCAAGAAGCTCCCTGCCTCACCGCTCTGGAGCTCTTCGACGATGGCACCGACGGCAGCCTGCTGGTGTTCGTTCAGTGGCTTGGGTTCATCGCGAGGCACCGGCTGGTCGAAAAAAGGGTCTACCTCGCGAGCACGCCGCTCCACACGCACGAGCCCCAGCGCTTCGAGTCGTTTGACCGCAGCACGTGCATTGCCGAACTCCTTTTCCAGCTCGGAGAGGGGCCGCTCCTTCGCCGCATCCAGCACCTCGAACACCTGCGCGGCCTGGCCACGGAGTTTCGCGTCACCGAGCTCGACCTCGGGCTCCCGGACGGCAACCTGCACCATGCGACCCACCGCCGCTGCCTTGGTCTCCTCGAACAGTTGCTGGGCACCAGCACGTTCCACGGCTTGTCGTTCGACCTGAGGTAGCGCCAAACGCAAGACCTCACCCACCGGCGCGAGGTAGTAGGTCGCGAGCTCTTCGAGAAACCGCAGCAGCTCCAGCGGCAGTGCAGGTTCGTCGTCCAACACGGCGAGCAGCGGCTTGACCTTGTCGAGAGGCACGTCGGCGGGCGGCTCGTCCGACACCGACAACACCACAGCCAGCACTTTGCGCCGCCCGAACTCGCACAGCACCCTCACCCCCGGAGAGACACGCGCCGAAAGCTCCGCTGGGACGGAATAGCTGAACGGCCTGCCCAGAGGCACCGGAACCGCGACGGTCGCAAACACGGCCCACTCTATCGCGCTCGGCCGATGTCGGCATGCGTAGCACAACTTGCGTCGGGTGGCCGGGCACCGCGGCTCGCTCTTTCGGGGCAGAACTCCAACCCCGATTCACCGCGGGTCGCCGTTCGGGCCAGAACCTCCAACGAGGATTCTGCGTCCGGCGGGTCGTATCGTCGCAGAACTCGGCTCAACGCAGCCGAGCGCTGCGACTAAGCTCCTGATGCTGCGATGGAGCTCTTGATCACAGTCGTCCTCCTGCTCGTGCTGCTGATACCGCTGGCGGTATCGATTCGGCGCGCCACCGATCTCTTCATTCTGGAGGCTGACGACGGGCAGGTGCGCTTCGTGCGCGGGCGCATTCCTCAGAGTCTGCTCGACGAAATCAGTGACGTGCTCGTGCGCTCGAAGAGCACCGGTCGGTTACGGGTTTTCGTGGAGCGTCGCGAGGCACGCATCGACGCTCGAGGCGACTTCACACCGGGAACGTTGCAGCAGCTTCGCAACGTCATCGGCAACGTGCCACTGCAACGCATCCGAGCCGGGGGGCGGCGAGCTGGCCGCTGAACATCGAGTCGCAAAGGCGAGCGCAGGTGCTACAGCTGACAAAATGAGCACGCGGCCCCGGAGGGGGCCGCGTGGGGCGCCAGCCGGACGTCATCGAGACGCGTCGGCCAGTCGAGGATTCATCGAATCCGCCTATGCGATCACTCGCCGCCGGGGCAGTGACCGTTGCAGCCGCCCTTGCCCTTGCACTCGTTCATGCCCTTGCACTCGTTGGCTTCGGTCTTGCAGCCACCCTTGCCTTTGCACTCGTTCATGCCCTTGCAGCAGTCCTTGGCCTCAGAAGAGTCGGCAGCCCCTCCCTCATCCGCCATGTCGTCGCCTTCATCCATCTCATCCATCGCGTCGTCGGGGGCTTCCTCGGCTGCTCCGCTCGACTCTTCAGCCGCCGCAGCGGGATCGGGCGTCTCTGCCTCCGGGGTACTGCCACCACAAGCGACCATCAGACCTGCTGCCGCGGCAACCGCCACGCTCTTCTCGAATTTGAACTTCATGTCGATATCCTATTTCCCTCGTAAAAATGCTCATCAGGGGTTCGCCACCCCCAACTTGCAGGGGTTGTATCGGAAAGTACGCGCGAGTTGAAGATCGGTGACCAAGAGCGGCAATTTCGCCTTTGGCAGGCGCTACGCCGCGGCAAAGAGTGGGAGATTGTAGGCGGGTGCGCCCTGTGACGCGTCATGTCGGCACTGGGCGAAACCGAGCTCGGCGGATCGCTTGACCTTTTTCAGACCGCTGCGTACGCCATCAAGCAGATGGGACGTGTAGCGGACGGGAGCCACAGGCAGCGGCCCAGACGGTGGCTCGCTCGAGCAGTTCTTGCGGCGAGCTTCTTCAGTGCGCTCGGTGCGACGCTGGCTGGTACTCAAACGGCGTCCGCGCAAGAGTCGTCGCCCTCCGCAGCCGACAAGGCCACGGCCCGTATCACCGCCACCGAAGGCATCCAGCTCTTCCGCGAAGAGAAGTACGCAGAGGCGCTCGACCGCTTCAAGCGCGCTCAGCAGCTCTACGACGCGCCCGTTCACTTGGTGTACATCGCTCGCTGTCAGCGACGACTGGGAGCACTGGTCGAGGCCGCGGAGGTGTACCGCACTCTGAGCAAGCAGCAACTCGCTTCCGACGCACCGCCAGCCTTCGTCAACGCCGTGGCGGACGGAAGGCAGGAGCTCTCCGAATTAGAGCCGCTCATCCCGCAGGTGGTGATTCGGGTCGTTCCCGCAGACGCGACGGACCTGAAGCTCAGCCTGGACGGCAAAGACATACCCGTCGCCGTGGTCGGCATCAAACGCCCACTGAACCCCGGCCGCCGTACCCTGCGCGTTGAGGCCAGCGGCTTCGAACCCGACGAGCGGGTGATTGAGGCCAACGAGGGAGACCTCTTGGAGGTCGCCGTCAACTTGAAGCCAATACCGAAGCAAGTGTCGGCCACGGACGAACCCGACGTCGACGATACAGCGACGGAAGACGTCGAAGCCAAACCCAAAGTCAGTCAATCGCCCCTGCACACGGTGGCTCTCTTGCTGGGCGCACGCCTGGGGCTCGCCGTGCCCACGGGAAGCGTGCCTGGCCAGGTCGCCCACCCCCGCCTCGAGGATGAAGTGCGATTCAAGAGGCTCGCCAAAGTCGGGGCGGATGCGGAGGTGCGTATCGGCGCCCACTTCTTCGACCGCTGGAGCGTGCTCGGCTTCTTCAGCGTGCAGGGCCTCAACGACGCTGACGGAACCTTCGAGGTCGAGGGTGCCACGAGCGCCACGGGTGCCATGCTCCCAGCCAGCAGGACCGATCCCGGCGCGCCCACGGTCAGCACCGTGGGCTTCGCGGTCGCAGGCGGTACCCCAAGGGGTCAATTCGGCGGATTCGGCGAATTCGGGTTCGGTATCGTGCGTCGCATGACGATGAGCACCGTGGGTGCCGGCACTGGCAGTGCGGGTGTCTCCTGCGAAGGGAACGTGACAGCGACAGGCTCGGCCCTGCGCCTGAGCGCTGGCCTGAACATCCCGCTGCGACGGCGACTTCTGCACCTGACGCCCTACGCCACCGCTCAGTTCGGCGGCGTCAACGAGGTCAAGTACACGACCACGAGCGACTGTCCCAACGTCATCCCCGACGCCACGATCTCCACCAAGGACGGCGACTACGCGACCATTAGCTTCGGCGTCGGTGGCGAGTTCTTCATCGGCGGCAACTGACGGTCTTGCGGCCAGTGACTCGCGAGTTAGCCTCACCGCGATTGGTCAGCAAATAAGCTGATGACCGAGCGCTGCTTCATTCGTTCGTCATGCCACCTGGTACACTTCTCGAGTCGGCGAGTGGAAGTAGTGCATCCGATAGTGGCCGCGGTCGTCGAGCGCTTTGAAGAACCCGGAGCGGGAAAGATGACTGGCCATACGTCGAGCGGGATGAAGCCAGCTACCGGGGCAAATCTCCTCCACCTGATTAACGGTCCAGTTCAGACGTCGTATGTCGCCTTCGAAATAGGGCCCACGCTGCTCGACCGCCGGGAGACGCTCGCGCTTACTCAGCTTGGGTGAATTGGTCTTTTGCACGAGGACGGAGACGTTGTACCCATAGGTAGCGACTCGCGCCTGACGACAGTCGAAGCCCGCATGAACCAAGTGCAGCAGTAGAAGTCCTCCGTTCCACACGCTGACATGACCCAGGGTCATCAACGACCTCATGGGAGGAACGGTAACGCACAGCCAACCGTTCCTCGCGAGCTGGCGGTGGGCCTGGTCGAAGAACAAGCCGGGGTTGCGTAGATGTTCGACCACGTGACTTGCCCAGATCACGTCGTACGGTTTCTCTGGCTCGAAGCTGTCGTAGGAACCGGTGTGCACCAGCGGGAACGGCCCGGGCTTGAGGTCGAGGACATCCACCTGCAGGTCGGAGTGGCGCTCCCCGAAGAAGCCTGCGTGGATGCCGTAGGCCCCACCGATGTCCAGCAAGCGAAGGTCGCGAGGAGCGCAGTGCGTCAGAATCGTAGAGAGCTCTTCAGCCGCAAGGTAGGCACGGAAGCGGGCGAGCCTCGAGCCCGCTGGATGCCGCTGTGCCTGGGGCGCACCCACCTGGGACAGGCGCACCCGAGCCTTTCCGGCGAGGCGGAGCACGCGGAGCGGCAACTTGCGAAGCGACGGCACCAATCGTCGACTACCACAGCACCGCGGTCGGTTTCCACCGCGGGTTGCTGCTTGGCAACTGCCCAATGGACCTGAAGTAGGGCTGGGCTCTTTCCACCGCCTCGTGGTAGGACTGTAGCCGTTTGGGGAATCGTGATGACGGGTAGCCCGCTCCTACTCCTGCGGCGCAGTGTTCGCAAAAGCCCTTGGCGAGCGTATCGCCTCAGAAAGCTGGACCGCGAAATCGCTGCGCTCAGTGCTGACGCCGCGTACGACCTACTGCTCGAGAGGTTCGACGTACGAAGAGCCAAAGCTGCCTGCCAGGACCTACCACCTGAAATCGAGTTCGTGTACATCCCGTGGATCGCTTCGCACGGGGATGCGCTGTTCGACTTGATCAACGGCGAACAGCCAGTGTGTGCACCGATCCCCCTCGTCACTGATATTTCGAAGCCGGCGCGGCGGCATGGCGCCTCGGCCAGCGTTCGGCGTCGACCGGACGCGTTCCTTCGCATTTGTTCGGAGGTGTTCGGCGCACTACCAAGCCACGTCCGCGGTGTTCTCTTCTCTCTCGATTGGAATCCGGTGATGCGTCAGGCTGCCTACGCATGCAAGCGCATGGGACTCGAGACGATACTGATACCGCATGAAGCAATATTTGCCCGCGTCGACGGCTACTATCACGATCTGAACAACGGAGCGAACTACCCGGTGTGCGATCGGGTTCTGGCTTGGGGTGACCTACAGGCTCGGATATTCTCCGAGCGTGGCTACCCTAAAGATCGCATTTCCGTCACGGGTGCGCCGAAGTTTGATCTCGCTCTGAACTACCGCCCCGCGCTCACGCGAGAGGAGTTCTGTGAACGCTTGGGCTTCTCCACCGAACTCCCGATCGTGCTCTTCGCCCTGCAGCCGATGGACAGCCAATATGATCGGCGAAAGGCGAAGGCCGTACAGCGCAAGGCGGTACGAGTTCTCGCAGCGACCTGTCGGGGCAAGGGTTGGCAGCTGCTGCTGCGCGCGCCACCGAGCGGCGACGACGTGCTCGGCTGGCAAAAACGCCTGCTGAGACGCCAGGCAGGCGTGGCGATTGACGACGGTCAACCCTACCTGGTGCCCGCAGCCGAGGCGATCTACCACAGTGCATCGGTGTATGCCGTCAACAGCACGATGCTGTTCGAAGCCGCGCTGATGGGACGACCATCCATTGCAGTGCCCGGCGCGGAAGCGGGGGCAAGCTGGCAACTCGTCGGAGGACCAGTGATTCAACTCGACGAGCAGTTCGAGGCGCGGGCGGCGGAACTCGTCGAACGAGCGGTTCCCACGCTCGAGATCGGCGAGGGTTCGGCGTTCGCGGCGGCCTTGAGCGTGGGGAGGTTCGATGGGAAAGCTGTCACGCGGGTGCGGCAGGCCCTGCTAGACCCAGCTGCCCACCGCCCGCCCCTCGACTTCAGCGACCATGCGTTTCTCTTCGACGCGGACCCTCAACCGGGAGAAGCCCGCGGCACACTCGGCGCGTCGAGCGAACCGAGCGCGAACAAGGGGCACACGTTGGACATGCTGGGCTTTCGCGCCGTCATCGTTCCTGGTACTCGCCATGACGCAGCCCGAGTCGACGTGTTCGCTCGCTTCGATTCAGAATCACCGGACATGGCGCGCTCAATCGAGCAATACGCCAACGAACTGCGTCGCCCTCGGTTGATCGTGGAGGACGGCTTGGTGGGTCTTCCCGCGTTCGAGTCTAGTCCTCTGCCCAGCCTGTCGATTCTCATCGACGACAAGGCACCATACTTCGATGCTTCACAGGCAACCCGCCTCGAGGACACCCTCAACGACGAATGGGAGCTTTCCAACGCCCAGCGACAGCGCTGCGAGCGGCTCATGGCGCGCTTCGTCGACTCGAGGCTCTCTCGTTTCGCCTACGCGAGCGACAACCCCCTCGACCTCCCAGAGGACTCAGTGCTCGTCGTCGATCAACGGACGCGAGATCGGGCGCTCACCGGCAACCCTTCTGCCGCGCAAGCCTTCGAGCAGATGCTGCAAGCCGCATTGGACGACAACCCCGGCGCAGCCGTGGTCGTGAAACTCGACCTCCCATCAGAAGGAGAAGAGTCGTTTCTCCGTCAATTGGCCCACGACAAAGGGGTGCGAGTCGTCGCGCCGGGCGCAAACCCGCATGCGCTCTTCGACCGCTGCCACAGTGTGTACACCGTCTGCTCGAGCTTGGGCTTCGAGGCCTTGATGCGGAATCGTCAGGTCAAATGTTTCGGCATGCCGTTCTACGCCGGTTGGGGACTCACTGACGATCGGCAGTCGTGTGCGAGACGTTCGCGACGGCGACGGCTGGAGGACGTGTTCTACGCCGCGTACCTCCTACACAGCCGCTACTACCGCCCAGACCTCGGTCGGACGTGCAACATCGAAGAAGTGCTCACTTATTTGGCATCGTTGCACTCCAAGCCCGCAGAAACGACGCGAGTGCAGCCGGTCGCCCAGACCTGAGCGCCCGCCGCGAGCAATGCGCCCAGTCCAACGCTGCAGGAGTGTTCGCGGCTCACGCCTCGTCGAAAAGCCAGCAACTGCTGAAGCGAGCGGACTCTTCGGCTGCCCCACCGAGCGGCCCCCTTCCCGCCAAACGTATGCGTGGGGGCGCTTCGCGCGCGCAGCGGTCCATCGCCTGCGGACAGCGGGTGTGGAAGCGACACCCGCTGGGCGGCGACAGCGGTGACGGCACGTCACCGTGCAGCACCGCCCGAGGCTTGCGGAGAGACGGGTCGACAGATGGCACGGCGGACAGCAGTGCCTGGGTGTAGGGATGTCTGGGTGCGTCGATCAGTGTCTCTGCCGGGCCCTCTTCCACGATCTGTCCGAGGTACATGACACAGATGCGATCGGCGATCTGGCGCACGACGCTCAGATCGTGAGTGATGAACAGATACGCGAGCCCCAGCTCTTTCTGCAAGTCGACGAGCAGGTTGAGGATCTGGGCCTGCACGGAGACGTCGAGTGCCGACACTGCTTCATCGCAAACCACGACCTCGGGTCGCAGTGCAAGCGCGCGCGCCAGACACACACGTTGACGCTGTCCACCCGAAAGTTCGTGAGGGTATCGATTGCGCATCGTCGGATCGAGCCCCACCTGGCGGAACAGTTCGCACACCTGAGCGTCGGCTTCCGCGCGACTGGGGGACTTCGGCCCTGAAGGGATACCGTGCAGCCGTAGTGGTTCAGCCACCGACGACGCCAACGTCAGCCGCGGGTTGAGACTGGCGTCGGGATCCTGAAAGATCATCTGCAGATTGCGGCACTGCGCCCGACGACTCGGGTGATCGAGCGTGTACAAACGCTCACCTTTGAACGTCATCGTTCCGGAACGCGGCCGGACCAAACCCATGATGGCCCGCGCCAGGGTGCTCTTACCGCAGCCCGATTCTCCGACGAGGGCGAGCGTCTCGCCGGCGTGCAACGCGAGGTCGACGCCATCGACGGCGCGGACCACGCCATCTGCCACGGGAAAGTGCACCTGCAGCTGCTCGACTTCGATCAACGGCTCGCTCACAGAACCTCCGACGGGGAAAGCACGCAGCGCGAAAGACGACCGGGCTCGACGAGGCGCAGCTCTGGCTCCCCTTGGGTGCAGCGCTCTTGGCGTTGCTGGCAACGGGGCGCGAAGGTGCAAGCAGCGAACGGCCCTCGGTCGAGCCGCGGGGGCAACCCTTGAATGCTGCGGAGCCCCTTTTGGGCGCGTTGTTCGATGCGCGGGACACTTCGCAGCAGAGCGCTGGTGTACGGGTGCGCGGGGCGCTCGAACAACTGACGCGTCGGAGCTTGCTCGACGATTCGGCCGGCGTACATCACGGCCACTTCGTCGCAATGGCCCGACACCACGCCCAAGTCGTGAGTGATCAGGATAATCGACAGGCCGCGTTTGGCTCTGAGCTCGGATAAGAGCTCGAGGATCTGCGCTTGAATCGTGACGTCGAGCGCCGTCGTGGGTTCGTCCGCAATCAGGATGTCTGGGTCACAGAGCAAAGCCATCGCGATCATCACACGTTGACGCATCCCCCCCGACAGCTCGTGGGGATAGCTGTCGATACGCCGAGCAGCATCGGGAATGCCGACGTCGTCGAGCAGCTCGATGGCGCGCTTGCGCGCGGCCGCCTGACTGAGGCCCAGGTGCAAGACGGGCACTTCCGTCAGCTGGGCTGTGACGGTCATGTAGGGGTTGAGGCACGTCATCGGGTCTTGAAAGATCATCGCGATCTTGCGACCGCGGATCTTCGATAGCTCCGCCTCACGGAGGCCCGTCAACTCCCGGCCGCGCAACTTGACGCTACCGCCCGCGATGCGCCCTCCGGGTGACGGCAAGAGACCCATCACGCTCAGACAGGTGGCGCTCTTGCCACAACCAGACTCCCCCACCAGCCCGAGCACGCGCCCCGCTTCCAGTCGAAAGCTCACCCCATCGACGGCCCGCACGATGCCGTCATCCGAATAGAACTCTGTCCGCAAGCCCTCGACTGCGAGCAGCGGCACATCGTCGCTGCCGTCGCTCCTGCCGTCGGACTGGGCGCCGCCGTCGGTAGATGCGTGCACGTCGTTCACAGCGCGCCTCGATTCACAGCGTCCTCGACTTCGGGTCCATGGCGTCGCGCAACCCATCGCCCAGGAAGTTCAGGCTGAACAGCGTAATGGCCAAGAGCAGACTCGGGAACAAGAGCAGCCACCAGTAGGATTCGATGGGATTGACGACACCGACCGCCTCGGACACGAGCTGACCCCAAGAGAGTTTGACCCCCAACCCCAGAAACGAGAGAAACGACTCCAAAATGATCACCGCAGGCACCGTCAACGTCGCGTACACGATGACCACCCCCATGATGTTCGGCACGATGTGCAGCACGATGACTCTCAGATCGCTCGCGGCAAACAGCCTGGCGGCGAGCACGAACTCCCGCCCTCTCAGACTCAACACCTGGCCCCGAACGACGCGGGCCATGGTCAACCACTGTACCAAACCCAACGCCAAGAAGACGGGCAACGCTTCGCCGCGAGCCGTCTCCGAGAACATCAGCATGATGATGATGACCAAGAACATGTAGGGGATGCCATACAAGAAGTCGACGAGCCGCATCATGACCTCATCGACTCGCCCCCCGTAGTAGCCGGCGACCGCACCGTACAGCACGCCCACGATGACCGAAGCGAAGGTCGCGACGATTCCGACCAACAGCGACGTTTGCCCACCCACCAGCACTCGCGCAACGTAGCTACGCCCCAAGTTATCGGTACCAAAGGGGTGCGCGAGCGAAGGCGGCCGATGACGGATGGCGGGCTCCGTCGTCAGCGGATCCAACCCCAGCAGCGTCGGTAGCAGGAAGCAGGCGACGAGGATCAAGAGCAGCAGTACTCCTCCGGCCATCGCCAGACGATTGCGACGCAAGCGCCGCCACGCATCAGCCCCGAGGCTACGACCCTTTTCCGCCGTCACGGCGCGCGCGCCCAAGCCGGACGGCTCGGTCCGGCGCTGCCCTGACGAAGCGTCGTTCGCGCTGCTCATCGTCGCTCCTTCACGGCGCTGCTCACAGTTGGTCCTTCACGCGCGGGTCGAGCCAGGTGTAGGCCATGTCGACCACGAGATTGAAGCAGGTGATCAATGTCGTGTAGAAGATCGCCGTGCCCAAGACCAGCGAGTAGTCGCGGTTGACCGCGCCCTTGACGAACCACTGCCCCATGCCCGGAACGTTGAACAGGGTTTCGACCACGAAGGAGCCCGTCATGATGCCCGCAGCCGCGGGTCCAAGAAACGACACCACGGGCAAAATCGCACCCTTCAGCGCGTGAACGAGGACGATCACTCTGCCGGGCATGCCCTTGGCTCTCGCGGTACGGATGAAGTCCTGCTGCATCACTTCCAACGTGCCGCTGCGGGCCAAGCGCGCCACGTAGGCGGCGTAAGGCAGTGCCAAGGTCACAGCCGGCATGACCAGGTGTTCATATCCTCCCCACCCCGCCACAGGCAGCCACCCCAACTGCAACGAGAACACGATCATCAGTGCTGCCCCGATGACGAAGTTCGGCAGCGAGATCCCCACCATCGCCAATCCCATGCTGCCGTAATCCGCCACCGAATTTGGTCTCAGTCCAGCCCGGATCCCCAACAGGAGTCCCAAACCGCAAGCGATGACCAGGGCCAAGATCCCCAACGACAGACTGACGGGCAGCGCGGGCGCCAGGAGCTCCTCCACGCTGCGTCCTTGCACCTTGATGGATGGCCCCAACGTGCCTTCGACCACCAAGCGACGCATGTATATACCAAAGAACTCGGTAGCGCTCTCCGGCACGCCGTACTGCGCGCGCAGGGCCGCTTCGACTTGAGGCGTCGCGACGCGCTCTTCCGCAAAGGGATTGCCGGGTGCCTTGTACATGAGCAACGTCGTCGTGAAGATCAACAGCACCAACGAGGGCACAAGGAACGCCACACGCCGCAACACGGCCGACGGAGCGAAGCGGTACGCCAATGCGGCTGCTCCAATGGCAACCCCGCCAGCTCCGAGAGGAGACGTCGTCAATCGAACGGAAACGTAGACCAGACCAGCCAAGAGCAGCGGCCCCAACCAACGCGAAGAGCGCTCGTTCAGCCACGCTGTGGAACCGACGATGGCCAAACCACCGCAAAGAGCTAGCGTCTCGACGAGACTGAGCAGCAGGTTGAGACCACCCACGACCGCCATGACGGCGAGCACGCCGAGCATGTGCTTTCGCTTCATCGCGCAGCCTCCTGCTCATCGCCACTGCGGTCGAACCACAGACTGCGCAGCGGGTGATCGTCCTGCAGGTTGGGCGCCGTGCTGCCGTCGTCGAACTGCAGGGTGGAGTAGAACCCCTTCATCTCAGGACGTACCAGACCGCTGACCACGTAGAAGTAGATCGGCAAAACCGGAAGTTCGTCTTGCACCAAAATTGCTTCCGCCTCACGCAGTAGCTGCAGACGGATCTTCTTCCATGCGTCGTCCCGCGCTCGACCGATCGGGCCCCGCGCCCCGGGCAGCAGCTGACGAATGCGCTCCGGCTCCTTGAGTTGCCTCAGCAAGTCCTCGGGACTCTCGAGAAACGGTGCCAGGTTCGCAGCACGTGCGATCAGTCGATCGTAGACATTGGAGCTGAAGCCTGTTTGGTTGTTGCCACCATTGGTGACCCACATGTCCAAGAAGGTGTTGGGGTCATTGTAGTCACCGACCCAACCGGCGCGTGCGATCGTGTAGTCCCCGTCTCTGACCGTCGCCTGGAACGACTGCCACTCCTGGTTGTACGGTGTGACCGCCACCCCGAGATTCTTGCGGAGCATGTCGGAGATCACGTCGGCGATCTTCCGGTGTGCCTCCATGGTGTTGTACAGGATGCCAACCTCGGGAAAGCCCTTGCCCTCCGGGTAACCCGCTTCCGAAAGCAGTGCCCTGGCACGGGGTACGTCCAATGCCATGTCGCCTCGAGGAGCGTCGTAGCCAGGCATTCCGGGTGGCACGAAGCCAGTCGCCGGCAACTGGCCGAGGCCGAGCACATCGTCGACGATGACCTGGCGATCGATGGCCAGGCTGAAGGCCTTGCGCACGCGCGGGTCATCGAAGGGTTTCTTCGCGGTGTTCAAACGGTAGTAGTAGACCACCATGCCAGGCCCGCTGTAGAAGTCGCTGCGCGTCTTGAGCTGGTCGACGAGATCCATCGGGTAGTTGCTCGGGAGCCAATCCGTCGCTCCCGTCAAGTACATGTTCAACGCGGTCGTTGCCTGCTCGATGGGCAGAACATCGATCACCTCCGATTTGACCTCTTCCCTCCCCCAGTACGACGAACTCTTGCGCAGTCGGATGCGCTCGTTGACCTTCCAACTGTCGAGTTCGAAGGGGCCATTGGAAACGAGCTTGCCGGGCAAGAACCAGTCCTTGTCATTGCCGGGCTTTTCGATCACCCAACGCGGCACGGGCATCGCAGAGTAGAAGGACGTGATCTCCAGAAAGTAGGGCGTGGGAGAGGTGAGCTCGACGATCAGGGTGTGGTCGTCATTGGCGTACACGCCAGCGTCTCTACCGAGATGTTCCTGAGCTTCGGCGTGCAGCTTGGCGAGCCGTCCGCGCTCCTTTTCGATCGCGCCGCGAAATTCCCGCAGCTCGCCCAGTGTGACGCTGCCCTGCTTACGTCCGAGCAGCGCCCCGATGATCGGAGCCTCGCCTTGCTTGAGGGCGCCATGGGCTCGCTCCTCGCCGAGCACTCGTTGCCACGTGCGAGCGGAGACGCCTTCCGTAGATTGTGCGAGGAGCTTGTCGATGCGGGGCGCCAGCCCGTCCTTCAAGACGTTCACGGAGTCTTCGAAGGTGTGAAAGGCTTCCGCGTGACGAACGGGATAGAGAATGTAGGAGTACTCGGAGCCCAACTTCGGGTCGAGCAACCGCAACCACGCATAGACGAAGTCGTGGGCTGTCACCGGCTTACCGTCGGTCCACACCGCATCGTGACGCAGGTGGAAGGTATACGTCGTGCGGTCCTCGGACAGCTCCCAACGTTCGGCGACCCCCGGTGCGGGCTCTAGAGTGCGTGCCTCACGTCGGGTGAGCCCTTCGAACACGGCGGTGACGACTCGCCCTCCAGGCGCCCCGGTGAGTAGCCCTGGGTCGAGGGTCTTCGGCTCTGCCCCGTTGACGAAGCTGAAGTCTGCCGCGACCTCGCGAGAGCGTGAAAACGTCAATCCCACCAGCGCCAGCGCGCTGATGAAGACGATGACGATGGCTCCCAGAGTGCGATACATGGTCACAGTCGCGCTGCAGATTCAGGGAGAGCCCACGCCCGCTGGCTCGGGAGCTTCGGTCGGCGGAAGGTTACCGATGTCGTCGTCGCTGCCGAGAGCCTTGTCCGGCCCCAGACTACCGAGCCAATAGGACCGTAGCGGCAAAGAAACCCTGCTCTGCTGCTGGGGATCTCTGAGACGATAGCGGTACGGCTCGCCCCAAGGGTCGATCGCCTCTCCCCCCGGAAAAATATCGAACAGACGCCAGCCGAGTTGGCTCAAGGACTTCGGGTAATCGCCGCTGGTCGTCCGCCAGCCTTCGAGTTGGTCTTGAAGAGCCTGGAGTTCCGTCGCTGCACGCCATTCGGTGCGCTTTCGCGTCAGCGGCAAAGACAGGGCCACCATCACGGCCCACGTCGCCCAGAACAGAACGAACGAGCGCCGCTGCACTTCGTGCGTTCGCCCCGAGGGTGTCTGGTATTCCAGGCGCCGCGTCGTCCACTTGCCGACGGGCACGAGCAGGTAGCCGACCATGCCAACACACGCACCGACAATCCAAGCATCGGCGAGCACCAATACGGCACCCAGCATGCACACCGCCGCGCCCACCTGGTTCGCCAGGCGCGACCGCCCGTCGCGTCGCGATACCGCCGACGCGACGTAGTCGGCCTCCTGCCGTTCGTCCTCGGCGAGCTGAGCAGCCTGCTCGACGCGACGCTCGCTGCCGTCACTCTCAGCGTCCTCGCTCGATGACGATCTGCTCTCTACGCGTGCGTCGCTGCCGCCTTTGGCTTGCCCCGACGTCGACAGCTCGGTCGTTGGCAGTGCGGCCTCGCCCGTGCCGCGGCGCTCAGCCCCTGTGTCTCCAGTCGCGGGCTCTCGCACCTGGTAGTCCGCGCTGGCGGCGGCTGCCGCATCTGCTTCCGCCACAAATTCCGACTCGAGGACATTCTCCCTCTCGCGCTCGATCAGACGCGCTGCGGCCGCGGCTTCTTTCGCCAGCGCTTCTTCGTCCGCGGCGAGAAAACACTTGGCGTAATGTCCTTCCGACAGGGTCACCGCGTCAGGTTCTTCCTGCCGGCAGCGATCCATCACCAGAGGACACCGGGTGTGGAAACGGCAACCCGTAGGAGGGTTCAACGGCGTCGGCACGTCCCCTTGCAGCACCAAGCGCCGTCGCTTCGCTCTCGGATTCGGCACCGGAACAGCGGAGAGCAACGCCCGCGTGTACGGATGGCGAGGATTCGAAAACAATTCGTCGACGGGGGCGAGTTCGACGATCTGTCCCAGGTACATGACCGCCACACGATGCGAGATGTGGCGCACGACAGACAAGTCGTGAGAGATGAACAGGTAGGCCAGACCGAGCTCTTCACGCAGGTCCATCAGCAGATTGAGCACCTGCGCCTGGATCGAAACGTCGAGCGCGGAAACCGCCTCGTCGCACACGACGAGTTTCGGTTGCATGGCAATGGCACGAGCCACGCCGATACGTTGCCGCTGACCACCGGAAAATTCGTGGGGGAAGCGGTTGACCCAACTCGGGGACACGCCCACTTTGCTGAGCAGCGATTCGACGCGCTGTTTCAGCTCGTCTCCTTTGACGATGCCGTGAACGCGCAGCGCCTCGCCCACGATGTCGAACACGCGCATGCGGGGATTGAGCGAACTGTACGGGTCCTGAAAGATGATCTGTACGTCCCGACGGAGCTTCTTGAGATCCTCCCGGTTGAGGTGGGTCACGTCTCGACCCAAGATCTCCAGCCTGCCGGCCGTAGGCTCGAGCAATTGCAGCAGCAAGCGGCCCACCGTCGACTTTCCGCAACCGGATTCGCCGACCAATCCCAAGGTTTCGCCAGCAGCGATGTCGAAACTGACCCCGTCGACCGCTCGCACCTGCCCGACGACTCGATGCATCACGCCGCGAGTTACCGGGAAATGCTTGGTGAGATTGTCGGCGCGAAGCAACGGCCCGGAGCCTTGCTGCGCGAGCCGCACGTCGGTGGAGGGAGCGCCGCGCGGGCGCTCGGGCCCCGGGGACGTATCCATCACGAGACCTCCTTGTCGGGTTGCCTGCGGATCAGTGCGGACAGATCGACGTCGGGATGCTCGTCCGTGTAGTGGCACGCGCTTTCGTGCTGCCGATCGGCATGGGGGCGCAACTCGGGCTGTTCGTCGGAGCAACGCTCCAAGCGCAACCGACAGCGTGGGTGAAAACGGCACCCACTCGGAAACGACAGCGCATCGGGCACCGTCCCCTCGATGGTCTGCAGACGCGAAAAACCGACGGAGGCATCCGGCAATGACGCCAACAGGCCCGCCGTGTACGGATGCTGTGGGTGCGCGTAGAGGTCGTCGACCGAGGCGTGCTCGACGATGCGCCCTGCATACATCACCACCACTTCATGAGCCATGTTCGCCACCACCCCGAGATCGTGGGTGATGAGCAAGATCGACATTCCCATTCCAGCCTGCAAGTCCTGCATCAACTGCAAGATCTGAGCTTGAATGGTCACGTCGAGCGCCGTCGTCGGCTCGTCCGCGATGAGTAGCTTCGGGCGACAGGAAAGTGCCATCGCGATCATCACGCGCTGGCGCATGCCGCCGGAGAGCTGGTGCGGGTACTCGTGATAGCGCTGCTCGGGCGACGGAATGCCCACCAGACGCAACAGCCGCAACACCTCCCGTTCCGTCGCGGCGGTATCCAATCCACGGTGCAATTGGACAGCCTCACCGATCTGCGTGCCGACCGTGTAGACCGGGTTGAGGCTGGTCATCGGCTCTTGGAAGATCATGGCGATGTCGTTGCCGCGAACGCGTCGCATCTGTTCTTCGCTCAACTCCAGCAGGCTCTGCCCGTCGAAATCGATTCGCCCCGAGGTGATCTCGCCCCGCTGACGCTCGATCAGTCGCAGGATGGACATCGCCGTTACGCTCTTACCGCAACCCGATTCACCGACGACGGCGAGTGTCCTGCCCCGTGGAATGTCGTAACTCACGCCATCGACGGCCCGCACGACGCCCGCACTGGTGGCGAACTCGACGTGCAGGTCGCGGATCTGCAGCAGGGGCGATTCGGTCATAGCTTCAGCTTCGGATCGAGGGCGTCGCGCAACCCCTCGCCTACGAGGTTGAAGACGCTCACTACGAAAAAGATGGCGGCACCCGGCGCCAGTACGAGCCAGAGCTTCTGCTGAGTACGACCGGCGTTGAGAGTTTCGCCCCAGCTCGGCACGGTCAGATCGCCAATGCCGAGAAATGCGAGACTCGACTCGACCAAGATCGCAGACGCGACGCCGAACGTCGCGCTGACCAGAACGGGGGCGATCGCGTTCGGCATGATGTGCCGCGTGATGATCCTCGCACGCGAGATGCCGAGAGCGAGTGCAGCCTGGGCGTACTCTAGCCCCTTGTGTTTGAGGAACTCCGCCCGAATCAGTCGCGCCACCCCCGTCCAGCGGGTGACCCCGATGATCACCATCACGTGGAAGATCGAGCGCTGCTCGATGAGTGCGGCAATGCTCAGAATCAAGAAGAAGCTGGGAAAGCAGATCATCACCTCGATCAACCGACTGATCACCATGTCGACCCAACCCCCGAAGTAGCCCGCCGTGGCACCCAAGGCCACGCCGATGCTGACGTAGATCCCCACCGCGACCACACCGATGGTCAGCGAGATCCTCGTCCCGTACAGCATGCGAGTGAACACGTCGCGCCCTTCCGCGTCGGTCCCCAGCCAATGCGTCGTACTCGGCGGCGCGACGCTTTGTGCGGGATCCGTATCGCGGTAGTTGAAGCGTAGAATCGGAAACAGCGCCGTCGTCTCCAACCCTTGCGCTTCGCGCTGTTCCAGCAGCGTCGCGTAGTTGACCACCGGCGCCTTGTAGTGGAGCAGATTGCTCACCCCGAACACAGTCTCCGGGGCCATTGCGAAAACCAGCAGCAAGTGCACGGAGGCAAGCACCCCGAGCAAACGCCCACGGTATTGACGAAAGCTAGCTCGCCCCAAGCGCCGTCGCACGCCGAACGCCACGAGCGCGTAGACCGGTGCTAGTACCAACAACAAGTTGAACAGAATGTCGACGCTGTTCTCGAACAGCAGACGATTGAACAAGCCACGAAACAGAGGAAGCTCCAGCTCTCCGTCCGCCTTCCAAACCAAAGGCTGATTGTTGGCAAGCAGCGGGGCCCCCACGGCCAAGACCACCATCACGCCGATGCACCAAAGCCCGAACAGTGCGATCCTGTTGCGACGAAACTCGACCCACACCATCCTGCCGTAGGAATTGTCGACGTCCTGCTCGGGTAGCGGGCTCACGCTGGCGGGTTCGACTTGGGGCTGGCCCTCAGTACTGCTCATGAGTAGCGGATCCTCGGGTCAGCGAGAGCGTAGCTCAGGTCCGTCAACAGAATGCCGAACAGCACGAGCACGGTGGAAAGCAGCTGCACGGCCATGATCACGTTGTAGTCGCGTTGATAGATCGATTCCACAATCCACAACCCCATGCCAGGGATGCCGAAGATGTACTCGATGATCACCGAGCCGCCCAAGACCGCCGGCAAGAGCCCCGCCAACAGCGTCAGGATCGGCAGCAGTCCGTTGCGTAGGGCATGCTTGCCGATGACCACACGTTCCGGAAGCCCCTTCGCGTGCGCCGTGCGGATGTAATCCGAACCGATCACCTCGAGCAGCCCCGTACGCATGTATCGGCTGATGGCGGCGAGCGAACCGTAGGTCATGCAGAACAGTGGCAGCGTGAGGTGCCACGCGATGTCGCCCACTTGTTGTAGAAGCGTCATCTGCTCTGCCTCGACGGATGCCCAGCCCCCGGTCGGGAACAAACGCAGCGCATCGAAACTGGAACCCTCGGAGAAGAAGTACAGCAGCAACGTGGCGACGAAGAACGTGGGCAGCGAGTACAGCATGAAGAGCGCGACAGTGAGGGCGCGATCCGTGTTCGTGTCCCGCCGCACGGCTGAGAAAATGCCGAGCGGAATCGCGATGAGGTAGGCCAGGATCAACGAGCCGATGGACAGTGACAGCGAGTACTTCAACTTGCTGATGAGCGTTCTCACCACCGGCTCGCGAGTAACCAGCGACACGCCGAAGTCGAGCTTGATCAGGTTCGTCCAGTAACGGGCAAATCGCGTATCGAAGAGGAATATCTTTACCTTGTCGACAGAGCCATACTCGAAGCGTTGGTGTTCTTGCGCGTACCAAGTTTGCCACCGCGCGACCACCCGAGTCTTCTCCTCGGGCGCCGCATCGAGCCCGTAGCTCCAATCTCGCATGCGGGCGTTCTCCTTCTCTATCTCCTGGTTGAGCTCGCGCAGAGCGTCGCTCGGATTCGGGTTGAATGCATCGATCAGCGGGCGTCTGGCGGTCAACCTCAGAAAATAGACGGCAAGGTCGCGCACCTCGAGCTCCTCGGCTGACAGTCCCTCCGGAGTTTCGGTAGCAATCTTCATCAAGTGAGGCACGGCGTATCGACCGTAGCTCTCCAAGTCCTCCTGGGCGCTCACTCGCTCCGCAACCCCACCACTGAATCCCGCGATGATCTCCAGACGGGAACGAATGTCCGCCGAGTCCAGGTTGAAACGTGTGTTGAACAGCGTCGGCTTGTCGAGCCCGAACTGCTCCCGAAAAATTCGGTAGGACTCTTGTGTGCCTTGCTCTTCGAGCCGCGCGGCTTGGTCCGCCTGTTGCTGGGCGCCGGGAGTCCCCGGCGCCAAATTGAGCACGACGAAGATGATCAGAGAGATCCCGAAGAAAGTCGGAATCATGATCAGCAGCCGACGGATGATGTAGGCCGTCATGATGCTGTCAGTTGGTCGACTTCACCGACCAGGGCATGGTGTCTACGACGGGCCGCGCCTTGGCGAAGATCGCATGCTCGACGGTGTTCTGGTAACAGATGACGCCCTTACGGATCATCAGAAAGCTGTAGGGCTGCGCTGCATGGATCAGCTTGTGGACTTCACGCAGCATCTTCTTCCGCTCTTCCGGGTCGAACGTCTCTCGCAGACGCTCGATGAGTTCGTCCGCCTCTGGATTGCGGAAACCAACCATGTTCGAACCTTTGGGGATGTCCGCTTGCGATGAGTGCCAGATCTGGAACGGGTCCGTCTCCCAGTTCAACGCCCAGGCTCCCGTGAACGCTTCGAAGCGCTTCTCCTCCATCCGTTTCTGCATCAGGCTCCACTCCGCCGCGCTAATATCCAGCTTGACCCCCACCTTGAGCAGGTCTTCCTTGAAGATGTTCGCCATCGCCGTGACTTCGGGGGCATTCGCCCAGATCAGCAGCGTGAACTCGAAGGGCTTCTTCTTGCCTTCGATCACCTTGTCACGCAGCCCATCGCCGTCGGTGTCCTTCCAACCTGCCTCATCCAACAACTTGCCGGCGCGCACCAAGTCGAAAGGCAACACCTCGACGCTCGGATCCAACCCGCCCGTCTCCGGTAGGAAGGGGCCGTTGGTGACCTTGCCCAGACCAACGAACACTTTGTCGATGATCTCCTGCCGATTGAGAGCAAGTGTCATCGCGGTCCGTACCCGAGCGTCGGTGAACAAGAGATTGTCCGTGTTCCAGCCCAAATAGCTGTACGCCGGTCGTTCGTATTCCTTGCACAGGGTCTTGCCGTTCAAGAATGGACTGTTCTTGGGCCATTCGGCTTTAGGCCTATCGTTCCAGCTCAGAATCTCTTGCCGGTATTGGTTGGGGCGCAGCAACCCCAGAGTCAGCTCGTCGGCCTTGAGGCGCAGCAGTGTCTGATCCGGGTCCGTGTAGATGGGATAGACGAGTTCTTTGATGGCCGGCTTTTCGTCGTAGAAGTCCTCGTTCCTCAGCAACACGATGCGCGAGCCTGGGGTGTACTCGACCATGCGGTACGGTCCGCTCCCGACGTACCCTTTGTGGGCGAACCAATGCTGGTTGAAACGCATCCCCACGGTCTCTTTTGGAGTGCGCTTGCCACTCTCGTCGAAGGCGAACAAGAACTCGGGCAGCGCCCCCAACGAGAGCGTCGCAGTGACGCTGCTGTAGAGCTTCTTCTTCCAGCGCACCTCGAGCACGTGGTCGCTCACTGCCTTCCAGCTCTCGAGGTCCTTGTAGTAGTTCTTGAGCGCCCCGTTTTCGACCTGGGGGTTCAACATCATGTCCAAAGTAAAGACGAAGTCGTGAGCGGTGACTTCGTGCTCCCCGGCGAGCCATTGGTAGCGTTTGTCGGTCAAGTCGAGCACGCCCGGCTGCTGCCATTTAGCGCCCCTGCGCAAGTAGATCGTGTACGTCTTGTAGTCGTCGGTAACCTCCACCCGACACGCCAGATCACCGTACCACTGCTCTGGGTCCGTCCAGCGATTGCGCCGCGCAATGGCGCTGTCGACGAGGTTCTGCACCAACTCCGATACCTCTGCCGAGTTCTGCGTCAGTGGATTGAGGCTCTTGGGGTCCCCCGAGGACCAACCACGCACCAACTTGCCATCGAGATTGGCCCCTTCCGACGGCCAGTGCAGCCCCTTGGGTGCGAGGAAATTCGGCACGTCCGGATGGAGCACCTCGTCGATCTGGCAGTCCTGAGCCCCGTCGCCGCCAGCCTGAGACGGGACTCCGCTCACTTTCAGGGTCTTGAGCTGGGAGGCGACCCGCTCGGTGGATTCTCCCAGGGCCCGTATCTGCTGCTGCTGACCAACGAGACGCTTCTCGAACGCGTTGAGCTGGATGACGACGAGTACGGAGAGCAGCGCGATGACCCCGAGCAGACTGGTTTGGACGATGTTGGCGGGACTCGACTTCTTCATGGGCTCCTTGAACGCGCCGAATACTACGTTGAACCTCGATACTATGTCGAAGAGCTCGCCGTGGAACACCCCACCGTCCGCCGAGGCCGGGCAGCAATCGTGCACGAGCGCGCTCCCGGGCCAGCCGCGGCGCGCACATTAAGGCTTCAAGTATTTGAAATAGCGGCACTTTACCTTGTCGAAAGTTGCGGTTCGAGGGCTGGCAGGGGCCGCTGCGCGCGCGGCCGCTGACACCGTCCCGCGACGAGCGCCGCCCGAAAAGCCGCAGTCTGCGAAGTCGCTCACCTCAGTGGACCCCGATTCGGCGCCACGGATCCCCAGCCAGGCCCGAGTGACGGCCGAAGCTCGACCTTCTCGCGGCGCTTCTCGCCTTTGAAACGAGCCCCGAAAAAAGTGCACCGGGGTCGGGTTGACATGGTCTGGACTCGACGCAGTTTGTCCGTGTCGCGAGGATCCCTTTGACCTCGCCTCGATCGAAACCACCACGACGACGGTCGTCGTGTGTGCACCAGCCAAACGCACCCCAATGCGAACGGAGGACTACGCCATGAGTAATCTATTGACCCGATTCGACGGAGGACTCACCGGATTTCCGAGAGTTCCTCGTTTCTTCCAAGACTTCGAGCGCCTTTTCGGAGAGCTCGACTCGATGTGGCAACACGACGCCTACGACCGCTTTCCTCGCATTCATTCAGTCTCGACTGAAGAAGGCTATCAGGTAACTACTGAGCTCCCGGGCGCAACGCAGGAGAACATCAAGGTGGACGTGCACAACGGTGTGCTCACTATCAGTGGTGAACGCGGCGTGAGCGTCCCCGAGGGGTACCGCGCAACGCGACGGGAACGGAGCCCCGTGAAATTCTCACGCAGTCTGCGGCTACCGGAGGACGTCGATGACGGCAACATCGCGGCATCGATGAAGGACGGTGTGCTCACTTTGGCGCTACCAAAGCGACCCGAAGTCAAGCCACGACAAATCCCTGTACGAGTTCACTGACCCAACGAGGAGCTTGCGACCATGAGTGAAAGCATTCAGAAGCACGAAGAGCAAACCGCGACTCCAGCCATGGAGGTGCGGCCGACCGCGGACATCTACGAAGGCGAGCACGACTTCCAAATCGTCTTGGACGTGCCGGGTGTGACCAAGGAGAACGTCAACGTGGCCGTCGAGCAAGACACGCTGACGGTAACCGCCGAGCGATATCTCGGACAACTGGAAGCGACCCGTTTCAAGCGCGTCTTCTCGTTGCCCAAGAGCATCGAGCTGGAGAAGGTGAGCGCCTCACTACGAAACGGCGTGTTGTCGCTGACGCTCCCCAAGCTGGAAGCCGTCAAACCACGCCAGATAAAGGTGCGCGCTGCCTGAGCCACCCAAATCAGAAGCGAGCACGACCAGCGTGGGGTTGCGCTGGTCGTTTCGCATTTTCGTGCCCCAGCTGACACATAGGTTCAGCTGGAGCAGGCGAATCAAAGCGTCGACTACTTGGTCGACGCTTTGGGGGCTGCTTTCGGCTTCTGGCTGGTGCGGCGGGGAGACGACTCGGGTGCCGCCTGCTCTCGAATCTGGCGTACGGGCGCGGGACCAACACCCCAGCGATGGCGATCGAAACTGGCTACGTTCTTGTTGAGCACCGCTTGGTAGCAGGAGGCGTTGCCCTGCTCCGAAACCAGCGCCGACCAGGCCAAGAAGAAATTCCAAATCCGGAACCAGCGTTCGCCGTAGGCCGCCAAGATCGCGCCGCGATTCGCCAGCCAGTTCTTGCGCCAAGCCGTCAAGGTGGTCGAGTAGTGACCGCTGATGTTCTCGAGGCTGTGTACCTCGAAGCCGGCCTTCTCGAGCGCCTTGAGCATCGTTGAGGGAGGCACTGCAGCATCTGCCCCGGGGAAGATGTACTTGCCCACGAACAGCCCCCAGATCAGATCTTCCGGACGTAAGCCGCGACGCAACCCCGTCCACTGCAGGAGGAAGAGGCCGTCATCCTCCAATAGTTCGCCAACTTTTTCACAGAAGGCGTTGAGGTTCTTCAAGCCGACGTGTTCGATCATCTCCAGGCAGACGATCTTGTCGTACTTCTGCTTCTCGCCCGAGATGTCGCGATAGTCTTTGCGCTCGACCCGCGCGCTTTCTTGCACGCCCAACGACGCGATGCGACGGGAGCCGTACTCGAGTTGGTTGTCCGCCAACGTGATGCCCGTGGCATCGACCCCGTACTGCTTGGCGAAGTCGGCAACCAGGGTGCCCCAGCCGCAGCCGATGTCGAGCAGTCGCTCGCCGCTCTGCAATTGTAGCTTGTCCGCCACTTGGCGTCGCAGGTTCTCGTGAGCGTCTGCCAGAGTGTCTTGGCGGCCCTGAAACAACCCCGAGGTGTAGACCATCGAGTCACCCAGGAACCACTCGAAGAAGTCGTTGCCCCGGTCGTAGACCTCCCGCACCATGCGCTCGTCTTGGTTGCGCGTGTGCGCTGCCATGTCCGGGACGTAGTTCTTGACGGCCCACTGCAGGTGCTGGCGAGTGATCGTGTACTTCACGAACTGCTGGCGATCCCGCAGAAGATCCTGGATGTCTCCCTCGATATCGATGTCCCCATCGAAGTACGCTTCGTAGAGCACGGACATCGGGATCTGTGCGTCGGCATACTTGCGCGCTAGCTTCTCGTCGTTGAACACGACGTAGTCGGTCAGTCGTTTCATGGAAGAATCCTCATCGGCTGTTCCGGTCCCCCGCCAAGCTAGACGCAAACCTGCACCTGACGCAATCGTGCCACACCAGCGCGAACTTCCGTTCGCACGCGGCGAGCCGCTGGTCGAACCACCTGGGGCCGAGTTGCTGCCATTTTCCCCAGTACGAGCCAGGGTTTACACGCTTATTGAAACTGCGGTGCCCTTGGGTAGGCCTATGTAGGTAGTTTGTTCCCCGCGGAACCGGGAGCGTGACCAAATCCTGACGCGACGGGCCTTGGAAATGACGCAACCATTCTCCGCCGTCCCCTGCAGAGCAGCCTAGGATGCCCCGCGCCCTGACGGGCCCCTTCTTTGGAGATCCAACTTGGCAATCGTTCTCTTCTTCGTGGCCCACTGGCAGCTATCCGTCTTCTGCCAGACGTTCTTCCTGCACCGCTACAGCGCCCACCGCATGTTCTCGATGTCCAAGGGTTGGGAGCGCTTCTTCCAGTTGCTGACCTACGTCTCTCAGGGTTCGAGCTACCTGGTGCCTCGCGGTTACGCCGTACTGCACCGCATGCATCACGCCTACAGCGACACGGAGAAGGACCCTCACTCACCTCGCAACTACGGCAACGTGCTGTCGATGATGTGGGACACGAAGCGTGAGTACGACGACTACGCGTACCACAAGGTCGACCCCGAACCTCGCTTCGATGGCGGCGTGCCCGAGTGGCCCGCCCTCGATCGCCTGGGGCAGAACTGGTTGATGCGCTTCGTGTGGATGGGCGGCTATCTCGCTTTCTACTACGCTTTCGCGACGGAGCTTTGGATGTGGGCCCTTTTGCCTGCGCACTTCGTGATGGGTCCGATCCACGGCGCGATCGTCAACTGGTGCGGCCATCGCTACGGCTACTCCAACTTCGAAAACGGCGACGACTCGAAGAACACGCTGCCCATCGACTTCGTCACGCTAGGCGAGCTATTCCAGAACAATCACCACAAGTACGGCATGGCGCCGAAGTTCGCCGCCCGTTGGTTCGAGGTCGATCCGACGTACTACGCCATCAGGCTGTTCGCGGCTCTCGGTATCATCCGCCTGGAGTCCCATCAGAAGATGCGTTACCCCGAGCGCCCTGAGGCACCCAGCCCCGAAGCCTTGGAGCAACCCGCCGGCGGTGAGTGACGCCAGCGCGTCTCGCTTGAAGCACACCCGCTTCACCCCAGAGCTCGATACGACCGAGCCGAGTTCTGGGATCAGGAGAGTCGATCGCGGAAGTCTTCGTACGAGAACTCTCGGACGCGCTTTCGCGTGCCATCGCCGAACTGCAGCACGATGTCCGGATGTCGCACGCCGTTGAACATCGTCGTCTTGACGATGCTGTAGATGGCCATGTCCTCGAACACGAGCCGATCGCCGACAGCCAACGGCCCTGGGAACGAGTACGTCCCGATCTCGTCACCCGCAAGACAGGTCACACCGCCCAAGCGGTATTCGTGTGGATGTTCGCCGGGTTCACCCGCCCCGACGATACGGGGACGGTAAGGCATCTCCAGGACATCCGGCATGTGAGCAGTCGCCGACACGTCCAAGATGGCAATGCGGCCGCGGTTTTCGACGATGTCGAGAACCGACGCCACGAGCACACCAGATTCGAGAGCTATCGCCTCGCCGGGCTCTAGGTAGACGTCCACACCGTGGCGCTCTCGAAAATCGCGAACGAGTCGCACGAGGCGCTGGACGTCGTAACCGGGTCGCGTGATGTGATGACCGCCGCCGAAGTTGACCCACGCCACACGATTCAGAACGTCACCCCAGTCGCGCTCCACGACCTCCAGAGTTCTTTCCAACGCGTCCGAGTCCAGCTCGCACAGCGTATGAAAGTGAATGCCACTCAGCCCCGCGAACTCTTCCAGCTCGAACGCCGCCCGCGGCACCCCGAGTCGCGAGCCCGGACGGCACGGGTCGTACAACGGAACCGCAACTTCGGAATGCTCGGGGTTGATGCGCAGTCCGAACTGCATCGTTCGCTGCTGAGCAGCTTGCTCGCAACGAGCGCGAAACCGCCGCCACTGGGACAGAGAGTTGAACACGACGTGGTCGCAGAGTTGCAGACACTCGTCGATGTCGCGCTCGCTGAACGCCGGTGCATAGACGTGAACTTCCCCGGGGAACTTGTCCTTCCCCAAGCGAGCTTCAAATGGACCGCTCGCCGTGGTGCCAGAGAGGTACTTGCTGACGATCGGAAAGGTGGACCAGGTGGCGTAGCCCTTGAGCGCGAGAAGGATCTTGGCGCCACTTCGAGCCTGCACGTCGGCGAGGAGCCGGCAGTTGTTCTCGAGCTTCTCGCAGTCGATGACGAACGCGGGAGTCTGCTCGAGCTGCTGCGGCGAGAGCCCCGCTGTGCTCACAGCTCCTTGACGTGCCATGGGAGGCCGTACTTGCCGACGTCGTCGAGGAACGGTTTTGCCTGAAACTGTTCGATGTTGAACACGCCTTTGCCTGACCATTGCCTAGTCAGCAACATCTTGGCGCCAACCATGGCAGGCACGCCCGTCGTGTACGAAACCGCCTGCGCTTTGGCATCACGGTACGCGTGCTCGTGCTCACAAACGTTGTAGATGAACACCTTCTTGGGCTGCCCGTCCTTGACGCCCTCGATGATGCACCCGATGCTCGTCTTGCCCTTGTAGCCTTCGGCCAAGGACGCCGGGTCTGGTAGCAGTGCCTTGAGGAACTTGAGCGGAACCACCGGCGTGCCGTTGTAATCGACCGGCTCGATGCCCGTCATCCCGACGTTCTGCAGCACCCGCAGATGCGTCAAGTACTCGTCCGAGAAGGTCATCCAGAAACGAATGCGACGCAGCCCTTTGACGTGCTTGACCAACGACTCCAGCTCCTCGTGATAGAGGAGGTACGCCTTGCGAACGCCGACTTCGGGGAAATCGAAGTCCTGACTGACGCTCATCGGGTCGATGACCTTCCATTCGCCGCATTCCCAATAACGACCTTTGGCGGTCACTTCGCGAATGTTGATCTCCGGGTTGAAGTTCGTAGCAAATGCCTTGCCATGATCTCCGGCGTTGCAGTCGACGATGTCGACCGTGTGGATCTCGTCGAACAGTTCTTGCTGGGCGTAGGCGCAGTACGCGTTCGTCACACCAGGATCGAAGCCACTGCCGAGCAGCGCGATGAGCCCCTTGTCCCGATACTGCTCCTGAAATGCCCACTGGAGTTTGTATTCGAACTTCGGGTTCTCGGGGGACTCGTAGTTGGCGGTGTCGAGATAGTTCGTGCCGGTTTCCAGACAAGCTTGCATCAGAGAGATGTCTTGATACGGCAAGGCGAGGTTCATCAGCAGATCGGGCTTGACCTGTCGGATTAGCGCCGCCGTCTGCTGAACGTCATCTGCATCCACCTGAGCCGTCCTGATGGGCCGACTCAATTGGGCAGCGATCGCATCACAGCGAGCAACGTTGCGACTCGCTAGCGTGATCTCCGAGAAGACTTCGGGAAGCTGCGCGCACTTGTGCGCGACGACCCCGCCGACACCCCCTGCACCGATGATGAGAACGTTTGCCATTTTCGAGGGCTGGCTTACCGCACTGACGCTCGGCGACAAGCCAGAATCGTCACATTCCGCAGCAGCGAGGACTGCTCAACCGTCACGCTCGACGGGCAGCAGGTCCTTCAGGAGCAGCTCTTGAAACAGCTCCAACCCCTTGCGGGCGTTCGCGTCGTAGACCTGCACGGGTTTCAGGTTTTCCCGTGAAATTGCATTGATGTCCGGCGGCAGCCACTTCGAGTACTTGAGGTCGTAGGCCGCATCGCTCTCCGGCACGACGAAATCGCCGTAGATGGTCAGTCCGATGCCCACGTAGACGTTGCGGGGTCGGTTCGTCGTGTACCCGCCCGAGAGCGTGGTGCGGTAGGAGATGAACAGGGTCGGCTTCTGCACCGCGGGCAGTTCGTCGGTGTACTCTGCATTCTCACCAGCAACGAACTTCAGCACCTCCGAAGGGAAGGCCTTCTGCAGCTGGTCAACCAGCGCGGCAGCAGCGTCTTTCTCGCGCGGCTCGGCGTGTTCGGCCTCGAAATACTGCGACGGGAGCGAACTGTTGCCCGCAAAGTAGGCGCTGCGTCGCAACGCGTTGTCGGTCACCTTGGCACCGTCCGACAGCTTGCGGCGAAAACGAACCTCCACCTCGGGCCCGTGCTTCTCGGAGAACGTGACCATCGCCCGAAACAAGGCGGCCACTTCGTCCTCAGGCCCGAAGCGCTCCAGGTAGGACTTGTAGGCAGCGTCGAATACCGCATGCCGAGCCACGGCCAGCTCGGTCTTGATCACCTCGTGCTCCGGATGCGTTTTTTCGAACGCACTCAGAGCGGCGAGAGTGCCCTCCTTCTTGACGCTGTCGAGCGCCTCGAGAAGCACCTCTCTCAACGCCAGGTCAATCTCCGCTCGTATCTTGGAGTCAGCGTTCCGTCGCGAGAACTCTTCGACCGCTACAAGATCGCCCTTGATCTCTCCGAGCCGGGCGCGGGGCAAGAAAATTTCGGCGACGCCTTGGCGACTGCCACCTCGAGCAAGATAGTCTTCGTACGCCCCGGCGGTGTTCAGCTCCACGGCACGCTCATACAGCGCGCGTTCGCCCAACTTGTTCCGCGCAAAGAACAACAGTATGCCGATGGTTGCGCCCAGGAGCAAAGCCAGCGCGTAACGCCAAGGACGCTGGTCACGCGGTGCCCGCATTGCCTTGTGTGAGGACAACGGATTGGAAAATCCGCTGTCCCGCAACGGATCGAGCGCCGCGAGCGCGCGGCGATCTTTCTGAGCGTAGGCGGTCTTGAGCTTCTCGCGATAGTCACCGAGGGCCTGCTCCAGATGCTCGACGTCGACCCCCGACGGCAGAGGAAACGTGAACACCGCGTCGGAGAAGCGCAGCTTCACCTTGCCGCTGCCCACGGCACTGACTTCCAACAGGCTTCCTACCCGGTGCCAGCGAAGCTTCTCTCGGTGAACCACCAGAACTCCCGCGGGGAACAAGTAGTTCCCGAAGCGATACGGATAGCGAGCTTGTGCGGAACGCATCCACGCGTAGGCGGCCAACGCAACGGCAGCGACGCCTCCGAAGAGCCCGTAAACCGGCGTCAGCATCATCCCCTGCAGCGCAAAGGAACTCTTGAGCGCGCCAAAGCCTGCAACGGCCAGCCCGAGGACGAGGGAGGCGGAAACGACGAAAATGCCAATCGCCCCCAGACCGCGAGCGGCCGACGTGGGGTGAAACAACATGGCACGCGGAGCCCCACTCCCCGTCACGGACGCCAGGAGCCGATCTTGGATCGGTCGCGGAAGCTGGAAGAAATCGAACTCGTCCCCCTTCGCCTCGGAGGCGACTGGTTCACTGGTGGATGTTGCTTCGACGTCGGCGGCTTGGGTCATGAAGCACCTGCCGAGCATCCTAACCCCGAAGTTGCGCGGTTGTGACCTATTTTTTGCGCTTCTACTGCCCCGGACGCCCCACGTGCGGGCGCTGGCGACGCGGGCTCCAGTTCGCTTCGCCCAAAGCGCGACGTTCCTCGACGGACAAACCATCTGCAACGTCGAGCAACGCCTCGTGCAGAGCTTCTTGCACATCGGCGCTCTTGGCTCGAAGCCGCTGCAGGGCCGATTCGAGCTCCGTGTGATTGTAGGTTTCCGCTTCCAGAGCCCGTTTCACCTCCGCTTGGGCGGCCCGCAGCTCTCTGCGCAGCGGCCGCGCTCGCTGCATGTGAGCGCGAGCTTTTTCACGCACGCCCGCAACTTTCGAACCCCGAAGTGCTCTGCCGACGTGGAACATCTCGGCGGAGCGCCGCCGCTCGAAATCCCTGTGGCGCAGAGCCCGAGCAACCCAGAACCCCGCCAAGAACAGGTTCAGCCCGACCGACACGGCGAGCAGCCAGAGGAGAGTTCGCCGTTTCATTCCCAGCCCTCCTCCAAGTCCATCGCCAACGCGAGTGACGACGCATCTTCCCAACCCGCGGCGAAAGCCTCGGGGTCGTCCTCGGAGTAGGAACTCCATCCGCTCACCCCACCCACCGCGACGGCAAAGGCACCGGCCAGGACCGGCATCCACCAACGCGACAACAACACACTCCACCCGACAGACGACCTCGGGTTGCGCGCCGGGATCTCCGCCACGCGGCGTTGGAGTTCGGGGCTGGCCTCCAACCGAGGCAACTCGCTCAGCTGGGCCTCGAAAAGGCGGTATTCAGCCAGCAGCGCTTGCGCTGCCGGGTCCGTTTGGAGCAGTCGGGTGGCCCGCTTCCGATGGAGGCGCGGCCAACGCCCGAGCTCACTGCCATGCACGTCCAGGAGACCTTCGAACTGTTCGATCGTCATGGCTTGCTCCGACATCGAGCTCATCTCATCCTCCGCGGTGCTGTCCCAGGGTAGCGCGAAGCGACCGTCGCGCGCGACCGAGCAGGCTCTCCACGGCTTCGACGCTGACGCCCAAGACCTCGCCAATTTCCGGATTGCCCATGCCTTCGTAGTGCGAGAGCATCAGCGCTTCTCGTTGCCGCTCCGGTAGGTCGTCGACGGCCTCCCGTACGGCATCGGCCACGACCCGTCGAGAGAGCACCCGCGACGGCCGCACGGAGTCCGTTGCGAGTTCCACCTCTTGGTCGCTGGTATGTTTCCGCCGTCGCATGCGATCGATGCACAGGTTGTGCGCGACGCGGAAGAGCCAGGTGCTGACTTTGGCGTTCGGTTTCCATTTTTCTGCGTCTTTCCAGAGTCTCAAAAAGGCCTCTTGGGTGACTTCCTCGGCGTCTGCCCGACTGCCCACGATTCGGTAGGAGTAGTTCAGGACGCGTTCCAAGTACTTTGCGGAAAGCTCGCGATACGCGGTCTGATCCCCCGCGCTCACACGAGACATCAACTCACCGTCTTCTTGTCGTTCCGCGACTGAGTTCACGCTGGGAGCAAGCCTATACCGGAGGGCGGATCAGCGACCAGAGCCTGGGGGCCCCGCCGTCGAGGCGGGGCCGATGGCGTCAGCGTTTTTCTGAACTCCGCTGGCTCTTGGCTCCCTTGCCACGCTTTTCTTGCTTGTCTTTCTTGCTCTGGCCCTTGCCCTTGTTGCCGGCCTGGGTGTGAGCTTTCTTCAATTCGTCCTTGGTCAGGTAGCCGTCGCCGTTGGCATCCATGCGCTCGAAGCGCTTGTCGCCGCTGGTCGCTTCGGCTCGAGTGAGTTTGCCGTCCTTGTTCGCGTCCAAGCGCTCGAACATCTTGGCGGCCCGGTCCGCACCTCGCGCCTGGCGGTGTTTCCCTTTGCTGGGCCCCTTGGCAGAGGAGAACTCCGAAGCACTGATCGTGCCGTCGCGGTTGGAATCGAAGTGATTGAAGCGCCTCTCCGGCATGTGCCCGGCCTCGGTCTTGCTGACGTTGCCGTCACCATTCTTGTCCAGCTTCGCGAAACGCTCAGCCCGGTGCTCATCGCGCATGGCCTTGCCTGCCTGCTTCATCTCTTCGAGGGTGATGATCTGGTCCTTGTTGGCATCCGCCCGCTCGAAGAGGCGGGCTCGGTGGGCGCCGAACTCCGCGCGGCTGAGCTTGCCGTCCTTGTTCGTGTCGAGCTTTTCGAACAGAGCCTCGAAATTCTTGCCGCGATGCCCGGGGCCATGGGGTCCAGCAAGAGCGACCGAGCCCGCAAGAGCCAAACCAGCAACGATCGAGGAAATGAGAAGGGTCTTCATGGTCATTCACCTTGTTTGAAAGGGCCCCACCTTGGGACCTGTGAACCGCCAACGCGGGTCCACTTCGATTCCGTCGACATTTCTCCACCGAGCCTCAGCCCCCGGGCCGACGGCGCCTTCTCGATAGCTCGGCGACTCGCGAGTTCCCGACTCCGGCATGAGTTCAACTTGTCAACAACGAGCATGTCGCCCTGGTAGTCGAGGACCCTCCCCTGCCGCGTTGGGAAGGTGTCCCTCGGGGCAGCTTCCATTGTTCGAGTCTGGATGGGGACGTTGGGTGCGTTTTGGAGGTCGGTCGCGCTACACGCGACTGATGTAGGGGCGAAGGCCACTACCCTCAGCAAATCCCTGCGGAGCAAGAACGAAGCGCTTCGCCGATGCCGATCACCTTGCGGGCGGAGCGCACGCACGACACCCCATGTCGCCGCCATTGTGCGACTGATTTCGAACAGATGCGAACAGCTTTCAGCCTACAAAAATAGGGATTTTCGCGCCACCCCTGGGCATCGACGGGGCTGCCCTTCACCCCCAAATGGCTGGCAAGTGAGGCCCTCCCGGGGGAGGGATCGCGTCTGGGACTACAAAAATAGGGATTTTTTGCTTGTCCTTTTCTCTGCCCCAGGACATATAGCCAAGCACGTCGGAGACTCCACTTGAGCGTCCACTCTGATTTCGCCAGTAATACAGCACGAAACGGCAATGCTCGGTTCGACGTTCAGTTCGTCGTTGCGCGCGGCGCTTCCGCTGTATCGGTGAGTCACGAGGCAAACACGAAGTGGAGTGACCGGGGTTGTGTGGGTCGGAGAGGAAATGGTCCACACACGTCTCGCGGGCTCTCAAAGCACTGACCCTTGCTGCAATCGCCGTTGGCGTTGATCAAAGGCACGGGTACACGGGAGCCCCCACGAGAACAGGGAACAGGAACCAAGAAAGTATAGGAACAGGAGAACACCTATGGCCGCTGCAAAGTCTGCAATCAAAGAGAAGTACACCAAGAGCCAGATCCTCGGGGAGCTGTCCGACAAGACGGGCCTGAGCAAGAAAGAAGTGGGCGGCGTGCTCGATGAGCTCGCAAGCCTGATCGAGCGTCACATCGGCAAGAAGGCCGTCGGGGAGTTCACCCTGCCCGGTCTCTTGAAGATCACGACGGTCCACAAGAAGGCCCAGAAGGCACGCAAGGGCATCAACCCCTTCACCGGCGAAGAGACCACGTTCAAGGCCAAGCCGGCACGCACCGTCGTCAAGGTGCGCCCGCTGAAGAAGCTGAAGGAAATGGTCGAGTAATAGACCAGGATCCCTGGCGAGAACGGGCGGAGATTCTCCGCCCGTTCTTCATTTTGTCCTGTGTTCTATCACTGCGCCGCTGAGTCACTGCGCCGCTGGTTGCTCGTTCGACGACGAGTAGCGGCACTCATTCGCGGAAGGCTTGCGCAACCGCGCCTCCGCCTGCAGCTCTTCCAACAACCGTCGATTGACGCGCGAGAGGTCGGCGACGAACGCCAACGCGATGGTTTGAAACCCGATGATCAACAGCACCGCCGCCAAGATCAGCGACTGGACGTGCCCGGAGCCGTTGCCGGTAGAGAGGTAGTACAAGAAACGCCCGCCCACACCAGCCCCCGCCAAGAAGACGCTGATCCCGATTCCGAAGAAGAAGCGGAAGGGCTGATAGACGACGAAGATGCGAATCATCGTTATCACGCTCCGCACCACGTAGGACGGGATGCTGCGCACCAAGCGCGACGGACGCAGGTCGGGGTTCACGCGCACCGGGACGCAAACGATACCGAGGTTCTTCTGCCCAGCCTGAATGATCGTCTCCAGCGTGTAAGTGTAGCTGCTGAACACGTTGAGACTGCTCGCAGCCAAGCGACTGTAGGCGCGGAAACCGCTAGGGGCATCCGCCACACGGGTCCCGCTGACACGAGCAACGACCCAACTGCCGACCTTCTGCAGCACCTTCTTCGTCGGGGAGAAGTGGGCGATGTCACCAATCGGTCGTGTGCCGACGACTAAGTCGGCTTTGCCGGTGAGAATGGGACGGACGAGTCTTTCGATGTCGGTTCCGACGTACTGGTTGTCGGCGTCGGTGTTGACGATGATGTCGGCACCCAGGTCCAACCCCGTGCGAATGCCCAACATGAAGGCCCGCGCCAAACCTTGGTTTCTGCTGAATCCAACGACGTGCTCCACCCCAGCCTCCGCAGCGATACGCCGAGTCTCGTCGGTACTGCCGTCATCGACGACTAGCACTTGAATCGTGTCGATACCGTCGATGTGCTTGGGCAAGTCCGCAAGCGCGACAGGAAGGGTCGCCTCTTCGTTGTAGCAAGGGATCTGGATGATGAGTTTCATCGCAGGGCGGGCTCAGTCTGCCCACTGATCGACCATGCGTAAATCGAGGTGGCAACCTCGAGCAGAACTCTGGCCCTGCGGCCGCCCGTTGCAGACGCTCTTTGCGCGAGCTGCGTCGTGTCCGCACGCTAACGCGTGCTCGTCACAGCTTGCCGCGAATGAACAACCCCGACGGCGTCAGGCGTAGTGTTGTCTTCGTCTCTGCGTCGTCGTCGAGAACCCAGAGCGTCACGGCAGAACCCATGCCGACGATGCCCAGAGCCAAGCCGAGCTTCGCCATCATCTGCTGCTTGGCGCTGGCCTGCTGCCTCTCACTCTTGCCATTCGGGCATCGGCCGTCGACGCAATCGTCCTCCAGGCCCGCGAGAGTGTCCTCGCTCATGGCGTCGAGCACGCCATAGGCACCAAACCCAACGGCTCCCAACAGAGCGGCATCGTAGACGTGCCCCGGGATGGGAGGTAGCCGTCGAGGTCGCTCGAAACGATAGCCCGAGCCGAAGTCCCGTGCGAGAGCGAGGGCAGTCGACGTATCCGCCAATGGCGGCGCTGGCGCTTCCAGCTTGAGGTGCACTTTCGTGCCCCCTTCGAGGGACAGCGCACGCTCGACGTTGGGCAGGAACGGCACTTTGAGCTCGACTGTCACGGGGCCCGGCTCCACCACCACCCTGTCCCACTGGGACGGCGGAACCGTCTCGTCGTTCACGAGCAGACGCGCGTGCTTCGGAACATCTTCCACCTCGACGGCGACGAAGCCGAGATGAGGCGTCAGCAGCGCCTGCTCGTTCGCGGCAGCATGAGCGAACTGCTCCCCGTCTTTTTCCTTCTTGGCATCGCTTTGGGCGCGATCGTAGGCCCGATACGCGTCAACCCAACGCTCCAATCGCCGCAAGCAGCGAGCGCGGTAGAGCCCTGAGCGCGCATCGGGCTTGAGTCGGCGCGCGGCTTCGAACTGCTCGAGCGCCTGGCCAATTTCACCCGCCGCATACAATTTCTGCCCGAGTTCGACTCGACGCGCAGCGCGCTCCTGGTCGGTATTCCGTTTGGGCGAGAGCAATCGCGGCTCGTTGCTCTCGCACGAACCGCAACTCGCCCAGCACCAGGAGGCGACGGCCATGAGACTCGAAACCCACAGTGCGATCGCCCGAGCGACGATGCAGGGGCTCAAGCCGCACCCCCCAGCAACACGAGCAGCACTCCCCACGGCACACGCCGCCTCTTGCGTCGGCGGGGTGCCGCATACACCTTGTCCTCGAGCGCACACTCCGACTCGGAAGTCGGTGCACCGCTAGGTTCACCGTCCTCGAGCAGGACGAAGTCCTCTTCCGAGAGCAGAGTGACTTCGCCTGGCACAGCGCTCTGTCGAGACACGGCGCTCTGTCGAGACACGGCGCTCTGTCGAGACACGGCGCTCTGTCGAGACACAGCGCTCTGTCGAGACACGGCGCTCTGTCGAGGCACGGCGCCAACATAGGAAGTGCTCGGGATCTCGCTCTTGGGTTGCAAGCCCGCAGCGAACGACACTACCGGCGTGTCGCGGTCAGCTTGAGACCGAATCGCCTGCTGAACGAAGTCCGCCAACTCTTCTCTGCTCGCCAGTCGGCGATCAGCCGTCCCCTCGACGGCATCGGCCATTTCTGTTGCGCTGGCGAATCGACGCCGCGGGTCGATGGCTGTCGCCCGTAGCGCGACCAGGAGCAAGGGATCCCCGCTGTGACACGACCAGAACGCGTCTGCGGCAAGATCCGTCCGACACAGCCGTTCGATTTCTTCGCCAGCCAAGGTTTGACCCGCCAGCATCTCGAGGAGCATCACGCCGACGGCGTAGATGTCCGACCGTGCATCGCCAGCTCCAATTCGAGCTTCGGGCGCGAGGTGAGCAGGTGGCTGTGGCTGTGGGTCCTTGCCAGCCCCGACGAGCGACACAGAACCATCTCGCTGAAACAACACGTTGGCGCAACAGACGCACCCCACGACACGAGCCCACGACGGACGCGACTCATCTTGATGCACCTCGCTCACGGCGTGCAGACATTCCACGAGAGCTCTCAGATTCACACGCAGGGGAACGGGGCTCGTTCGCGCGAGGAAATCCCAGCTCAGGCCAAATCCCACGCTGCGCTTGCCCGATGGCTCCTTCTCACCCGCTCTCGCGGACAGCGCGGCGAGGTCCAACCGATACTCCCCCGGATTGCGCGGCGGGGGACGCACGGTCACGGCGTCGAGGCTGGGGCGCTCGCAGCTCTGAGCGCTACTCGCGAAAGGGCTCGGGCCCGTTACGGGGATCTTCCTTGGCTGCATCTAACCGTTCAGATGAGGAGACGGCCTTCCTCAGATGGACAGTACAAGGTGCAGCAAAAACCCCGCACCGCAATTGCCGGCTACTAGAAACCTTCCCTGCTCGAAACACGTTGCCGATGTGGGTTTTCAGCGCGGGCGGCCGCGTCCACCTCAACTGCCGCTACGGAGGCAGCAAAGTGCCCGAATTAGGTGCAACACACACGGACTCCACATGCCCCGCTCCGTCGCCGCATCCTTACAGCTGAATCGCATGTATGCAGCAGCGCGGGTGCGGCACGGCACGACTCGTGCCTGGCTGCGCCCAACGACAAAGCGAGGCGTCCGAAGAGCGCCCCGCCTGGCGTCGCTCACGAGTGACACCACGCTACCTGTCTTTCAACGCGCGAAGCCCGGAAAGCGGTTCGGGCAGGCGAGCTCCGCTTCGAGCTCCAACTGGGAGCCTTTTTCCAGATAGGCCGCGCACGCCGCGCCCAACAGCTCGAGCTCGTCTGCCGCGTTGATCGTCCAGCCATCAGCGTCGTCGAGGGTCAGCTCTTGGTCCCCGAGGCGCACGCTTCCGCCCTCGAGAAACGCGTCGGCCCCCATTCGTCCGAACTCCATGTCAAAGCTGCAGCTGCGTCGTTCCTCGGTGACTTCACGCGTTACCTCGTGCTCTTCGAAGACCTCTTCGACCTCGACGACGCGAACCGCAGCGAGGATTTCGGAAAATGCCTCCTCGAGGGAATCGCCAGTCAGGGCGCTGCGGTACATGCCGCCACCGGCCGCCGCCATGTCTTCGAGGTGTTGCTGGCTGACGTCGGGCCCGATGCCGATGACGTGCACGGTGACGCCCATCGCAGCAGCATCCCTGGCGGCATCCAACACGTAGTCGATGGCTTGCTCACTGCTGAAGTCGAGTAGAGCGTTGCAGTGCGCGGGCTCGCCATCGGTTACCACCACGATGTGCTTGCTGCCAGCCGTCTCCACGTTCTCGAACGCATCCGTCGTCGCGCGCAGGGCCTCGCCCGTCGGCGTTCCGTAGCCCAACTCGATGTCCGCCTGCTGGGCCGCCAGCGCCTCGAAGTTGTCCATCTCGAAGGAGATGTCCTCGACGGGCACGGTCAGGTCGACGCAGTGCCCGCTACCGTCCGCGCCACTGGTGTTCCGCCGCGCCGTGAAGTGCGTCATGCCCAGGTACACCTCGCTTGCCAGTGCGGAAAGGAGCGGCTGCTCGCCGCCGAAGAGGACGTCTTGCATGGTATCCCATCGACTCGTCCCGGAGCCGTCGATGGGTTCTCGCATGCTCAGACTACGGTCGAGGAGCAACAGTGCCGTGGACGGCAACTCGCGCTCCACCTCCACCTCCACCGTTTCGGTGACGGTTTCCGTGACTTCGTAGGTGACATTGTCCGAACTCGGAAAAATGCTCGGCGCGCATTCCTCTGGGCTCTCGCCTGCTGCTGTTGCGGGGGTCGACTCGGACGCGTCCTCGAAAGGAACGAGCATCTCCTCGTCGCGAGAGGTGGACACCTGAGGTCTATTCGGTGAGGAGCCGTCTCCAGTCGCGCCCGTGATCGAGCCTTGCTCCTCTTCCGCGAGCGAGGCATCTTCATCTGCGAACACCGTGGGCGCCTCGCCGCAGCCTGGGGCGAAGGTGAGCGCGATCAGACTGACAAGGGTGGAACGACGGACGATGAACTGGGAGATGTGGGAGGTCATGCGAGCTTCCTTCGATGTTGGGGTTAGGCTTCGACCCCACCCATCGCAGCATCCGTGCCACCGCTCGCCGCGGCCCTGAAACGGCCTCGCAGCCCCTCCCCTTCCTTCTCCGGGGAACGAACAATTGGAAACAATATCATATACTTAGTCGCACAACCTCCACCCACAGCGGAACCGAAAGCGAGCGTCTATTTCCTGGAACTCAGGTAGCCGTGCATCCCACTTCACAACCGGTCGTGCAGCGCGTTGCACGCCGTGCAGGTAGGCCGCGCTTTCAGTCACGACGGCCCGAGCTCACCCAATCGACTCGCGCGATGACAACGCGGCGGGTGCATTTGTTACAGTGCGGGGCAATGTTGTCACGAAGATGCGGGGCCACCCTGGCCTTGGTCGCTACGCTGCTCGCGCCAAGTCTTGGGCGGGCCGAATCGGCGGAGAGCAAAGCCGCTGCTCGGGCGCTTGCCGCAGAAGGGGTCACCTTGGCTCGAGAGGGCAACTGTGAGGACGCCGTGGATCGCCTTCAGAGGGCGGAGGCGCTTTACCACGCGCCTTCGATCCTGACCGAGCTCGGTGCTTGCCAGTGTCAACTAGGGCAGCTCGTGGAAGGCACGGAGGCGCTCAACCGCGTCGTTCGCGAGCCACTGGGCGATGACGCACCGCAGGCCTTCATCGACGCACAAACCCGCGCCAAGACACTCTTGGACGAGTACCTGCCCAAACTCGCCAACCTCGTGATCCACGTCGAGGCTCCGGAAGGAGCTGTCGTCCACGTGGCCATCGACGGCAAGCAGGTTCCAGACGCGCTGGTGGGCGTGGCACGTCCGACCGATCCCGGAGAGCGGAAGATCACCGCGAGCGGTGAGGGGCTGCTTGCCGTGGAGCGCATCGTGGTTTTGGAAGAGGGCGGAAGTGACGAGACGACTCTGCGGCTGGAGCCAGATCCGGCTGCAGTCGAACCCGAACCGATCCACGTCGAAGCTGAGGCCCGGCCCATCGCAACTCCAGAGGACGGGCCAACTCGTGGCGATAGCCTGTTGCCCGCATACATCGGTTTTGGAGTAGGTGCCGTCGGCATCGGCGTTGGCACCTACTTCGGACTCTCGGCCATGAATCAACAGAGCGACCTCGACGAAATCTGTCGCGATGGACGTTGTCCCGAGGGGACGCGAGAGGACATCGACACCATGAACCGCAACGCGAACTTCTCCACCGTCGGATTCGGGGTGGGGATCCTGGGGTTGGGCACAGGGCTCTACTTCTTGCTCACCTCGGATGACGGGAGTGCACAGGCACGCTGTACCAACGCCCCTTGTCTCTCGCCCCGGGTGGGCCTCGGCCAGCTCGGCATGGAGGGCGTGTTTTGAATTCAAAAGCAACGCTCTTCGCGACACGCCGGCTCAAGACGACACTGTTGTGGACTACCGTGCTGGGTGGGACGGTGGGGTTCATCGGCTGCGCGCAAGTCCTCGGCACGGGTGACTATGAGGAGGATCCCGATGCCTTCGAGCCCGATGCCTCCGTGGCAGTGGACACCGACGACACCACGACGGAAACGACCGACGCCAGCGAGGCGGAGAGCACGGACACTGGCGCCACCGAAGCAACCGACGTCAGCGGCGACGAAACGGACGCCATGGGCCCGGACGCCATGCCACCGCCCTCCAACTCGGACGGCGGCACGCCTTCGCCAACCGCCCCCGACCCGAGCACGAACCCAAGCCAAGAGGCAACCGGGGGAATGGGCGGCATGCCGGCAGCCGGAGGGAGCGACGGGACCGGCACGGCAGGCGCCGGGGGCAGTCCGGCGAACACGGGTGGCATGCCGGCAGCCGGAGGGAGCGGCGGGACCCCAGAGGCGTGTGACCCACCCGTGCCGGGACCATGCGACACTTTGAGTCAGTGCGGCTGCGGCGACGGCGAGATGTGCATCGTCGTCAATACCACCACCGGCGCTACCGCTTGTGTCGCTGAAGGCGACTCCGCTCCGTATTCACCGTGCGCTGACTCCACCGATTGCCAGCTCGGCTACGGGTGTGTGGCTGGCGTATGCAAAGAATACTGCGACCCGGAGGAAACCCCAACCTGCAACCAAGGCGTGTATGCCGCGTGTACGCCGGTGACCGCCGGCGGCACGGAGGTCCCCGAGTACGCCGTTTGCCTGCGGACGTGTGATCCTCTCGACCCCACTCGCAGCGATGGGCCGTATGAGGCATGTGGCGAAGGGGTGAACTGCATCCCCGGCCCAGGCGGTGTCAGCGCGTGCGTGGCGTCGAACGGCAACTCCACCCAGGACGAGTCGTGCGAGGGCCCCACAGGAGCGGCCGATCCCAAACTGTGCGACACCGGGTTTGCCTGCGTCACCGTCGACAGCGACTCGACTTGCAAGCAACATTGTGAACTCGGAGTGACCGACTGCCCCGTCGGCTATCGCTGCACGAGCTACCAGCCGAGCCAAGGCGCGACCACACGAGACTTCGGCTTCTGTGACCTTTGCCCGAACACGACTGCCGACAGTTGCGACCCTGTTTCCCAATGCGGTTGCCCCGCTGGGGAGATGTGCTCGATCGTCGACTTCGACAGTGGCGAGGTCGGTTGCGTCTCCGAAGGCGGTATCTCCAGCGGGGCGTCCTGCGGTGCATCGGTGGGCGAATGCGAGCCAGGGGCAGACTGCATGCGCTGGTTGGACACGGGCGTGTGCTCGCCGTTCTGCGAAACCGATGCAGATTGTCCCAACGGGCAACCCTGCGTGGAATGGGAGGCGCCCGACGTCAAGCAGTGTCTTTTCGGCTGCGATCCGCGCAACCCACAATCCAACTCCGGCCCCTTCAACGGCTGCCAAGCGGGCCAAAGCTGCACGATTTGGACGGACGTTCCCGACAGCAGCGTTTGCCTCACACCCACCGTGTCAGCGCCGGAGGGTGCCACGTGTTCGAGTGAAGACACGTGCGGGCCTGGGCTGACGTGCGTCGGGCTCGACGCTAGCGGTGTCTGCGAACCATGGTGCGAACTCGGGGGAAACGACTGTCCTAGCGGTGAGGAGTGTGTGCCTCACCCTTACCTCAGTCAGTTCCTATCTCCCATCAGTCTTGGGGGTGTCGACTACGGCACCTGCCTACCGCCGCAGTTCGAAGGCGCCAACACGACGGCTGAGGCAATCCCTGATGGATCGGCGAACGGTGATTGGGGCTCGGTGGTCTCGACGCTCACCGTCAGCGGCACCACATTCCCCGTGGGCAAGGTCGTCGTCGAGGTCGACATCTCACATTCTTGGATCGGTGACATCATCATCGTGCTCGAAGCCCCGGACGACACCTTCATCGTGCTCTTCGACTCCGACTACTTGTCGGCAGACAACGAACAAGGCCAGAACATGAACGGGGCCATTTTCGACGACGACGCAACGACCCTCGTCACCGAGGGCACAGCCCCGTACAGCGGAACCTTCCGCCCCTCGGAGAGTCTCGGCACGTTCGAGGGCTTCGACGCCAACGGCGACTGGGATCTGGTGATCTTCGACGACGAGCAGCTGATCACTGGCACGCTCAATTCCTGGAGCCTGACCATCTACTGAACTCGCGTCGGTTCCGGGCGGAATGAGGCGCCCCTGAGGAGCCGGGCGCGGTGTCGTCCGCACACCCACTCGAGAAGCGGCAGAGAACAGCCGCCCACAGGAGTGGCTGGCCACCGCACCATCGCCTCTGCGGCTTGCATTGGCTGGTCGCCTCCACCACACCTCGTTTGGCCGCGCGCGAGCAGGGCCGTGCCTTCATTCGACGCCCATGCCACCCTACCTTCGAGTGCTACCCAAGTTTGCCGTTGTCTGGTTCTCGACGTTGCTCGCAGTGTCGCTGCTCCTATCGTCCTGCAGCCGCAAACGCGAGCACGCCGAAAGCCACGGCACTGCCGAACCCGTGCACTCGGCTGCCAAGAACCCAACGACGGGGGTGCAGGTTGGTGCGCCACAGCGAGCTGCATCCGAACCGGCCGAAACCGGCGGCAGTCCGAAGCTCTCGGAGGTGCGACTCCGGATCGCGGCAAGCGATGCTCCGGCTTGGCTCGCCTGGAGCATCGCGCAAAAGAAGTCGTGGTTCGCGGAGGCTGGGCTGCAGGTCGAGCTCGAATACTACGACTACGTTCCGTCCCTCGAAGCATTCGCCGCGGGTAAGGCGGACGCCGTCGCCATGACGAACCGTGACCAGCTCTTGATGGCGAGTACCGGAGTCGAAAGCATCGCAATCCTGGTCAATGCAACGAGCTTCGGCAACGACGTTCTCGTCGCTCGAAAGGGCATCGGGGACGTCGGTGCTCTTCGCGGCAAGAAGGTCGGTGTCGAGCTCGGCTTCTCTTCTCACTCTTTGGTGCTGCACGCCTTGGCGCAAGCCGAGATGAGCAGTGAGGACGTGCAGCTAGTGAACGTCGCCTCGCAGCTCGGGCCTCGGAACTTGCAGCGCCGCGACGTGGACGCCATAGCAACCCGGGAGCCCTTCGCCAGCAGGGCGCTGCAGACGGTAGCCGGCAGCCAAGCCATCTTCACGACCCGCAAAGCACCAGGACTCTTCTACCAGCTCTTGTGCGTGCGGCCGAACCACCTCGAGGAGGAACGGGCAGCGTGGAGCGGGTTGATGCCGGTGTGGCAGCGCGTCGTGGACTTCGTGACCAACGAGGAAACTCGCCCAGAAGCCATCGCCCTGATGGCCGAGCGAGCCGGCGTTTCCGAGAACACGATGAGCAAGCTGGTCAACGGGACACGCTTCGAGGGACTCGAAGCCAACCGTCGACATTTTCGTCCAGGCACGACCCTCGATTCGCTGCTCTACTCGACGACCGTAGCGAACGCCTTCCACGTCGAGCAAGGCCTGCAAAGCAAACGGCTGGACGTCGAGCGGCTACTGGATTCGAGCTTGGTCGAGTCCAGGTGACTACCCGTGCCGCTCGTTTGGTGTCGGACGGGACGCCATCGTCGCCGCCGTCACGGTTGAGCGCCACCCTGCCGGATCTTGAAATTCGCTTCGCCGTCGATGGTCTCCCCTGCGAGGAAGCCCTGAAGAACCGGAGCGATCTCGTGTTCGAACACCTGTGCGCCCCACCAGTAGCGCAACTTGCCGTCAGGATCGAACAGGAAGGTGGCAGGCAACGAGCCACGCCAGCGTGGCGTCATCGCCTCCTTGAACTCACCCAGTGGTGGTTTCGCGAGATAGCCTGGACGGGGTAGCCTCAGCTGCTCGACGAACTCGGCAGCGGCAGTGGCTTTGTCGGGGGCGTCGACGGAGACGAACAGAAACTCCAGTTGCTCCTTGCCCAGGTCCGCGTGCAGCTTCTGCAACATGGGCACCTCGACGCGACATGGGCCGCACCAGCTCGCCCAAACGTTGACCACCACGCCCTTTGCCTTCGTCTTGCGAATCCGTTCGACGAGCTCGGGCCCACCAACGTAGTGCATGCCGTCCGGCAGAACTGGCAACATAGGCGGCTCTGACGCGGCAGTGGCCGGCGCACCACTCGTCTCGGAGCCAGCCTGGGTCACCCGCTCGGGCTCCGTGGTTTCGTTTCTCGAACAACCGCCCAAAGCTAGGCCAACGACGAAAGCCAGCGTTCGAAAACGGGAACGGCCTGGTGGACGGCACAGCACCCACGGGCGGTCGGTGCAAAGCAAGGGGAAGTGAGGCATCGGGTGGGGCATGGTAGCGATGGACCCTCGCATGAGCTAGACCCAGCGCCCATGGCTCTGTTCGATGTGCACGCTCACCTCACTCACGACCGGTTGCTGCCCGATCTCGACGGCATCCTCGAGCGAGCCGCGACAGCGGGCGTGACGTCCATCATCTGCAACGGCCTCAACCCGGCCGACAACCAACGAGTACTGGAGTTGGCGCGAGCGCACGACATCATTCAACCGGCTTTCGGGTGGTACCCCGTCGACGCGGTGCTGGCAGAGATGCGTCGCAACGGAGACGACTATCCAGACCAGCGAGACGCCTGGGAGGCGGACGACGCCATCGCCTGGGTTGCGGACCACGTGGACGAAGCGTTTGCGATCGGCGAGATCGGACTCGACGGCCATTGGGTGAAGGAGCCGTATTGGCCAGCTCAGGAAGCAGCCTTTCGTCGCTTGGTCGGCCTCGCTATGGACGCGGACAAGACAGTCATCATCCACACCCGCAAACGGGAACGTCGTGCTTTGGAGATCCTCGTTGAGATGGGGGCCAAGAAGGTCAATTGGCACTGCTTCGGCGGCAAGGTGAAGCTGGCACGCGCGATCGCCGAACACGGCCACTGTTTCTCCATTCCCGCGAATGCCCGACGCTCCGAATCGTTCACTCGCATGGTGCAAACGCTCCCACGCGAGCAGCTGCTGCTGGAAACCGATTGTCCCTACCTGGGTCCAGAGCGGGATGTCGCCAACGAGCCCAAGAACGTCAAAGGCACTACGGAGTACATGGCCGAGCTGTGGGACGCCTCCGCGGCCGCGGTAGAACGGCAGCTGGACGAAAACTATGAGCGTCTGTTCGGGGTGGCACCGTAGGCGCCGCGGCGCACCGCACGCACATCTTGCACCAGCGCGTGTCTGTGAGTAGCCAATCTGGCTTGAGAAAAGCGCTGGCGCAGCGTACGTTTGCATCACCGCCGGCACCGCAGCGCCGGTTGCTCTCTACCTGTCGCCAGCATGACCCAATCAGTTTCCCCGGGGAGAACATCAGCCTACAGCGCTCGCAGCATCGGCCTGCTCGCAGACTGGTTCGACGAGCACTATCAGCAGACGATCCTGGCGACTGCCCAAGAAGCGGTCAGTCAGCGGGGCTCCAGCTTGCTGGCCTTCGCCGGAGGCATACCGGGTTCGACGAAACGAGGCAGTGAGCACCGCGGCCTGGCCTTCGACCTCGTCGATCCGCGCAACGTCGATGGGGCAATCTTGCTCGCGGGCACGATGGTCAACGAGCTGGGAACAGACGCGCTCGGCAAGTTGTTGCAACGGCTGGACGGCTTGCCGCTGTGCGCCATCGGCATCGAGGTCCCTGGCGTGCCCAGTATCGTGGTCGACAACCAGGCGGGCATCGATCAAGCGGTGAATCACTTGGTCGAACACCACAAGGCCCGTCAGGTGGCGTTCATTCGTGGCCCCAACAAGAACAAGGAAGCCGAATCCCGTTTCGCGGCATATCGCTCAGCGTTGGAGCGTTTGAACATCCCCTTCGACGATCGACTCGTATTCCAGGGCGACTTTCTTCAAGACTCGGGGAAGAAAGCGGTGGCGCGCTGGCTCTCGGAGCAGGTCAAACCCGACGCGATCATCGCGGCCAACGACGAGATGGCCTTGGGTGCGTTGAGCCAGCTGAACAAGAACGGCATCAGCGTCCCGGGGGATGTCGCTTTGGTTGGCTTCGACGACTTGGTGGGAGCGCAAAACACGACCCCGCCCCTGACGACCGTGCGTCAACCGCTCAAAGACCTCGCAGTCGCGGCGGTGCGCACCATCATGGACCAAATCGTCGGCCGCGAACCACCGCGCTTGCAGGTCATGCAAACCCACCTGATCGTGCGTGAGTCTTGCGGTTGTTCGTTGCGGATGAGTTCGACTGGGCAGAGTCTCAACCCGCCGGACTCCTCGCGCGGGGCTCCCTCTCACCAATCGTTCCCCGCAGCGTTTTCCGCCCGCCAGCAGTCTCTCAAGGCTGAACTCCAGCGCTCTGCGCGAGGTGAATTCCAGGTGCTCGGCAGCTGGGAGGAGAAGCTGATAGCTGCGTTCGCGGATCAGATCACCGGTGGCAAGGCCGGCTTCCTCGAGCGTCTCGAACAGTACATCGCGAGTGCAGCGGCCGCTGGCGGGGACATCTCGCGTTTCCACGACGTCGTCACCGCGTTTCGAAGAATTTCGATTCCGTGCTGCGGCTCAGACTGGGAACTACGCGCTGCCGCCGAAGATCTGCTGCAAGCTGCACGCTTGGCAGTGGCGGGCGCCGTGGAGCGTGACCAAGCTCAGAAGCGCATCGCGCTGGAACGCTCGTCGCAGAAGCTCGTCAGCGTGGGTGCTGAACTGGCGGGGAGCTTCGATCTGGACGAGCTGCAAAACGTCGTCGAGCACAAGCTTCGCAAGCTCGGCGTGAGCGCCTGCTACGTGTCGGTATACGAACCCTTCGGTCTTGCGCGCAAAGGCCAGCCCACTCGTGGCAGGACGGTCGCAGTCTTCGACGCGGAAGTCGAGGTCAAGCCCAGCGCAACCACCTTCGAGCCCCAGCTGCTGGCACCGCCGGAGCTGTGGCCCCCGTCCCACCAGCATCGATTCGTCACTCTTCCACTCTTTTGGAAGGGCGTGGATTTGGGCTTCGCCCTCATCCAGTGCGACGCCAGCGGGGCCGTGCTCGAAACCGTTCGAGAGCAACTCAGTATCGGGCTCTACGGCGCGCTTCTCGCTTCCAACGCCTGAGAACCGCTCGCCGAAAGGTCGGCGCAGCCGACACCGGACCGGCATCAGGCGAACACCCCCCGACGGCGGGGCAGACGCGGCTGCGCGTTCGCCGTAGCCAGAGCGTTTCGATACCGCAACGAGGATCGCGTTGGTGCTCTTGTTGTACAGCATTGCCGGGGTCATCATTCGCCATGGCATCCCGGGATTGCTGGAACTACCACTCAGACTTGCTGGTGGGCTCGCGCAACTCAGCGCGAAGCGCCGACTTTGGGGCTTCGTCTACATCTTCGGAGTGTTTCTTGCCATTCCGGCGGGGCTACTCGCCGTAGCGAGATGAGGCACGGCAGCGGAGCGCCTTCGGCGGTCACGCGGAGCGAGCGAACGTGCTGCCGCAATTGCACTCGGGAGCCGGCAAAGGGCTGCCAAGTTGGCGAACGCGCGCATCTGACCTACTCTCCGGCAATGGCTCCCCGACAGACCGGCTTGCTGCGCCCCCAAGACAGGCGCTTCGCCGTCGTCGTCGACGCGCTTTGCTATGCGAACCCGTTCTCGCCGAGACGCGCCGAACTCGAAAGGCAGGCTTTGGGGCCCCGTTTCGTCGACGAACCCGACGGTTGGAGTCTCGGCCCTGGGCACCGCAACAGTAACTTGAGGCCGTTGGCGGAACGCGCTCGCGGCATCCTCGACGAAAGTCGTGAGCGACTTGACCCGAGCGCAAGTTCAGAAGAGCTCACACTCTACGGAAGCCTCTTGCGATACGCGCTGTACGTCGAGTTGATGGATCAGCTGTCGACCTTGACGACGGAATCGCGGGCCCCCGGCTTCGAAAAGCGCCGGGTGGCGGTCTACCGGCAACTGGCGACACGCACCAAGTACTACCTCGCTAGCGAACGACTCGCCCAGCGCCTGTTTGGAGGGCCCGAGCACTTGTTCGCGCTGATGTTTCAACTCAGACGAGCCTTCGAGAACATTTTTCAGACGATCGTCGGTCGCTCAGCCCCGGCGCAAGCGCTTCGGGCCGCCGTCTGGGAAAGCGTGTTCACATACGACATGCGTCGCTACGAGCGTTCGCTCTATCGTCGCATGCACGACACGAACACCCTCATCCTCGGCCCGAGCGGCACGGGAAAAGAGCTCGTCGCCCGAGCGATCGGCATGTCCCGCTACCTGCCCTTCGACAAGCGATCGCTGCACTTCGAGGAGGTGGTCACGGACGCCTTCTTCGCCCTCAACGTCGGGGCCCTCGCTCCGACGTTGGTCGAGTCGGAGTTGTTCGGCCACAAACGTGGTGCGTTCACCGGCGCCATTGTCGATCGAGTGGGTTGGTTCGAAAGTTGCCCAGAGCACGGAACAGTTTTCCTGGACGAGATCGCAGAGCTCGATCCGGCCTTGCAAGTAAAGCTTTTGCGCGTCCTACAGACACGCGAGTTTCAGCGCGTGGGCGAGCATCAATTGCGAACCTTTCCGGGCAAGGTCGTTGCCGCCACGAACCAGGAGCTGCATGCGAAGATGCAGCGCAACGAATTCCGCGAGGACCTCTACTACCGGCTGTGTTCGGACGTCATCGAGACGCCGTCGCTTCGTGCTCAACTGGCAGCACAACCCGACGACCTCGAGCGCCTCGTCGCCCACGTCGCCCGCCGCCTCGTGGCTGACGACGAAGTGGACTCTTTGGTAGAAGAAGTCTGCTCCTTCGTACGGAAGCACCTCGGCACGGACTACGCCTGGCCCGGCAACGTGCGCGAACTCGAGCAATGTGTGCGCAACGTGGTAGTACGCGGTCGCTACGCTCCGTCGGCGGCAACCCGGCCCGCGTTCATCGTCGCGCGCGCCGACGGAAGCGTGGAATCAGAACTCTCGCGGAGCTTCCTCGCGGCCGAGGCCCCCTTCGAGCAGCAGCTCAATGTCTACGTCACGCTCTCCTATGCGCGCACGGGCAACTATGCGGCCACCGGGCGAACACTGGGTCTCGACCGACGAACCGTCAAGGCACGGGTCGACTCCCAGCTGCTTGCCCGGCTCCGCGAGGAGATACGAGACTAGATGAGCGAGCGCGGTTCGCGAACGCTCATTCGATGTAACAAAAGCTGGAGGCGAACAAACGACGTCAGCCGGGGCGGTTTTTCGGGGGCTCATCCGGCGGGAGCCGCATAACTGCCCGACAATCGCGCTCGCCCATCGGCCTCAGCGTCGCTCAACAGCGCCGAGGCCCGTATTCGGGCCATCAAGCTCACTTCCTTTCCATTCACTCACAGCCGCTATGCAGCGTGAACGTCGGCGTGCTCACTGAGCACACGCCGAGCGGCATCTTTCTTGTGCGCGCGCTCGAGAGAGAGCACGATGCGGCCGCGGTGTCGCTCGACGAGCGCCGCCGTCAGCAGCGAGCCAACGCCGAGCAGAGTGAGGCTGCCCCAATTGAACAGACTGCTCAACCCGACGGATGCCTCGACGGTGGCCACCAGTCCCACCAAGGAGGAGAGTGCCCCCGAGCCCAAGAGCAGACGGCGATCAGCGAGCAGTCCGAGCGCAGCGCAAGCGACGCCCACGACCAAGGCGCTGACGGATGCCCAAATGCCGCCGTTGACGAAGACGGCGCCCACACAGATGAAGGCCGCGACGACGCCAGACGCCACTTGAAGGAAGCGCTTTCCCGGTCCTGCGAGGTGGCCGAAGGCCAACAACATCGCCGCCAATGGAAGCGCCGAGAGCAGGTGAAAAGGAACCTCGGGCCAGAGGTTTGCCTTGATCTGCACACCCATCAACGCGGCACCAACGGCTGCCACCACGGCTCCTCCCGTCTCGAACATATCGCGCAGACCAGGACGAGTACTGCGTGTACCGACCACGAAGGTCACCGCGCCGACGGCGACGTTGAGGCTCCCGACGGTCAGCAGGTCGATACCGTAGAAGCTCACGCTACGCCCGAGTACCAGTAGCGGCGACAACCAATACAAGCCGCGAACCAAGCGCCCTTCGAAGGTGCGCATCTCGGAGCGCCGATGCCACTGCGACTCCAAAAGCAGGGCAGAGAGCATGCCGATGAGGGCGATTAGTCCAACGAGACTCGGATCTCGTACCGGCAAGAGCAACAGACACTGGCTGGCGACGAGAGTCCAGGCAACGCGCGGAGCGCTGTGCCGCACCAATGCCCTGGCAGCAAGCCGCGTCAGGCCCCAACTCAACCCCAACGTGAGACCGACACATGCCAACGCGCTGGTGTCGGAGTACGCCTGCCACAGTGCGTACTTCGGAAGTTGGACGCTCGACTCCCAACTGAACCGAGAGAGCACGAGACCGCCCAGCACCGCAAAACACGCCGGCATCGTACCCAACGTCAAGAGCAGGAAGGTACGAGCGGCTCGACTCTCTTTCATTTTCGCACCGCAAAATAGCGCGGAGCCGAAGAGCATCACGCCGTGCGCGAGCAAGTAGAGGTAGCGTAGGTCGTCGCTCGTGCCATCCTCCCAACGCTGCAACATGAACGTCGAGGCAGCCGCCAGCACCGCAACGACACCGCTCGCGCGCAGCCACAGACTGGTGCGGTCGACGCGCAAACTGAGTGCATCTCGGGTCGATGCCCGTCCCGCTGTGGGTGCAGCCTGGTTCACACTCATGACTCACCTCGCAATCGGGCAAGCTCGGTTTCGAGCTCTCGTCGCTCCTCGGCTTCGACGTAGCCGACTTCGAATTCGTCCTCGTCACTGCTCGGCAGATGGTAGCTGCGCTCGTCGATGGTCATCTCCCAACGTTCGAGAAGAGTCTCGACGTCGCTCCCAACCCCGTACGCGCTTCCCTCCGTCACCTCCAAGGCCCGAGCTTCCGCATCCCGCGCCTCGAGCAATCGCTTGCGCGTCTTCAGCTCTGCGTAGCGTTCTTCAAGAGCACGCATCTCTTTGTCGAGACGCTTGGACACCTGGGCGTGTTCAGCGAGACGTTCTTGTAGGCGTGCGGCCTGCGCGGCCGCATCTCGAGCTCGTCGCACGCACTCGAGAGCAGCGTCCTGTTGTGTCGTTTCGACGGCGCGTCGGCGCCAGGACTCCGCCGCGGTCTTCGCTCGGCCCACCTCTTGGCGCAAAGCGTCTCCATCGCGTCGCACACGAGCGCTGTGGGCCCGTACCTGCGCCAGGTGCCGATGCAGCTCTTCGAGCGCGCTTTGAGTCACCGCCTCATGGTTCTCCACTTGGGTGAGAACGCGCTCGAGACTCGCCCTCACCGCCACGGTCATGCGTTTGATTCCGTTCATTGCCTTGTTCTCCTCGCCAAGCCCACGCACGACCGATTCGCGGCGGGCTCGGCGCGTAGACTCAGAGCAAGCCGCACGCCAAACGGGTGTGACCGGGCAAGCCGTTGAAAACGTTGAAGGCAAGCATCGAGCGCTCAGCTCGAATCGTATGCATCGAGAACACAACGTATACAGCCAATGTACAATATTCACTGAGCGTACGTTCTCAGCTCACCTTCCGAGGGGCGCCCGGTCCTTGCACTGAAGCTCCCGCGGCGGTTGCCGGACGACACAAGCCTGGCTCGGCAAGCTCAAAGAACGTCACTCGAGCGCGCAACCCTGGCGCGTGATGTGGGCCAATACCCGACATCGCCCCCGCAGGTATCCGATTCGTTGCGCCCCCGGCGCAACGCAGTCACCGAATCGGTTCACGGTCCCCACATTTACGTTCTCTGCGCCGGGGGAAGCCGATACAACACCCGCGCGAGGGGACTGGGCCTTGGGGCTGGAGCCTCTCGATAACGAACATTCACTTTCAGTCGAGGTAGTCAGCATGCGATCGAATTACTTGTTTGCTTTGTGTTCTGGGTTGTTAATTTTTGGCACCAATGCCTGCGGTGACGACAGCGGGTCCAGCGAGGACGATGCCGCGACGGATACCACCGACGCGACGGACGCCGAAGGCACGGATGCCACCGACGCGACCGGTACCGACGAGGGCACTGACACGCCCACCGACGGCGAAGCCACGGACCAGACGACGGACTCCGAGGCTACTGACACGACCACCGACAGCGAAGCCACGGATTCGACCGGAACCGACGAAGGTGACGCGGGCCCCGATGAGACGACGGATGCCGGCGCAGGCGATGGCGGTGCGATGGAGGGCGACGGCGGCACGATGGACGCTGGCGACGATGCCGGTGAACCGGAACCTGAACTACCCGAGGGTGCTTGCGGCGGTTCACCAGAGGATCCGGAAAACGGCGCCTTCGTCGAGTGCGATGTCACGCTCAATGGCGAGACGTGCGAGTTGATCTGCGAGACGAACTACGTCTCCGATGGCGACGCGACGTGCACCGATGGTGAGTGGTCGATGCAGACGTGCGTGCGTCTCGGAAGTCTGACGGCAACCATCGGCGATGCCCAGGATGGCAGCGACCTGGCGGACGCGACGGTCTATGTGGAAGGCTTCTACGATCCCGAGGTGGATGACTGCGCCGAGTCGGCGTTCTGCCAGCAAACGAACTCCATGGGCGAAGTCCGTTTCGACGACTTCCCCTCCGGTGAACAGCACGTGGTCATCGTCAAGGAAGGCTACGACGAGATCGCACTGCCCATCATCGTCGAGCCGGGCTCGGACGAAACGGTGCATCTGGACGCGCTCCCGGCGGGCTTCTTGGAAGGTAACATCGTGGTGATCCTGTCTTGGGAAAGCGGCGGCAACCTCGATCTCGTATTGAGCGTGCCCACGACCGCGGGCGAGTGCATTCACTTCGATCAGCGTGGGTCACTGACGGCGGAGCCGTTTGCTCAGCTCGATACCGACGCCCGCACCAGCTCTTCGACCGGCCCCGAAACGATTCGAATCAGCCTCAACGAAGCAGGTGATGGTCCCTACTACGACGGAACCTACAGCGTGCTGGTGAGCGCCACGATCGGCAATCGCACGCTTCAGGGCACCGGTCCCAGCGTACGCGTGATCCGCGAAGGAGCCGCAGGAGCCGCGGAGGTCGAGCTCTTCAGCCTGCCCGAGGACGCCGTGGCGGACGCAACGGAGTGGCACGTGCTCGACATGGAGGGCGACGGCACGGTGACCGCAGTCGGAACGACCGAAGCGCCAGCGGACAAGGCTGACTCGGAGCTGGTCTGCATCACGGAACTGTGACGCGTTGATTGGGCGAGCTCTAGCCCGCCCATGACGACGACGGACGAGGCGCGCGCCGAAAGGCGAGCGCCTCGTTCGCTTTGTGGGACGGTATGCTTCGTCGATGCCTCGTCTCACGCCGTCTGTGCTCCTCCGATGGGTACTGCTCGCAGCAACGTCAGCGTGCACCCATACGCAATCGCCCTCCCCCGCGTCGCCATCGCCCGGAACGAGCGTTCTCGCGGAGAGCAAACCGCCGCCCGCGGTGCCCGTCTCGCCTGGCGATCCCGTGCAAGGTCGCTTCACCATCCAGCAAGCGGAGGACGCGGTACCTGGAGAAGGTGAGCTCAGCGCCGAACTACACACGTCGATAGGCAAGATCGACTGCGAACTCTGGGCCGAGCGAGCCCCCATTACCGTCGCGAACTTCGTCGGCTTGGCGCTCGGTATTCGTCCCTGGAGAAGCGAGCAGGGCTGGGTCGAACGACCCTACTTCGACGGCAGCCTCTTTCACCGCGTCGTCCCAGACTTCGTGATTCAGGGGGGACGCCGTGTGGAGAGCCTCGAAAGTGGCCCAGGCTACGCCATTCCCGACGAAACTTGGGAGGGCGCACGGCACGACGAGATGGGTCTCTTGTGCATGGCCAACGAAGGCCCAAACACCGGCGGTTCTCAGTTCTTCATCATGGCCGATAGCTCAGCCCCACAACTCGACGGCAGCTACACGATCTTCGGGTCCTGCTTTCAGACGGATGTCGTTCGAGCCATTTCCCGCGTCAAAGCATTCGGCGAGAAGCCCGCCGAGAACGTCTGGCTGGAGAAGGTGGTGATCACCCGCGCGCCACGCTGGTGAACGCAAGTACGCGCCAAACCGACGCAACGGATGATGCGCCGGAAAAATCCACTCCGACGGCGCCTCGACGCGCCGCGTCGAGCTCCCCTGGCCCAGCAACCAGAAACGAAACCGGAGGCCGGGCCTCGGCCCGGGACTTTGTTCCACAGGTGTCCAACCATGCAGCACGTCTTGCACGTCTGCTCGATACTTGCAGCGCTGGTGTCGACTGCGCGGAGCCCCGCAGAAACCGAAATCCATGAAGGAAATACCTGCCACCGCCATGAACGATCACTCGTTTTTGCAGTTGGAAGTTCACGCTCTCCCGCGCTCCTCTCGCTCGGGGATGAAACTGTCGAGATTCACCATGCATATCATCGCAGATCGCCCCACGCTGCCTCGGCGCCGCCATCACCTGGCGCTCAAAGCAAGCTCGTTGACCATTCTGGCCCTGCTGACCGGAGCCTGTTCGAGTGAGCTCGGTGACTCGTCCCCCATGGGCGACGCCGTTTCTCCTGGCGCCGGTAGCGCTGCCGGCACGATCCCCGGCGCAGTGGGAGGCGGTGCTCAGACACCTGGGGCTGGAACGACAGGTGCTGTTGGCGGTGTTCCGAGCCAGACGGGGGGAGTCGATCCCACCGCCCCTGGTGGCACGGCGGGTGCGGTAGGAGGCACACCGACAACCGGGGACACCCCAGGCACCAGTCAGGACCCGACTTCGCCAGGTGCGATCGTCGACACGACGCAGCTCCAGCCATTCGAGCCACCGGAAGGCATGCTGCGTCGTTTGACGAGAACGCAGTTCCGCAACTCGGTACGAGACATTTTCGGCTCGGAGGTGAGCACGGAAGACCTGGACGGGGACAGCTGGGACGGTGACTTCGCGGTGATCGGTGCTTCCAGCGTGGTCACCTCAGCACGCGGGGTCGAACAGTATCAGGCAGCGATCGAAAGCGCAGTGTCGGAGGTGTTTGCCGATCCGACGAGGCGGGCAGACTTCATCGGCTGTGAGCTCAGCGATGCCGGCGATGCGGCTTGCGTACGCAACTTCGTCGAGACGATGGGCCGCCGGGCGTGGCGCCGCCCGCTCACGACGGAGGAGGCGGATAGAATCGTGGGCATCGCCGACAACGCGACCACGGAGCTCGGCAGCGCCATCGAAGGAGTGCGATGGGCGACGACGGCGTTGTTCACGTCGCCAAACTTCATCTACCGTCCGGAACTCGGTGTAGCGACTGCAGACGGCTCCATGCGACTGACCGGCTACGAGCTTGCGTCTCGACTCGCCTTCGTGATTTGGAACAGTACTCCCGACGACGCACTGCTCGACGAAGCTGCCGCTGGCATGCTCGACACGACGGAGGGTGTTCGCACAGCAGCACAACGCATGTTGGAGACCCCGGCTGGTCGTGAGGCGGTCGGTGCCTTCGCCGAAGAGTACATGCGCTTGGATCGAATCGGCACGCAGGCGAAGGACGCCGGCCTGTTTCCGGAGTACGGCCCTGAACTTCAGGCGGCCATGGTTCGTGACATGCGCGAAGTGTGGCAGGTGGTCGCTTTCGATGAGCAGGCGAACACGCTGGACTTGTTCAAGACTACGAAGGTCGTCGTCAACTCGGACCTCGCGCAACTCTACGGCATCGATGCAGCGGGTCTCGATTCGAACACGTTCGAAGAGCGAACGCTGCCGGCAGACAGCCCTCGCGTCGGCATTCTTGCCAAAGCGGGGTTCCTCTCGCAGTTTGCCAATCAGCAGGAGGGCTCCCCGACTCTGCGCGGCAAGTTCATGCGCCAGGCGCTGATGTGCACTCTGGTGCCGCCCCCCCCTGCCAACGCGGAAGCAATCCTCGCCGATCCTCCCGTGGGCGTCGCGATGACGAAGCGCGAGCGGCTGGAGCTGCATCGCGAGGATCCCACGTGTGCGGCTTGCCACGCATTGATGGATCCGTTGGGGTTGCCGTTTGAGAGCTTCGACGCCATCGGCCGCTATCGCACGACGGAGGAGGGCCTCCCCATCGACCCCACCAGCGAATTTGATGGGATACCCGTAGCAGATTCACGCGAGCTAGGCGCCACCCTGGCAACCAGTACCACCGTCGCCAACTGCCTCGTGCGGCGATACTACTCCTACGCCGTGGGTCACGCAGAGAGAAACACCGACGCGAGCGTCATCCAAACGCTGGACGCAGCGTTCAGCGCATCCGGATACAAGTTCCGCGACTTGATACTCGACGTCATCACGCACGAAGCATTTGCAGCTGTCGCTCCGCAAGAAGGCTGACATTAGAGGAACTCGCCAATGACCAAAAAGGCAATGAATCGACGAACAGTTCTCCGCGGCATGCTCGCAACTGGCGCCGCCGTAACGGTGCCCCTGCCGCTGTTGGACGCCATGCTGAACTCCAACGGCACGGCGCTCGCACAGTCCGGCGCCGAAGTCTCGCCGGTGTACGTGACGTGGTTCTTCGGCAACGGCTCACTGCCGGGGCTGTGGAAGCCGTCGGCGACGGGTGCGGGTTCAGACTGGCAGCTGAGTCATCAACTGGAGCCTCTGGCGGACCACAAGTCGCACCTCACAGTCGTCAGCGGCTTGGAAGGCAAGCTCGTCGTGGCTGGCGTCGAGCATCCCAGTGGCTCGGCTGCTGCGACGACGGGAGCCCCCCTCGACGGCAACGCCGTTCGCTCTGCGTCGATCGACCAGGTGGTTGCAGATCTCATCTCCCAAGGTATGCCCTTCCGCTCCCTCGAGGTCGGCGTGACGCCAGCGACCCCGAACGGTAACCAGCATTCGCTGCACTCGGTCTCGCACAATGGGCCCAACGCGCGCAACAACCCCGAATTCGACCCGAGGGCGGTCTTCGATCGCGTGTTCGGAGGCAACACCGCTCCGCCAACGCAAAACGGCGGCTCAGACGACAGCGCTGCCCGACTCGCCGCAGTGCAAGCAAGTGTGCTCGACTCGGTGGTCCAAGACGGCATGAACCTGCAGCAGCAACTCGGCACGGCCGACAGAGAGCGTCTGGAGCAGCACCTCGATGCGATTCGCGCCATCGAGCAACGGTTGGAGACGATGCCCGCTTCCGCCGACCAGGCGGCTGTGTGCAGCGGCATCACAAGCCCCGGGATTGGCCCGGATACTCAGAGCGAAGCACCGCCCGAAGTCAACTCGGCGATGGCAGAGCTGACCTCCCTAGCGCTTGCCTGTGAGATGACCCGCGTGGCGAGCTTCATGTTCTCGTTGCCCGCCGCGCACGTGTACTACCGGCACCTGGCAGCCGACATGAACGATGACTTCCACGACACAGTCTGCCACGGCGATCCGGGAGACGAGTCGAACCAGCCCCGTGTGGATACGGGCGTTCTCTACGCCATGCGCTGCCTCAACGAGTTCTTGACGAACCTCGCCGGTACACCGCACGGCAGCGGCAGCTTGCTGGATGCGGCTCTGGTGTACGTGACGTCTGACACCGCCTGGGGCAAAGTCCACACCCGGGAGGAATGGCCGGTGCTCTTGGCGGGCAAGGCTGGGGGGCGCCTCCGAGGCGACGAGCACCACAACTACCCCGGTGAAAACCTCAGTGCGGCACTGCTCACGGTTGCGCAGCTCATGGGCTCCACGCAGACGGAGTTCGGCATGGATGGCGGCCGTGTCACTTCGCCTTTGGCTGGCATTCTGGTCTGAGCCTCGCCGCAGGAGCGGCGCCCACGGGAACGCGCCGCTTCCACACTGGTCGGAGGCGCGCGCAGACCGACACCGAACACTCGGGCATGGCGTGCTTTACATTTTGCCCGAAGGCGGACAGCCTCGAGTCGCCCGCATTGCCAAAGCGGTTGGCAGAGGGGATATTGTCCGAACCTCGCCAGAAAGCTGAACACCGAATGGGACGACAACCGAAATCAGGCTGGATAGCAGCGCTCGCACTCTTCGCCGCGGGCGCATGCAACTCCGAGGACTCGACGAGCATGGACCAGCCCGGGGTGCAGGCTGGCAGCTCGAGCGCCCCAAGCCCCGCTGCACCGGGAAGCGGCGTGCCTGGCACACCGACATCCGTGGCAGGTGGCATGCCGGCGGCTACTCCAACGGTGCCGAGCGACCCTGGCAACGGGAGCACCATGCCCAGCGCAACGCCGCCCGCAGCCGGTGGAGCCCAGAGCGAGCCGATGCCCGTCGCTAGCGGCGCCCCCAATGGCGCCGGAGGTGGCGCTGGCAGCCCCGATGTTGACGAGGGGGCGAGTGGTGCGGGCGGTTCGACGGAGATGACCGAGGGTGCCGGCGGCGCTGCAGCACCCGGAGCGGCGGGCACGTCCAATGGCGGCGGCGGAGATAGTTCGAATGCCGGAACCGGAGGCGCCAGCGAGGAACCTGGCGGCGGCGGCACCCCCAATGCAGGTGGCAGCACTGGAGACAGCCCCGTGCTCGACCGACCGGCACGCGTGCTTCTGTACACCTTCAGCACGCTCGACATCCCATCCGTGCCAGCCCAGCTGTCCATCCTCGGGGCGCAGTTGCAGAGCTGGGGCTACGAAGTGGACGAGTCCGAAGATCCCGGAATGTTCACCGACGATAACCTGGCGAACTACGCAGCGGTGGGCATGATCAACACCTGCTTCAGCCCGTTCGGAAACAACAGCGATGGGCAATCTGAAGCGGAGGCGCTCCAACGATTCCTGCAGGAAGGCGGCGGGCTCTTCGGCACCCATTGCGCCGACGTGACCTTCCAATCGGCAAACCCTCCCGCGCTCTACAATCAGCTTCTCGGTGGCCGAGCCAGTAGCCAAAACTTCGAGGGCAGCAATGACTGCCGCAAGATGGCGGACCACCCGACCACCGCGGATCTTCCCGACACCTTCGAGTACGTGGGCAATCTGGACGGCACGGACTTCATCGCCGACGACAGTACAGTGCTCGTGAACTGCACCTGGGGCAACGGCACGGACGTCGCGGTCTCTTGGGTCAGGAACGAAGGACTGGGGCGCGTCTTCTTCAGCAACTTCGGCAAGGTGGACAGCGACTTGACCAATGCAACGATCGGCGATGCGCACCTCTTGGCCGGTCTCGGTTGGGTCCTGGGCCTCTCGGGGCTCTGAAAAAGCTCGTTGCACGCATGGTGCGGCATCAGCGTCGCGCGCGCTGCGTTCAGCGCGCTGTGCCGCACCAATCAGCGATCTTCGGCGACCATAACTCGTGATCGAGGCCTTGGAGCTTGACGATGGAATCGTCCAGCAAACGCACCAGGTCTCCGTCCGCTCCGCTACGAGCGACTTCGAAATGGATCGCGTGCGTCTCGTCCATGAGCAGGTCGATCTGAAGTTCGAAAGCGCTGCCCTTCGGTGGCGACTCGTCACTGGGCGTACCTTTCAGCGACGATAGGTTGTCCAGCGCAGCATTGATGCGCGCTGGCGATAGCGTACAGCCCCGCTTGCCCGATATGACCCACTGCGCCCCCTGCTTGCGAATCGTCACGACGCCCACGTGAGCCGAGACTCGGATTTTCGTCAGCTTGTCTCGGCTGCTATCGTCGAGAGCCGTCGCCTTCGCCCCGGGCGGTAGGGGTGGTCGCGGTTCCGAGTGGAGCGTGCAATCATCCGTGGAGTGATCGACAGAGGCGTCAGGCGCGGGGCGTGAAGTGCCCGTCTGCGACGACGCCACCTGCTGTTGTGCCGTGCTCGTCGCTGGCGGCAGGCTCGCTCCTTCGTTCTTCGACTTGTCCCGACAGGACAAGTCGAAGAACAGCATCAACGACGCTACCGCTAGCGAGAAACGAAGCGACCGCCGCCGCTCAGTTCCGGACCCGTTGATTGCTCGAGACCGGAAGGAAGCCATCGGCTACCACTCGAGCGTGAGGCCTGTGTTGATGATCTGGACGTTCTGCTCCACCTCGACGAAGCGCGGTGGAGTACCGTCATCCTGACTGACGAGGTTCGGGTCGAAGCTGTAGAGGGCGTTGAAGTAATCGAGCCCGATGACGATGTCTCCAATGCGATGGAACGCACCGGCAGAAATGCCTCGCTGGCCGCGCAAGAGCGGGAACGCGTCAACCGTATCGATGGGGGTGTCCGTGTCGACGCGGTCGAGCGACGCCTTACCAAAGCCGCCCATGACCCACGTATCACCGAAGGTCAGTGAACCTTCCACGAGAATGCCGTTGGTCGGGCGGAAGCGACGATCTTCGTTCGCCACCGATGATGACTGACCGACGAAGATCGGGTTGAAACCCAAGAACTCGAAACCGTCCATGCCTTCCCCGGCATAGCCCGAAACACCTAGTTTCACAGGGCCCAGGTAGCCGATGACACCACCGCCGTAGCCCAGCGCCGTCTGCGAGAACTCCTCACGCCCGACGGGCTGAAATGTCGTCATGTCGATGACGTCCACACCGATTCCCACCTCTTGGTAAGCACCGTTACCCCAGGCCTTGACTCCCCAGCCCTCGTCCCAGCGGTAGTCGAAGACGGCTTCCGTCTCGAACCGGGGGAGCGGTGTCTGCACCCAGCTGTAGGTCGGAACCGTGCGAGGGTCGAAGACGCCCACGCTCCACTGGAAAACGTCACCGATCTTCGGCGTCGAGTACGTGATCTGAGCGTGGAAGTCCGGCCACAACGTACCGAAGCCAACATGGCCACACGCGCCGCCGAACACCTTTTCGTAGGCGCAGGGAAAGCCCACACCATAGGCGTGACCGAGTTCGAAGTTCATGAACAAGTTGCCGCGCGAGAACAGACCGAAGTCGCGTCCGGCCCGCACGCTTCCCCAATCACCGGCAAGGTCCAAATACACCGAGCGGGGGTCCATCCAGGTCGGGTTGGCGACGAACGTCGGATCGACGTTGGCGATTTGCATCCCGATCTCGATACGTCCGGTCAGCTCCAGACCGGTGTCCGCTTTCTTGTGCACCTTGAACCCAAGGGTCGACGGCACGTAACCACTGCGAATGCGCGTCCTGCGTAACTTGCCGTCGGCGTCTACCTGGGCCGGGTTACCACTCTCGTTGAAGCCCACCCAGGGCAAATTCTCGAGACCGTCCGGGCGATCGTCGCCCCAGACGTGAGATACGAAACCGTTGAGGCGACCGTCGGTCGTCATCGTCCACCCGTTGGCTTCTCCCAACTTGATTTCGGCGCGCGAAACACTGGACCAGATTAACGCTACGGAGGCGAGCGCGAATGCTCCGGCTTGCTTCCTGCTAAGCCACGACATGGGCACATCCTTTCTTTCGTGCTGGAGCACGTGAAACCGGACTCTCAAATGACATGCGCGGCAGAAGCTAACCCTCTGCCGCGCATTAATCAAAGGTTTTTTGAGTGCCTTACGGTACTAGCTCGGCCTCACGTCGAACCGCCCACATGATGCCGGCGCTGATGTGCTTCCTGACGTTTTCGTCGTTCATGGTCGGACCTTCGTGACCAAGCGACGTGTAGAACGAGCGGAAGTTGCCCCATTCGCGAATGTAGCTAACCGGTCGGGTGTTGTTGTTCGTCGTCACACGACTCAGGATCTGGAAGCCGGCTTTCGTGGACCACTCTGAGGCTCGGTCGAACTTGTACCACTCCTCTGCTCGACGCCACGGATTCGGCAAGCCTTGGACCGCAATGAAGCCGAGGGCATCCGGGTCCCACTGGATTTCTGCTTCTGCGCAGCACGCATCATGCAAGTCGTAGTACTGCCCGGTCACTTCCGAGTAGAAGGCCCAGCCGTTTTCAGTGTCCGTGGCCGAGTGGGTACCGGCGAACGCGCCACCGAAGTCACTCGTCATCCAGTCTTCGTAGACCTGCTGCTCGTTGTTGTTGAAGATGTCACCCGTCGAGTTGAGGAAGAAAACGATCTCGTAGTTGGCGAGGCCATCTGGCGTAATCTCGTTGTTCTCCTCGGTGAACGTCACGTTGAAGCCCTGCTTGCTCGCGATGTCCATCAACATCTGCCGACCCGTGTTGATCGAGTCCGAGTGACGGAACGCGGCAGTTCGCGAATAGACGAGCATGTTGAAGGACCCGGTGCGGGGCGCGTAGGGACCAGTAACCGTGTCGGGTGGCATGTCGTCGGGCATGCCGCCCGCGCCATCTGGCGCGGGCATACCGCCAGCCCCGGCGGGCACGTCCGGATTGGCAGCGCCACCCTCGCCCGGTTCATCTACACCGGGTGCACCGCCACCGCCGCCTGGCATGTCTTCCGGCACGGGTGTCCCTGGGTCCATCATTTCCGTGGTGGGCGCGGGGCCGCTGGTGTCGACCGGATCGGGACCATCCGGGACGGGGTCGCTCGGCATCACTCCAGCAGCAGGTGTTTCACCGCCACTCGCTGGCGTCGCTACTGCGCCGGGGGCAGGCTGAGTGGGCGTGGGCGTTGCCGCCGGCGTACCGCCAACTCCGGGCATCGGCTGCACGGCACCGCCGCTACCCGTGGTCGGGGTGGCGGTGGTGGAGCCACCAGAGGTTCCACCCGTAGCCGGCGTAGTGCCCAGGTTGGCGTTCAGGTCCCCGGCGTCCTGAGTATCGCCACCGCAGGCGGCGAGCATGAGGACCGTGAGAGAAGCGAAGGTGGCGTTGAGCGTGATGGCTCGCATAGGAATCGACCTTTCAAATGAGGCGCCCCGGGGCGCTGGCGTATTTCACCGAAACAAGGAGAACTTGGAACGTTTGAAGGTCTCCGATTTACGTGTAGGCGGATGTAGGCGCAACCGAGGACCCACTGTCAGTGGCTTCTGTTTATGGTGACCCAACTTCAATCCATTGACCACTTGACGCTGACCGTTCGATCGCATCAAGCACACGTTGATTTTTCAGGCCGTCCTCGAAATCGGGGCGGGGTGAATGACCTTCATCGATCGCCCTGAGGAAGTCGTGCACGGTGTGAGTGAACGAATGCTCGTAGCCAATAATGTGCCCGGGCGGCCACCAAGCAGAAATGTATGGGTGTTGGCCATCCGTCACGGAAATCGTCGAGAAGCCGCTGAGCGGGCCCGACTCGATGTACAGCTCGAGCTCGTTCATGCGCTCCAAGTCCCAGACGATACTGCCTTTGGAGCCGTTGATCTCGAAACGGTTGTAGTTTTTCCGACCTGGGGCAAAACGGGACCCCTCGTAGTAACCCACCGCACCGTTTTCGAACTTGACCAAGGCTTGCGCCGAATCGTCGACGTCGACCTTGCCGCGGCCGCTCCCGTCGGGGAGCGGTCGTTCTGGCACGAAGGTCTTCAGGAGCCCGGAAACTTCCACTGGTTCGCCAACGAGGTAGCGGGACAGGTCCATCGTGTGAGACAGGATGTCCCCCAGGGAGCCTGAGCCGGCCTTTGCCTTCTCCAGGCGCCAGACTCGTGGGAACTCTGGATCGACGATCCAGTCTTGAAGATACAGACCACGGTAGTGGTGGATGTCGCCGATCTTGCCTTCGTCGATGATCTGTTTCGCCAACGTCACCGCCGGGCAGCGCCGGTAGTTGTGGCACACCATGTTGATCACGCCAGCACGCTTGACGGCCGCATGCATGCGCTCTGCCTCAGCCAGATCGTTGGCCAAGGGTTTCTCACACAGAATCGCCTTGCCCGCCTCCGCGGCTGCGACCGCAATATCTGCGTGCGAGTCGCCTGGCGTGCAGATGTCGATGATGTCGATGTCCTTTCTGGCCATGACATCCGCCCAACTCGTGGCCGCCTCCTCGAAACCTAGGCGTGCTTGGGCTTCCTTCACCTTGTCCTCGGTGCGCCCGACGACGACCTTCAACACCGGCTCGATGGGCAGGTCTTTGAAGAAACGGGCGACTTGACGCCACGCATTCGAGTGCGTGCGCCCCATGAAGTCGTACCCGATCATGGCTACGTTGACTTTGCGCTTGCTCATCGTCTTTTCTCCTCAGTTCCGTGTGAGCCTCAAGTCCAATAGGGCACGCGCCCCCGACCCTGAACCGGAATATCCTGCGAAGGGAGCACCTCGTGGTGCAGCGCGTACATGCACGCCGCCGCCTCGTCGATCTTTCGGGCAAAGGCGATGGAGCCTTGAAGAATGGGCTTGAGGCGCTCCTTGTCTTGAATGCGAGCGCGAGGGTACTCGTGCTCGATCACGAGAGCGGTGTTGGGAATGTCCAGCTTCAGTAGCTCACGGGCGGCCAACTGGTGATCCAACCAATCCACCGTGCGGTTCTGCAGGTAGCCCAGCGGATCGTGCTTGGCCGTACCGGGAAGCTCGTGCTCACAGAGCACCGTTTGTTTCTTCCACGCGTTGAGCTGATCCGCCGGGTCCTCCGACGGCTTGCCGTTCTTCCAGTCACCACGCTCGACGGTCTGCCCACCGTAACCCCAAGCGGCAACACCCTTGGGATCGATCACCTGGCCTTTGACGTGGAAGCCACTGATGATGAAGTCGTAGCCTTCATCCTTCAAGTACTGGAACATCGAGCGCGTGTCTTGACCCATCAGGATTGAGTGCGACGGATCGTAGTGCACCCTGAACTGATCACCTACGCCATGCTTTTCGCAAATGCGGTGCAGCGCGATCCAGGTACCCGGCGTGTAGCCGATGTTGTTGTGGAAGTTGTCGCCAACCGTCCAACCCGGCATCGGGCATTGTTCGACGCGGTACTCAATCCCACGCGCCTTGGCCTCCTTCAGCAGAGGCACGAAGACTTCTTCGAAGAAGACGAGGTTCTCGTCCATCGACAGCTTCTGGTTCCGCCCGACGAAACCGCACAACGCCTCGACACCGAGCAACGCTGCCGCATCCATCATCTTGATGACGAAGTCGTGCTTCTTCTTCCGCACGTCGTTGTCGTCGTGGAGCAGGTTGTCGAAGAAAGCGATGTCGGTGATGCCCACCCCGCTGCTGTCCATCGCGGCACGCACGCGCTTGGCGCGCTCCTTGTCGAAGGGCTTTCGCAAGTCGAGGGTGTTGGCCACTGGATCCAACATCGCCTCGGGAGGCACGTCCGTCTCCGTCGGGTGCAAGGCTGCCGACAGCTGAATGTTGGGGCAGTCCATCTCCTTCGAGAACTCCAGCCAGTCTTCGATTGCGCGATCTGGGTCCTCGTCGCGGATGTCGCGAGGAGTGAGCTCCTGCAACGCAGCAGTCAGAACGCTCATCTTCATGAATTGGGGCTCGAAAGGACGCGGATTCATAGCTTCACCTCGTTGTTTTGACTTAGGACACTGGTCGAGCGCACGCCCCGCTCATCTCAGAGACGGTGTGCGTGGAAGGCTCGCCGCTGGTTCGGGCATGCAACGAACAGCTCGTGCCAACCCAGCCGACGACAGAGGTCGTCGCTGGATGGATGGTCTCGACACTATCGAACGCAATCAGGGTCATGCCAGGGCTACCCACGACGCGCGATGCACGCCAAGGCGAGCAGCGGACCAAAGAAGTTGTTCTCATTCTTTGCCACGTGGGATTCCAGGGTTCGGTATTTTCGACTCGGAGGGGGAACGTCCCTCTCCCGATGATTCAAGTGTTGAGTCCACTCGGCGGTCGTTGTCGTCGATGCCCGCAGACCTCGGTCGCGGTGACAAACTGGCCGTTGCACACTGTGCTTCGGAGCGCCCTGATGACCGTATCAAGGTACCCACCAGCGGCGGGGAGTATAACGAACGGCAATCGAGCATGCGAGAGGATGTTTCGCACCGAAAGCTCGTTCACCCAGCGAATGACCGCCCTATCGAACACTGAGCCGACCGACGCGGGGCGCGGGGACGAAGCGCTCTGCGCGCACCGCCGCCGAGGTCGGGTTGGCGTCGACCAACTCCACCGCACCCAGGTCGACGACTCCCTCGTCGTCCCACCCGGTGGTCACGGTTCGTCGACGCATCCATAGCCATGCGGACCGTAGGCGGTCCACGCTTTTTTCCGCCGGGCTCCGTCGTTGCGCGCCCCCAACGACCGGCTCACTGCGTGGCGCCCGGGGGCAAGATGCAACTCCGCCGAATGAACATTTCGCGTTCATGCCATGGCCCCTCCAACCCTTCACGGCAGGGCCCGTCAAGCCTCGCATTCCGCGTTCACGGGAAAAAGACGACCGGGCGTGGCGCACAAGAAATCGCCGTCCAAGTTGGCGATTCTGCGACCCGGGCCAAGCCTCGATTTGGCGGCGCTGAGGCTCTGTCGACGGGCCAGTGGATCCTTCCAGCTACAGCTGACTGCCTCTCATTTTGAGGCCAGTGCGGCCTTTCTTCACGCCTGCGGCACGCTACTCAATGTGACTGGCTCTGGCGCCGGCACTCGACACTGGTGCAGCAACGGTCAGGGCAAGGTTATCGAGATGCGCAAAAGTCTGGTGAAACGATCATTGGCGAGTTGGATTCTGACCTTCGCAGCAACGAGCTGCGGCGACTCGGACGCGGGGCAGGGCAATGACGCGGAGAACTCCGCCGCTGGCGCCGCCGAGTCGGAGATGACGCCTGCCGGAGCCGCGGCTTCCCCCGGCCAATCCGGCGATCCGACACCCGCGCCGGCCGAAGGAGACTCGACGCCTGCAGAAGAAACGAGTCCGAACGCTGACCCCACTTCCCCCGAGGACGTTCTCCCCTCGGACATGACACAAGAGCCCGCAGAGCCGGGCGAGCCCACACCCGAGATGCCAGCGACCGACGACGGCACTTCCGATTCTTCCGACCCGACAACCTCCGAGCCAGCGGTACCCGAGGGTCCCGCCAGCACGGACTGCGGCATCTCGGTGAACAGTTACGACATCAGCTCCGCCATTCCGACGGTCGGTATCGTCACGTGGTCGGCCACGGCAGAGCTCGACGAGGCGAGCATCGTGTTTGGCCCTGCTGGCGGAGAACTGTCGATGTCTGCACCGGTAGACCTCGCGGAGCCGGAGTACCTCACACACTTGCTGGGGATGAAGGGTAGTTCCGACTACGACTTCCAAGTCGTCGCGTCTTCGGCTGGCCAGAGCTGCAGCAGCGAAGTCTTGACGTTGACGACAGGTCCGGTCGCGAACAGCGTTCCCGTGATGAACCGCGACGTGATCGACGAAGATGCCGTCTACCCGGGCTTCATCTCCACGGTCTCCTACGGACAGCAAGTCCCCGCGTTCATCTTCGACAAGGATGGTGACCCGGTATGGTGGGGCCCCTCGCCGATGAGCGCGAGTTCGGCGCGCCTGAGCTGGGATAGCAAGTACGTCTACTCGGTAACGGGGAACCCCAACAACAATGGCGGTGAGGTGCTGCGCGTGTCCATCGACGGCACGGACGTCCAGTCCATCCCCGGAACGAACGCCGCACACCACGACCTCGCGCCCCTACCTGACGGCAACGTGGCAGTCCTGATGCACGGGGATACCTGCTCCGCGGTGGCTGAAATCACTCCGGACATGACGGTGACCACAACCATCGATCTGTCCAAAGCGTACAGCAACGCGGGTGGCTGCCACGCCAACTCCATCCTGTACCACCCGGAGGACGACACCTTCACGATCTCCGACCGCAGCCAGAACCTGTACGTCAAGGTGAACCGCTCCGACGGGGAGCTCCACTGGCAGTTCGGAGGTGACAACCCGCTCGGCCCGCACATCGAGGGCACTTGGGCCGTCAACCACGGCCACCAAGTCTTGGACGACGGCCATTTCCTGTTCTTCAACAACAACGGCATGGGCGGGAACATGGGCGGCGGTTCACCGGTGCACGAGTTCATCCTCGACGAGCAATCGCTGTCGGCGGAGTTGCTCTTCAGCTACACATCCGCCACCGGGGAGGCCAGCTCGAGCCTGGGTGACGTACAGCGTTTGGCTAACGGCAACACGCTCATCACGTACTCGAACCAGGGAACGATTCACGAAATCAACGAAGCGGGTGAACTCGTTCAGATCATCGCCAATCAGGGCGGCCTGGGCTACGCCATGCACCGCGTATCGCTATACGGCGCGCCCCCGAAGTGAAGCCCCAGCCAGGGGTGCCAATCCGGCGCCTACAGGCCCGTGATGGCCCCTTCGGGCGACATGCCCAGCCGGTGCGCGCCCGGATCTTTGGGCATTCCAGGCATCGTGACGATGTTGCCGGCACTCACGACCACGAAGCCCGCACCCGCCAGAACGTGTAGCCCACGAACCTGCAAGCGGTGTCCTCTCGGCACGCCAAGTAGCTCGCTGCGGTCAGAAAGTGAGTACGGCGTTTTCGCCACGCATGGCGGCAGAGCACCGAACCCCTCTTGCTCGAGCCAGCCCAAATCCTGCTGTGCCTGCTTCGAGAGTTCGATGCCATCCGCTCCGTAGAGGCGCGTCGCCAGCTCCTCCAGCTTGTGGGTTAGGCTGGTCTCGAGTTCGTAGAGGTACTTCGGTCGAGGCCCCTCCCCGTCCGTTGCAAGCACGACGTGCTCCGCCAGATCGACTGCGCCCCTGCCGCCGTCTTCATAGGCGGTGCTCAGGCAGAGCGCCAGACCGCGACTGTCGGCCCAATATCGCACCGCGAGCAGTTCGTCTGTCGCATCTTCGGGAAATCGGTTCAAGGCGACGACAACCGGAATTCCGAAAGCCCCCAAGTTTCGTACGTGCGCATCAGCGTTGTCCAAGCCACTCCGCAGAGCAGCTAAGTTCGGCGTTCTGACATCCTCCTTGGAACAGCCCCCCTGACGTCGTAGTGCGCCGCAGGTGACCACCATGACCGCGGCATCGGGGAACAGCCCTGCCTGGCGACACTTGATGTGCACGAACTTCTCCGCCCCGAGCTCGGTGCCGAAACCAGCCTCCGTCACCACATAGTCCGCAGCCGAAAGTGCCGTCTGTGTGGCGAGCACGCTACTAGCACCATGGGCAATGTTGGCGAAGGGCCCGGTGTGAACCAATGCCGGGGTATGTTCCGCCGTCTGTACGAGATTCGGCAGCAACGCCTGGTGCAACAAGACCCGCATTGCTCCGACGGCCTGCAGCTGCCCGGCACGCACCGCGCATCCTCGCCCATCGCGCGCTACGACCATTTGTTCCAACCGACGCTCCAAGTCCCCACCATCCCGAGCCAACGCGACCACCGCCATGACCTCGGACGCCGCAGTGATTTCGAACCGCGCTCCGTGCTCGAAACCGTTGCGCGGTCCCCCGAGCCCCAACCGGCAGTGGCGCAGCTGTCGATCGCAGAGATCCATCACCCGCGGCCACAGGATCTGCTCGGGCTCAATTCCCAGAGCGTTGCCGAAGTGAACGTGGTTGTCGATCAGAGCGGCCAGCAAGTTGTGGGCGCTGGTGACCGCGTGGAAGTCACCCGTGAAGTGCAGATTGATCTCGTCGGAGGGGAGCAGTCGTGCACGCTCAGCTCCCGCAGCGCCTCCCTTCATCCCCAGGGTGGGCCCCAAAGACGGTTGGCGAAGACACACGCAGTTGGAGTGCCCTAGCCGCCCCAGTGCCTGCCCCAATCCGATGGATGTGACCGTCTTGCCAACTCCCTGCGCTGGCGGCGTCATGGCCGTCACCAAGATCAGCTTTCCACGCTTCGGTGGTGAAGCCTCCGCTCCACGGGTGAGCTTGGCCTGATAGCGTCCGTAGGTCTCGAGGCGGTCGGGAGGCAAACCGAGCTTGGCGGCGATCTCCTCGATTGGCCTCGGTGTGATGACTGGTGAAGAATACCTGTGCGTCACGTGACCCCAGCGTATCGTGCAACCGGCTGATTGTACATCGCATGTACCGTCCATCGTTCCGCACGCATCGCGCACTCGGCTCGCGTGCCCGGGCTGGCCCATGCCCGGTCGTACTCGAGACTGCCACCTAACTGCGTGCCATAGGTAACCCTCTGACGAAACGGCCCCCTAACCGGCCCCCCTCGGCGCCGAATGACTGGCAACAGCACGGCAACTCCTTCGAATGCAGATGGGAGCATGAACCGGCGACTACTCCTCATTGCCTTGACGGATGAGCGCTTGTTGCGTTTTCCACCCCACCTGCAGATGAAGGACACGAGCGTGTGAGGTGGACGACACACTTCCCAGCCGCGGGTACACATGCTAGTCGAAGTCGGCGCTGACATTCATCCGCGATTCGAAAGCGAATCAGTTCCCATCGTTTCGATGCCGCGGAAATGCCGGTTGCAGAAACCGAGACGCGCGCCGGGCACTGGTACCCTGGCACGAAAAAAGTCCAACGGAGTCAGCACGTAATGCTAGCGAACGGTTTGGGGATGCACGGTCTCACTCGTCACCTCGTGACGATGCTGAGCCTACTGGTGTTGTTCGGTTGCACGAGTGACCTCGACGAGGTCTTCGCGGAAAACACCCTCGCAAACGTCCCAGCGGAGACGGAGGACGCAGCAGAAAAGCCAGACGCTGCCGCACGGCCTGACCCAGGTTCGGGCACGGACGACGAACGCGCTGCGCCATCGACCGACGAGGAGAGCGACGCCGTTGAAGCAACGACGGACGAAGCCGAAGAAAGCACCGACCGAACAGGAGAGTCTGATGCCCCGGGCGAACCCGACGACGGAAGTGACGTCGAATCAGACTCGATGGTCGAAGCGACGGACGAGACGGGCGAGACGGACGAGATCGACTCCGGCGACGCGAGCGTGGAGAGGGACGGCGGAGCGGGCCGCGGCGATGCGGGTGCGGACGCCGCCACCGACGAATGCCCCGAGGACCCAGCAAAGCTCGAACCCGGCCGATGCGGTTGCGGAACACCGGAAACGGACAGCGACGGCGATCAAACGCCGGACTGCGTGGACGAATGCGACGACGACCCAGTCAAGACGGTGGAGGGGGAGTGCGGTTGTGGAGTGGAGGAAGATACCAGTGACGTCGACGGCGATGAGGTCATCGCTTGCATCGACGGCTGCCCCGAGGACCCAGCGAAAACCGAACCCGGCGAATGCGGCTGCGGGATCGATGAGCAAACGGACGACAGCGACGACGACGGCGCCATCGACTGTCTCGATGCTTGCCCCGATGATCCGGCAAAGGTCGAGGCAGGCGCCTGCGGTTGCGGTATGCCGGACACCGAGCACACCAGCGGCGCCTTGCTGTGCGAGATACTCGGCGCGGGGCTGACCCACAGATACTCATTCCTCGGGATGAACACTAGTACGGCGGAGGACACCATCGGCGATGCCGACGGCGACATCATTGGCGCCACGGCCGTTGGCGGCGAGCTCGAACTGGCCGGTGCTACTTCGGATCAGTACGTGGAGCTGCCCGCCAACTTGCTGGACGGCGTCATCGACCTCAGTGTAGAAGCCTGGGTGACGTGGAACGGCGGCGATCCCTGGCAGCGGATCTTCGACTTCGGTTCCAGCGATGGGGGACCCGGTGCTCAGGGTGAAGGGCAGGGGCACTTCCTGCTGACGCCGCTGACCGACATTTCCGGCGTGGGCCTGCGCGCCGCTTTCGGACTCGGCGATGGGTCGGGCCTCGAAGTCAGCATGACTGCACCGCTGCCCACGAACGTCGTCTCTCACGTCGTCGTCGTGTTCGACGACAGCGGCAACCAGCTGCGCCTGTATCTCAACGGGGAACTGGCCGGCGTGACGAACAACCCGACGTTTTCGCTCGCCGACATACAAACGTTCAACAACTGGCTCGGCCGCTCGCAATACGTCACCGACCCGGAGTTCGGCGGCACCTTCGAGGAGTTACGCCTCTACGACGTCGCTCTCGGCATGCAAGCCGTGAACTACAGCTACGAGATGGGTCCCGACGCCACCTACCCCTGAAACACGACGCCCCGGACGAAGAGGTCACCCCGGCTTTCGCCGGCGCTCCTGACGCCGGTGCGCGCGCTGAACGACTCGGGCCAGACGGACCGGGTCGATGGGCTTGGAGACGACATCAGCCACGCCGGCTTCGACGAGGCTCGGCAAGTCCTTGGCCCGAAGCTGCTCCAGACAAGCGACGACGCTGCTGCCCCGCTTGGACCATTCCATCACCTGCTGACACGTGGTCGCCAGCTCCTGTTCACCCATCAGCAGTATCATCGCGCCCTCCGCCTGTCCCACATCGATGCCATGCATCGCCAGACCAGCCTTCACAGCCGCGTCAAGCTTGCCATTGACGACCGACAACGTTAGTCGCGACCCGTCCCCACGCGGCTCCGTCTTGGGTGCGCCCGGCGTGAGGCTCCCGCGCGAACTCGTGCGATCCGCGGGGGGCGCAGAGCCTCGCCCCAACAGGATCCGTTCGCGGGTGGCTCTCGCGGAAGCGGGCCGCCGGTGACTGTGTTTGGCCAGCAACTCCAGGCGCAGATCGTCCAACCAGGCGGGAACCGGTTCGGCATCTGCCGGGCGAATCAAAGGTGGGGGTGGCGAGAACATCTGCTGCGCCATCAGTACCGCTGCCGAATCGCCGTCGTAGGGAGGAGACAACTGCAGTAGCTCCGTCAGAATGCACCCGATGGAGTAGAGGTCACTGGCTGAGGTCACCGCCATCGACTGGCACTGTTCTGGACTCATGTAGGCCGGCGTTCCCGCGACGATGTCCTGGCGGGTCAGTGTCGGCCCAGCGTCGAACTCGTCCTCGAAGTGCGCGAGGCCGAAGTCGACCACTTTGACGAATGGCTCGTCGTCCCGTCGCGTCAAGAGCACGTTATCTGGCTTCAGATCCCGATGGATGATCCCATGATTGTGGGCAGCGTCGAGAGCGCTCAACATCTGGTCGACGACGCGCAGTACGAACTCCAACGCAGGCGGCGTTTCCAGTCCTCGCAGGTACTGCGCCAGGGTCTCCCCTCGGATGTACTCCATCACGAGAAACAGAGCTGGCCGGTGTCCGAAGTCGATGACCCGCACGATGTGGGGGTGGTCCAGTTGAGAGGTGACGCGTGCCTCCCGCTGGAAACGCCTGCTGTATTCCAAGTTTGCTTGGGCCTCGGGCTTGAGCACCTTGATCGCCACCTCTCGCTTCAGATCGCGATGGTAGGCCAGGTAGACGCTACCCATGGCGCCCTCTCCCAGCTTCTCCTGCACTCGGTACCGCTCACCCAGTACATCCCCGGGATGCAGCTTCACGGCGGGTGCCTTTCGCCACTCGCTCCGCCGGGTACTCGGGGCAAGTTCTGTGTCTCGTTCTGTCACGACGGCTACCTGGTTTCTGGAGTCCAATCGTCTCCGCGATAGAGCAAGCTGCCCCCGACCATCCAACGCGCGTTGTCATCGCCCCAAGGGGACCAGCGCACTCCCGCAGACACAGCGAAGTCGCGACCGAACTCGATGTTCGCCTGCGTCGCGCCCCGGGCGCGGCTTTCGAGCCAGTAGGCATCGAGCAACAATGACGCGCGAACGAGCTCGACAAACTCGTACGTCGCGCCTCCACCCGCCCTTAGCTGCCACGCTGACAGCCCATCCGTATCGCCACTCAAGCCAGCACGCGCATCCAGATTGGCGAGCCAGGACAAGCTGCGTCCCGCACTCGCTCCGAGCGCAGCACCGACGCTCGCCCGCGGCGGGGGTGAAGCACTGGCGGCCGGCATCACCAATCCCGCGCGCAATGCGCCTCGCATGGCCGGCGACAAGGCCCACTCGTGACCCACGTGCCCGAACAACGACCCATCGCTCGGGATGTCCTGGCCCAGTGTATTGCTGCTGATGCGCAACGATAGTGTCGTGTCCGCGATGCGAGCACGGCCGATGGCAGACAGCTGCCCACCTTCGCTGTCCGTCGCGGCAATCACAGAGCCGACCAACCCGGAAGGCCCTTGTGGCGTCCACCAGTCGAAAGACAGTTCACGGTTGCCGGACACCACGGCGGCGCGGGGTCCAATCAAGGCCGGTACGACGAGAACCGCGGCGGGCGCGGCATCAAGACCCGGCAGCTGGACGTCTCCCAGTGTAGCTTGCGACGCGTCGACCAAGCGCACCTCCGTCGGCCGGTCTTCGTCCACCACCGCCCGGGCCGTCAGAGTCGTCGCATCTCGTGTCCGTGGCGCCAGGCGCTGCACTTGCTCTTGCTGGTGCACGGAGAACCCAAATCCTGCTCGCTCAGCCAGCGCCGCGAGTCCTTCTCCCTGCAACCGGATCTCGAGAGAAGCCCCGACACGTACGGCGCTGAGCTCCAAGCGTGGACGCTCGTACTCGATTGGGATCTCCACGGCCGCGCCGTCCGGAGCCCGTCGCAACCAGATGCGATCTGGACGCCTCGTGCGCAGGTCGATGGCAGCAGGCAACCCGCGGTACTCTTTGCCATCCAGGGAGTATTCGACGCCCGGCATCGCTCCCAGCCCAACTGCGCCGTAGGGCGAAATGACCGCCCCGGTCCCCTCCAAACGACCAAGCTCGACGTCGATACCGACGAAAGTCAAAGAGCTCGTCTGCGACGCAATGCCCAAGAAATCGTCCTTGTCGACGGCACGTACACGTACGAAGTACGAGTCGGGTGGCAGGTTTTCTGCGCGGAGCGAGCGAACGTCGGAAGGCACCTCTTGTCGCACGACCACGCGGGTGAAGTCAGCGTCGAGCGCCACTTCGATGCGATAGCCGACCGCCAGTGGCACCTCTGACCAGCTCAACTCCAGTTGGCCGCTCCCTCGCACCAAGCGAATGGGGGTCGGCGCTTCACCCTGCCAGACCGGCGCCGGCGGCAACGGCCTCGGTTTGCTCGGCGGCTTCGACACTTGGAACGCACTGCCGAAGTTCGTCTGCACTTTGACGACTTGGCCCGCGTTTTCCACGGTCGCCTGACCGTCGAAGACGGACACCGTCGTGCGGTCCTGCTTCCTGCGGAGCACCGTGTCGTCCGACTGGGCGATGACCTTGCCACCACCGGTGGTTTCGACTTCCACTCCTCGGCCGCGCAAAGCGGCGATCCCAGCTCTCAGCTCGCCCTCGTTCAACTCGACGGAGAGGTCCTCGCCTGCCGTGGCCTGCGAGCTGGCGGCCGTTCCGTAGATGATCACCAGCGTCTGCTCCTGCAGCAGGATGCGGCTCCGGTCTCGGAACAGTATGTCGGCACTCGCGTCCTCCAACGTGTTCACCGCGTAGCCGTCGTCCAATGCCATGCCGTCACGAGCCGTCTGCCACGTGCTCTTCGGAGCGCGCGCCCGCACGGTGGGCGTGGACGCGTTCAAGCGAGCAACGGGGACCTCGGCGACCGCGTACGGCACGACGAGAATCAGCTCGTTCGGCAGTGCTACGTCGCATCGGACGTCATTGTACCGACTCAAGAGGTACGCGTGGCGAGCATCACCGTAGAGCGCTTCGGCGATGTCTGCGCACGTCTCGCCCTCTTCCACCATCCATTGGATGACTTTCTCGGGATATCCCTCCGTCGTATCGAGCGACTGCCCGCGCACGCTACTCGTCACGAAGAGCACGGCAAAGACCGACAGCAATCCCCCAAACACCGAGCGCTTCATCAGTCCAACTCCAGTGCGTATACCCGAGACAAGCCACGACGCCCACTGAGTCGATGCTCACCGATAAACGTGTACTCGAAGCCATCCGCGGCGGCGCTCTTCGTCGCCTCGGTGATGAGGATTTGCCCCGGCGCCGCCTCCTTCTCCAAGCGGGCAGCGACGTTGACCGTGTCGCCAATCACGGTGTACTCCATTCGTTTGTCCGACCCCAGGTTGCCCGCGATGCATTCACCGGAGTTGAGCCCGATGGCCATTCGCACGCGGAACCCGAAGCGGCGTTCCCAGTCGTCGCTAGCGACGTCTACGAAGCGCTGAATGTCCTGGGCTGCCTCCAGCGCGTTCGATGCATGGTGTGGGTCCGCCTTCGGCGTCCCCCACGCTGCCATCACGCCGTCGCCGAAGAACTTGTCGACGATACCGCCGTTGCGAAAGACGATCTCGGCGAGAAGCGCGTACAGCTCGTTCAACAACGCGACGATCTGCTCGGCTTTTGCCCCCTCCGCCAGCGACGTGAACGAAACGACGCTGCCAAACAGTACGGTCACGTCGTCCTGTTCTCGACCGCTGGTGACAGGCAACTGGTCGCGCACGATCTGCTCGACCAGCGGCTCACTCATGTAGCGACTGAGACCCGTCCGCAAGCGCACCTCGCGCGCGATCTGCTCCTCGCTGGACTTCAATGCCCCGGCCATGTCGTCGATTGAACTTGCTAGCTGCCCGAGTTCGTCCCCGGATTTGGGTAGCAGCCGTAACTCGCTCCAAGCGCGACGACCAATGCGCTCCGCCTGAGCGGCCATCGCGAGTATCGGTTTCGTCAGACGAGCCGCGGCGATCAAGCCGAGAGCCAACGCCAGAATCGTGGCGCAAATCGCTGCCAAGCCGGCGCGCTGCACCATCACGCCGAGCGATGCGTAAGCCTCGGACGTCGGCCGCCACACGGCAAGCTGCCAACCCAACACCGGCAGCGACTCGACCCCAGCCAAGGCGCTCTCACCACCGAGGTCCACGGTTCCGACCATCGCGAAGCCCGTCTGGTACTTGTCCGGAACAAGACGCCAGATCGCCGATAGTTTTGCTCCGTCGTAGCCCGAAGACGACACGCCATGCTCCGCCACGGTGCGCTTGTCTTCGTCGACCAGCAAGACGGCCGAGCGGACGCCTCCGAGACGGGCGATCGCCGCCTGCTTCAACCGCTCACGTATGGGCTCGAGGCTCATACGCGCCACGACGAAGGCGGGCGGCGCGTCGTTCCCCCGCGCAGCGATTCGCATCGCAAGCTCCACCTGACCGCCTTCAGTGAACACCTTCACAGCGCCCGCCGTGCTGATCTCTTCGAGCCGTGCCGGCTTGGGTTCGAGGACCGAGCCGTCGCTTGCCGTCAGCAGCGGTACGTCGAGTTTGGCCCCTGGAATGACCAAATGCGCCGCTGCCAGGTGCCGCGTCGTTTTCAACACCGCCCGCATGCCCTCGAGCGAGGGCAGCGAATCCGCGCTCGCTTCGGCGGCGATGGCGTCGGCCAATGCCCGTGCCTCATCCTTCGCGGCGGCTACCTGCAAGTCCACGTAGGCAGAAAGCTCCGCAAGCACGGCGGTCTGCAGTTGACGTTCGCTGGTCCTGACGGCGTCGGCGTTGACCAGCGAAAGAAGCGCGCCGGTCACCACTGCCGGGATCGTCGCCAGCAACACGAAGACGACCGCCGCCTTGACTTTGAGAGGGAGCACTTTCACGGCGCCTCCGAATCGGTCGTGGCGGCGCTGTCTTGCTGTTCGATGGGCCCGTCAGTCCAGGCGTCCTTGCCGCGAGGGTCGCGGCGCACGATTGAGAACTCGACGCGGCGGTTCTCGGCCCGTCCCTCTGCTGTGGAGTTGTCGACTTTAGGCCGACGTGGTCCGTAACCGTGGACCTCCAAGCGTCGTTCGTCGACCCCGTGCTCGACGAGCCAGCGAACGACCTCCAACGCACGTTGACGCGACAGCCGCAGATTGTCCGCCTCCACTCCGACGTCGTCCGTGTGTCCTTCGACCGCAACCCGAACGATCTGCGGATTCTCTTCGAGCACGGTCGCGATGGCCGTCAGTATCTCGTCACTCGACTTCAGCAGCGTGGAGAGGCCGGTATCGAACTGAATGCGGCCGGACAGTTCGATGTGCGTGCTGGTGATGAGCGCCTGGCGGACGCAGCCGTGGCGTGGACTCTCCGGACTCGCAGGCCCTGCCTCGTCCGGGCAGCGATCTTCGGCATCGGGGATCCCGTCGCCGTCGCGATCCGGCAGACAATCGCTAGAACGATCTGCCTCAGATGAACAGGGGGCCTGAGCCAGGTCGGCGGCAGCAGGCTCTGGCACGTTGACGCTCGCCGAAAGCTGCTGATCCAGCGTCACACGCGTTCGCTTGGCGTCGATGACGCGCTGAGCACTCTGTCGACTGGGCGGAGGGGGGGGAACTGGAACTGGTTTCGGGGGCACGCGCTCCCAAGCCTGGGAGTTGAACGCAAGCCCCAAGAAGGCACGGAAATCTGCAGTACCTTGGCGCTGGGCAAGGGCCCCGCCGAAGCCACCCCGCAAGGCCCAACGCCCGAACGTGAGATTTGCCGTCAGCAGCGCTTCCAAGTTCCCGACGCTGGTCTCTGCGATGTGCTCGGGTTCGTTGGATGCGACGCCGAGCAGTAGTTCTGGCCCGACTATCAACGAGCCGAAGCGTGGCCCCGCGGCCGCGCGGATGACTGTGTCTGAACCGAGCTTGAAGTCGGTCTCCTCGTACAAGTACTGGCGCCGCCGACCGCCGCTGACGCGGTAACTGAAGCTCTCGTAGTCCCCACCGATGGCAATCGACGCGGCGTAGCGGGGCTCGCCCGTGCTGGTGTACGCTGAAGGACTTCCGCTGGGGAGCCACAGACGACCATTGAGACCGATCGCTGGCCAGGCCCCTTGCTGGCGAAGCGCAACGACGCGCAGACCGAGGCGCACGTCCCCCGGCGCGGCTCCACTCGGCGCGGGGTACTGGCCTTGATCACCCTCGACGGCAGTCCCTTGATTCAAGGCCACGAACGGCAACACCAAATCGAGCTGGGCCAAACCTGCGACTGCCAGTTGCCCCTGCGCCGCGAACCACAATCGACTGTCGATGACCGGCCGATACCGAGTCGTCCCCAGTTCGATGACTTCGAGCGGATTGTGAGCGTACGTCGTGAGCAACTGCGCGGCCCAGAACCAATCGAGGTCCGGTGTGACTGGGTCTTCCGTTACCGCAAAAACGTCCCCTGGAGCTGTCGACTGAAAGCGGTCGAGAGCGATCGTGGTCTGAGCGTGAGCCAGCCGCGGAAACCACGACAGCAAAGGCAGCACACCCCCACAAGCCCACGCAAGACAGCGCCAAACGAGGCGCCAACGAGCAACGCCGTCAGCTCGACGTGCCCGGGGGTGGTTCGCTTGATGATGCCGCTTGATGTTCATGGTCGACCAAGGACTCCGGTCATCGTGCGTACTCGCGCTCGCCCCTCCAAAGGAGAGACGGCTCGCTCGCGCACACGCGATGTTGGCACGACAATCGCCCCAACGGAGCGAAACATGCGTGCTACTGTCGGCGCGTGACGCTGGATGGTACGGAACGCTTGGTCAGGGGGCCGCGGCTGGCCGTGGGCAACTTGGTCGTCGAGGTGTTGGAAGGACCAGACGCGGGTCGCCGCGTCGAGACTGACGGCGAGAGTGTCTCGGTAGGTTCGGCGCCAGCGAACTTTCTCGAGCTGACCGATCCGACCGTCTCCGGCTACCACTTGGAGCTCGAACAGACGGACGCGGGGGTGCGGGTTCGCGACCTGGGCTCCACCAACGGGACACGGTGCGGAGAGATCGGTCTGTCGGAGGCGTATGTTCCGCCGAGTTCCATCCTCACGCTCGGCACCACGAAAATTCGCGTGAGTCAGGGCTCGGGCGCCACGGTCGAGATCCTCGAAACGAACCAACTCGGCGACCTTCTCGGCGCCTCGAACACCATGCGCCGCGTGATGGCCCGCTTGTCGCGGGTGGCACTGGCGGACGTGCCGGTGTTGATCACCGGCGAGTCTGGAACGGGCAAAGAACTCGTCGCCCGGGCGGTTCATGCTCACAGCAATCGTTCCAACAAGCCGTTCGTGACGGTGGACTGCGGCGTGCTCTCCCCGACGCTGATCGCCTCGGAACTTTTCGGCCACGAGCGAGGGGCGTTCACGGGAGCGGACAGACAACGAATCGGCGCCTTCGAACGTGCGCATGGCGGCACGCTGTTCCTCGATGAAGTTGGCGAACTTCCGGCGGAACTGCAGCCGCAGCTGTTGGGCGCGCTGGAGCGGCACCGTTTCGTCCGCGTCGGCGGACAAAAGGAGATCGAGGTGGACGTCCGAGTCGTCGCGGCCACCAACCGAGACCTCAGAGCCGAAGTCAACAGCGGCACGTTTCGCATGGACGTCTACTACCGGCTCGCCGTGGTAACGGTACTCATGCCCGCACTCCGCGACCGCCCGGAGGACATCCCCCTCTTGGTCGACCATTTCCTCAAGGCCGCGGGCCATGCCGGGCCCGTCGAGGCCATCGTCTCGGCGCAGACGTTGGCAGAGCTCCAGCGATATCGTTGGCCGGGTAACGTACGCGAGCTGCGCAATTGGGTCGAAGCGACGCTGGCGATAGGTGAGGCCCAGGAGCTGATGAGCCAGCTTCCGGAGGAGGTCTCGACGGAGGAAGTGAATCATCTGCCCTACAAGGACGCCCGCACCCGCGTGCTCGACGACTTCGAGTCCAAGTACTGCAGGGCGCTCCTGGACGAATGCCAAGGCAACGTCTCCCAGGCCGCGCGCCGAGCACGCATGGACCGCTCCTATTTGATCAAACTCCTGCAGAAACACGATCTCAAGTAGCTCCGACGCGACGATGACTCGCGTCCCGATTGGCCCCGACCCGCCCCTTAGCGTCACTGCCTCGCAACACTCGAAGAATGTCGTTCGAAAGGGTCGGGCCTCGAGTGATGGATACCAGAGGTGGCGCGACTCGTCCGCCAAAGTCCTCGGGAGTAATACAAAGAGTCACGACGTCCGGCGGCAAGCCAGTACTCGTGTGGTTCAAGGTGTCGACGTCGTCGAGCTCGCACACGACGGCGTCGAACGCCTGTCGTTCGAGCCACGACGCCGCCGCCTCCCAACCGAGCACGGGGACGACGTCAGCGATCGGACGCAGCCGTTGCTCCAGGTTACTGCCTGGCCGCCACAACACCAGCAGCAGCAGTCGGCCCGAACGCGGCGCAGCGTCGCCAGCGATGCCGAACTCAGCCATGGTTGCCCCCTGGCAGTCGTATCGTCGCACGTGTGCCATGCCCCACCTCACTGGAAAGAGAGACCGTTCCACCACACTCGTGGACTAGATCGTGCACGGTTGCCAAGCCGAGTCCTGTTCCCAGCCCCGGGCCCTTGGTCGTGAAGAACGCTTCAAAGGCGCGCTCCCGGGTTGCAGCATCCATCCCCATGCCCGTATCGGAGACGCTGAGAGTGACAGCATCTGGCACGGGCTGTCGCACACTGGCATCAGCGTCTGCGCGCGTGCACTCGATGACCAGCTCGCCGCCGTTCGGCATCGCATCTCGGGCGTTGACGACCAGATTGATGAGGATTTGCTCGACGTGATGGCGTTGCGCGCGCACCTGAGTCGATCCGGCTCCCCGACGAAACTTCAGCGCCACCCGTTCACCCGCAAGCCGACACAGCATCGGCCTCATCGACTCGATCACCTCGGCGGCGTCCAATGACTCGTGACTGAGCGCCCGACTCCTCGAGAAGTCCAACAGTTGCCCGACGAGTGCCTCCGCTTGATAGCTGGCTGAGATGATCTGCTCCAGCTCGACTCGTGACTCGCCATCGGTGACCTTGCTCAGCAGCAGACTCGCGGAACCCATGACCACGGACAGTATGTTCTTGAAGTCGTGGGCGACGCTGCCGACCAAGCGCCCTGTCGCAGCAACGCGCTGTGCTCCGACAATGCGGTCCTGCAGCTCCGCACGATGGGCGGCAGATGCTTCGAGCTGGGCTCGGAGCTCGACCTCGGCAGAGATGTCGACCACCGACCCGTACACACAAAGGGCGCGCGGCTCGATGTACAGATGCGCCTTGTCTCGCCGTCCTCTGTTGCGCAACCAGCGCGTCTGCCCTGCGCTGTCCAGCACTCGGTACGTGACGTCGAAACTGTCGTCCGCCGTGATCGCCCGACTGACAGCATGGTGTAGCTTACGCCGGTCAGCAGGGTGGAGCGTATGGCGGACCGACGACGGTGTGACGCGCGCGTCGCGCTGAATGCCGTGCAACCGGTAGAACACATCCGAACCGCGGATGGCCCCGGTGCTCGGCTCGTAGTGGTACAGCCCGATGTCCCAAGCTGCTATCGCTGATAATAACTCGTCACGTTCTGACATACTTCCCCCAATTCGGTGGGTTGGCAACGCGGGGCGATGACGTGCACCGCCGCCGCGCTACCAGTCTTGTTAGCTGACACCATGCACGTCTTTCCGGCGTGCATGGCTTGCTCTCTGGGCGTTACTTTTGCCCAGCTATTTTGAACTCGATACGGCGGTTTTCCGCTCGTCCGTCGCGAGTCTTATTGTCCGCGATGGGTTCGTCGGGCCCGGCGCCGCGGGTCTCCACTCGAGACGCATCGACTCCCTGGCTCGTGAGATACGCTTTGACTGCATCAGCGCGTTTGAGGCTGAGTGCGACGTTGCGGTCGTGGTCACCCACCGAGTCGGTGTGACCGACGATCATCAGACGGAGATTGCTATACTCCTGCAGTACCGCTACGGCCTTGTCGAGCAGCGGGAACGAATCCGGCGTCACCGTCGCTTTGCCCGTCGCGAAATTGATTCCCTTGATCACTCCGGTGAAGCTCTTGACAGCGTCGGGTAGCTCGTCGGGGCAACCGTCGGCATCCTCGAAGCCGTTCATCGTCTCCGGCTTGTCGGGGCAAGCGTCCGCAGGAATGGGAATACCGTCCTTGTCCGCGTCCACGTCGGGACAGCCATCGGGCGCGACTCCAGACTGCTCGGGGCACTTGTCGTCGGGCAGGGCAATGCCGTCCCCATCTCGGTCGAGGTTGGGGCATCCGTTCGGCAGGTCGCCTTTCTCCTCGGGACATTCGTCCGCGTCGTCGGCGACGCCATCTCCGTCGGTGTCACGCACGGGGCAACCGTCAGGCGTGTCTGCGGGTTCCGAAGGGCAGGCGTCGACATCGTCCGTCTTGCCGTCCCCGTCGGAATCGGCTGGCGGCGGTGGTGGAGCCGCCGTTTCCTGCTTGCCCGTGGGGATGTCGAAGCCGTAGGAGACGCCCAAGAGCACCTCGGGCCAGTGGTCCGCGTCATCAGGGCCGTCCTCCAACGTGATGACGTCCCGAACGTCGAGGCGAGCGAGCCAATGTTTGTTGGCAAACGGCACCTTTGCGCCCAATCCGAAGTGCACGGCTCGATCCGATTCGTTGCCCAACGCGTCGGAATCCAGGTACAGCCGTCCCCCGCCCGCCACCAAGAACGGCGTCACGTACTTCGTCGGGATCTGCCCGATCAGGTGCGCGCGTAAAGTGTATAGCGAGGCACTGTTGCCGTTCTCCGTTCGAGTCGGAATCATTCCGGCTTCCCCCTCGAGACCGACGTAGTCGATCGGGAAAAGGCCGAGTCGACCCCCGAAATCGAAGGCTACCGGATCGTAGTCTTGATAAGGATTGTCGAAGATCCGAAGAGAATGGTCCGTGGGCGGGATCATGACGCCCGCGTACAGGCCCAACTCGACGTGGTACTGCAATGGGCGCTCAGCGTCCGACTCGTCGTCGGGCGCGGCGACGTTGGAATTGCCTTCGACGCCACTCGTCGATAGTTCGAGCGATGCATCGGAGTCTTGGGCCATCGCACTGGTCGACGCGCAAACGAGCGCGCAGGTGGCGGCCGGTATCATCTTGAATTTCGGGTTCATTGGTCGTGTTCTCCTTACGAAAAAGGCAAGCAATCGGTGTTTACTGTGGACAGCGAGTCCGGAAACACCGCAGTCAGTACAGGTTGTAGACGAGGTTGACGGCGGTCACTGTGTCCGTCTCCGCCAACCCCGGCAGCGGGTTGTTGTCATATTTGACGGTGAGCGTGGTGGCGATCGAAAGGCTTTCGGCCACCTTGGAGGTGAGCCCCGTGTCCACGTTCAGACGCCAGTTCACGTCACCCGTCGTGTCGTCTTCGAAAGGCGACAGCCCTTGCAGGTACTCGACCCCGGCGTAGAAGCTGACGGCCTTGCTGAGCTTGTTGTCGTAGCCGACGAACGCGCGCCCATTGTGGCGTGCTTCGGTCTTGTCGGCGATGTTCCCCGTTTCCGGGTCGAGACGCGCGTCGTCGCGCCGCACGTCGTATTGAAAGTCGTAGCCGAGCTCACTCCAGAACTGCAGCGCCTTGTCGTCGATGAAGTAGTACGCGAGCCCCGGGTCGATGTTCAGGCGCAGGTTGAGCCCCTGAAAGCGGTCGCGCCGAGCAGACACCTGCAAGAACGCCGCGAGTTTCTCCGCGAAGAACAGATCGTATCGGGCACGACCCTGGTAGTTCTCCACGGTCGTCTCGACGGGCTCTCCTCGTGCGGGCGCGGCTCGCCCGTAGTTGGCAGCAGCCACGGCAGAAAACTGATGCACGTCCCGACGCAATCTGAAGTTCGCGGCACCAGTGAGCGATAGCGACCGTGAGTTACCGGTCGCCATAAGGCCGCCAGCAGAGACGAACATCTCCGTCGTGTCCTTGCTTTCCTCGGGCGCTTCGGCAGTGGTCTGAAAACCCTCTTGTGCAACGTCAGTGGCGCCGGAGGTTGCCGGAGCTTGATTTGCCAGCCCGGCAGGTTCCTCTTGCGCCAAGGCCGATGCACTGAGGCAAGAGAGGCCGAAAACGAAGAGGGAAGTTTCGCGAATCCGCATGTGGTGGTTCCTATTTCTGAGAGGTCGATGAGGGCGGCTCGTTTGCGGTCGAGCGCCTCGACAGCGCCCTTAAGCAAGTTCGAAGCCAACCCGCACGAGCGCGAGAATGCGCCTTCTCCGGCCGCGCCCAGCCCGTTGATGTCCCCGCGCTGTAGTCTGCAAACTACAGCGTGTAGGTGCGATACTGCGGTCTGGAGACTGGGGGAGCGGGGGAACTCGGCGACCTCACCCCATCATGGCTGGCACGGCGATTGCTGTGCGGCCGCAGCAGGAGACCCAAAGATGAACATGAATGACTTGGAGAAATACACGGACACTGCCGTCACCTTGGTGATGGGCTACGCACCCAAGATAGTGCTGGCGATCGTAACCTTGATTGTCGGCTTTTGGCTTGCGGGGCGTGTGGCAGCACTGGTGCGGTCGGGCGCGAAGCGACGCAACATCGACCCGACGTTGACGCCTTTTCTGGTCAGCCTCATCACCTGGGCCCTTCGTGCGGCGGTGCTGATCAGTGTCGCCTCCATCGTCGGCATCCAGACGACTTCATTCGTCGCAGTATTGGGTGCAGCAGGTCTGGCGGTGGGCTTGGCGCTGCAGGGAAGTCTCAGTAACTTCGCCGGAGGCGCACTGCTCCTGATCTTCCGCCCCTACAAGGTGGGGGATCTGATCGAAGCGCAAGGACAACTGGGCGTCGTCAAGGAGATCCAGATCTTCACCACGACACTACTTTCACCCCATAGCAAACGAATCGTGGTCCCCAACGGCCCCCTCGCCAACGGAACCATCGTCAACTTCACCGCCGAAGGTAAACTGCGCGTCGATCTCACCGTCGGGGTTGCCTACAGCGCAGATATCGAACGAGCGCGCCAGGTGCTGCTGGATGTACTGAAGGCCGATGAACGAGTCCTGACCGAGCCGGCTCCCATGGTCGAGGTCGCCGAATTGGGCGATAGCTCCGTCAACCTCGCCGTGCGCCCCCACACCCATCCCGACGACTACTGGGGCGTTTACTTCGACACGTTGAAGAACTGCAAGCTCGCGTTGGACGCGGCCGGGATTTCGATCCCCTTCCCTCAGCGGGACGTTCACTTGTTCCAGCACAAAGCTTGAGCGCACCCAATGGGCGAGCTCGATTCGTGCTCGCCCATTGGGGCGACCGGCCGCAACTGTCGGGCTGGCTTGAACGCGGGACGAGCTTCGACGTCAGCGTGTGCAAGTCACGCGGCGCGCGCGAGCTCTCAGAGCAGGAGGCATTCCCTGGGGAAAGCGCGCAAACTGGAAGAGCTGGAAGTACTGCTCCGAGTTTTTCGCAACCGCGTCGTTGCCCGCGGCCTCGGCACTTCCCGCGCTGATGCCGACGATGAGCCACACTGGAACGGTGAGAACGAGGAAGAGGCCGTGAGATGCCGTCGACACGACGCCCGCCGCCGTCCACCCAGCGACCCATCCGGCGTCCGACTCGTGCAGCTCGATGCTCACCTCTTGGACGTCCTTCCAACGCACCACTTCGATGTGAGTGAGATCGGTGACGCCCTCGACCTGCAGCCAGATAGCCTCGTCGTCAGCGGCCAGGAGTTCACCCTGGCCCGTGCACCCGTGCAGAGTGACCTCAGTGGGCACACCTCGAACCGGCACCTCTTCCAGGCTCGGTAGCTCTTCGCCATCTTCGTAGGGAGCCCCCATAGGTAGCGATCGGTCCGGCACGCCCTGGTGGGCGCAGGCGACCGGAGAGCACGCCAGCACCGGCAGCAGGGTGCGCCAGTCCGCCACTAGCGCCTCCCCGTCGGAGGCCGCATGCGGGTTCGCACGCGACTTTCGAAAAACAGCCGCTCCACGTCCGCCTCCACCTCGGCGTAAGCCGGAGCCAAGCGCCGCATCGCCGCTCGAGGATCCGACAGCATGTCGATCAAGGCGTCTTCGTCTTGCTCGGCGAACCACACATCGCGGGCCCACTCGTAGTAGTACCCCCGCGACTCCAGGAAGAACTGGCAGTCGTCACACTGCGGCCGTTCGAAGTGCAGGAGGTACGCATCACCTGGCTGAGTGACCAGCGTGCGCGAGGGATCGCGAAGCAACGACAGCGCATCCGGAGCTTCCCCCCGTTCGTCTTCCACACGCACGACCTCCAGCGTTTCCGGCGTGACCCGTCCCAAGATGGGCACCAGCGCGACGTGATCGAGCTTGAAGTTGCCACGTGCCTCGTTGAGGCGCACGCGCAGCGGGCCGTGGCGCGACGCGTCGGGCAACGGCACGAGTTGAACCTCCCGAGCGATCGGGCCCACCTCGCCAAACGCACCCACGCGCACGAAGCTGCCGTCGGCAGCGGGCAGTTGCACTTCGAGATCGCCCAGCACGGCGTCGATACTGCGGGCCGTCTCCACGATGCTGCCTTCCGAGCGCTCCAGCTCGGCAATGTAGTCTCCGGCTCGCTCACCCATGAACGCGTATGCCTGATACAGCAAGAAGGAGCTCAGTAATCCGTTGCGCGCACCTATGACCAAGCCCAACGGCCCAGCGGGCACCACGTCGAACTCGAGCTCGATGCTGTGGCGGGTCGCCAGATCGATGCCGTCGGTCCGAGCCAGATGTTCGAACTCATCGGCTTCGAGCACCTGTCTGAGGCAGTCGCCGTTCGCGCTGGAGCAGCGACTCGGTGCGACCGGAGCCCCCACTCCGTAGAAGTGCTCTCCAGAGCGATACACCGCACCGCCGACGGGGCGTTCAGCGGCTCGGACGCGCACTTGTCGAATGACGTGCGTCTCCGGTGCCTCGTTGGTGAGCCAAAGTCGGAAGCCGTCAGCGTCCCGACGAGCGCCCACGAGCGCGTCCACGTCCGTGCTCTCCAGCACTCGGGCGATACTGGAAGAGAACCCTTCGGCCATCAGCGAAAAACGCGTCCCGTCGAAACCATAGAAGGTGGGGCACGAACCAAAGCACGTCTTGGGGCTACTCAAGCACAGCGCGGTGAGTGCGGCGGACGCCCCCGTGGTCACGCCCATGGCGACCAGGCCTTTTCGAGTCAGCTTTTCGGGGCGGTTCGTTTCCAGCAGCACAACCTGACCGAGAGGCACGGAGAGCCCACCTCTGGCGACCGGCTGGCGATGAGGGGAGTAGTGGATACCGATGCCTTTGACGACTTCGGCATCGGCGTCCAACTTCCAATGCTCCAGGAGCAACAGCCCACCGTCCTGGAGATGGCACTTGAGAAACGGCGCGCTCAAGTCGAGGTTCTGCAGACTCTGACCAGCGGGGCCTGAGCCGCTACCCGAAGCGGCTCCGCCGCGCTGGTCCCGCTCCTCGCGCGTGGCTGTGGTTCCTGTCTCGACGGTACGGTCCGGGTTCTTGGGATCGGTGAAGCGAGCGGAGTAGACGGTGCGTTGACACGCCAGGAGCACGAACAGCGAACTGACGACGCCCGAGCAAGCCAGCGGCCGCAGGCACTGCCAACCAGCGCGCCGAACGGCGAGTCCGCGAGCTCCGCTCATCGCTCAGACTCTCCCGCTGCATCAAACCCCGTAGTCACTTGGGGCCCGAGACTAACTGCCCTGTCGAGCACCGTCAACGGCGCCGCTTCACCACAAGCCGATGTACCGCGGAGGATGCCCGACGCCGTCGTCGACCGTCACGCTTTCGATGTCGTCGACGCCACCGTCGGCGTCGAGCTGGATCAGCTGAGGCTTCCCCGCTTCGGCGTCCGCCAGCAAACAGACGTGTTCGTTGGCGACGCATTCCAACCCTCCCAGGCTGAAGGGGGCCTCCGTTTCGAGCAAGGGTTCCTCAGCTGCTTCGCCAGCATCGAGATCGATCCGCCGCAAGGAGTCCCCCGAGACGACGTTGAAGTCATCATCGTAACTGCCAGTGGCGGTCCACAACAGGGTGTCGTCGGCCGAGTAGCTGACGGTACCGACCTGGAGCCCCGCCAAGTCGTCGGCAAAGTACTGATCACCCAGCGTCGGCAGTTCGCCGTCGAGCTCGACCAACGTGATGCCCGTCTGCGCGAGAGGATCGCCAGTCCAATCTCCCACGCAGCCGATGGCGAGTTGATTTGCGGAAGGATTGACCGAGAGCTCGCCGCAGTTGCGCATGCCACCGAGCGAGAGCACGTCGAGCACTTCGTCCATCTCGGGATCGATGGTCACGAGCTTCGACTCGCCGTACTGCGTGAAGTCGACGTCGACCATCGTCGCCAATACGTACAGGCGACCCGCCACTAGCTGCGCACTGGCCGCGCGGGGTTGCAACGCCTCGTCATCAGGAACGTCCGACAAGTCGATGCGAGCGACGAGCTCGGGCTCGCTCGGATCGACGACCAGCACGTCTCCCCCTTCGTCGAAAGTTGCTTGTCCGGGGTCAGCGTTGCTCGCGTAGCGCGTGACGAAGGCCTTGCCCTCGGCATAGGGGACGTAGTCTTGGGGATTGGCAGCAAATCCTCCTGGCCCGACGTTGAGCTGCTCGTCGACCTCCGCGCTCTCGAGATTGAGCCAACTGATGACGTTGTTGCCGCGGTCGATGATGATCGCGTGTTCACCTGACGTAACTGAGTTCGACAGCACGATGTCACTCGAAAGCGCCTCGGATATGCCCGACGCGGCCGAACCGGAGGAGATCAGCAAGGGTGACAGCACCTCACCATCGAACCCGATCACACTCAGCGTCGACGACACGTAGTCGCTGTGCACGACGATGAACCCACGAGGCTCTGGCGCCGGCCCCGTCGATTCTGCTTCATCGGTCTCGTCACCCTCCCCTTCGACGAAGTCTCCGGCGTCCGCCCGCGGTCCGTCGTCTCCGCCAGCGTCCTGCCCGTCCGTCCGAGCTTCGACGTCGTCATCCGTCTCGTCACCTTGCGCGACGGACTCGTCGCTCCGTTCGGCATCACTTTCTCGCCCCGCATCCGAGACGCCATCGCTCTCGTCCGTCGCTGCGTCGTCAGTCCCACTCGCGGAGGAGACTCCCTGCTCCTGAGTGTCCGTTTCGTCGACGTCGCAGGCGACGGCGCCAAGAGCGGCTGCGAACAGCCATGTGCTCCAGATGAAGTTTCCGGTGAGTCGTATCATGCGATTGCTCCTATCAGTGCCAAACCGTAACGGCGGCGTGCACGGCCCTCCCAGCGAGCGGAAGACCGATGAAGTCCAACGTATGAACGTCGAACAGGTTGTTGACCGACGCCGAGAACTCGACGTCTGGAGTTTGAAGGTGGCAACTAGCGTGGAGATCCCACAGCTGCAGCGACGGAAGCGTCTCCAGTCCCGCCGGGTCGACGAAGCGATTCGAACGGTAGAAGAACCGCGCACCGAGCGCCGCACGCCGCACGTTCGCCTGCAGCCAGTCGGTGGTAACGTCTACGCTTTGGGCCACGACCATGCGTGACATCAACGGCAAGATGTCGTTGCCGACACCCGCTGAACGCTCCGTATCCCGCGGATCGAGCAGCGTGAGCGCGGTGTTCGTCGAGACGTGGCCGAACCAATCGCTCCGGAGCGCGGCCTCCAAGCCCAAGATGCGCGCTCGACCAACGTTGTATGGAGAAAACGCGTTCAGGCTCGTTCGGCGGAAGCGCACTAAATCGTCGACCCAGCGCGAAAATGCAAAGCCATCGAGTGCCCACCGCACCGCTCCCCACGAGTGTCGCCAACGTGCCCCCAGGTCGATGCTGCGTCCGCGCTCGGGGACGAGCTCGGGGTTCCCATCGAGCACGGGGCTCGTGCCATACTGTTCACCCAAGGTCGGCAGGCGAAGCGCCATCGAAGCATTGCCCAGGAGCTCGACCGCAGGAGACGCTTCGAAGCCGAGCCCGAGATGAGCGTCCGGCGTATCCGCCGTGCAGTCGGTGGTTTCCGTCGATGCCGCTCGCCCCGTACGCGTGAAGCGACCCCGCGTGGCGTAGCAGTTGGCAGCCAAGAAAGCGTGCGCGGACCAACGCCGAAAGAACTGAAAGTGGGCACCCGAACTCGCTCGCACGAGGCGCCGCCGCGCCGAGTGAGGCAAGCCCGAGGTGCGAGCGAGTTCCAACTCGTCGTAAGTGTGGCGCAGGGCTGCGTCGAGGCTGAACCACTCCGTCATGTCCCAACGCCCTCGCAGTGCCTGCGATAGACGCTCCCCGCGATTGTGAACCCACGCCGCGCGAGGCGCGCGCAGCTCTCGCAGTTCGTCGGTGATGGTCGAGTTCTCGACCAGGGCGTTCACGTCCAGCCCCAACTCGCAGCTGGCGTCATCGGCGCACTGGACTCGAGCCGCGACGCCGCTGAGCAGTCGCCTCACGCGGGCACGCGCGTTCCGCGCCGGAACCGTCGCCACGCCCGTAACCCCCTGTTCGCGATCGAGTGCGTTGGTGACGCCGACGACACGCAGGCCGTCATCGTGCACCTCCCCCACGGCCCACGCGTCGTGAGAGACGAAGTCCGCGTTGGGTCGTCGCTGAGACTGCTCGTCCAACACGAAGCGCTGGCCCGAGTCGTTGACGAACGGGTAGTCGTTGTCGGCTTGGTTGCGCCGCAGGGCGATCAGCGCGCCAGCATGCGCTCCGGTAACTTCCGACCCCACCCAGCCCGAGCGCGCCCCGTAGCTGCCGGCGTGTAGCTGCGCACCGATGCGGTTGTGCCGAGCGCGCTTGGGTTCGAAGTAGACGGCCCCACCCAAGCCCAAGCGCTCGCCACCTGCGGGCGCGGAGCCGCGAATGACTTCGACCCGCTGCACCATCCACAGCGGTAGACTCGACAGATCCGCGAACCCAGAGACGTCGTCGTTGAGTCGGATCCCGGCCAAATAGACGGGCACCTGATTGCCCTCGGCACCCCGAATGTTGACGCTGGCGCGTTCACTCTCCGCCCCCGTTCGAAAGACCTGCACCCCGGGCACCTGGCGCAGGACGTCCGCTGAGCTATCGCCCACCCGGTCCAGCTCGTCGCCAGTGAGCACCGTCGATGCAGCCGTCGGTGCGCGCGGGCTGCTCAGCAGAAGCGCACGCTCACCTTCCACCACGACCTCGACCGGCTCTGCCCCGGACTCGGACGCGACGGAGCTCTCGGGCGCTCGGGCATTCTGCGGCGAATCATGCTCGACGCTGGACGGCACGACTGGCACCGCCTGCGCCCAAGCAGCGCATGGGTAGAGTAAACCCAAAACCAACACCGCCCAGAAGCAATGCTGGAGCGGGCCGAGCTCGAGCCACTCACAGCGCACGCTGGGCCCCCGCGATCATCGCGGCGCCCAGCGACGGGAGGATCCCGAAGCCTTCGAATCGGAGGAGAAATGGATCACCCCTGCCGACGGGACGGTCTGCGTCATTTCGGGGGCGGGCTTGCGCCACGCCAATGTCGGCGGGGATCATTCTTCCTCTCCATCCGGCGAGCGCGCGCCATCGAGAAAACACCAACACTTTCAGTGTTGGATCCCGAGTAGGTCTTCCGACTTCTGCGGTTGGTGTGTTCGCCTTCCCAGCTATCGCCAGTGGCTTCGTGAACACGCCTCGAACAGTTACGGCGGCGGCTCCGTGCCGGTCTCTCACCGGCTTCCCTCGAGTGGGTCATGGCGACCCACCGCCCTGTGAAGGGACTCGTGGACGGGGGCTTGGTACACGGCGGCCCGGGGCAGCGCAAGAGAATTGAAAGGCTGCTGCTTGACTCGGGGGCCTGGGTCCTCTACGCCCAGTCTGTCTTTGGGTGCCCAATCATGGGCTTCATCAGGGAAGCCGGTGCGATGCCGGCGCGGTCCACGCCACTGTAAGTAGAAAGTCCGTTGTCAATACCACTCGCAATGCGGGGAAGGGACGGCGGGCGCTGAACTGAGCTTCTGAATCTACGAGCCAGGAGACCTACCCAAGGGCACGTCTGCTCTCGCCGCGTGGAAACGGTGAGCCAGGTCGCTAGCGATCGGGTTCTTTCCGCGTGGCCACACCCTCCAAGCCATGCCACCCGACTTGCTCCTGAACCGCCACCTCCGCGCCAGCTGGAGGTGGGCGTGAACTCGACGGGCGTAGGCCCACTGCGCGCGGAGGCGCCGGGCGTTCGGCGTCCTGGCACGACGGTGATCAACGGCGGGGCGCGCTCGGGCAAGAGTCGACTGGCGCTGCAGCTCGCCCTGAGCTCGGGAAGGCGCCGTTGTTTCATCGCGACGGCGGAAGCGTTCGACGAAGAGATGCGGTCTCGCATCGAACGACATCGAGACGAACGCGGAGACCTCTTCGTCACGTTGGAAGCGGGGTTGAACTTGCCGCAGCTGCTGAGTGAGAGCCATGACTTCGACGTCGTCGTGGTCGATTGCGTCACGCTGTACTTGTCGCGTGTGCTGCTCGGCGCCGAAACGGAAGACAGCTCGACGCAGCAGCGCCAATGCGAAGCGGCGATCGACGAGCTGCTAGGGAGCGCAGGGCAGCACCCGGCGCGTCTCATCTTCGTGACGAATGAAGTGGGCATGGGCATCGTGCCGCCGACGCCTCTCGGCCGTGTCTTCCGCGACGTCGCTGGGCGCGCCAATCAACGTCTCGCCGAGGGCGCCGACGAACTCTACCTCGCCACCATGGGCGTCGCGCTGCGCCTACGGCCTGCTCCAGTGACGACCGTCGCGATCGAATCGCACCCCAAGGAGCCCATCGGGCTCGACCCGCGCGCCCTCTCGGCGCCCTCACCCAACGAACCCCAGCCATGACCACAACCTTCACGCCTCCCCCCATCGAGCCTCTCGACCAGGCCACCCTGGGGCGCATCTGGGCACAGCTCGACGACAAGACGAAACCTCGGCGCAGCCTGGGTCTGCTGGAGGACACGGCCGCACGACTGTTCACCATTCGCCCGACGGGCCGCGACCCGCGCGCGGCGGTGGTCGTCTTTGCCGCCGACCACGGCGTCGTCGACGAAGGCGTGTCGGCTTACCCTCAGGAGGTGACCGTACAGATGCTGCGCAACTTCGCGGCTGGCGGCGCGGCCATCAACGCGCTCTGTGCGTCGGCGGGTGCCGAGCTGATCGTGGTCGACGTCGGCAGCAACGGGCCAACGCCCGCCGGGGTGCGCGCTGAGAACATCCGCCGCGGCAGTGACAACCTGGCGCGCGGCCCAGCCCTGGCCGAAAACGAGGTACTCCAAGCCCTCGACGTCGGCATGCGCCTCGCCAATGAGCTTGCCGATGCGGGCCACGACATCGTGGCCTTGGGTGAAATGGGCATCGGCAACACGACGGTGGCCTCCGCGCTGACCGCGGCCCTGCTCCGAGCCCCAGTCGAACAGGTCGTTGGACGCGGTACGGGCATCAACGACGCCCGCCTCGCGCACAAGCGCTTGGTGATCGCGCGGGCCCTGGAGCGACATGCCGCAGCGCGCAGTCCCAGCGACTGGCTGTGCCGCGTGGGTGGTTTGGAAATCGCGGCCCTGTGCGGGCTCGTGCTCGGAGCAGCACATCGCAAGCTCGCGATCGTGCTCGACGGCTTCATCACGACGGCCGCCGCCGTGGTCGCTGCGGCAATGGCACCTGCCTGCAAAGAGTACTGTTTCGCCTCCCACCTCTCGACGGAGCCTGGTCACGCGGTGGCACTCCGCGCCCTCGGTCTGCGTCCGCTGCTGCAGCTCGATCTGCGCCTGGGGGAAGGCTCCGGTGCGGCCCTGAGCTTACCGCTGTTTCGCGCAGCGGCTCACATCTACCACGACATGGCGACCTTCGAGTCGGCGGAAGTGAGTCGACAGGGTGAGTGAACTCGGGAGCCAGAGCAGATGACACTCGGCTCACTCGAGCTAGCGCTGGGGTTGCTGACGCGCCTACCGTTGCCGGGCGAACACTCCGAGCGCGACTTCGGGGCGAGCCTGTCGTGGTTTGCGGGTGTGGGTCTGTTGTTGGCGCTGCCCCTGTCCGCGCTCCTCGTGCTCGGCCGAGAGCAGCTGACGCCGGTGGCGCTCGCGGCGGTGGTCGTCGCCGTGTGGACCGTCAGCACCGGCGCGTTGCACCTCGACGGACTTGCCGATAGCGTCGATGGTTGGTCGGCCTCCCACGCCGATCCTCGACGTGGCCTGGAGGTGATGCACGACAGTCGCATCGGTGCACATGGTGCCGTCGCACTGTCGCTCGTGCTGCTGCTCAAGTTCGCAGCGCTCGAACAACTGCTGAGCCGGGCGCCCAGCTGGCAAACGACGTTCGTGGCCGTGGCACTGTCGGCGAGCGCGGCCCGGGGCTGGGTGGCCTTCGGGTTATCTCGCACGGTCGTCGCGAGCAGCTCTTCGATGGCCTCCACCTTCGCCTCCGGAAGCGCGCGGCGCAGTGGAACGGTTGCCCTCGTCAGTCTGCTCCTGCTCGCCGCCATCGCCGCCAGCTGGCTGGTTGGGCAGCGTTGGCGCGTCCTGCTTCACCTCGGGACCACGGCGGGCGTCGTGTGGGCCATCACACTCGCTACCCGACGTCGATTCGGCGGCCTGACCGGCGACGTGTGCGGCGCCATGGTCGAAACGGCGGAAGTGACGGGACTGTTCATCTGGGGGCTGCGTGGCTAGGAGACGACTGCTCACCTTTGCCGCCCTCGTCTGCGTGTTGGCCGGGCTCGGCTTCGTTTCGGCGCTCACGGGCAAAGCCGGCGACGTGGATCCAGAGCTGAGCGCGACCTTGCTCCAGCTGCGTGTCTCACGAACCTTCGTGGGCGCTCTGGTGGGCGCGGCCTTGGCGGTCGGCGGCGTTCTGGTGCAGGGACTGTTCCGCAATCCACTCGCCAGCCCGTCCATCCTCGGCACCTCGGCGGCGGGCAGCGTCGGGGGCCAAGCCGCGCTGCTGTCGTTTCAGTGGTTGCTCGCGGGCCGTGCCCCGGCATGGCTCCACGCCGAGATGTTCGTTCCGCTCGGTTGCTTGGCAGGAGCGATGTTGGGTTTGGCGATCCTGATCCTGGTCTCGCGCCTCTCGGGGGACTTGTTGGTGTTGCTGCTGACGGGCTTTCTGCTTTCGTCCTTGTTCCTGAGCATCGGCTCCTTCCTGACGACCCTGGCGCAAGACAGTTGGGACCTCGGGCGCGCGGTGATCTCGTTCACCTTGGGCGACCTCGGGGGCAGCGGCGTGCGCCAAGTGTGGTTGGCCGCGCCCATCGTGTTGTTCGGCTCGGTCTACGCTTGGTTCTGGGGCAGACCCCTCGATCTGATGCTGAGCGGTGAGGACGAAGCTCAGAGTCTGGGGGTGGCGGTCTCGCGGGTGCGGTTTTGGACCATCACCTGGACGGCAGTGCTCACGGCGGCCGCCGTCAGCGTGGCGGGCAACGTCGGCTTCGTCGGATTGGTCGTGCCCCACGCGCTGCGTCCCTTGGTCGGCGTGCGCCATCGCATCTTGATCCCTGCCGCAGCACTGGGGGGCGCCTGCTTCGTGGTGGGTGCCGACTTGATTTGCCGCTCCGTACCCGGACAGTCCGAGCTGCCCCTCGGCGTCGTGACGGGCTTCGTGGGTGCGCCTCTGTTCCTTTTCATGTTGGCGCGAAGTCGTGGGGTGGCCGATGGCTGACTCGGATCCGTTGCTGCAGGTCGAAGTCCAGCGCCTACGCCTCGGCGAGACGGAAGTGCTGCGTGAGGTGCGCTTCTCGTGTGCCGAGGGCAGCCACACGGCGATCCTCGGTCCCAACGGCGCGGGCAAAACGACGCTGTTGCGGGCGATGGCGGGGCTCGTTCACTTCGAGGGCTCCGTCACCCTCGCGGCCGAGGACGTGACCAGCTTGCACCCCAGTGACCGGGCGCGCCGCATCACCTACGTCCCACAGCGCTCGCTGCTGCAATCGTCGTTGAGCGTCGACGACGTCGTGATGCAGGGTCGCTACGCGCACCAGAACGCCGCCGGACGCGTCACCTCCGCTGATCGAAAAGCCGTGCTGCGCGCGATGGAGATGACCGACACGGAGCGCTTTGCGCACCGACGCTACCCGCAGCTGTCCGGTGGAGAGCAACGGCGCGTGCTCTTGGCCCGTGCGCTGGCGACGGAAGCCGACGTCATCCTGTTGGACGAACCCACTGCCGCCCTCGACATCGCCCACCAGCTGAGCTTCTTCGCCGTACTGCAACAATTGGCGAACACGGGACGCACCATCGTGACCGTGCTCCACGATCTGCGCGACGCGGAGCGCTGGTGCCACGAGGCCGTGGTGCTCGACGCCGGCAAACTCGAGTTCCACGGTAGCGCCCAGCTTCCCCAAGACCTCGTGCAACGCGTCTACGGCGTGCGCGCCCTGCCCAACAGCGCGACGACCTACGAGCTGGCGGAGGGCGAGTCGTGATCCGCTGGTTGAACGCCCTCGGCGTCCTCGTCGCCTTCGCCCTCGGCATGAGCGCGCTCGGGCTGCAGCGCGACGAAGCGCGCAAGGTCGACCGCAGCGCGCTATCACTCGCCGATGACGCCGAGCTCGAGTTTACGAGCTGTGACGACGGCAAGCGCTGCCTCGTGGATCTGAGCGGGCGCGCCATCCCGCTGGTCGACTACCAGCACATCGCTTCCGGCAGCACCATCGCCGATGCGTTGCTGCTCGAGTTCGTCTCGCCCAAGCGCATCGCCGCGTTCACTCAATACAGCACCACCAACGCACTGTTCGGACATCGCTACGCTGACAAGCCCCAGGTCGACGCGATCAAGAACATGGAGCGGCTGTTGTCCTTGTCCCCCGACTTGCTCATCATCAGCACGCTTTCGTCGGAGACGCGTTTGCAGCGCTTGCGCGATGCGGGCTTGAACGTCTTCGTGCTCGGCGAGATGCGCGGCGTCGAGAGCTTCTTGCGCAGCGTGCACATGGTCGCCACACTGGCGGGGCGCCCCGAGCTCGGTCAGCTCTACGCTCGCACCTTCAGGCAAAGGCTGGAAGAGATCGCTCGCGGCCTACCCCAGAAGCAGCGCAAGACAGCGGCCCAACTGACCTACTACGGTAAGAAGATCTACGGCAGCGGGCGCGGCACGAGTTACCACGACGTGATGACCTACGCCGGTTTGATCGACGTCGGCGCCAAACACTACGAGGGCTGGCCCTCGCTGAGCATCGAACAAGTGCTCGAACTCGATCCGCAAGTGATCCTCACGCGTGACGACATGGGCGAGTCCTTGTGCTCCCACGGTGCGTTGTCGAAGCTGCAGGCCTGCGCTCACGAGCAGGCGGGCATCGTCGAGCTGCCCGACGCGCTCATCAACGACCCGGGGCCGATGATGCTGCCGTCCGCCGAGCTCATCTACGACGCCGTATACGGTGAGCACTGACTCGTCGCACGCGAGGGCAACGAGCCCCCGCGCGACCCCCACCCAATCACATCTGCTCGGCCAAGTACTGCTGGATACCGACGTCGTTGATCAGCGTCAGCTGCGACTCGAGCCAGAAGATGTGGTCCGACTCCGTATCGACGAGCAGCCGTTCGAGCAGCGCGCGGGTCGTGTTGTCACCTTCGGCAACGCATTGGGCGATGCCGGCGTTCAGCTTCCTGGCGATCTCGATTTCGTACTTCAAGTCGTTTTCGAGGATCTCGCGTGGCGTCTTGCCAACGGCGAGGGGAACACGCGCCAACACGTCGGGCTCGCCCTCCAAGAACAAGATGCGTTGAATGATGGCATCGGCGTGGTCGCGCTCGTCGGACGATTCGTGCACGAGGCGGTCCCGAAGCTTGCCGTAGCCCCAGTCGTCGCACATGCGCCCTTGAAGCAGGTACAAGTCCATCGAGCTGAGTTCGTCAGCCAGGATCGAGTTGAGGGTCTTGATGATTGCAGGGTTGCCTTGCATGGGGAGCTCCGATCAGTCTTCGTCTTCGTGGATTTGTTCGGCGAGGTACTGCTCTTTGCCCACCTCCCCAACTTGATGTACTTGAGCTTCCAGCCAGTCCACCGTCTCCTCACGGTCGACTAATATCCGCTCCAGAAGTTCACGGGTGCCGTTGTCGCCTTTGCTCACAGCAAGCGCGATGGCCTGGTTCAGCCGCTTGACGGCCTCGACCTCGGTCTTCAAGTCGATTTGGTTCTGCTCGAGCGCGTCTTCGCCCGCCTGAATCGGCTTGAGGCGCTGCAAGTTGGGCACGCCTTCGAGCAGCAGGATGCGATCGATGACGTGATCGGCATCCTTCATTTCTTTGATCGATTCCTTGCGCTTCCTCGAAGACAACCGCTGGTAGCCCCAGTTGTGGCACATCTTGTGGTGGATGAAGTAACGGTTGATGGCCGTCAGCTGCTCCGTCAGCACGTCGTTCAGCGCGGCGTGGATGTCTGGATCGCCTTTCATGGGCACATTCTGGCGACATCGCTCGCGTTTGACCAGCACCCTCGCGCATCGATTGCTGCTAACGAATATCAGTATCGACGTCGCCCTCTCGCACCAGACCCAACGGGCGCCCCATGCGTTCGAGCAATGCCATTCCTGCCGCGGCAAGAGCGCGACGGGGCGCTCCGACGAACTGCGTCGAGCTCGCGCCAGATGAAAGTCGATTGCACAATTCGGTCTGCGCACCAGGAAGCGAAGTGCTTTACAGCGCTTCTCAGTTGCTCGTGGCACGCCTCAGCCAGCCCCGAAGAGATGAGGACTGCCGGCGGCTGGCTTTTCCTTCACCCTCTGCAGCTCAATGAGCGAGCACGATTGTCGAGCAGTTTTTCTGGCCCCCGTTGGGTGAGGGCCCGAAACCCTGCCCTGGTGCAATCGTTTTCTCGACTGCATTTTCTGTTACATCGTAAGAGCGTGCGCGAATCGCGCTCGCTCATTTAGCGCTCAGCTACATTCCGCGTCTTGCGAGCAAGACGCTCTGAAACCCGCGATGACGACTTCCGCACACACACCTGACACGGCCGAGCGCGACGCTTGCAAACGAGCGGTCGTGTTCGGAGCGACCGGTTACACCGGACAGCACGTCGTCAACCGCCTACGCGAACGCGGGTCCGAAGTGTGGGCTCACGCGCGACCCAACTCGTCGCGCTCGAGCGAACTGCGACCCCTGTTCGAAACTGCGGGGGCACATCTGCACACCTCGCCGTGGGAACCGGGCGCCCTCGACGCCTTGCTCGATCTCGCAAAACCCGACGTCGTCTTCTCATTGTTGGGCACGACACGAAAGCGAGCGCGCTCCGAGCAGCTCGACGGCAACATCTACGAAACGGTGGAAGGTCGATTGACCAGGCTCGCGATCGACGCCACCCGGCGGCGAGCGCCGACTGCGCGCTTCGTGTTCTTGAGCTCCGTCGGTACCCACCCAGGCACCCAAAACGCCTACCTCGCGACGCGGGCAGAGGTGGAGCGGTACCTGGCTCACTCTGGCCTCGCTCACACGATCGTGCGCGCGCCGATCATCTCGGGCAGTGACCGCCCTGAGCGACGCGTGGCGGAGCGCTTGGCGGCCACGACGCTTGATGGCGTGTTGAGTCTTGCGGGCGCGTTGGGGGCCCGCTCGCTGCAACGCCAATACGAGTCGCTGGACGGGCGACAGCTCGCGCATTACTTGGTGCAGGCCGCCGAAGATCCGGCCTGCGTCGACCAAGTCCTCGAACCACGTGATCTCCGGGAGCGCTTCACACGATGATCGAACCGTCACTCGAGCAGGACTTGGAGTTGGCCATGCACCTGGCACAGCGTCAGTCTGGATCCTTGACGAAGACCGCGACGTAGTGGGCGCTGAGGTGCCGCCACGGGGAACTTTCGAGCCAGGCCTCCACTGGCCGCAACAGCCGAACCAGGGGGCGCGGTAGAAAATCGGGCAGAAAGGTGAAGTACTCGACGCTTTGCCAATGCCCACCCGGGATCGTCGGAAGCGCTTTGGGATTGATCCAGCGTTCGTTGCCCTCGTCGATGCGCCGCAGGAGCGGGAAGACGTAGGACATGTAGAAGCGGAACAGGGGGTTGAGGGTGTTGATCTCGTGCAGGAAGACGACGCCGCCCGGCTGCAACACGCGCATCAGATCCGCGAACAGACTTTGGCGGTCTTTTTCGTCCAGAACGTGGTGGATGACGTTGATGGTGTAGACGAAGTCGAACTCCAAGTCGTCGAAGGGCAACTTGCCGGGCTCGTTGTGACGCAAGTCGAGTTGCACGCCCTGACGCTCGGCATTGTTGCGGGCCTGAGTCAGCTGCCCACTGGAGGCGTCCGTGCCCGCCATGGCGAAGCCCAATTTGGCCATCTCGATGGCGTACCAGCCTTGGCCGCAACCGAGATCGAGCCCGCGTTGCCCGTTGGGCGCAACGCCCCGCTCTCGAAGCGTCGCCAGCATGACGTTGGTCTTGCGCAGCAAGAGCCGGTCGCGCATGTGTTCGGGGATCTCGTCGCCGTATTCCGGCGCCAGGGCATCGAAGTGCTCCGCGGAGTCGTGGGTCGATAGTCGCAGCAGCCGGTGGCGCCAAACGAAAAGCAGCACGCCGCCGAGGGCGACGGCAAACCAGGCCGTGCCCAAGCGCAACGCCAACACCGCCCAGGTCGCGGTCTCGGTGGAGCCCCCCGCTGCCACCAGGTGATCGACCGCCTGAGCGCCGGTGATGCCCGTGCCCAACGGCACGCCCGACAAACCACCCAACAACGTGCCGGAGGAAAACGCCTCCAGCACGACACCGATCGTCGCGGGGGCCGAAAGCAAGAGCAGCATGGCGTAGAGCGCCAAACTCGGCAGCAGCCAGGCCACGGCGGAAGTGACGAACACCCCGAAGGCGAACACGACGCCATCGCGCTTGGGACGCGGATTGCCTCGTCGCCGTTCGAAGTACGCCAAGACGACGGCAGCAAACGCCCAGTTCACCACGACCGCGCCCAAGGCCGCGCCCCAACGGCCGACTCCGACGAGCCACCACAGCGCCAGCACGCCCGCGTCCATGAGGCGTTCGAGCAGCCACACCTGGAGCACGACACGACGCGCGTGGGGTTCGTTGGCAGAAATGGCCAGGGGGCGCAGCAACTCCCCCAAGAATGCGGGGACCGCCAACAACGGCAACGTCGCGAAGTACAACTTCAGGCTCTCCCGAGTGCGGAAGAAGAGCGCAAAGCGGCGCGTCAAGAAGTGCCAACGCATCCAACGCAGCAACAAGTTGGCGAGCGTGAGCATCGCCGTGGCAACGAAACCGACACTCAGCAGCCCCCAGGGCGGGACGGCGCCTGCCGGGAGCAACTCCAAATAGTGATAGGTCGTCACCGCCCCGAGTGCCGCCGCGAGCACGAGCACCCCGAAGATCAGGACTCTCAAACGGAGCGCCTCCCGGGCGCGGGCAGCTCGATGCCGAGGGCGCTCAGCTGCTTTTCGGCCTGCTCGGCCCAGCCACGATTGGCGATCGGGCTTGCCGGACTCGGGTGCAGGATGGACGCGATCTGGATCCCCGCCCCATCCAGCGCACGCTCGGCGGCTTTCTTGGCGAAGGCGCCGACCCCGATCACCCATTGAGGCCGGAGCTCGGCGACCGTCTTGGTCAGCGCTCGGTCACAGCACTCGAAGAGCGCGGCGCGCTCGGCTGCCGGCAACTTGTCGGGCGTGAAGTTCTTACCACCTTCGAGCATGAAGCAGAGAGGGCAGTAGTTGACGACGAGGAAGCGAGCAAAGAACGCTTCGGGGGTGCCAAAACGCTCGCGGGCCCAGCCCCACAAGCGTGAGCCGCTGACCTCGGAGCGTGTGCACCCGAAACCCTCTACCGGGCGCTTGGCATGCTCCGTCTTCGGGCGCGTGACTCGCCCTTCGATGCCCAGCCAATCGCGCACCAGGCCGACGTCTCCGAAAGGTACCCCCGTCTGCGCCATACCGAAGGGGCCCGGGTTCATGCCCAACAAGAGCACCTGCTTGGGGCCCTGCCCGTAGCGCTCCAGGTAAAGCTCGTGGGGCACCCGCGCGTACTCCAGCGGGTTGTACACGTGTGTGATCGGCTCCGCAAACGAAAGCCGAGCCACGGCACGGCTCAGACTGCGACTGATGGGGACGAGGGTCATCCTTCAACCTCTGAGCAGAGTGTCTCGGGCCTGATTGATGCGGGCTGCAAGATAACTGGACCCTCCGCGATCGGGGTGGTTGTTCTTCATCAGGTGCTTGTAGCGGTCCGTGATCTGATCTCGATCGGCGCCCTCCTCGAGACCGAGGATCTGAAGCGCCTCGGAGCGGCTCATCTGGTTCCGAGCCGACGGGCGAGGCTCCGAGCCCGTCGCGTCGGCGACGTACTTGCGGGCCTTGAAGGCGACGTACTGCCGGAGCAGCGACGGCAAAAAGCGCAGCACGGCGAGCCCCACGCCACCAGCGGCGGCTCCTCCGATCGAACCGCCACGCAACGAGACGAAGACCAGGATCGTCAAAAGCGCCCCAGCCACTCCGTACGAGATCCGCTTGCGCTTGATCTCGGGAGGCACGCCTTTGAGATACCGCCACCACAGGTAAGCCCCGGTGGGAAGCATCAACAGCATCAAGAGTTTGCCCATGCTGATCCTGAACGCCGTAGCGCACCACGTGTGCAGACAAGACCGCAGCGTGGAGGGCCGGTGGGCGTCTGTAGCACCTAGCAACTCGAGCAGCGCAACGCAACGGCGTGCCCAAGTGGGGCGCCGAGTTGCCGTTGCGACGATTGTGTTTGGGCTAGGGTCCCGAGCGGCCGTTCTCCTGAGTGCATGGTGTGTCCACCGGCCACGATCTCCAGCACGGATGACGGATCTGAGGTCCCGCAGTCCGGCACGTCCTCGCTCCGGACCGGATTGTCCGACGCGGAGCTCGATGCTACCCAGGTGGAGGCCGGGCAAGCGTTGACCGCGAGCCAGCGCGAACTGGACGCCCTGCCCGACGGCAGCTTCCTCCCCATCGACACCTCGTACCAAAATCGCGCCATGCTCGAACTGCTGCCGGTCGGGCAGAGCTTCGACCCGGCGACCACCGCCGCCTGGCTGAACACGGTCGAGGTCAGCGACGAAGTCGACGAGCGCTACGAGTACGCCTCCCCCGATGGACCGGACGGCGCCGAGCTCGGGCGCGGTGGCATGGGACGCGTGTTACTGGTCCACGACCGGCACTTGGGACGCGAAGTCGCCCTCAAGGAGCTGCTGCCCGAGGTGGTCTCGAGCTCGGGACGCCGCGCAGCGGAGTTGCGCTTCGTGCGTGAGGCGCGCATCGCCGGCCAGCTGGAGCACCCCAACATCGTCACCGTCTACGACATGGGGCGCCGACCCAACGGCGAGCTCTACTACTCGATGAAGGTCGTGCGTGGGCGAACCCTGTCCGCCGCACTTCAAAGCGCCGAGACGCTCGAAGAACGGCTGCACCTGTTCGGACACGTCTCCGGTTTGTGCCAGGCCATCGCCTACGCCCATTCCGAGGGCGTGATCCACCGCGACATCAAACCGGACAACGTGATGATCGGTGAGTTCGGCGAGACCGTGGTGTTGGACTGGGGAGGCGCGCGCGTGCTGCCGACGACGCACAACGTCGGACTCCTGTCGTCGATCCCGCCGCAACCCGCGCAGCGGCGCTGGGTCGGCACGCCCTTGTACATGAGCCCGGAGCAGATCGAAGGGCGGCTCGGCGACGTCGACGAGCGCAGCGATGTTTGGGCTCTGGGTGTGGTGCTCTATCAGGTTCTGACCGGCTCCTTCCCCTTCGAGGGCATGACGTTCACCGAGCTCGGCAACGACATTTCCGAAAAGGAGCCCAAACGGGTCCGCGACGTGCAGCCGGAAGTCGCCCCCGAGTTGGCCGCCATCGCCGAACGCGCTCTCCGCAAAGACCGGAGGCAGCGTTATCCCAGCGCCCGAGAGATGATGCGGGACATCGAAGCCTATCGCTCCGGAGCGCAAGTCGCGGCCTACAGCTACGGGCGCTGGGAACTCGGATCCCGCTTCGTCGGCAGGCATCGCCTCGCCTTCGGCGCCGCGCTCCTGGGTGCTGCGATCTTGGCGGCAGTGGTGGCCCGAAGCTATCACCGCGCGGCAGAGGCCTCCGCGGACGAACTCGATGCCGCCGACTGCGCCGGGGCTCCCTGAGCGCGCCAGCGCGGCGCGGGAGCCCGCGACGTGACCTCGGAACGTCTGGCGCCTCAGCGGCGGCCCAGGTCCATCATCATGGTCTGACTGGATGCCACCGACTCGCCCGCAGCCACCCGACGGATGGCCGCTTCGTGGCTGCGCCACCAAGCTCGCGCCGCCGCTGCCTCCCAAGCCGCAAGTTCACAAGCCTCCAGCTCGGCGATGAACGCAGAAGCGCTCTCCGGGCGCTCTTCGGGTGACTTGGCGAGGCAGCGCAAGAGCAGCGCCTCGAGAACCGGCGGCACGTGCTTTCCCAGGCGTTCGGAGGGCGGTACCGGGGCCTCGTGAAGGTGGCGACTGCACACTTCGATGGCGGTCTTGCCGGAGAAGACGTGTTCACCCGTGAGCAGATAGTATCCCACGGCGGCGAGCGCGTAGAGATCGCTGCGAGCATCGACGTTCTCCGGATCGGTCAGCGCCTCGGGCGGCAGATACTGCGGCGTGCCGGTGATGACGCCCGTTTGAGTCACCGCCGTGAGCCGTTCGCTCTCGGCAGGGCTCACGTCTTTGACCAACCCGAAGTCGAGCACCTTGACGACGTCGACTTGGCCGCCCTGATTGCACAGCATGATGTTCGCCGGCTTGATGTCGCGATGAATGAGCCCGAGCTCGTGGGCTTCGTGCAGAGCGCCCGCGGCGTGCAGTAGCACGTGAGCTACCCGCTCCACCGGAAGCGCCCCCGATTCGGCGACCACCTGCTCCAAGTTGGCTCCTTCGAGCAGCTCCATCGCGTAGTAGAAGATGCCATCGGGAGTGCGCCCATAGTCGTAGATGGTGACCGTGTTGGGGTGGCGAAGCCGAGCCGTCAGCTTCACCTCGCGTTCGAAACGGGCGACCGCCGCTTCCCCCGCCTTGTCCGGCGGCAGCAACTTGACCGCCGTGGGCCGTCGCAACATGGCGTGGTGCGCTTGGTAGACGATGCCCATGCCACCCGCCCCGAGCTTGCGTTCGAGTTGGTACTGACCAAGCCGTCGCATCTCGTTGGCTTCTGCTCGCAGGCCGTAGATCACACGGGAGGTCGCCACCGCCAAGGCGGATGAAAGCGCCCACCAGGCCGCGGTCATCAGCGTCAGCGCTTCGGCCATCTTCTTGGAGGTCATCCCGGCCAACGCAGGTTCGAACTCCAGGTAGCGATCCATCGGAGTGCCGAGGTACATGAGGTAGACCCCAACCAGGAGCACGATCCCGACCCCCACGTTGATGAGCCCTGTGCGCCATCCCGAACTGGGCACGTAGACGGCGCGAGAACAAGTGACGAAGGTCAGAGCCAAGGCCATCGTCATCTCCGGCCGCGCCAAACCACGGTCGAGGGTCGCGCCCATCGCCACCAGCAACGCGCAGCTGGACAAGATCCCGATCGACTCCACCCCGCGCACGACGAGGCGCCCTGGTTTGCCAACGCCCAGAACGGCCCACACCGCGAGCAAGGCGACGGCGGCCAACAGATGAGTCCAACTTTCCGTCGCCTCGATGCCGTTGCCTTCGAAGTCGTTGACCAGCAGTCGGAACAGCCAGAAGGACAGCGCGAGTGCACCTGCGAACAGCCCGAAACTGCGCACCCGGTGACGCAGGAAGTTCAGATCGGTCGAGTCTGAGCGGGAACGGTCGTGCACGGCGGGCAGAGCGGACGCTCAGTCACCACTGCGGAGCGCCCCGGGCAGGCTCGTCGCCGACGCACGAGGTGTCAAGCGTCGCGGATCGCGTCGAGGTCGATATCCAAAGAGGTCGCCGAATTGGCGAGCTCTGCGACGATGTCCGCGCGTTGGCGCGCACGCCGCTGCTCCACCGAAGGCGGCACCACGTCGAAGTGCGGCTGCAGAGTTCGAAAGACTTCGTTCGGCAGCAGGTTCTCCAGATACTCCACCGCAGTGCCTCGCATCATCGAATCACCGCGAGCGAACGCCGTGCGACACAGGGCGAGCGGTTCGCGCTCGTAGAGCACGCTGAGCAACGTCAGCGCGTAGTCGAGACGCGGCGCCGGAAATGCCGACGGGGGGTGATCGCTGAACCTCGACAGAGCGCGCGACATCTCCGCCTCGCTTCGGTTCGGGCCCTGCTCGGCCGCAATCGCGGCGAACACCACGCCCTCCTCTGGACGCAGTTCGGGGTGCTGCGAGCAAAGCCGCGCCAGGCTCCGCGCCACTTGGTGTCGCACGACGAAGGCGTCGCTCTTCAAGCCCCACAACAAGCCATCACGAGCTCGCTCGGTAGGCAGGTGGCGCAGCACGCGCGGCAGCATCGCGCGCACCTCCAGCGGCTGGCGCGTGTCCAACAGAGCGTCGGCGAGTTGTCCTTCGTTGTTCGGGCTCAAACGCCGCAGCGCTGCCAGGGCATGCTTGACGTTCGTCTCCTGCGCCAACAAGGGAAGGATCAACGGCAGCAGCTCCTTTTCCAAGTCGGGCTCAGCGAGCAGCGCGTTCACACGCGACGCGTCGTTCTGGAGCAGAGTCTGAGCACGTTGCAGGACTCGCGGTCGTGGTTCACTCGCAGCCGGGCTGCTGCGCTCCGAGCTCGGTTCGGGACCGCCCAACTCCGTGGCGGCTCCCTCGCTGCCGACTTTCTGGCGCCGCAACGCCTCGATCTCCGCGAGCAGCTCGTCGCGATTGAGGGCCATCGTCGTGTCGGCGAGCGTCCGGGCGGTGGTGGCATCTTGCACGCCGATCTCGTCTACCCTGAGCGTTCCGGAGCGCAGACTGGAGGCAAGCTCCGCGACGTAACCGCGGTGGACCGCAAACGACAGCCCCAAACAAACGAGGGACACGCCCGCCGCAGCCCCCAGCGCCAACGATACCGAAATGGCGGGGAGCACGGCCAGGGCGAGCATCGCGACGCCCGCAGCGAGAATGTCGCCCGCGCGATCGGCGCCGACGTCGATCAACGTCTTGGCAGCTCGCTTCTGACGTCGTTCGACCGGGATGTACAACAGCTCGTAGCTGGAACGGAAGGCGGAGCTGCGCACACTCGACTCCAAGCCCTTGGCCAGGATGACGGACCACAGACGCGTCACCGCCGCACCCAGCGCCCCCCCCAACGCGATGACACCCGGCAACAGCGCCAGCGTCGCCCCCAAGCCCACCGTCTTGAGCAGTCGGCCACTGAGCAACGATTGCACGAGGAATCCGACGACACCCAACACCGCGTGCAGGTAGGCGAAGAACGCCGCCAGATCTTCTCGCCGAGTCATCACGCTGGCCGCCTCGGCCTTGACGGCGAAGTCGAGCAGCCCCCCGGCCATCGACGTCAGCGCGACGATGGCCGCGACCGTCTTCAGGTAACCGGAGACGCGCAGTGGCTCTCTGGGTGCGCTCGACACCGGTGCCGGCGCCGCACCGCGCGCCAACGCAGGAAGCACGATGGCGCACACCCAGTTGACGAGCGCCAGCACCGGCAGCATCGCGAGCAGCGACAGCGACGCCGTCACCCGCTCCGCCAACAAACCGCCGAGAGCCCCGCCCGCGGCCGCACTCGCGCCCATGCGCGTGACGTACGCTTTGGCGGTATGGGGGTCGAAACGTTCGTTAACTACCGACCAGAAGCCACTGATGACGATCGGACCGAAGGCTCCCAGGTGCAAGTAGAGCAACACGGAGACGAGCGCCGGATACGCAGCAGCGCCGAACCACTCGCCGACGAACGAAAGGCCGCTGAGGGCGAACGCCCACACCACGGCGCGCGACGGGCCGACCTTCAGCAGCGCGCGCGCCATGCCAAAGGCCGTCAACAGGGACAGCACGGCGCTGGCCACCATCACGTGCGGCAGGTGCTCTGCCCCGTGCTCGGACAAGAAGAACGCATCGCGGGTCGCTTTAGCGCCCACCTGCTGGGCGATCATCAACGCCGCGACGGTGATGCCGGCCAGCAGCGAGCGTCGTTCGTTCGTGCTGCTGGGATTTACCATGGTGCACCGAGGGCCGGCCCGCGAGCCTTCGAGAACCGACGGCTATCACGCTCGGCATCTGGGGTCTAGCGGGCGCGCGGAAATCGCCGTCCAGCTGCGCCGGCCGAGCCGCGGGGGCTCAGCTGCGGAGGCTGACGCGACGGCTGCCGTCGCTGGCGACCGCGCCGCCGAGGTTTGCTCTCAATTCGTCGGCGGCAGAGCGACGTAGGTCGGGTGCGCCACGCAGGCTGCCGGTGAACCCTGGATGGCGGTCGTACGGGTACGTGAGCCTTCCTGCTCCGCGACCGCTCGCTCCCAAACGAGGGTGAACGCGCGATCCGGCTCCTCCTCGTCACAGCCCTTGTGGCGCCGCACCAGTGCCGGAAACTGCTCCGCCAAGTCTTCACTGGCGCAACGATCGGGCAGCACCTCGAGCACCGGCATGGCGTCGAGCACCTCTTGCTCCAGGTGACCGCTCGCGACCAGATCCTCCAACACTTCGAGCGCGATCGGACGCACCTTGAGCAACAGCGTGACGCGTTCGATGGAACCCAGAGCCGTCTGCTGGGTGTCGAAGGTGAGGATGGTGCGTTCGATGTGAAAGTTCGGATCGAGGGGGTCGCGGGTGGCGACCCCGGGGATGACCGTGGTGCTCTTCAGCTCGCGCACGTCCCAAAACATGTGCGCGGGCTCGCCGTCTTCGTCGACCACCTGATCTTTGAGTACGACACTCTTGCGCGTCCCGTCAGCCAACTCGGGAGCGACCGTCTCGAACACCGGCTCGGCGTCGCCGGCCGTATACGCGCGCAGTTCGACCCACGGCTCGCGGTCGTGCGCGGCACCGCTCGGAAAGTGGTGTCCCGCGCCCACGTTCTCCAACGTCAGCTGCACGATGCCGCCCTCCGAGACGCAGATCTCCGCCAGCAGACTGGCGGAGAGGAACTGTTCGGTGAGCAGCCGTTGTCGCTCACGGCCCGGGAAGTCGGTGACCGCGAGATCGATGCCCTCGAAGTCGTGGCGCCTGCTGGAGCGTTTGCGGGCGTTGGGATCGTCCACCGAGGTGTCCCGCTCCGGAGAGAGCGGCATGTGGCAGCCGTTGCAAGTCACGCCACCTTCGTCCACCGGGCGATTGAAGATCGTGGACTTCCACTCGGCGAAAGTGCGCTCGAGGTGAAAGTCCATTCCTGCGATGCTCTCCGGCAGCTGCACGTCGTGGCAGGCGCCGCACAGCTTCGAGCTTGCTTGATTCGCGGCATCGAGCTGGGGTGAATACACCGACTGGTGCACCAGGTTATCGACTGGGTCGACGAAAGGCCCCCGCATGAGCAAGTCGTTCGACAACTCGAGCGGGTTGTTGTGGGTGCCTTCGACGCGCTCCACGTTGTGGCAGAAGTAGCAAGTGACGCCCTGCACGCGGCGCGGCAGTTGCTCGAGGTTCAAGCCGTCTTCGGTCAATCCTTCCCGCACGGCCATGGGCGCGTGGCAGTTGACGCAGAAGGTGCCCAACTCGCCGTTCGTCTCTTCCTGTCCCCGACGATTCATCGCCAGGAACACCGGATCCTCCGCCGCGTACGCGTGCATGCTGCCCGCCCACTCGGCGTAGTGGCTCGGGTGACACGAGCGGCAGCTCCGCGGATCGAGCAACTCTTCACGCAGCTCCATGTCCACCGCGGCCTCCGCCCCGGCTTCCATCCCGGCGGCATCGGGACCCTCGGCGTCTGGCTCCGAACTCTGCTCCGAACAAGCGAACGAAGCAACCAACGGCAACAGCACGGCCAGCACGAACCCTCGCGCACCGTCGCAAACCCAGGGACTCGATGAATGGCGTCCCCGACGGGACTCACTCACCTGACGCAAACCCCGAAGGTTGCCACGTCTGGCTCATCGTCCTCGCTCAGTGCATCGATCTCGATGGTGATGAGCCAGTAGCCCGGCATGCGCAGGTTGACCGGAGACAGCTCGTACTGGCCCGCCTCCACCTCGGAAATCTCGACGGCCACGGCGGTGCCGTGGCCGTGGTCCGGCATGAAGGGCGTCACCGCCATGACCTCTTCCAAGCCCTCGACGGGGGAACCGTCGTCTTCTATTGCGAACGTCCAGGCGTTGTCGCCCACGATCTGCTCTTCGGGCTCTGCCGCGATCAGCCGCAGCATGAGACCTTGCTCGGACTCCACTTCCAGGCCGTCCAGCGCCTCACCGCGTCCTCCGCAGGGTTCCTCTTCCGCCGACGAGGCGTCTGGCTGCTCACCCTCGGTTTGGGCGGCGTCGGTGGCGGACTCATCCGTCTCCGCGGCATCGGTCGCGTCCCCGTCCGAATCGGTGGAGTCCGCCTCCGTAGCCTCGGTCACGGACTCATCGGTACTGGAGTCGCTGCAGGCAGGCTGCAGCAAGCCCAGGAAAATTGCGTATTTACACCAGCGCGTCATGATTCTCCCGGAAGCTAGCAGTCGCCCGAGCCCACCACCACCCAGCGCGGCGGTGTGCCACAACCTTGCCGTGATCGAAGCGGTGGCACTGTCACCGTGCAACGGTGCTGGTACGAATGGAGCAATGGGGACATGAACTCGTTCCGGCAACCCCAACAGTTGCTTCAGGTGCGTTGGATCAGGCGCTCCGCGTCGGCGTCACCCCGCGTCCCCCAGTCCGGCGCAGAAGCAGCGCGCCCAGCAACACGAACCAGGCGACGAAACGGCTGCCGTTCGTAGTCGGGACGACCAGCGCGCAGCCTCCATCGCGAGCCTTTGCAGTTTCTGCATCCGCGGTCGTCACGTCGGACTCGATCGCGGGCGAAGCGGTCCCGCCGTCCAGCGAAAGACCCCGCTCGGGCACCGTCGTGTCGACCACGCCGGCGTCCGCTCCCGCGTCCCCCGTGAGCGCGGTGACGGATAGCGCGCCGTAGGTGGCGAGCAACCAATTGAGCGTGCTTTGGCAGTCATCGGCGCAACCGTCGATGATGCCCAGCTCCCACAGCTCCATCACCGGCTGCCAGCTCCTGCCGAAGTCGTCCGAGCGCCCGAGAATGAAGGGTGTGCTGCGGGTGAAGTCGTTGCCGCACGCGATCAGCGCGCCATCGACGTTCGCGAGGCAGCTCAAGTCCGGCAGCTCGACGTCCATCTTCTCGAACTCGTCGCCGCCGCGACGCGCGCGATAGACGGCTCCCCCGACGTCAGCTCGCGCGGCGAGGAACTGGTGGTCGCCGCTGACCGCGTAGCCGACGATGTCGTCCGTGTCCTCGAGCACGAAGATGCGTTCGAGCGAACCGTCTCTGGCGTCGAAACGATGCAGCTCCGCGGGTTCGTCGGACGGCGTCTGCGCGCGCAGCAGCAACGCGTGAGGAAGATCCGGATCGTGACCGAGGGGCTCCAGGGTCGAGTCGTCCTCCGCTGCAAACGCCAGCTCAGTCCAAGGCCGAGCGCCAGCAGTCGCGGCGTCAGGCGTCGCTGCTGCCTCGCCGGCCTCCGCCGTAGCGCTCCCAGCGTCCGACGCGTCAGTTCCCGCAGCCGCGGGTCCACTTTCGCTGGCGCCCGGGACGAACGCGACGCGCCAGGTACGGGGGGAAAAACTGTAGCCCGTCGCAAACAGCCAGTCTGCCTGAACGCTGAGCTGCCGGTACCCATCGTCGCGGGGCAAGCTGTGCAGCACGACCGGGCCACCCTCAGCACCCAGGCGGCTCACTCCGACCTCATCCGAATCGGCAGTCGGCAACAGCAGCACGAATTGCTCCGCTCCGTCCGACGAGCTCGCAACGGCCAGGGGCTGGGCATCCGCCTCACCCAAGTCGACCGGCGCATAGCCGCATGCAGCGTCCGTCTCCCGATACAAGCCTTCCGTGGTCGACACGACCGGTCCCGCAGGAGTCGACTCAGCGCTGATGATGAACCCTCCGCCAATTGCGGCTTCACACACCAAGTACCAGTCACGGTCCGTCTGACGGATCAGCCCGAAGTTGCTGACGATCGCGAGCTGTCCTTCGGAATCGACCTGCACGTCCCAGAATTCGGGAATGCTGCACGTCGCGCCACAGGCCCGCGCCTCACCCGGCAACAGGAGTAGTGCCGCAAGCACGACCAGTCCCCCGGCGGGCTGTCGACGAATGGTGCGCAGCCCTCTCATCACAGCCTCTCGCTCCCCGGAGACGTCAGCTCAGGGGGTCGGCTCCGTGCCCCAGACGAGCACACCTTGGCGGTAAGCGGTCATCTTGTCGTTCGGCATGCTCGACTGCGACGTGCCGACGAAGGAGTAGTCGTCCGTCTGATCGTAGCCGGGGTTACTTTGCTGGAAGCGAATCTGTACCTCGGTTTGATTGGGCTGGGCCCCATTGGCCAATCCGAACTCCGGGTAGCTGAACTCGATGTACTCCAGGCCGTCATCCGTCGTGAGGCACTCGATGTCCAAGGGACTGACCACGCTCGGCACGTAGTCCTCGATGGGCTCACAGGGCAAGCCTCCCGATGTAAACCAATAACGAACAGTCATCTCCTCCAACGGCACTGCCAGGGTGCCGTTGTTCACGAGGTAGAACTTGAATGCGATCGGACCCTCCGCCGCGGTCGCGGTCGCTTGGTAGTAGAGCTCGACATCCGTCTCCTCCAAGATCGCCGCCACCTCTGCCGGATCGAGGCCAGGGGGGGCCGGCATCGCCGCCGCACCCCCTGCACCACCAGCAGCTGCGCCTCCACCGACGCCACCAGCAGCAGGTCCGCCACCCATCGCCATCGGATCAGGAGTCACCGCCGCGCCTGCAGCACCGCCAGCCGCGGGAGCGGCCGGTGCTGCGGGTGTGCCACCCGCACCGGGCGCCGGCGTTTCCACGGCGGGCGCTTGAGGGACTTCCGCCGGCGGGGCGGGTTCGACCCCGGGCGTCGCGGGCGGCTCGGCAGCGGGTTCCACCGGCATCTGAGCCGTCATGCTCGGAGTGGTCGCTGGCATCGGTTGAGTGCCCGCCGGCGTCGTGGGAACACTCGGCGTCTGCCCTGCTGGAGTCGTGGCGACGCCGACGGGTGTCGTCATCGCTTGGCCGACCAAGGCCCCATCGACGATGGCCTGTTGCGTCAGTTGGTCCACTTCTTCAGCGGTGGCACAGGCCTGCGGGGCGAGCACCGCGACGAGAGCTGGGGCGACGATTCCGATGCTTTTTCTGCCGAAAGACATGCTAACTCCGTGACCGCGCGGGGGGTCGGGCAACCCACCGGGGCGCACCAACTACCATACACGGAAAACCGATCAACGCCACTTCGCGGGATCAGCCGTCGAGTGCCGCGAATTGGACCGTTCGAGTACGATCCGGGGGTTCGCCAGACGGGCTCCGTCGAACGCGTGCGGGCCCCCCAGGCGCAGGTCTCAGAGCAACACCCCTCGACGAAGGGCGACTCGAGTCGCAGGGCCGCGGGAGGCATCCGCGCGTGATCTGGTCGGATAAAAAGCAGACAACCAGGAAAGAGATCCGCCTTGCCTCTTGGAGACCGCAGACGAAGCGCAAAAGCAGTAACTCTTGCGCCAGGGCGTCACGCCCTGCGGGAATTTTCTTGGACTGAGCACAGTGATTTCCAACGAAGACTCGGCACGGCAAATACGCGCGAGGGCGGCGGCGTCCTCGGACCTGAGGCACACACCACGCGGCCGGAGTCGCTTTTGTTCGCGTTTCGATATGCCCACAAATGCTGACCCGATGAGGAGCGCTCACGTGCGGCACGCGGTCGTTTACTTCCAGCGCTCACTTCATGCGACACGGAAGGCTCACGTGAGAGCCTGAGAGAAACCGCGACGAAACAGGAGACCGACGCGAGTCACCCGGCGATGGTGAGTCTCGTCCTTCAGCTCGTGCACGGATGCGACCGATGCGACGTTCAATCGGGTGACGGGTCACCGACCGGTAAAATGTGTCGCAGAAACCCACAAACCAACCCAGTTGAGTGTCTGATGCTGTAGGAGAAAGTGCCCGGCCCCGAGCCGCTGCCGAGTTGCTCGGCCCCAGGAAGAATGGTAGCCGATCAGACGTAACAACCAGGGTTTGAAGTGAGCGGGAAAGGGAATCAAGAGAGGCGACTGAGCGCGCCTCCGGAGTCGATCCGCCCCGGCAAGTTGATCGCCGGCAAGTATCAGATCGAGTCTCTGTTGGGCACCGGCGCCATGGGCACCGTGTGGATCGCCACCCACGTCAACCTTGGGTCCAAGGTTGCCGTCAAACTCGTCTCGCCCGACTTCGCCAAGTCGGCGGAGGCGCGAACGCGCTTCTTGGCGGAAGCCAAAGCAGCCGCCTCCCTCCGCTCTCGTTACGTCGTTCAGATGTTCGACAGTGGCGTTACGGACGACGGCGCGCCGTACATCGTGATGGAGTACCTCCGCGGCGAGTCGTTGGAGGATCGCATTCAGCGCACCGGGCGCATCCCGCTGGAGCAGGTGGTGCGCATCGTGGGCCAAGTCGCCAAGGGGTTGGAGCGAGCGCACTGTCGCAACATCGTGCACCGCGACCTCAAGCCCGCGAACATCTTCTTGGCCTCCACGGAGGATGGCGAAGAGGTCGCGAAGATCCTCGACTTCGGCATCGCCAAGATGGAGCACGAGGACAAGGACTACAAGGCGACCGCCACCGGCGTGATCATGGGCACGCCGCTGTTCATGAGCCCAGAGCAGGCCCGCGGCCTCAAGAGTGTCGACGACACGAGCGACGTCTACTCGCTGGGCATGGTCACCTACGCCGCTACCGTCGGGGACGTACCCTTCCACGCCGAGTCGTTCGGCGATTTGGTCTACATGGTGTGTACCCAAGACATCCCACCAACGCAGACGGTCGCGCCTTGGTTACCCCCGACGCTGGATGCCTGGTTTCGGCGCGTGTGCCACAAAGACCAAACGAAACGATTCGCGTCGGCAAAAGAGGCCTACGAGGCGCTCGTCATCGCCTCGCAACTCAGCCGCCCGACCGTCGACCTGGCCTCGCTGCCCGACAGCGTGGGTGCCTCGGCGGACACCGCGCTCTTCGACACCGGCGGTTCGCGGATTACCGGCAAAATCCGATCGACGGCGACGAGCGCGTCGACTGTCCCGTTCTCATCCGCCGATGACGTCGCGGCCTCGTGGCAAACCGATCGTGAAAGTGGCGCCGTGCCTGCGTTGGACACGAGCGCGTCTCCGAGAACGTCCCCGAGCCCCGGCGCCGCGTTCAGCGGCGTCGGCAGCTACGACGGCGAGACGAGCGGCCTCACCACACGCGACGGGGAGGGGCTCGGCAGTGGCATCTCCAGCACGCCCATCCCGAAGAAGAGCCGCGCCGGGGTGGTCATCGGAGCACTACTGGCGGTTGCCGCCATCGGTGCCGTCATTTGGTGGGCGTCATCCGACGAGCCGCCGGTAGCAGCGGACACGGCGACGAACACGCCGCCGGACGTTGCCGCCGAGGCAACGCCCCAGCCACAGCTCCCCCAGCCGAGCGGCCCGAAGGTGACCACGTCGCCCGAACCCTCTGACGAGGCGAGCTCCCCCGCACCGAAGAGCGGCACCTCGCCACAGCCCGCGAAGACTTCGGCACCGCAAATCCAGCGGGAAAAGCCGACGACCAAACCCAAGGCGAGACCGAGGCCACGCCCAACTCCCAAGGTCGCGATAGCGTCGAAGCCGGAACCCAAACCAGCACCGAAGCCCGCGCCGCGGCCCAAACCCCAACCCACCGCCGGGCAGATCGACCTCGGTTTCTGAGTCGTACTCGCGAACGTCTGCGCGGATTTGATCTGAAGTTGGAAATGGGGGAGCATGGGCGCATGCTTCACGTGCGTCGCTTGGCCCCATTCGTCGCCCTCCTCGCCGCGGCCGCAACCGCTGGCGCGGCCACCGAATGGAAGGCGGACGCCCTGTTCAGAGCCTCGATCCACGGGCACGTCTTCGACAAGATAGAAGCTTGGAACGAAGACTGCGTGCTGTACTCCAAGGTCTATTTCACAGCACCCGCGGAAGCCTATCGCGAGGAAGCGCCGGTGAGGAACCACTACCGGTTCAAAGCCAAGGTCGCCTACAAGACGGGCAAGGAGCTGATCAGTGGCGTCTTCTTCACGCGCAGCGCTGCGCGTCGTAGCTATACGTTCCGACGCGATACTAGGGATGAAGGATGTTGGGCGCGCCAAAAGCAGCAGCCGGCGGACGTGAGGGTCGAAGGTTGTCGTGGGGAGGGCTGCAAGGTAGCCCCCTTCGACTGAGACCGCAGCCTCCAGCTCACTGCCTTCGACTGAGGCCGCAGCCTCCAGTTGCGCCCCCTTCGACTGAGGCCCACAACCCTCCCAGCGGACCTGGTGCGATTGAGTGCGCGATGCCCTCGAGCACCCAAGCATGCCGCAGACTCGCTGTCTGACTCGCCATGCATCGAATACTCCTGGCCCTCTGCTCGTTCACCGCCTGCTCCGCACCTACTGCGCAAGAACCCGAGGCCGACGCGGAATACGCGCGCTCGATGAGTCAGGTGTGCGAAGTCGACAAAATGGCCGGACTGAATCCTGAAAACAATCTCATCGGGATCGACGGCGAACGCCACGACTGGCTCATCGAGAACGTTCGGCACCCCGATGCCATCGAACTGATTACCCTGCTTCGGGTCGAATCAGCCGCCAAGCGGGCCCAAATGCTCAGGGAAGCGACGAAGCGCGCGGACCTTCGCCAGTGCAGTCTGGCGGACTTTTACGAGCATGCCGCCGCCGACGAGTAGGCCGTATCGACCGGGCTGTCGTCACCCTCCCGAGGTGTGCGGTCGACTGGCAACGACGGCGCGATCCATGGTATCGAGCTTCAGCATGAGCGCGACGATGTAACCAAGCGCGCTCCGGAGCGAAGCATCAACCATGAGCATAGGCGACGGCAAGGGACCAGTCACTCAAGCAACCGACGCAGGGAACAGCGCCCCAAAGCAAGGAGCGCTTCAGCGTATCATCAAGTCGAAAGCGTTCCTCTCCGGCGTGGGAGTACTGGGCGTAGCATTCGTCGGCATCCAGTTCGTGCCGGTCGGAGGCGTGGGGCAAAATCCCCCCAAACGCTACGAGATTGACGCTCCTGCGAACGTGAAGCAGATCCTCCAAGAGAGCTGCTACGATTGCCACTCCAACGAGACGAAGTGGCCCTTCTACAGTCGCATCGCACCCGGCTCGTGGCTGATGGCGATGGACGTCAACGATGGACGCAAGCAGCTGAACATCTCCGAATGGGGAGACTACGAGGATCAGGAAGACATCACTTTCGACAAGGAATCGATGTGGGACTCGATCGAAGACGGCTCGATGCCACTTTGGTTCTACCTGCCGCTTCATCCTTCGGCCGCACTCAGCGACGAAGAGAAGGCTGTGCTCAAAGCATGGCTGCTCGCTGACGCAGACGATGACGACGATGACGACGACGATGACGACGACGATGACGACGACGATGACGACGACGATGACGACGACGATGACGACGACGACGACGATGACGACGACGACGAGAAGGGCGCCGGCACTGGAGGCTCCGCGGGAGCCGAAGACGAAGGAGCGGACGGCGCGGAGGCGGCCGAGGCTGATGGAAAGGACGCCCCTGACCCAAAATAGGTAAGGAGCCAGCGAAGTCTGGCTCCGACACCGCAGTCGTCGACAAGAGCCCCAAGTCGGAGCCGAAGCCGACGGAGGGAGCCAAGCCGCCCGCTCCGAAGGCGCCCACTCCCAAGGAGGCGCCGAAAGAACCTCCAAAGACGGTCGATCAACCCTGCCGCGCGAAGAGCTTCAAGTTCGGAAGCGTCAAATCGGCGTGCGAGAAGGGCGGCATCCCTCGAGCCAAGTCGATGATGAAATCACTCGTCCAGCAGGCCAAGGACAAGGGCAAGAAGTACAAGTGCAGCTCCTGCCACACGAGCCAGAAGACGTACGAGAACAAGCCCAATGCGGTCTCTGAGCTGCGCAAGCTGATGCAGCTGATCTCCAAGAAGTAGAGGCGCCGGCTCTTGACCAGCTGCGGCAAGAGGGTCGCAGCTGGTCGCTACAGGCTGAGCTGAAAAGGGTCAAACGCGCCGACTTCGGCGGGGTTATCGATGTCCGCCCGTTACGGAGTGGTCACCCTACGCGGCGCCCTGCTTGAAACGGTTCTGGGTCTCCGGTACACCCGCGACTGTGTTGAAACGTGGGCAATGGGCGGTCGAGGGTCGGTGCGTCAGCAGGCGCCTACCAGGCGCACCCCCGCCCCGCAGGGGGCGACGCCGGGCCGCCGTGTTCTTGTGCGCCAGCTGCAGCCTGTCCTCCCTTCTGCACGCGGGCTCGGTGCAAGCGGGAGAACCCTCGCAACGCGAAAATGCGTCACCCCATAGCGGCCTATCTCGCGTCTTCGTCACAGGCTCGAGCCCGGGAGATCCCAGTCTGGGCAAGCTGTTCACCGTCTACGGCTTGTATGGTGCCGCTCTGGGGTCCGTTGCTGTCTCCAGCCTCGCGCTGGTCGCGCACCTGGACGCCAAGAAAGATGCGGATGCCTTTCTCGCGCAGAACCGTTCACCTGCCCCCTGCTTCGACTTGACGTCGCTGCGCTGCGAAGAGCTCGGACGCCTCAGAGCGGATGAGCGACGTAACGCAACGCTGGCCTCACTCAGTCTCGCAGCGGCAGGTACGTTCCTGCTGAGTGGACTCTTCACTGCCCAATATTGGGAAAACGTTCAGCCATCGCTGGCCACTTCAACCAACGGAGCCTCCTTCCATGTTCGTATCGAATTCTGAGCCCAAGCGCTCGCGAGCTCTACTTTGCTGGCTGGCGGCACTCGGTGCGCTCGCTGGTGCCTGCGATTCCGATTCCGTCTGCGACAACGGCGCCTGCGACCCCGTCGAAGAGACGGAAGCGGGCATCGACGAGACCGAGCAGACGGAGGCCGTGACCGAGTCAGTCACGGAAACCGAGGCGGAAGCGACGGACATCGAAACGGAAGAACCCACGGATCCCGATCCGATCGAGACGGAGCTCGGGATGACCGAAGAGACGGATCTGGAGGAGACGGACATCGTCGACTCCGGGACGACGAATACGCTCGACTCCGGGATGGACGCCACCGCGCCGTTCACCCCGCTCGACGGCGGACAGGCGGACGCGGGGGACGCGCAGGTCCGCGATGCCGAAACCGACTTCGACTGCCCCACGTGCTGCAAGCCCGAGAACAACCACGTGGATTGCTACGAGCCGACGCCGGTGTGTGACCCGACGTCGGGCCGCTGTGTCGAATGCTTCGATGTCGATGACTTCGGCTGCACCGGGAATACCCCCCGCTGCAAAGCAGGCATCACGGTGAGCGCGAACACCTGCGTCGAGTGCGTGTCCCCCGACGACTGCGGTGGCGACACCCCCGCGTGTCAGCAAGACATTTGCGTGCCCTGCTCGGTCGCGGACAACTACGGCTGTCCGGAAGAGACGCCTTGGTGCATGGCCGGCGACGTGCCGAGCAACAACAGCTGCGTCGAGTGCATCGACGGGGAAGACTGCCCCACCGGGGCGCCGATCTGCGAGAACAACCAGTGCATCCCCTGTTCGTTGGACGAAGACGCCGGTTGCGTACAGGCGTCGGCCTCGCGCTGCCTCGAGGGCGCCGTGCCGAAGGAAAACACCTGTGTCGAGTGCTTGACCGGGGATGACTGCTCGGAAGCTCAGCCCTTCTGCGTCGACAACGGCTGCGTCGAGTGCACGGAAGCGACCCACTGCGAAAGCTCGGATCTGCCCGTGTGCAACGGTGCGGGGGCGTGCGCCGGCTGCGGCGGCGACGACGATTGCGACCGCTTCGAAGACTTGCCCGTCTGTGATCTGGACACCGGCAGCTGCGAGGAGTGCACCGCGAACACGGATTGCACCTCGGCAAACGCCGCCTACTGTGACCCCTCAACCCTGTCCTGCTCGCCGTGCGAGCGTAACGACGACTGTTCTCACATCCCGGGCAGAAATGTCTGCGAGTCGGGCCAGTGCGTGCAGTGCACGGTCGAAGACGAATCGGCCTGCGCTGGCAACTCCTGCAACCCGAGCGCGAACGTCTGTACCTCGACGGCCATCGGCAGCCGCAACCTGTGCGAGAGCTGCATCGCCGACAGCGAGTGCGTGCAGGGCGGTATCGGCAACGACGCCTCGACGCGCTGCGTGCCGATGAGCTTCGCGGGCAGCCCCCGACCCGGCGGCTACTGCCTGCCACGGCAGAACCCCAGCTGCTCGCGCCCCTACACGTTGCCATTCTCAGCGCCGAGTCTCTCCGGAGTTGCATCAGAGTCGTACTGCGGCATCGACCAAAACGGAGACGTGACCAACGGCAACGCCGGCGCAGTGACCTGCGAGGCAGTGCGTGACCTGCTGGACGATGTCTCCTGCGGCAATGACTCGGACTGCGGTGACGGCGAGGGTGGCATCTGTGGCACCGTCGGAGGTAGTCCGAACAAGTGCAGCTACACTTGCAGCGCCAGTGCGAGATGTCCTCTGAGCTTCAGTTGCGACGCGCCCACGACCCCCTACTGCAACTGAGACTCTACGGAACCGCCTCTGCGCCGCGCTACGTCGGCTGCGGCGCCGGGCGAGTTCCAGTCCCAACGCGACCCGTCCCTCAGCACTGGCGTCTGCGAGCTAACGTCTTGCCCCTGAGGGCGCTGGCCCTATGCCTCGCACGCAACCATG
>JBNKHV010000098.1:0-33454 GCA_050290545.1 Polyangiaceae bacterium | reverse complement strand
CGAGGATCCGCTAGCTCGCGCGATCCCCATCAGCGGCTGCGCCGCAACGCACGGTCTGTGGAAAAATCCGACCGAAGTTACGAAACCCGTTCTGCAACTCAGGTTTTCCAGAAGGGTCTCACGAGCCGGAGCGTGAGTACTTGAAGAAGGACTCACATGATTCACACGATGAAATCTCGACGCTGCGTATCCTCGCTCTTCGTCTCGGTCTTGACGCTCGCCCTAGCCGCCTGTTCGACCGACGATGGCATGCCGACCGACGAGGGCACGGGCGCAGCCACGGTCAACCCAGTGGGTTCCGTCGGACCGGGCGGTTCTGGCTCGGTGATGACACCGGGCACGGCGGGGCCAGCCAGCATCCCGAGCGCGGGCGCGACCGGCTCCATGGGGTCGGGTCCAAACGGTCCAGCGGTTTCCATTCCCGCGAACGGATCTGGGACGGCGGACACGACCGGGGGAGAAACGGCGCAAGAAGGACAAGAAGGAAACGGAGGCACTGACATCGCCGGCAATGGTGGTGACGGCGGGAGGGGAGGATTGGGTGGCAGTCCACCTGGTGCGAGCGGAGAGGGCGGCAGCACCTCGGATGCAAGCGGCGAAGGCGGTAGCACCTCGGAGCCGAACGGCGAAGGCGGTAGCACCTCGGAGCCGAACGGCGAAGGCGGTAGCACGCCAGGCATGGACGGCGAGGGCGGCACCGCCTCAGAGCCGAGCGGCGAGGGCGGCGCTGCCTCAGAGCCGAGCGGCGGTGCCGGCTCGGACGAGTCGATGCGGGAAAGCGCGGGGTGCGGCCGCGCGCCGACCCTGACGAGCGGCGAGCGCACTATTCAGGCCGGCGGCCAGAACCGCAGCTACATCCTTCGGATCCCGGACAACTACGACAACAGTAGTCCGCATCGGTTGGTCTTCGCGTACCACTGGCGCGGCGGCACGATGCAAGACGTAGACGGGGGTGGCACCAGTGGAGCCGCCTGGTCGTACTACGGACTTCGGGAGCAAGCGGGCGACAGCACGATCTTCGTCGCTCCGCAGGGAATTGGTAACGGCTGGCCCAATTCGGGCGGCGAAGACCTTGCCTTCACCGACGAAATGCTCGCGCTCATCAAGGATGATCTCTGTGTCGATACGCGGCGGATCTTCGCACTCGGTTTCAGCTATGGCGGCGGAATGAGCTATGCGCTGGCGTGCGCACGCCCGGACGTCTTTCGCGCGGTCGCCGTCTACTCGGGCGGCGTGCTCAGTGGGTGTGAGGGCGGCAACGAGCCCGTGGCCTACATGGGGATCCATGGGCTGAGCGACAGTACGTTGAACATTTCCGGGGGCCGCTCGATGCGAGACAGGTTCGTGGCGAACAACGACTGCACCCCCCAAGACCCACCCGAGCCCAGCCCGGGCAGTCTGACGTACACTTGTACGGCCTATCAAGGCTGCGCCGAGGGATATCCGGTCGAGTGGTGTGCGTTCGACGGTGGGCACACCCCTGGCATGGTGGATGGCGGCGGCGACGACGGCGCGCGCACCTGGACGAAGGCCGAGGTTTGGCGGTTCTTCACCCAGTTCGATTGAGCGCGGTTGCACGAGTCATCCGCATCACAGCCAACCACTGCTCGAGACGCACGTCAGGCGTCGCGTTCCGACGGAGCTCCTCCGCTCGTCGTCTCAGCCCGCGGATCTTGCCCTCGACCAGAGCAGCGTGTCCCCCTGTCGCGTTCCAGAGCTCTCGGAGCTCACTGTCGCACAGCGTTCGAAATTGACCGATGGCCAATCGGGCGTCACTCAGCGGTCCTATTGCCGTGCGGTGCAGGTGCAGCAGGCGCAGATCCAACGCGCGACACATGCGGCGGATCTGCCGGTGCTTGCCCTGGTCGAGGACCAGCTCGAGTTCGGTGAAGTGTGGGTCACGGCGAACCACTCGAACTGCCTTGGCTCCGTCGTATCGGGCGTCATCCTGTCGGAGCATGGCTGATACGCGCGGGTCGTCCTGCTCGAAGCTCTCGTTGAGCCACAGCCAGTAGCGTTTGTTCGTGTGCCGCTCAGGGCGCAGCACGGCGTTGGCGAGATCGCCACTCGTGGTGAAGAGCAGTAGCCCGGTCGTGTCGCGGTCGAGACGCCCAACCGGGAACGTGCCTTTCGGCATTTGTTTCAGCCAGGGACTCAAGTCCCCCTTTCCGCGCGGGTCGCGTGCGACGCTCAGAGTTCGTTTCGGCTTGTTGAGCACTGCGGTGAAGTGCTCGGTTCTCGGGGTGATGGGAGCGTCGTCGAGGAGCACGGTGTCCTCCTCGAAAATCAGCGTATCGACACCCAGCACGCTGCTCTTCGGCGAGGCGTTGGGCCCCGGCACCCAGACGATCCTCCCCTGGCACCAGGCTTCACGGATCTCTGCGGTCGAAAGCGCCGAGGAATCCTTGACGTACTTGCTCAGACGTCGGGGGATGTACACCCGTCCGCTTTAGCACGATGGTGGCATTCCACCGAATTGCCGCGGCTCGGTTGCCGGCTGTCACTGTTTCAGCGACTCGCTTCGTGCCCTTCGGCTTCTGCGCAGCGGAGTCTCCGTCTGCCCGTGACGCGTTGGGCCTCGGGCGCTGAAGCCAATCGTTCATGCGCCGCACTACCCGAGGCCGGACCGCGCGCGGCGAACCACTCTGACGAAGTCTCTGCATGGTGCGTGGGCATCACATCGCCGTGGCCTTCAGACCGAGTGATGATGGATCTCGACGTTTGCCGTCATTCGCGTTTGCGTGCGACGCATCTACCTTGCCAAGGTTGACGTCGAGGGTTCGAATCCCTTCCCCGCGGCGTGCCCTGAGTTTGGCGGGGCTCGGTAGCCGTCCTGGACGACGATTCGCCTGCCCAAAGTGCCAGTGCTCGGCGGAGAATCAGTGCTGGGAAACGCACACGAGACAGGGGGCGGTTTGGCCCGGAGCGCACGGTACCTCATTGCACACTCCCACAGGCCCGTCGGGCAATTTGCATTGGGCGAACACCTTCACGCAAACGCCGGTGGCGGTCGGCGACTTCTTCTTCGTGCCCGGGCATCCCGTCATCAGCAAGGCAAGTGTGAGGACACCCCAGAAGCGCGGTGAGTGCCTTTGTACGAGGGGCGATGACATAGCTCCAGGCCATAGCACGGCGGCGGGTTCATTTGGGCGCGGGCTTGAGAGCCAGAAACGCACATTGCGTGACCCGCGTGCGGGCTCGTCTGACTCCCCAGCGCTCCAAATGGTCGTACGGTGGATAGGTCTGCAACCGTGGATCTTCGACTGGGCTGCCCATCGTGAAGTGATAGAGCACTTGAAAACGATCGCCCTTCAGCCCGAAGACACGGTGGGTCACGTCGTCGAAAAAGCATCCGATCCCTGTCCCGCGAATACCGGTGGCTTCTGCCTCGAGGTAGAGGACACCAGTCTCTCAGTACAACCGGCGATAGAACCAGGGACCGAAAGCCTCGAGAGGCCCACGAAACTCGCAGACAATGGCGGCGGCGAAGACGCCGTCTCCGGCGATCGCCTGATTGCAGCTCGTCTGCTGAGCCAGCTGGCGGGCGTCACCTTCTTCGAGGAAGAACAATCCCAGCGAACCGCCCCATCACCGCCAAAGTGATACTTCATCGCGATGGCCGCTGTTCCACACCTTCCTACGACGGCGAGATCCAGGCTCGCTAGATTTACGAGACGCCAGCGGTGAGAACTCAACATATCTCCCATGCGGCACTTCGGGCAGACGGAGTGAGCGGCGCCACCGGCGGGCTTCTATTTGGTCCGAGCAGATAGTACTCTGCTCGACGATGAGTCCGGCGCGTCGGCAGACGGTTGCTCGCGGCAACGCTGAGCTGGCCAGGAACGCAGTGCGTTTCTTCTCCCGCTTTCGTGAACAGACCTTCGCCGTCAATTGGGCGGTGACCAATCGCTGCAACTTCAGCTGCAGCTACTGCCCGAACATCCTACACGATGGCAGCGTCCCGCCGCTTTCCCAGCAGGTTGCACGTGGGTTTGTGGAGCGGCTGCTGGCCCACTGTCGCAGAAAAGAAAATGATCTACACGTCGAGCTGAGCGGCGGTGAACCTGGAACGTTCAAACCCCTCCCAAACGTGCTGAGGCAGATAAAGTCGTACGAGCGGCGGACCCACGTTCTGATGATCTCCAACGGGTCGATGCCGTTGAGTTGGTGGGTGCACAATCGTGAGCTGGTCGATGAGGTGAATCTGAGCTTTCACACGGAGTTCGTCGACTCGGAGCATTTCTTCAGGGTGGCGGAGTTTCTGTCGAGCCACACGCGCCCCTACGTTCACGTCAACGTCATGATGCTGCCATCCCGTTTCGACGAGGCGTTGGAGCAAGCGCGTCGATTGCGTGACGAGCTGCCAGTCGGCGTCACGTTGAAGCGCTTGCTGGTCGATATCAAGCATCCCGATCCGCGCCGCTTCCCATACACTCCGTCCCAATTGGCGCTGATGGACAACTTCGTGCACTCACCGCCCGGTCGGCAAGGCATCGGTAGTTACGACCTGTGGATCACGGATGAAAGTGGGAACGACCATTGGGTTGACCCTGGTAGTTTCCTGAACCGCGCGAGCAACTACTGGCGGGGATGGAAATGCCATGCCGGGCACGATCAGATCTGCATCGGAGTGGATGGGCGGGTCTTTCGCGGTTGGTGCCAACAGGGTGGTGCCATCGGACACGTTGCAGACTTCCAGTTCCGCACGCGCCCGGTACGCTGCGAAACGCCGGTCTGCCACTGCATGTTCGACTTCTACGCGACGAAGGAGCGGCCGGCCCCCACATCCCGCACTTCGAGAACTCGGCGTGTGTCCCTGCGTGTGCGCTGAATGAGCGAGCGAGATTCTCGATCGCTCTTTTTGGGGTGGGGCCCAGTTCACTGGGGCGGGGGCTGGGAAGCCCCCGAAGAAGACCGACATGTGTCGAGCGAAGTCGACGTAGAGGAGGTTTTGTCGCGCCCTCGCCCCATCGGGGGCGCGACAAAACCGTTCGAGAATCGCGCTCGCTCACTTAGTCCCCGACGGGCCGTGGCAGCGGAAGCCTTGCGCGCGCCGCCGTCAACCCATCTCGGGCAACGCGAGCGCGTCGAACTCGCGCCCTGCGAAGTTCGTTGCTCTGCGCCACGTCTTGAGACCGAGTCCCGGGAAGCAGGCGCTCGAATGTCCGATGTGTTGCACCAGGTTGGGAATGTGAACTGCCATGCGGTTACGCTTCTCGTGCCGTGCGACGAGGGCTCCCATGTACTGGTCACTCGCCATCCGGGTCGTGCCGAAACGCAGCCGATACCAGTCCTCCGTTGCCAACCAAGCAACGATTTCAGCCGGGAACTTCAGGGCTTGTGCGCCCCAGAGGCCCATGCCATCACCACCCGTCGGTGGGCGCCGGTACAGTCCCGGTGCTGCTCCCTTGTTGACCTCTTTCATGTCGAAGAAACTCAGAATGCCGACGCTCGGCGGGATCTTCTGCTGCACCATGCGTGTCACGGCGTTGCGACAGAAGGCCAGGTCATCTTCGAAGAATAGGAGATCTGCGCTCGTCTCCGAAGCGTGCACCAGCAGGCGACGCATTGCCTCCGTGCTGCCCGCTCGTGGTCCGAGCGGGATCACCTCCCAGGCGGAGGGCACGCCCGACTGACGCAGCCGTCGCGAAATGCGTCGTGCTTCGTCCTGTTCGCCATCGACGTAAACTCGACGCGTGAGTTGGCGGCCACCTTGTGCATCGATCTGCTTCGCGGTTTGGGGCAGATAGAAGCCTTTGGACCGGTCGCAGGTCAAGATGGCGATGACCGTCGGGGCTGCGCTGTTGGTGGACATCATCAGCTGACCTCGTAATGACAAACCAGCAGGATGTCGTCCAGCGCACCTGGCGCAAATAGCGCCGCGATGTGAGGTAGCACGATGGAGAAGACTTGACCCGGTTGCTGCAGCGCACCCGTGTCCAGATCGAGGGTCACCAGTGGGACCCCTGCCAAGACGCCCGCCGTTTCGGTGATGTCGCCGGTGATTGCAAGGCCATTCGGCATGTCCACGGACAGCGTGGTGCTGATGATTCCCAGAGTGCCAAGAAGGTCAGGGCGGGGCTTGAGGATGATCGTCCACGACTTCGGAGTGATGGCTCTTCGCCGGTGACGAAGGGGGAAGCGGTCAGACTCCAGTGCGAAGGCGAGTGTATGACTCCCCGCCACGTCTTGCAGGAAGCCCGGCCAGCTGTCGGAGAATTCCTGGCGGACGCTGAACATGCGCGTCAAGTTCGGTTGTGCGGGTGCTGATAGCCCGCCCGCCACGCCGACCAGAGTGCCATCGTCCGGTAGCGTCGCCGCTGCCAGCGCCTCCGAACGAAGCGGCTCACCGGCGTCACGCGAGGTGTACTGGATGCGCAGGACAACGTCGGCGATCGTGTCGAAGTCGATGGCGTTGGTCGCTTGGGGCATTTCGATCTGCCACGTGGAGACCAGGCCCGCACCTTCGAAAGGCAGGAATCGCTCGTCACGCAGCGATAGTTCGAAGACACCAGCATCGGCCTGAGCATTGCTGGTCGCAATGCTTTGCACGGCTGTGAAGTTGACCAAGAAGCGGGGATCGGAGCCCGACTGCTCGACGTAGTCCCCGTTGAGCAAGGTCGGCTCGAATCGGATCTTGCTGCTGATGAGCGACAGTGTCGCGTGCACGCCTTCGTTCGGTCCGACGACACACGGGATGCTGAGGCTCACGGACTTGATGCGCCTGAGGTAGTGCCCAGGATAGTCCAGATCAAACAATGTCTCGGGTAGCGTGAAGGTACAGCTGCCGGTCTCGCGCAGGAGAATCAGCGCGCGTGGGTTCAGTTGGAGCAATGAGATGTTTCGAGTCAACTCCAGTTCCCGACGGTTCTGGTCGAGGTAGGCAACGTCGAGTCGGCGTAGGTCCAACGCCAGGCGTTCACCGGCAAGGAGCCCTTTTCTCAGGCTATCCCATGCTCCAAAGGAGATGAAGTCGGAGGTGGTCAAAGCACGTTCGAAGCGGTAGGCACGCTCCGTCTGTTTGGCGAAGCGATACGCGAGCTGATAGATGCCGAAGTAGAGGCGGGATACCTCGCCACTCATGAAGGAATAGAGTTCCTCATTGGTGAATTTGTCCCGCAAGAAGCTCTCGACGTCCTGCGCGTCCTTCTGCTGCCGTTCGTGATTCCGGAGCTCTTGCTCGGCGATTTCGATGCGGACCTTCTGGGCTTCTATCTGCTCGTCGATCTGCGCGAGTTCACGCTCGGCGGAGTCGGCTTGGAAGTCCCAGTCTTCCTCCCGCCGCTCCCAGCCGGCAACCACGTTGGCGCGAGCCGCGTAGTGGCTGCTGATGGTTGCCAGCAACTGCAGGACCCGTCCGGCCGCCTGCGCCGCGTTGGCGACATTTTGCCCACCATAGCTGGCGAGTGCAACCGGCGAAGCAGCGAAGCCTGCCCCGCCCGCGATGAAGGTGGGGGCCGCGTGCGCACCTGAAGCGATCAGATCGGCAAACTGCGAGGCGATCTGGAATCCCAACGCCGCATCGAGCAGCAGTAGATGGTTCCGCTCCCTGGCATTGATGCGCTCCAAGTTACGGTAGTGGTCCTGCCGGAACTGGGTCACCTCACGCGCCCTTTCCAGACTGGTCAATGTGACCTTGGCCTCCTCGACCTGCTTCTCGCGTACTCGCCGAACCAGGCTGAGTAGGCCGGTTTCCTGGCGGGCTCGGAGGTTGCTCAGCCCCTCCGCATCTCGCTTTTCGAGTGCTGATAGCAGTGCCGAACCGAAGGAGCGAACCTCATTCACCAACTCCAACGCCTTCGGCATCAGGAACGAAAACCGGTAGTGGCTCAAGGGAGACGCGAGGTCCGACGCCGCAGTGGCAATGTCGAGCCCGCCGGCCACTGCACGTACCAGCGCCAGTGGATCGATCGGTGGTTCGAAGAGCGGCAAGCTGCGAGCGACCCCATTGATGTCGAGGCCGTTGCGGATCTTGAACAGGCGATCGTCCACTCTGTCCCAGAACCCCGTCAGCTTGTCGTTGCCTGGCACGCAGAAATAGAGGGAGCGGGACAGTGCCATGGAGGGCGCGGCGTCTTCGATCTGGGCCAGGGGGAAGGCAATGCCGCCGCGACCCAGAGGCAAGATCGAGAGGTGATTCTCTATCTCCCGCAGCGCGTTGCTGAATTCGTCCAGGTTCGCTGCCAGCTGACTGTAGTTCAGCGGCTGTGGATCTGTTGGGTCGGGAATCGTTTCGGGTCGGTCCCCCAACAGGTTGGAGGCCATCACGTACAGTTGGGTCGCTTCCCCGATGCTTTCTCGGGAGTCACGCGCGAACAAGCTGTCGGCTTCGGCCAGCAGGTTCTCGATGTACTGCATGAACACCCACTTCTCGTATGCGGCAATCCGCAGTCTTGCGATGCGGTGGGGCTCGAAGGGATGACTCAGCCAGTCGGCGATCTCCGCGAAAGTAGATTCGCGCAAATCTGAACGGCCGTTGATGTCTGCCAGTGCGAGCAACTGGTCCTGAACGCGAGTGACCTCCGTCAGTTCGCGGAACGGTGCAAACTGCCAGACCCTCAATCTTGCTTGTTCATCCGTCGGAGCGGCATCATCTGTGGTAGGGTCGAAGACGTAGTGAAACCACTCGCGCGCTTCGACGAAGCGCTGCTCCTGTGTCAGTCGAACGGCGATGAACATCGGAATGTGGAAGAATATCTCCCAGTTGTAGTCCGAGTAGGCACCGTTGAGAGTGAACTCGATGTTCTCCGGTGGATAGAGCGGGTCGACGAGGTTCGTCGGCTCGTACAGCTGAACGAAGTGCCCGCCGCCGTCATCCCAAGTGAGCTGATTCTCGACGCGCAACACGGCTGCCACGCCGTTGGCGCCTTCGCTGTTGAGTAGGGACAGCATCGGATTCGTGTGAGGGTGGTAGTGCTTCTGGAAGTTGATGACACTGGCGCTCATCTCGATCCAGTAGCCACCGTAGGCCAAGCGCGGTACCGCGTTGAGCAAGCCACTGCCGTAGAAGTAATTGCTGCTGGCTGGTAATCCAGGGCGGACACTGCCCGTGTTGAGCAACCCGAGATCCAGGATCGATGCGTCGTAGAGGTACTCCGACGCGCGCGGATAGAAGTACTGGAGATACTGCCAGGGTGAGAGCTGAGGCTCTCTCATCGTGACGAAGTATGCACGGTCCGGATCCGAGAAGAAGAATGGCGCGGTATCGGGACCAAAAACGGGTTGTGGAACGTTTGCAGCCATCAAGGTGGCGGCACCGCACGCCTGATTCAGGACCACTTGCTGTCCGAACACTGGATCCCCTGTGGACGTCGAGCCCGCCGGGATGGGGAGTAGCAGCTCCAGATTGTCTGGCAGCGCCCAATCCTCTTCGCGTGCATACCAGCCCGTGGGTTTACCAACCGGTGGCACGTCGAGATTCGTGGCCAGCGCCCTGAAACCCGCTCCAGGCAGGGTGACTGTCCAGCGGCCAATCTCCCGAAAGCGAACCAAGCTCTCTTCGGGTGTGCCGGTGTCGATCACCAACTTGACCGACATCCGACCAGTAACCTGAGCGGCCATACCCGACGCGGCGGCGTTGCGCGCGTTCTTGAGTGGGCTGGCGGTGAAGGAGAAAGGCTCCATGTTGACCACCAAGCGGTAGCGTGACAGATCCGCCGTGTAGTTCGGGTTGGAGAAGCTCTCTGGAATGCGCAGGCTGCCCGTGAGAGTCGGGGCGAACCCGGGACCCTTGTCGTCCGTGGACAGTCGCTTGGGCGCCCACTTGCCATCTCTGTACTCCGACCAACCGATCCGCACCGACCACACACGCCGTGTGTGCGTGTCTCCCCCTTCGGTGCGTTGACCCTGGTCGGCTTCCTCGCTCTTTTCCGTGAACTCAGCCCAGAAAATAAACAGCCGTTCGTCGAAGATGTGGGCAACGACGTGATCCGTCGGGATCTCGAGGGGCATCCGCTCCCAGGGCGTCCAACGCACGCCCTCGAAGCGACGGTAGTAGTAGACGGCCGGATCGTCCGCGGTGCGGCCGACGACATGAGTTCTGCCCACGCTCGGCTCGAACGTGTGGGTGACGATCTCGAGTCGCGCGATGTCGTCCAGCTTGCGGAGGTAGTTGCGATACGCCGCCTCCACGGTCTGCGGCGTGATTTCTCCTTGCTGCAGCTCGGCTTCCAACTCGCGGAAGAGCTCTGTCTTGTCGCGTCGCAGTTCAGGCAGAAGGTAGTTCTCGGGATAGATGAAGACCTTCCGGTTCGCTTCCCAAACGCGATAGCGACTCATCCATTTCCAGCGCCCCGCGTCGAGCGCAGCGGGCGATACGCCCAGCTCGAGGTTCAGAAGGACTCGCTGGACGAAGAGCTGCACTGAGCCCCCGGCCTCCCGAATGCGTGACGTACGCCAGCTCGCCGTCAGATCCACGTCAATCAGTAGGTACTCGTACAGTTGATTGACGTTGCCGACGCCGGCCTGACGGGTCATCGGGTCGCCCAAGACGTACGAGACCAATGCCTTGCGCTGCGCGTTGAGCAACTCGTCGTCGATCTCGTCTTTGAGCACATCCCACGTTGGTGTATCGAACCGCGAGCGCAAGGCCTGGCGAATGTGGGGCGCTCCCAGAGCGTTGTTCGTCAGCCCCACCCATTCGATCAGGGTGGCGGCCGAAACCCGCGCGATGCGCGCCGCGCGAATCGCCTGCTCCAGAATGAGTAGTTCGTCGGCATTCGTGTAGTCTGCAACCGTGCGTCCTTGTGAGCCAACGAGGGATTGTGTGTCGGCCAACGGCCAACCCGTGATGTCGCTGATGACGGTGGCCAGCGTGGTGAGACTGGTGCCCGCTGCTCTCGCCGTATCGAACACCTCCAGCAGATTGCGAAACTCAGGGGGGGTCGGCAGCAAGCTCTCGAGCTTCACCAAGTTCGCCAAGCGGAACCAGCCGCGCGTCAGGTCGTTCGTTTGCGGAGCCAGCGGCAGGAGGTTGAAGTCGAAGTCCGACCAGTCCGCTCGGTATTGGTGCAGGTGCAGCAGCTCCTCTCTCGAGAAGTCGAACCCGCTGACCAAGAACGCCGACTTCTTCGCGCGTCGGTAGCTGGTGGCGAAAGCGGCGCGAATCGCTGCCTCGTCTGGGCTTCCGTCCCTGGTGAGTCCGCGCACGGCCAGGACATCGCCGAGGGCCGAGCCCACGCTGGAGGAGGCTGAAGTTGTCAGCACCTCTTCGAGCAACGCCTCGGCCAGTGTCGCTTCGAGGTCGAGGGCCTCCCCTAGGCTTTCGACGGCTGCTCCGCGCCAGCGGTCGTGCGCGAGGGCTCGGACCGTGAATGCGCGCCGCTCCTCCAGTGTCAGTGGCGGCGTCTGAGGGGTCAACAAGGGGTTGTCGTCGCCGAGGAACGGAAGGTATGTCTGTACCAGCTGCAGCGCGCGCGTCGGATTTCCGAGAGTGTCATCGACCAGGGCCAGTAGTTCGATGCCGAGCTCTCCTACGCTCAGGCCGCTGTCAGGAATGGTGCCCATTGCGTTCGAGCGAACCAGTTCCACTTGCGCTTCGAGTAGCCGCCGCAAGCCATCCCCCGTGTCCGGCTCGATCGCCGTCAGCTCGTCCTCGATCCCGCGGGCGATGGCGATCAAGCGTTCGAGCGTCGAGACCACTTCGTCATCGCTAACGGCAAGACGCGCACCCTCGGCGGGTTCGTGCCGCAAGATGAATCGCAAGTCGATCGGATCGAAACCCGTGGCACCTACCGTGTCAGCGAGGGCGGCGAAGGAGGTGAGCAACGACCAGCGGATCTGAACGGCGTTGAAGTGGGGCAAGGCCGACGGCGCTAGGGGGTCGGAGCTCGAGATGTCGACCAATGCAATGTACTGTTCGGTGCTGAACGGCAAAGCGCGGATCAACAGCGACCGAGCATACAGCGCTGCCAAGTTCGCGAAGCTCAGGTTCGCGCCATCCAGCCCAACGTGAGAGATGAGCAGCCTGACGTCAGGCTCGGTCATCTCGAGCGCGGCTTGAAGAACCTGCAACTTGGAGACCAACGACGCGCCAGTTCCGAAGACTTCCCCGGTAGCCGTCAATGCGAAGTCGGGATCGATGCCCACTTGTGGGTTTTGGAACAATCGCTCGTAGAAGGATGGCTGAGGCTCCAGGCGCCCATCGGCGCTGACGGCCAGAGGGCGTCGCGTGTCGAGATGCAGCAACAGCGCCAGCACCTCGAGCCACTCGAGTTGGAGCCGTGCCCGAAGTTGGTCGACACCCGACAGCAGGATGCCGAAGTCTTCGTTCAGGACGTCTGCTGCGTAGTTGGGGCCGCCGAACGCCGAGATCGTCGCGTCGACCTCGTAGAGTGTCCGTCCGTCGTCCAACCGAGAGAGGACCTTCCAGACTCGCAGAAAACGTTCTGCGTTCGACAGTGCCGCGACGTCCAGACCCGGGATGGTGCTCTGCGCGAGGTCCGTCGGATCTGAGCCGAAGATGCTGAGCGCACCGCTGGGATTGACGTATCGTTGATCGAGTAGCTGCTTCAGCTGTACGAAGGACAGTCCCGTTTGGCGGAGGAATATCGCCACGTTCTGCAAATCAGCAGGGAAGCTGTCTTGTGCGTTGAGCCCCCAGCGCGCAGCTGTGGTGTCGGTGTCCCCGTTGAAGACGAAAGCGAATGAATCCGTGCTGCCATCGGTCCACAGTCGCAGCCAGGCCCTAAGCTGAGCATCGCTTGCATTGGCCGGAGAGAACAGCCGCAGCCACTCCGCGCGACTCAGCCCCAGCTTCTCCAAGTAGACGTGCTCGTAGAGCCGCCCCTTCGAGAATGGAAGGTCAAGGGGGAACGGGGCGGAAGCCAGCTTGGTGTAGGCTTCCGAACGGACGCTGTCCCAGTTCGCCGTTCCCGTGTTCGGGTTGATCCAGGGGGTTTCCCCCGTATTGGGCCAGCTTCCGCGCGCAACGAAAGCCTCCAAGATCTCGACCGTGAGCTGACTGTGTGAAATCAGCGTGTCGGTATGTTCACACGATAGTGGGATGAGGATCAGGTCTGGGCGCCGCTTGAGAAGCGCAGAGAACGGCGGAGTGGTGCCGGGGGGCGAGTCCGCAGTTTGGATGAAGTGCAGCACGTCCACCAAGTACGCCGCCGGGCTGAGCACCGAGCGGCAATGCGGGCACAGCACCGTTTCTGCTGGGCCAAAGAGGTTGGCCCATTCGGGCAGTTGCTTCAATGCTTGCGCCGTCTGTCCGCCACCGAGAACCCGTGGATACCAGTCGTTGAGGATGCGGGCGGCCTGAGCAAACAGTGCTCCAGCGAATGTGACCTGCCGGAGAGCTGTGCGATGTATGGCTCGCGCAACCGTCTCGTTGCCGAGTGCGGCTCCATGATTGCGCACGAAGGTCTCGACGCCGACGCGAGCTATCGACTCCGCAGAACGGAACCCCGCGCCAAGAAGCCGTTGAGCCTGCTCCAACTTCGGCGCAACCGCGTAGATGCGCTGCAACGCCTTCGCGTCCTCGATCACGCGCGTCTGTTGGTTGGTGTCTATACCAGTGAATACCGCCGCGTACTCCGAGGGCGTGAGTGCACCGAGGAAGTCACCGACACGAGTGGTGACCAAGTCCAGCGTGCTGGCGTTGTTCAAGAACGTTGCGATCTGGGAGCGCGCTTCGTTCTGGAAGGACGCCCCTTGAAACAGGATGTGCGTTCGCACGTCCGTGACACTCGGATCGGCAAACAGTGATGGGTCGATCCGAAATGCTGTCAACTCGGAGCGCAGTTGGCGCATGGTTTCCAGCGCTTCCTGCTTTGCCTCCTCCTGTTCCTCTGGTGTTCCGCTCTGTTCGAAGGGTGTCAAGTCGAGGCTGTCGGTCGGCGGGAGCGGCAGGGTTGGGTCGATGTCGTTGGCCTGCAAGAATGTCACGACGACCTGCATGTCGATGGGCGACGGCGCGTTGAGGTTTCCCGACAAGACACGAGTCGTGAAGGCACCTTCCACGGCGAGGCGCAACCCACGAGCGTAGTTGGTTACTGCGTCTTCCTCGGTGTCGCCTGCCAATCCTTGTGGAAGCTCACCGCCGGCATCCAAACTCGCCTCGACGATGTCGATCCACTGGTCCAGTGACACATCGAGCAGCGCACTCATGTCCGAAGCGCCGCTGGGGCGCAACGCCTGTATGGCTTGTGCCAATGGGATGTTGCCGTCTGAGAGCATGTAGGATTGCACGCCGGCTTGGATGTCTTCGACCAAACCTGGTGTCGAGAAGTTGGGCTCGTTCCGCAGTGCTTCCCAGAACTCCGCCGTCGTGCCCTCGAAGCCCGATTGCAGCTGTACCAGCTCGGTGATCTGTTCCGTGGGGAGGTTCAAAGTGCCCGTCTGCAACAGGTCCGACGCGTTGCTGACGCTGTTGGAGATTCGGTGCGCCAGCAGTGCCGCGATCAACTCGTCCAGCGTCTGGCCGGTGCGGGGGATGGAGATGATGTTCGCGCTGTCGGCTGCCTCGAGGCTTTCTCGCAAGCGCTCTTCCGACTCGATCAGGAGTGCCGTGAGTGCTTCCGTAATCCCCTGTCGAAACAGACCATAAAAGACCGAGGACGGGACATCGCCCAGCTGCTCGCTGTAGTCGCTCGCGACCGCATAGTACCGAACCCGGTCGAAGGAAAAGCCCGTTTCACGTTGCAGGAAGTTGATGTCATCCTGATTGTTGATTTCGTGCGGTGCGGCGCCGTCGAGAACGAGGCTGAGCCGTTGTTCGAGAATCTCGAACTCGGACAGCAGCGTCTTTGGAACCCCATCGAGCACTAGGTTGATGGTGACGTCGTTGGGGGCGTTGAAGATGACGAACGATTCGCCGAGCACGACGTCGTTCGCTGGATCCTCCGTGTCCGGCTCGATCGCTCTGACGAACACGTCGGCGGTGCCGAAGTCCGAGCCGACGAAGAGCGGGCTTTGGTAGGTGATGGAGTAGTAGCCGGTCAGGTCGGCGTTTGCTTCGCCTAGCAACTGATCCACCCTCAGGTCCTTGTCGAAAGCGCGCACAAGACCGACGTAGGGCGCTCCAGTCGACCACGTGATGCGGCCCTGGACGATCAAGTCCCCTTCCGCCTGTGGCTGAACCAGGGCGCGCTCCACGCGGAGCACGACGTCACCCGAGGGTGTTTTCAGGAACTGGATTGCGAAGTACTCGTCTTGCACGAGTTCGCCCAGCTCGAGCACGCGGTCAACCCACGCACCCATGTTGTCGACTTGCAGACGCAGCGTCCAGACGCCCGTGGCATTGCCCACGACGTTGAGGGAGTTGCCCGGTACGACCGCCAGCGTGCCCCCAACGGCCGCACCTTCGATGAGCACCTGGTTCGCTCCGACTGCGCTGCTCGAGTGCACAACCACCTTCGCGTTGCCGGAGAACTCGAGGGGATCCCCGGGCTCCGGCTCTGGCTCGCCCGAGCCACCCTTCAAAGCGATTGTCTGCGCGACCCAGCCCTCGTTGCTGCCCCACAGCTTGAACGGACCTGGGTCTTCAGCAACGGTGATCACCTGTCGCTGGGCCGAGTGCTGGGTCACTAGGCCGATGCTGTTGCCTGATTGCGTACGCGCGCCGTTGGTGTAGTTGCTGGGGTAGTCCGGACTCGGCGATTGATCGCCACGATCTGTCCCGGCTGCCGCAATCACCAGCGTTGCAGCGGCGCCCCAAGAGAACTGCAAGTTCGGGGGATTGGGTTCAGTAGGGTCCGAGCCGGAACCCAATGCGGCAACCCCCAGCTCGGGCGGAGCGGGGTCGAAGGTACCCGCCTGTATGCGATAGACCTGCGCCGCTCCTTGTTCGCTGGCGGACGTCGGGAAGTCCACTGTGCTCGCACCGGCAGCCGTGCTGACATCCCGGTAATAGATGCCGTGCCTGACTTCCGTGCCGTTGGCGACGCTATCGAGTTGGGTAAACCCGGTTCCAGGAGTTACGGTGGCCTGCCCGTCCGTGGTGAGGAGGACGACGAGGCGGTCGCCCGCGTTGACCGCCGGAATGTTGACGAGCTTGGTCGTCCCCTCGGTGTCGAACTGCGTCGTCGTGACGGAAACCACGACAGGAAACGTTCCAGCGGGCGGCTCGGGCTCGGGCTCCGGTGGGGGTTCACCTGTCACGGGTTGGGCGTTTTCGACATGGAGGACCAGGTCCTGATAGTCCGGCGTCTCACCCGGGGAGATGCTGCGCTCGATCTCGACGATCTGGATCGGAACGCCACCAATGGTCGTCGTGCCACCCAACCGATGCAGACTCGTCGTCCACGGACCACCGCCATCCGGAATGTGTTCTGCGCGAAGGGTCCATGGTTCGCCAGGGTAGGCGACCACGGTGAACGTTGAGCCGACTTCTCCTGCGAGCGTGCCGATGGTCTGTGCGTTACTGATCTGGACTTGTTGTTGCGTGGCCGTGCGGCTCACCACGCGTATTAACCCGTTGCCGGTGAATTGCAGTTCGGTTTGGTTCGGCATCGGTGGACGCTCCGCGGTCTACTGGACTCCCCCTTGGAGCCCCTCAGTCGGGCACATATTAGGGCCGGTGGAAGACACATGTCGAGTACCAGCAGAAGTCGACTGTTAGCGTGCAACAGCAATGTGACGCATTTGATCCCCCTCCCCGACGTGCAAACTGGTGGAGCACGTGGTGGGAAGTGTTGCGGAGTGATGACGTCACGACGAGGAGGGTGACTACCGAAGATTACACCCCTGGTTCACTGTAAGCGCGACGCTTAGGAGAAAGTGCGACGGCTACTGAACAAGGGAGCTCGAACGTTTAGACTAGCCAGCTGGACGTCACGAGCAGCTTTCGTGCGCTTCAGATGATGCGGAACGGGCTGTGTTGGTTTATTAATCGACTCGAGGGCGCCGTGACATGACCGTTGGATCTGGGGACAGGAACAGAGTTGGCTTCGGTGGAGGACGAGGTGGACTCGGGAACTCCTCGGCGGGCGATTCCGGTCCGAGTCGCGCCGCGGGCGGCGTCAGAGTCGGCGTCGAGGACGAGCGCACCCAGGCGCCGGAACCCGCAAACACTCGACGTGCTCCGGCGGTCGAAGGCGATGGCACAGATGCTGGCGCACTACTACCTTCGGTATCGTTGCCCCGTGGGGGGGGAGCCCTGCGTGGGATCGGGGAGAAGCTCGCTGTCAATGCGGCGACGGGCGCCGTAAACCTGTCAGTACCTATCGGCGTTTCCCCGGGGCGTGGCGGTTTCGGGCCGGACCTCGCTCTGTCGTATAGCGCTGGCGCCGGCAACGGTGCCTACGGCGTAGGGTGGGCGTTGTCCCCGCCGTCCATCAGTCGGCGGACCGAAAAGGGGCTACCTCGCTATGTCGATGCCGAAGAGTCCGATGTGTTCGTGCTCGCTGGCGCGGAAGACTTGGTTCCCGCGCTCGACGCCAATCAGCAGATCGACGAGGCGCTCGACTCCAGCGGCGCCTATCTCGTGCGTCGCTATCGCCCTCGGGTCGAAGCTGGGTTTTCTAGAATCGAGCGCTGGACCGAGCTGTCGACGGCGGACGTCCACTGGAGAGTGACCAGCAGCGACAACATCATGCGCGTGTACGGCCGGGGCCCAGCTACGCGCGTGGCCGATCCCGCGCGGCCCGAGCGCGTCTTCTCCTGGCTGTTGGAAGAGACTCGCGATGACCGCGGTAACGTCACTCTGTTCGACTACGTCGCCGAAGATGGTGCGGGCGTGGACCCCCATCACCCCGCAGAGCGAGCCCGCTTCGAGTGGACCTCGAGCGCAAGCCCGTCGTTCACCGCGACTGCCCAGCGCTATCTCAAGCGCATCCGCTACGGTAACCGCACGCCGAGCGTCGCTGGGGACTTCATGTTTCAGGTGGTGCTCGACTACGGCGACCATCAGGATCCCATCCCAACGCCCACTCCAGACAGCAGTTGGACACTTCGAGACGATCCGTTCTCGAGTCATCGTTCTGGCTTCGAAGTTCGGACGTACCGGCTTTGCCGTCGATTTTTGATGTTTCACGAATTCCCCGAGTTGGGCCCTGAACCTGACCTCGTGTGGAGCACCGTGTTGGATTATGCGGATTCGTCAGTAGTGACGAAGTTGAGGGCGATCACCCAAGTCGGCTACGCACGGCAGTCCGACGGGACCTACGCCACCGAGCCGTTGCCGCCTCTCGAGTTCGACTACACATCGGCCGGGCTGAATACCGAACTTCGGTTCCTGTCCGAGGAGAGCCTGGCTGGGATTTCAGGCGGCATCGATGGGGCGAAGGCGCAATGGGCTGATCTCAACGGTGAAGGCATTCCTGGGGTGGTGCTCTCGACGCAAGGCGCGATGTTCTTCAAGGCCAATCGCGGTGCGGGTGAATTGGGTGCACCGCTTGCGCTGAGGGAAGCGCCAAGCGGCGCCGAGCTGGCGTCCGGCAGGCTGCAACTGACGGACCTCGATGGCGATAGTCGGTTGGAGCTCGTTGCGTTCTCCGCCGACGGGGTGGGTACGACGCCGCGCACGGACGAAGGCACCTGGGCGACGTTTCATGCTCTTCCCGCCGCTCCGAACTTGGACTGGAACGACCCCAATCTGAGATTCGTCGATCTGGACGGTGATGGTCGTGCAGACGTACTGATCAGTGAGCATGACTGCTTCGTTTGGTACCGTTCACTGGGCAGAGACGGTTACGCCGCGCCAGAGACGCTCAGCAAGGCAAATGACGAAGGCAGAGGGCCGAAGGTCGTCTTCCAGAATACGGCAGAAACCATCCAGCTCACGGACATGAGTGGGGATGGCCTGATGGACATCGTTCGGGTTCGCAACGGGGAGGTGTGTTATTGGCCAAATCTGGGCTATGGACGTTTCGGTAAGAAGATAACACTGGCCGATAGTCCCAACTTCGCTGAGCCAGACAGCTTCGACCCTGCCCGCGTTCGGTTTGCCGACATCGACGGCTCGGGCACGTCCGATGTCGCCTACGTCGGACGCACTGGGATCACCATCTGGCTCAATCAAGCAGGAAATGCATTGGGGCCGGCACAGTACGTCACCGATCTGCCGAGCCTGGACTTGGCTTCCCGAGTGACGTTCACCGACCTGTTTGGGAACGGCACGGCAACGTTGGTGTGGTCGTCACCGTGGCGGGAAGGCGCGCAGCCCATCGGCTACGTGGATCTGATGGGCGGGATCAAGCCGCACCTCTTGCGCGGCATCAAGAACAACCTCGGCGCTGAGACGCGCATGACTCACCGCTCCTCCGTTCACTTCTACCTGGAAGACCAGGCCAATGGGCGGCCTTGGCTCACTCGCTTGCCGTTCCCGGTGCACGTCGTCGAAAGAGTCGAGCACTTCGACCACGTGGGCCAGACGCGCCTCCTGCAACGCTACGCGTACCACCACGGTTATCATGACGGCATCGAGCAGGAGTTCCGCGGGTTCGCGATGGTCGAGCAGTTTGACGCGGAGGTCGTCGGGGCCCAACAGGGCGCCGGACTCTTTCCGGATGCACCAGCGCCCGAACGCAACCTTCCCCCGATCCACACCAAGACGTGGTTTCACACTGGAGCCTTCCTGGGGAAGGAACGTTTGGAGAGGGAACTCGCCAAAGAGTACTTCGCGGATGACCCGGATGCTCCCTTGTTGCCAGATACGATTCTACCGACAGGTCTGCGGCCGAGCGAGCAGCGCGAGGCGACTCGCGCCCTGCGCGGTCGCGTCTTGCGCCAAGAGATTTACGCGGACGACGACGCGCCCGAGGCCAGCTTTCCTTACGCCGTAACCGAAGCGAGCTTCGTCGTGAGGCGTGAGCAGGCGGCGCGGGGCAAGGTCAACGGCGTCTTTTTCGTGCACCCTCAGAACGCCATCACACTCAACTACGAGCGCAACCCCCAGGATCCACGGACGACGCAGGACCTGGTGATCGAGGTCGATACTCACGGCAACGTCCTGAAGTCGGCATCCATCGCCTACCCACGTCGTAACGTGCCGACGCCGAACCCGGGCGCAGGAATTCCGGACTTGAGTGAACAAGGCCGTCTATGGGCGACCTACAACGAGTCGAAGTTTGCAGAGCAAATCGACGCTGAGACCTATCGTCACAGCGTCAACTACGAGGCGCAGGTTTGGGAAATCACAGGTCTGTCCACGCCCAACCCGCAGACTCCGTACACCGGCGATCAAGTCGAGACCGCCTTCGGTGCTGCGAGCGAAATCCCCTTCGAAGCGGTAGCGTCACCTGGCGTCCTGGAACGCCGCCTCGTCGAACACCAGCGTCGGTTCTTCTACGATGACAATCTTACGGAAGACGAGAGCTCGGGAACGCTGCCGCTGGGGCAGATAGGGCAACGCGCTTTGTTGCGCCGGGCTGAAGCGCTGGCTTTCACGCCAGGCCTGTTGAGTGGTCCACTCGAGGGGCGGCCGGCCCAGGCCACGCTGACGGGAGATGGCGGCTATCGGCTGGACGCCGGCAACTATTGGAGTCACTCGGGCCGGGCGATCTACGACCCCGCTCGCTTCTACCAAGCCGTCGAATCGGTGGACCCGTTTGGAGCTCGCTTCTCGGTCGACTTCGACGTTCACGACTTGCTCGTCGTGCGCACGGAAGATCCGTTGCAGAACGTCGTGCTGGCGCAGAACGACTACCGGGTATTGCGCCCGTGGGAAAGAACCGATCCCAACGGCAATCGTGTGCAGTTGGCCTACGATGTTCTTCAGCGGGTCGAGCGTATGGCAGTGCTGGGCAAAGTGAGCGAAGCCCTTGGTGACACCCTGCAAGATCCCACTCAGCGCTTCGAGTACTTTCTCGACACCTTCCAAGCCGACGGCACGCCAGTTCACGTGCGCACTTTCGCCCGCGAAGAGCACGGCCCGAGCAACACCCGGTTTCTGGAAAGTGTATCGTTCTCTGATGGTTTCGGTCGCGAGGTGCTGCGTAAGGTCCAGGCCGAGCCGGGGCTGGCACCGTTGAGGGAGCCCGACGGCAGTCTGCAGCGCAATCCCGATGGCACGCCGATTCAGGGCGTCGTTTCGCCGCGTTGGGTGGGCACGGGCCGGGTCATCTTCGACAACAAGGGCAACCCCATCAAACAGTACGAACCATTCTTCAGCAGCACGGATGGCTTCGAGACGGAAGACGACCTGGTGCAGTTCGGCGTCACGCCCATCCTGCATTACGATCCACTCGGACGACTGATTCGCTCCCAGAACCCGGACGGCAGCGAGTCACGTGTCGAGTTCGACAACTGGTTTCAAAGTGCCTTCGATCCAAACGACTCGGTGCGCGATCAGAGTGGCGCTGACACACCTTGGCTTGCGGCGCGGCTCGACCCAAGCGCGCCGGCCGAAGACCAGCGGGCGGCTCAACTGACCCTCGCGCATCTCAACACGCCGAGCGTCACTCATCTCGATAGCCTGGGGCGTCCGTTCTTGGCGGTGGCCGACAACGCTGCCGAAGGTAGATACGAGACGCGCTCGGTGCTCGATGTCGAGGGCAACGTCACCGCGATGATCGATGCCCGCGGGATCACCACATTGACTCAGGCCTTCGACGTGCGGGGCCGACGCATCCGAATCGATTCACCCGACGCCGGCAAACGACTGACCCTACCCGATGTAGTCAATGCTCCCGTCCGGGCATGGGATGGGCGCCAACAGAGTTTTCGCACGGCATACGATGCACTGCGACGGCCAGCGGAGGTGTTTGTGGCCCAGGGGGCCAATCCCGAGCAACTCGTGCAGAAGACGGTCTATGGCGAGGTTCACCCCGCTGCCATGGCAGGAAACCTTCGGGGGCGTGCCTATCAAGTGTACGATGGTGCGGGCGTCGTCACGAGCACTCAGTTCGATTTCAAAGGCAACCTGATGGACACCAACCGTCGCCTGACGACGGGATTCCAGGTGACCACAAATTGGAGCGCGTTGGGGGGGCTAAGCGACATCACGGCCATCGAGGCGGCTGCGTCTGCGCAGTTGGAACTTCAGAGCTACCCCAACCACGCCGAGTTCGACGCGTTGAATCGTGTGACGCTGCAAACCGGGCCAGACGACAGCACGACGCGGCCCGAGTACAGTGAAGCTAGTCTATTGCAAGCGCTTCACGCCAGCGTGAAGGGTGGGCCTGAAGAGCTGGTGGTCACCAACATCGACTACAACGCTCGCGGACAGCGCACGCTGGTCGAGTACGCCAACGGGACGAAAACTCAGCTGAGCTACGATCCGCTCACCTTCCGCGTGGTAGAGGTCCTGACCACCAACGCTGCCGAGACCCTGAAGTTTCAAGACCTGAGCTACACGTACGACCCCGTTGGCAACGTAGTCGACCAGCGTGACCGAGCCGACTTCTCTCCGATCTTCACGAATCAACCAATCCAAGCTGACGGTCAGTACGTCTACGATGCAATCTACCGGCTGTCAGAGGCGCGCGGACGCGAGCACCCGGGCCAGCAGGCCATTCCGGATGATCCGCCAAAGGGTGCGGTTCCTCACGTCAATGACGTCGTTGGCCGCCTCATCGCCTACACTGAAAGCTACAGCTACGACGCCGTCGGCAACATTCAGCAGATGGTGCACAATGCGAACGGCGCGGGATGGACTCGGAACTACCAATACGCGACGGACAGCAATCGCCTGCTACGCACGTCGGTCCCTGGTAACTCGAGTCAGTTCATCGACTATGCCTACTCAGACACGGGGATCAACAACGCAGGTGCCCACGGTTCGATGACGGCCATGCCGCACCTGAGTGACATCGAGTGGGACTACGCGGACCGCATGCGGCATGCCAATCTCATTGGCGGTGGCGACGTCTATTTCACCTACGATGCGGCAGGGCAGCGGGTGCGCAAGGTCTACGTGCATAGCGGTCGCGTCGACGAACGCATCTACCTCGGCGCCTTCGAGATATACAGGGAGCACACCACTGGCTCGCTGACGGGCCCGATCCAGCTCGAACGAGAGACGCTGCATATTTCCGACGACGCACGCCGCGTAGCGATGGTCGAAACCAAGACCATCGACACCACAGGCGGCCCCGGCACGATCGACCAACACGAGTGGCGCTTCCAGCTGGACAACCACCTCGGCTCCTCGATGCTCGAACTCGACCGCACCTCAGCGGTGATCAGCTACGAGGAATACCACCCCTTCGGCTCGACCGCTTTTCACACCGCGAACGGCTCCCTTGGCGTATCCTCCAAACGCTACCGTTACACAGGCAAAGAGAAAGACGATGAGACAGGGCTGTACTACCACGGCGCGCGGTACTACGCGCCCTGGTTGGGAAGGTGGACGGCGGCTGATCCTTTGGGCACCGTCGATGGGCTGAATCTGTATCGGTATGCGCGGAACAAGCCGGTGAGGTTGTCCGATCCCGGGGGCACGCAGAGTGAGGACTGGGTTGATGATGGCGTGATCACGGAGGAGGTGGTCGCTGCAGCCGAACGCTTCTGGGAAGCCAAGCTCGAATCAGGAGCCTTTGCGAATGTTGAGCCGGACTACGGCGTGCAATGGTCAGAAGGCCCAATACGACGGGAATATGCAGGACCGACGCCAGTCGCGGAGTCTCGCAGCAATAACAGGCTCACAACCGACCCAGATGAACGAAGTCTGTACAACAACTTTCCAGAGCATCGGAAAGCAGGAGGCATTGGCAATGAGAACTACCGTGACCTGATCGAAGGCGCCGTGCGAGACGAACTCGCGAAAGTCGGGGTGACTGACGAGCGCATCATCGAGCTGGTCGTAGCCCAGTCAACCCAAGAGACAGACGCTGGTCGCAGCTACTTCAATTTCAACCCGGGCGGCGTGCGCGCCTCGACGAATCGACCCCACGTCTACGTTGGCGGTGGCTCCGAAGAACTGAGGACCCGCAAGGCCGCTGATGCTCTTGTAGCACGAAACTCGAAGGCCCGACTGACCAACCCTGAAGGTCCACCGCCCTACGTAGTCAAGTTCGCTCGTTCTGCCAGCAACCTCTCCCGCTTTGCCGCCTATGACTCTGTCGAGGAAGGCATCGAAGGATACGTGCACGATACAGCTATCGCGGACCCGACCAAGGCGGGAGGTGCCGCTCAAACCACGCAAGCCTACATCGCGGAACGGGAAGCCAAGGGCGAGACGGTCACCTTGAAAGACTATTCCGAGTACTACGCGAGAAGGCTTCTTGAAGGCGGATACTACACGGCTGGGGGAGCAAATGGACGGAAAGCCACCGAGGCTGAGAAGAGGAAAGCGGCTGCAGGGTATGCACGCGCCATTCGCAATCGACTTAACCAACAATACCCTGACAGAGCGGCTCCACCTTGACAGCTCCGGTGCCCGAAGTATCTTTCGACGGGTTGCGGCCCGACTTGGAGATTGAGCACGGTATGCGCACGCCGACGCCCACTATTCGCCTCTGGGTGAGTCTGGTAGGTGCATTCGCCCTCGAATGCACTGTGGGGGGAGCTGCTGCGCCGGCGACCAGTGCTGACGAACCGGGCGCCAAGGCGCCGGAGTCAGGGCAGAACCGAAATGCCAGAACCGGCGAGTCGACCTTCGAAATCCCGAAGCCGTTGGCGAGCCAGCAACAAGCTTGCTCCGCTGATGATGCCCGAGCGAAGGCGATCGCGGCTGGTGCCTTCGGGACGTGCGTGGTCATCGCCAGTGGGAGCGTCGTGTGCTGGGGACACGAAGAGAACACGTCACTTTGCTCCAACAACCAGCCGACGCCGGGGTCAGCAAAGCACTGGCGCGTCGACACTCAAGGACGACGGGCCATTCAGGTCTCCGTTGGCGATGAAGTCAGCTGCGTGACGACGGAGGATGGCAGCGTCGGGTGTTGGGGAGTCAACGCTCTTGGAATGTTGGGTCGCGAGGCACTTCAGAACATCGAGGACGATGCGAGCGCGCGAAGCGACGCCTGCTACCAGCGGGTCGACTTGGGAACGGGACTGCGGGCGAAAAGTGTGCACGTGGGGACATCTCACGTTTGCGCGTTGCTGACAGATGGGCGCGTGAAGTGTTGGGGCACAAACGAATTTGGGCAGCTCGGCCAGGGGGACCAAGGCGACGAATGGCTTGTCCTCGGAAACAACCCCGGGGAGATGGGTGACCAACTTCCCTTCGTAGACCTGGGGCGCGACATTCGCGTCGAGCAACTTTCCGTCGGCGGGGCACACTCGTGCGCGCTCCTGACCGATGGGAAAGTCAAGTGTTGGGGCGCCAACGATACAGGTGAGCTCGGCTTGGGTGACAAGAACAGTCGGGGTGACAATCCCGGCGAGATGGGCGACAATCTCGGTTTTGTTGACTTGGGTTCTGCTCGTTCCTCGCTCGGCCTAGCACTCGGACATCAGCACTCTTGTGCGTTGCTCGACGACGGGACGATTCGATGCTGGGGTGCAAACCTGTTTGGCTCCCTCGGAATCGGCACGAAAGAGGTCATTGGGGATGAACCTAACGAGCTGGGCAACTCACTGCGCCCTGTGGAACTCGATGCTGGCGGTACGAAAGTGATGAGTGTCCACGCCGGCGGGTTCGTTGGCTGTTCGATTCTTGCAGGTGGGCATCTGAAGTGTTGGGGGAGCAATCGGCATGGGACACTCGGGGTGGGCGATACCCACAATCGGGGTGAGCGAAACAAAGAGATGGGAGCGGCGCTTCCGTTCGTGCGACTGGGGGAGTTCCCAGTCGTAGACGTCGCTGTCGGGCACTCGCACCTGTGCGCGCTGAGCTCAGTTGGCAAGGTGAAGTGTTGGGGAGATGGCAACGCTGGAGTCCTCGGCTATGAAGACGAGCGTGAGCGAGGCGCGCGCAACAGCGACGTGGGAGAGGCGCTACCTGTAGTCGATTGGTGCGGGAGTGAGTCCAACTGACATTGCACGGAACTGACGCGACGCCGGCCACTCCCGTACGTCCCGAAAGGCGCCACGCGGTCTCGAACCCCTTCCCCCGGCTGCCCGCAGAGCACGCGATGACGTGCGCCGAGTAAATTCGCGGCGTGCTCGAGGACAGAACGAGGGGGAAGCGAGCGCCTCCAGGCGCTCGGATGGGGGCACCCCCAACACAGGCAAAGAGAAAGACGAGGAGACAGGGTTGTACTACCACGGCGCGCGGTACTACGCGCCCTGGCTGGGAAGGTGGACGGCGGCTGATCCTTTGGGGATGACGCAGCCGGGTGCCACAGACGCCAACCTGTACGCGTACGTCAAGGGAGATCCGATCGGGAAGCGAGACCTTGATGGCATGCAGGACGAAGAGGACCAGTTTCTCAGAGAGATGAGTTCTTCCGCGGAAGACGATATCATCACTCCGGAGATCGTAGAGGCCGCGGAAGCCACATGGGAGGCGAAGCGGCAAAGCGGCGCGCTGGAGCAGGGGGAAGGGTATCCCGCTGTTGAATGGACACCACGGACACCCAAGAACAGGCTAGGGCGCGGGGAGCCAGCAACAAGGAGCCTTGGGAAAGCGCTCATCAGTACCGCGTGGCGTGGGATGTGTGGACGTACGATGAGTCCGGCAACGCCAGGCCCGACCAAGACAATACTCTCAACCAAGAGCTGCACGTGCTGAGCGAGATCGGACTCAGATTTGGCATCGAGCCTAGCGAGAGGTGGGCGAGCTTTGCTGAGTCCGGGCATTTTCAATACACCGCAACCGCTCACAGTCGCGAGGCTGAACGGGGATTCGCGAATCTGTTTGGCGAAGGACGCTCCAATTTCTTCAAGGGGTCCGATATGTGGCTCCTTCTTCGGGCGTATGGGGGTATCCCTGTTCGGGACGCAACGGGGGAAATCCAAAACCCGCCTCCGTTTCCGGCAAACGCACTGGATCCGAGCAGGGATCTTCAGCTCTTCGAACAGAACAAGCAGCGGCTCAACGAACTTCAGCCAAGGAGGCGGCGTTGAACAAAAGCATACTCGTGAACTTCGCCGCGTTCTGTGTGGCGTGTTCGGCGGCATCAGGGAGCAGTTCCCGTGGAGGTGCGAGTCCGCATCCCAGTGCGAGCGGCTCGGCAGCTCTCCCTGCTCAACCCGCAGGCGTCGAGCCGGTCGATTCGGAGAGGTCGAATGTCGAACTGGGCAGGGTACTCTGGGCGAGTGAAAGTTCCGGGGTTTCCATCTGGGCAACTCGGCGCGGAATTGCGGTTTGGCACGTAGACACAGGTGACGTGGTATCAATACGTTCCCACGAGGCACCACTGCGTTGCCTGTCGCCGGATCCGGCGGCAAGTTTCGGCATTGCGGTTGACGGCAGTGGAGCCGCGAGCGCCTGGAACCTACACAGCGGAGAACTCGTTGCCATGCAAGGGCGTGACACGCCGCAGGGCAACGAGGCGACTACTCCAACCCCGCAGGCGCTCCCGACTGAGGATGTCGACATGGGAAGCTACGCAGGTCATCACTGCCCAGTGAAGTGGAGCTTCGATGGGCGCGTAGCACTGGCGGGTCCCGGATACTGGGAGCGCGGAGCATCCCAATTTACTCCTCTGGATAAACGAGCCGCAATTTCGAGCCGGCAGCCCATTTCGCCCGCTGCTGATTACATTGGTCTGGTCGATACTTCCTCGCGCCTCTGGTTGTGGAACTTGTCGAAGCGGCGCTGGCTCACACCAATCAGCGTCGAAACAGAACACGGTACTTGGTGGGACTGGGCGGCTGACGGTCGAGCGGTGTGGGTGAGCCAGAGTAACGTGGGCGTCGGCGTGTGGCAGGTTCCGGAGATGCGTCGAGTCTTCACGGCGCGCGACTTGGAGCTACCCCAGCTGAGCGCCGGCGCACGCTACATCTGGGGCCGGCAAGCGTCGAAGGATGGGCACAGGACCGATGCTCGTGGAATCATCCGTGACGTGCGCAGTGGCACCACGGTCGCCAGGCTGAAAGCCTCCCAGCCAGGGACGAGTGCCTGGCATCCCACCGAACCTGTTCTCGCGAACTTTGCGGAAGACGGGCTGGAGGTATGGGATGATGGGAACCGAATCTCACTATTTCACCCTCCTTCTTCCCAACCCTGGGAAGAGCCGCGCGTGCGGTACCCAATGTGGAGTCCTGATGGCCAGTGGCTCGCGGTCATGAACCGCGCCTGGCGGAGGGTGGGCTGGGTCCCTTCACCGTGGCAAGACGCTGACGACCAACATCAGCTGGTTGGCTGGGCACCAAACTCCCGGTGGCTCTGGACTTACGCCGTGGAACCGAATCAGCGCTCGGGGGAAGATGCAACGCTCCGTCTCCTCGACATCGAAACGGGGAACGTCATCAGCGAGGCGCGGACGAGTGGTGAACCCAGCGGGTTCTCTCGCAGTGGCCTGATCCTCGTTCGAGTCGCAGGGAGCAGTGCTCATGTGCAGCTGGTGGTGCCAGGCGTCGTGGGGCGCTTCTGGTTATCCGCAGCAACCAGCGAGGATGGGCTGGATGTTGTCGTCTACAGCAGTGAAGGTTTCTACCAGGGAAAGCGCGATGCTGTGCGTGCTGCAGTTCAAAGCTTTCCTGAGTCGCTCTCACCCGACGTGCAGTTGAAGGCTGAGCCGCGCTTGCTGCACTCACTGGTCATCCAGGCTCGCGATGCGTTGGAGCGAATGGGGGCGACCAGCGAGCAGCGTTCGTCAGGCAAGTAGACGCATGCTTCGTCCAGCAGTGTGCTCGACGTTGCGAGCGCGTCTTCGTGGGGCTCATCCGGATGAGGGCGTGCCAAGGCCGGTGTCACGAGGGGATGCCGCGTGGTGAAGGAGAAAGCCGGGAGCTGTAACTCGACGACCGCAATGCCTGTCTGACTACGTTCCGAAACACCCTGCCGAGCCCGCGCGAGCAGCCGTGCGGTGTAGTCACCTGAGCGAGACCAACATGTCCACCATGCCGCGCCCCTCGGCGAGGCCGCTCAAGGCTTTGCCGAGGGTCGCCCCGAACGCGTGAGGTCCGCGTTCGGCTCGCATGGCGTGTCCCGCAACGCCCGATGTGGTCAACAGATCGCCGACCCGGATCGGCTTCGCGGTGGCGTCGGCGAGTACACTGACCTTCCCCATCACCGAAATTGGCACGCGTCCAGCCACACTGCCCTGATTGTCGAGGATGATCCCTGGTCGGAAGTTGCCACCTCCCGCCACGACGCCGACCACGCGATGGTCGTATTCCGTTTCCGACGGTTTGACTCGGCCGCTGTCGTCCAACACCATCACCGTGCCAGGAGTTGGCTCGACGCCAACGACTAGGTCGAACTGCTCGGCCGCGTCAGCATTTCTGAGGATGATGTCTCCGGTGTCGGCATTGAGGTGAATGGTCGCATCATCCCAGTTGGCCTGATTCACGGCGCTCGCCGGGAACAGGCCGATGTCTCCATCGCGCCCGGCACCGCCAAGCGCCAAGTTCCCGTCGCGCCCGAGGTCGACCACCGTCACGCCTGCGGCATCTCGCATCACCAGGTTCTGCTCGTCAGCGCCCACCTGCACTCGCGTATTGCCTTCACGATCGCGCAACAGCAGATCTCCGTCCGTTCCGATCCCCCCCGCAACGAGGTTACCAAAACGACCGATCTCGATGATCACGTTGCCGTCGCTATCTCGCATCACCAAGTTGTGTTCATCCCCACCGAGGTTCACTCTGGCGTTGCCCTCACCGTCGCGCAGGACCAAGTCTCCGTCTTGACCGGCCCCTCCAGCGACGAGGTTGCCGTTGCGACCGATCTCGATCAGCGTGTCGCCATCGGCATTTCTGAGCGCGATCACCATGCCCTCGGCGTCGAGCGTCAGGCGGTGGTTGCCATCCCGATCCCGCAGCACGATGTCGCCATCGACGCCCGCTCCGCCGGCGTACAGATCCCCAAATGCACTGAGCTGCAGGATCTCTCGCCCATCGGCCCCGCGAATGGAAATCCGCCCAGTGTCGCCAACCAGCTCGATGCGCACCGTGCCGGAGTCGTCGCGCAGCACGACGCTCCCCGCCTCACCGCTACTACCGATGCTGACCTGTCCAGTCGTCGCGTCGAGGTCGACCACGGTCTCCCCCGAATCGTCGAGAACCTCTACCCTATCTTCGAATCGTTCAGCCATGGTCACTTCCGGTTTTGGACAAAACTCAAACGGGCGTCGGAGAGCCACGCTTGGCTGTCGTTTTCACGGCCACTCGGGCGTTGCCCGCGGCGAGGCCTCGTTCACTCCACTGCCCGTCTAGCACGATCGGCACGAGACCAGATCCCTCGACCGTGCGCAAATCGAACTGGCAGACGTCGCCACTCCAACGACCGTGCCCCGCATAGGCCAACGCGCCGTTTACGGTGAACACCTGCAGGTCGAGGCCGCTCTGCTGGGGCGTGCCCAGCACCCAAAGGTCGAGCCCGTGAAACCCGGTGCAATTGTCTTTGGCCGCAACCACGGCCAACAGCGTCGGTCGGCTGCGAGCGCACTGATGCGCTCCTAGAACGGGCAACACCAAACGAGAAACACCTCGACACACCAGCAACAGCGACGACTCTCTGTCGAAGCGTACCCCGTCAACCTCGTTCTCGACGGCCTCGACGTACGCGTCTGGGGCTTCTTCGGTTGCGAACGCCAAGGGCGCCCAACGGGTAACGTGGGCGAAGTCCCGCAGCAGCGACGACTCCGCCACCGGAGGGAGCACGGGGCCGGAGCGATCAAGCCGGTACTGAAGCAGCGTCGCGGCAAACGCCGCGCCGGCGGCGCCGTCCTCGTGCTTTTCCCGATGTTCTTGGCGACGCTGTTGGCCGCGGTGTGTTTCGGCGAGGTCACGCAGCCGCGGGAGATCGTCGGCGTCCCCCACCCGGGCTAGAGCGAGGGCCAGCTGCGCTCGCAGGTCTGGCAATGCTTCACGGTCGAGCGCCTGCCGCAGCCGCGCGCGTCGCTCTGGCGAGGCCAGCCTCGACTCACCGATCAGCCGCGCCACTTCGTGTTCAGTGGCGTGCCCGGCGGGCAGTTGGTCCGCCTCTGCCGGCGGCTCGGCGACCGCCTTGCCGAGCGGTACTTCGACGTGCGTCACGCGCTGCACCCATCCTTGATCGCGCAGAACGCGTTCAAGAACCATATCTCGCTACCACTGAGATTCGTGGACGTGCCAGGGATCAACCGGCCATCGAACATCAAGTTGGCGCTTCCGCCAACGTGCGGCAGCCCGAAGAAGTGACCCAGCTCGTGAGCGAGGGCATGGCCGAACCACGCCGCGGACCCGGAGTAGAGCGCCACCATCACGCCGTCTTTGACTATCGAGTCCTTCAGGCACGTGCCGATGGGGGGCGCGAGGCCGCCAAAACCGGTGGTGGTGCGAGTGACCATGAAGCAGTCCACGCCGTCGTTGTCGACGGACCAGCTCATCATCATGCCTTCCACCTCCGTCTGCGAGTTGATGACGGCAGCGCCGCCCGCCGGAATCGTGTACCACAGGACACGGCCGATGGTGACGCGCGCTTGACGGTACAACTCGCGCGCAAGGTGCACACCCACCCCGGCCCGAGTCATGTCACCCGTCGACCACGCCCCAGTCCTGATCAAGTTGAGATTGACGTAGGACCCGGCGGTCAAGCGTGTAACGTGATCGAGCAGCGACAGCCCGACAGGTGCTCCGGCAACCGACGGCACCCCAGCCCGAAACCCGAAAAGATCGCGCTGAACGCTGAACGTCCCTCCCAGACCCAGGCATTGTGCAACGCGACGTACCGAAGCCATGAGTGTTGCTTCACCGAACTCGGGACAGAAGTCTAGCACTCCCGCACACGAACCGAGGCGTGGCGCTCAAAACCGGAACCGCGGCCAAGCGCGCGCTCGCTGCGGCGCAGCGGCGAGGCCAAGACGCGGCGCAGCATTCCGCGGCACATCTCCAGAGTCGCTGCGCTTCGACCCCACGACACCCAAAACGATGTCGCTGGCCCACGCGACTCGCGACCGCGACCAGTCACCTGTGGCGCTCCCTCGCTTCGGACTTGCAGGGCAGCACTCGAGCGTCGATACTCGCCCCAAGCTCATTCCCTTCCGCCGGGTCTCAGCCCCACCGGAACCCATCAGGCCTCTCTGACGCGCTGCATCTAGCCCGCGTCCCGAACGCTCCCACAGCAACTTCGGAGCTTCCACAGCGGCCGCCGAGCTTCCACAGCGAGTTTGGAGCTCCCACAGCGGCCGCCGAGCTTCCACAACGGGCCAACCCGCTCCCACCGCGAGCTGGAAGCTCCCACAAGCACCAACGCGGCGACCTGGGCGCTGTCGGTAGCGAATTCGGCGCTGTCCGAAGGGGCGGCGACGCGGAACGGAGCCAGAATTCGGCTGCGCTGGCGATCGGACTGGGTGTGGAGCCGTCCTGAGCCGCCGGACCAAGCGATATTTGGGCTGCGGGAGCGATCTTGGCTCCCACAACGCCCGCCCGCTTCAGCGCGTCTGACTCACCGCGGCGAGCAAGTCGCTCGACAGCCGGGTGTGTTGTCTCACCACGCCCATCAGAATGGTCGCCCGCCGCGCGTGAGGTGCTATCGCGCGCGGTCTCATCACCAAACCCACGACACATCGCGTCGCGCGTTACCCCACCGTGAGGACACGGCACATAGTAAACACCACTCAGTCCCAATGTTCACCAACTGCCATCCTTTCAATCTTATTGTCGCAATCTTTCGAGCAACATCGATTGACTTACGAGACCGAGCACCGTATACGACCTGCATGCAGAGTGAGGGCCGCACGGTGCGGCCCCGTTGCGGAAAGGGGATACGTATGATGGATGAACGTGTGGTGGACCGTTGGCTCTCGCGCGGGCACCGGTTTTTTCGAGCGATGAATCAGGCGCCGATTCGATCGGCGCTGTTGGCCCGCGGCTTGACGAACGCAGAGCTGCTGACGGGATGGGGCTACTACTCCAACGTCATGGGGCAAGGACGGGGGACAGCGGCACCCGCACCCGCTCCGAGCCAGGCATCGGCCGCGATGGACGAGCTCGATGCTTGGGATGCGCCGAATTTCAAGGCCGCGAAGGCGATTCTGCATCCAACACCAAAAGCCCGAGCGTTTCTCTTCGATAACTTGGAGGCCGCAACTGGTCCAGACGCAGTCGTGGCCGTGAAAACCTTCGTCAACCGGTGGGAGCAGCTGCGCAGCAACGAGGCGGAGGGCGTGTCCAAGAAGGAAGGAAGCGAGGCGGCAGATCGGCTCGCTTCCCGCCGCATCATCGACGTCGACAAGGCGCGCCAATTGAGAGAGCTGATCGTCGTCGCCCAGCGAGGCGCTCAACCCTCGTCGGATGCCGAGGCGGCCAGTGCAACAGCGGGCGAGTTCGATGAAGCCGAATTCGAGAACTTCCGTGCCTGGCTCAACGAATGGCGAGAAGTCGCTCGCGCCACCTTCACCCGCAGGGACTACTTGATCAGCCTCGGCCTAGCCTCCCGTCGCAGCGCAGAAGAAGAGGACGAAACCGACGACAGCGACGCAGCGACGACGGAGCCCAGCGATACGTGAGCTGAGCCCAGAAGCCACAGAATGACGGCATCATCGGATGCCTTTACGGACAGGTCGCGGGGGGGGGGGGGGGGGGGGGGGGGGGGGGGGGG
>JBNKHV010000097.1:0-2998 GCA_050290545.1 Polyangiaceae bacterium | reverse complement strand
CCCGCAGGGGCGCTTCTCGCTCGAGGCCACCGCGTTGCGCATCGAGGCCCTTGCCGCATCAGGTGAACGAGCGAAGGCACGGGTTCTCGCTCAACGCTTCATCCAACATCACCCGAAGAGCCTGCTGGTCGAGCGGGTACGAAAGTACGCGACTGGCGGTGGAGCTCCTTAAGTGAGCGAGCGACAATCGCGCTCACTCATTTGGCTCTCAGGTGAGCGCATGCTGACGGAAGGCCTCCGGCTCGTGCTGGCAATGGCGGCTCTTGGCGTCGCCACGGCGGGTTGTGGCAAGAGCGTCGAGGTCATCGGTCTGGGCCCGCTCGACAACGACGCCCAACCCGAACCCGAGCCGACGTCGCCAGCGGCGAGCGACGACAGCTCGCCGCCAATGCCGACGCCTGGCGACACCGGCGCGACAGATGGCGAAGGTCCCTCGTCGCCCGCGGACGCGTCAGTCCCTCCCGTAGCCTCCCCAGCGCCTGACGCCTCCTCAGCGCCTGACGCTTCCGCAGCGCCTGACGCCTCCAGTCCGTCTGCTCCCGATGCTGGAGCTGACGAGCCAGACGCGGCGGCGTCGAGCCCTCTCGGACCGTTTGGTGCGCCTTCGCCTCTCGAAGCGTATGGGGGCTCCGACGACGCATCGTTTACCGCGGACGGTTTGGAGATGTACATGGATGTGGACGACACCGATCAGATCCACGTCGCGACGAGAGCGTCCCGTGATGAGGCCTGGGGGGAGGCGAGCCCCGTTCCGGTCGGCGGCGATGGCAGCGGCAAGACGCCATGGATAACCCCGGATGGGCTCGAACTCTATTTTTCGGCCGAGCGCGAGGGTGGGCTCGGCGCCACCGACATCTGGAGGCTCGCGCGCCCCGATCGCGCATCAGCGTGGGGAGAGGCGCAGCCAGTGTCGGATGTGAACACCAGCCTGGAAGAGTTCGCTCCCAGTCTGTCCGCCGATGGCCTGCAATTGGTTCTGACGCGTGCTGCCGTCGGACTCGGGGCGCAAGAACTTTGGCTGGCGCGACGGGATACAGTGGAAGCGCCATGGCAGGCGCCGACGCTGATGAGCATCAGCGACCCAGACAAGAAGGATTCGGACGCGGTCTTTACCGCGAACGACCTCGAATTGTGGTGGGTGCGAGCCGTTACGGATGCCAACCACGATCTCTATTTCGCACGCCGAGCGGCACTCGACCTGCCGTTCGAGACTCCAACTCCCGTCACCGAGCTCAACTCCAGCGCCCACGAGGGCGACCCATGGCTGTCGCAAGACGGACGCGAGGTTGTCTTCTTCTCGACGAGAAGCGGCGAGAGGTTACTGTACCGTGCGACGCGGTAGGCGGGGGCGACTGCAAGGCACGGTGCGGGCCGGGGCTCCTCGGCGGGAGGGGCCCACAGCCACCGACCCGCAACGTTCGCGTGTGCCGTTCACTCGCCGGCCCGAGACGGATCGACGCTTCACGGGACGCACGCAACGTCGAGCCCTACCTTGACGAGGCCGGAGAGTAACGGCACGCTCAGTGCATGTCGACGGCAATCGCGAAAAGAGGGGTCAAAGCATTTGCCGTCTGCAGTATCTCCTACGGCGCAATGCTCAGCGTTTCATCACTGCACGGGTGTGTGGGCGACAGCTCGTCTCGTGAGGCGTCGACCGAGCCATCCCCCTCGACGAGCATCGCAACTTCAGAGACCGAGCCCGCCCAGCCCAGCCTGCCCGTGGGACCCGAGTATCTGGAAGTGGAGGAGCTTTATGTCCTCTCCTCCATGCAGGCGCGCAGCATCGCGGTGGACGATGATTGGATCTACTTCATGGGCTGGTATGACGCGCACTACGCGGCGTTTCGCTTGCCCAAGCGCGCCGACCCGAATGCCGAGCCGGAGGAATTGGGCCCCTACGTAGGGGAAAATGGTGGGCTTCTCATCGACGTGGACGACCGGAGCGTCGCTTGGGCCACCTTCAGTCCAGCGGATCCGCCCGCGCGACTCTACGTGCGTGACCTCGAGAGCGACGAAACCACGGGGGTGGACTTGGAGATGGCCTCGCGGGTCGCTGCCGTGCGCGTGGCCGACGACTACTTCGCCGTGGTCGGAACCAACTGCATCTATACCCAAGTCGTCGACCGGGCCAGCTTGGAGATGCGCCTGGTGGTGCGTGAGGACGCGACCTATCTGGGCGGGACTACCGGCGTCCTGGTCGACGGCAATCAGCTCTACTGTGCCGCCGACAAGCTGTGGCGCATGGACTTGACTGATGGTGAGTGGGTCGAGCTGATGACGGTGACGTTCAACAGCGGGATCCGAGGGATGTTCTTCATGGGGGAGCAGCTGGCTTACATGGGTGGGGCCGGCGATGCCGGGTTGCTCGATCCTTTCGCTCCAGATGCCGGAGTGACTCCGATCCCGAAGCTGCAGGTTCGGGAGAGCTATCCCATGTACTCTCCACGTCATGACGCCATCTACTGGGCCACGCGGCGCCTCAACGATGAGGCCGGAGCGAACCTCTTGATCGTGTACGACGCGAACACGTGGCAGAGGGTGCAGCTGCCGATGCCGCGGGGGCAGACGCCAGCGAACGGCATCGCTCAAGATGCGGACTACCTGTACTGGGGTGACGCCTACGGCACCACCGGCAGGATCACCCGTACGAAGAAACTGACTTACGGGGAGATCTTGGACAAGTATTTCGGCATCGATTGGGATGGCGGCGTGGTGGGCACCCACTTCGGCGGAAGTGGCGCGAGTCCGTAGCTGGGCCGAGCGGGGGCTTCACGCGCGGCATCGAACGCGCGTCGTTAGCCGGCAAGCCGCTTCGAAATCATCCAGAACGTTCGACGCTTCACGGGACACATGCGAGGTCGAGCCCCCAACCTTGACGAGGCCGGAGAGTAACGGCACGCTCAGTGCGTGTCGACGGCAATCGCGAAAAGAGGGGCCAAAGCGTTTGCCGTCTACGGTATCTCCTACGGCGCGATGCTCGGTGTTCCATCGCTGCACG
>JBNKHV010000096.1:0-23036 GCA_050290545.1 Polyangiaceae bacterium | reverse complement strand
ACCACGGCGAACACGCTCGGGACTTCTACGTCAGCAGCGACACTCAGGGTGGAACGATTATCCAACGGGACCCTTGCGAACCCGACCCAGCCGTTGCCTTCGATAATCTGTTTGGTGCCAGCCAAGGGCCAGCGCAAGAATCGAGTCCACGTGATCGACTGCGCGCTAGGCGTGGTTCGGTTCTCGATTCGGTGTTGGGAGACTTCAACCGAGTGATGGGTGAGGTGGGCAGCGCTGACCGCGAACGTCTGGAACGCCACGCAGACCACTTGCGCCAGGTGGAGAACAGCGTCAATTCCGTCGCGCAGATCGTCTGTGACAATCCGACTTTGAACCTTCCCAGCGGCATGCCGGACGATCTGACGAACGGCGACAGCCGCTTCGACGACTTGATCACGAGCGCGCAATTCGACTTGATCGCGACGACACTGGCCTGCCAGGCGACGCCCCTCGCCCACCTGCATTTCTCCAACATTCAGGTCAACAAGTTCCCCTTCCTCAATGGTGGGGTTGACATGTTCGAAAGCGGCGACGAGGCCATCAACTGGCACGCTGCCGTGCACCACGACGATGGCGACGAACCGGACCAGGTGGCGCGCCGCTTGATCGTCATGACCTGGTATGCGCAGCTGCTGGCCGATCTCATCGAGCGTTTCGAAAGCATCCCCGAGGGGGACGGGACGCTGATGGATAACACCCTCATCGTGTGGATCAGCAGCCTGCGCTACTCCAGCCACAGCACGGAGAATCTTCCGATTGTTCTGGCAGGAGATTTGGGCGGCGCGATCGCCAGCGGGCGCTTCCACGACCACGAGAGTTTCGGAACGGGAGGCACCCTGGGCGACCTGTGGACCAGCGTCGGCAACATCATGCTCATGGACGACCTCTCCAACGGCTGGGATGGTGCGCCGATGCAGAGCTTTGGTTTCGACCGCGGTACTTTCCGAGACGGTCGAAGTTTTCAGAATGGCCCGTTGCCAGGGCTACTCGTCGGGAGCTAACGACTCCGCGCTCGGCCCAGGCGCGTCAGGCGTCGACGCGCAGGCGCCGTAGCTCATTCTCGAGCCGTTGGCGGTACGACATCTCGAGATACGGAGGCGTGCGCGGAAGTTCGCGCACGAGCTGGTCGAGCTGGACGACGCTGCGGGGGCCGAGCACCGCCGAAAACACGCGTTCATGAGAAAGCGCATACTGTACGGCCGCCGCCCGCATCGACTTCGCCTTGCCCGCGTTGGTCAGCAGGTGCATCGCTCGCAACTGAGTCATTCGCCGACGGAGTTGATCTGCCGTCCAGCGCTGAGAGCGATGGTCTTGTCGAGGAAACGTCTTGTCGCTAGGCCAATGGCCCGTCAACAGGCCGTGTGCCAGCACCGAGCGCGCAAAGACGGCGACCTTGCGACGAGAGAGGTCGTACTGCACGCGTCGCAGCTCCTGATAGGAAAACGCGTTGTAGGCCAGCTGGATGACGTGGGGGACTTGCTCTCGGCTGAGCGCAGCGCCCACCACCTCTTGGTGGCCGGCGCTGACGCCCCACGCTTTGAGGTGTCCGGCGTCGACCTGCTCTTGAAGCCAAGCACTCACCTCACCCCGTCGGAGGGCCTGTGCGCTCGGGTTGTGCAACAGCACGATGTCGAGGGTCTGTCGTCGCAAGCGCTCGCGCGAGCGCTCGAAGGCGGTGCGAAGATACTCCACTTCGAAGTGTTTGCGCTTGGGCTTGGCGCTCACGTCCGTGCCGATCTTGGTGCAGATGATCGCGTGCTCATCGTCGCTGAGAATGCGCCCCAAGCGCTCTTCCATCTTGCCAGTGGCGTACACGTCTGCCGTCTCGAACAAGTTGATACCCAAAGCGCGGGCGCGATGAATGACGGCGTCCTGAACGGCATCGGAGACCTCGCCGTACGCGTCACCCGACAGACCCCAAGTTCCCAGCGCCAGCACTGAAACCGACAATTCGGAACGCTCCAGTTTGCGCTGCTGCATCGAGCTAGCGCATAGCAGAGCCGTGCGCGGATGGGGGAGCGCAAAAACCGTCTCCCGGCTGGGGTGCACCCTGCAGCACGCTTATCGTACCCCCTACCGCTCCAACCCACCTCGCACGACGCGGGGTTTGGCGGAGCGACGCAGCAATTCTAGCGTCGTCGTGCTGAGTCGCCCCGGCGACCGGCGTTGCCTGGCCCGGATCGGGGTGCTGCACTAGCATCATCCTGTAATGGCACGTCCGTCCAACGCTGAGCTACCGGAGCTCCTGCCGAGCGATTCAGGAGTCAGTGAACGTGCAGGCACCGTGCTCGACGCTGGCGACGTGCCCCCCGCGCTCGACGCCCACGAGGTGCCTCCAGCGTCGGAGCTGACGGATCCATTGCTCGGTCAAGTGGTCTCCCAGCGCTATCGGGTCGACGCGGTGCTAGGCGCCGGCGGGATGGGCTGCGTGTATCGCGCGACCCACGTGCACATGCGGAGCGTCGTGGCACTCAAGGTGCTTCATCGTCAGATGAACCTGATCCCGGAGGCCGTTGCTCGCTTCGAGCGGGAGGCGATTGCCGCAGCCAGGATACAGCATCCCAACGTCGCGGCGGCCCGGGACTTCGGACGCTTGGAGGACGGTTCGTTCTACATGGCCCTGGAGTTCATCGAGGGCACCAGCTTGCGTGACCTGATGGGTGAAGGGGTGAAGTTGTCCGTGCCGCGCGCGGTGAACATCATTCGGCAGATCGCCGAGGCGTTGGATGCGGCGCACGCCCAAGGCGTCGTGCATCGGGACTTGAAGCCGGAAAACGTGATGCTCGCTGAGGGGGGCAACGACCAAGTCAAAGTCTTGGACTTTGGCATTGCGAAGGTCTCCGGAGCCAAGACGGACGCCAACCAACTCACCCAGCTCGGTTCGGTGTTTGGAACCCCCGACTACATGTCGCCCGAGCAGGCTGCTGGGCAGCCCGTCGACCATCGCAGCGATCTCTACACGCTCGGGGTCCTGATGTACGAGATGCTGACCGGCGAGCCTCCCTTCTCGGGGGACTCCATCGCGATCGTGTTGACGAAGCACATGCACGAGCCCGCACCGGATTTGCCGCCCAGCGTGGATTGGCGTCTGGCCGATCTGACCAAACGCCTGCTCGCAAAGGAGCCAGCGGATCGGCCCGCGAGTGCTCGCCAAGTTGCGGACGAACTGCTGCGCACTCGGCTGAGCGTGGTGCCTGTGCCGCCCGCATCGCGCAAGTGGCTCGCTCACCTGGAGAAGGTCAAGCGCGTGCTCGGCGCGGTGGCCTCGGCGCTGCGACCGCTACTCGTCCCCCTGTGGCGCCTGGCCGGAGTTGGTGCGCGGGCAGCGCATCGCCTCGCGGCGGCGGGTTGCGATCGATTGTCGGCGCGCTTTCCTCGTTTGCAGGTCTTGGACAAGCGCTTGCCTCTGGGCAAGCACCGTGTGTCACTGTGGTCGCTGATCGCATGCTGCGCGGCGCTGCTGGTGGTCGTGCTGCTGTTCTCGGCGTTGCCTTCGGGAGCCGAACCACAAGCTGGATCCGAGGCAGAAGGAGCCGAGACGGCCACGGAAGAGGTGGCGCCTGATGGGGAGGTCGCTGGCGGAAGCAAGGCGGCTGCAATCCTGCCGAAAGAGCAAGCGCTGGAGCTGCAGGACCTGCTGGCGATCCCAGTCTACAAACGCAAGGTCTCAGACTGGCTGAGCATGGGCAGGATCTATCGAGAGAGCAAACAGTGGACCGAGACCGCCTCCGCCTATCGCAATGCGATCCAACTCGAGCCGAAGACCGCGAAAGACCCGACCGTGCTCCAGGCGTTTCGAGATGCGGCCGTCGAGCTGGACTCGTACGAAGCCGCCATCAACGTAGCAGTTAATCTACTGGGAGAACCTGGCTTGGATTTGGTCTACGACGTGTGGCTCGAGACCAAGGGGCAGCGGAAGAAGAAAGAAATCGCGGAACTGGCGTACAAGAAGCTCGAGATATTGCGTCTGCGGCGAGCTTCGGAGGCGCTCCGTATCCGCTTGGACTTGGAGTTTCTCGGCAATGGGGATTGTGACGCGATCGCCAAGACCGTCGACGCCGCCAAGCGGCACGCTGATCGGCGTAGCGTCGAAGCCCTGACAGCGCTGGAGTCGACCAGTGGTTGCGGCGCGTCCAAGAAACGCGACTGTTTCGCCTGTCTACGTACCGACGATAGCCTCGAACAGGCGATCGAGACGGCGAAAGACACGCCCGCCCCGAAGTTCGACGGTAAGAAATACGTTCCGGCGCGCTGAGCACGGGGTCCTCGCCCGTGGGCCACGAATCGGAATGGACGATCCGGGCTACTCCCCGGGAGCTTCGTGGCAATCCCCAGGACCGCCGTGATAGGCTGCGCCGGAGCCGCCGGAGAGTCCGCGCAGCTCGGCTCCCCCTGGTGCAGGCGCGATATGGCACTGAACGTTCCAAGCTTGCTCCGCGCGCCCCGCTGGAGGTGTCTCGTCGACTACGCAGCGCTCAGTGTTTGGTTCGCGTGCACTCGGGTCGTGTTGTACGCAGCGGGCTTTCCCTTCAGTCGCAGCTTCAGTTGGATGTTTCTCGCCGATCCCGAGGAACTTCGGACTCGGCTCGTCGAATCGGTGCTTTACTTCCACGCCTACCCTCCCGGCATGAACCTGCTGACGGGGGGCTTCCTGAAGCTGAGCGAAGGTGGCTTCGACGTTCTCGCGCGCGCGTTCTTCGCTGGCTGCGGCTTGGCGATGATTTGGGCGCTGTACTATCTGGCGCGCGCGGTTGGAGCCGGGCGGGCGTTGGCGCTGAGTGCGTGTGCCGCTTTCGCGGTTTTCCCGCCCACCTTGTTCTTCGAAAATTTGTACCTCTACACCTACCCGGTTGCCTGTCTGCTGACGGTGGCTGCGGCGCTGCTGTGTGTCGCCCTTCGAAAGCAGTCGGGTTGGGCTTGGTTTTCGTTTTTCTTGTCGTGCGCGCTGTTGGGTGTTCTTCGCAGCACCTTTCATCTCAGCTGGTTCGTCTTGATGCTCGGGCTGTCGTTGGTGGCGGCTCCCCACAAGAATCGACGAGCTATCCTGCTGGCCGCCGGCTTGCCCGCGCTGCTGCTGCTTGCGTTGTACGCGAAGAACTATCTCCTGTTCGATCACTTCGGCGCGACCTCTGCCGGTGGCGGCAACCTCACCCACGTCACGGTCATGCGCATGCCACCGGAGGAGCGTCGCGCCTGGGTCGAACGAGGCAAGCTGTCACCGATCGCGAACATCAGCGTGTATGCACCCCCTCGGGCATACCTGCCGTATTTCGGCTCGAGCGAGAGCGAACGCTGGCCGAAGAACAGTGCGCTCGACAAGCCCTCGATCCAGGCGCCCAACTACAATCACTGGTTCTTCATGAAAGCGAACGAGCTTCGCAGCCGCGATGCCATGGTCTACTTGAAGGAGCACCCGACGGAGTACCTTCGTACCGTCGGTGAGGCGCTGCAACAGTTCTTCGGCCCCTCCACTCGTTGGCACCCGACCGATCGCCCTCGAAACGGAGCGCTCGACGCGAAGCGCGCACGGCTCTCCCCCCACTACCCCCAACGACAGCTCATCGGCGGCTACGAGCAAGCCGTCAACACGCTCTTGCATCGCTTCCCCTTTTCCCCGGTCGGCGTGTACGTGCTGCTACCCTTCGTGATTGGCGTCGCAGCCATCAGCGTAGGGCGCGCACGGCGTGCTGGCGACCGAGCTCGCGCTGCGTTGCTCGCCTTCGCCATCGTACAAGTGCTGTTCGTCGCGACGGTGAGCAGCCTGTTCACGATCGGTGAGTCGTCGCGCTATCGCTACCAGGTGGAGCCGCTAGTCTGGCTGCTGGTGATTGCTTGCGTACCCGCCCTGCGTGCGGGGCTTCAGCTCGGTTGGCGCCGTCTATGGGACAGCGAGGAGTGTTCCACGACGTAGGTCGGCAGGCTGCGGCGGAACAGCAAGCGCACGAAGTATTCCGCGAGCACACCGAGTGAGAGGCTTTGGAGCGCCCCAAACAGACTGATCGGGATCAGAATGCTGGCCCAGCCCGGCACCGTCTTGCCCATGAGGAATGCGATCAGTGTGAACAGCGCCAGGGCAATACCGACGCCGAAGAAGAGCACTCCGGCAAGCAAGAAGAAGCGGAGGGGCAATTCGGAATAGCGAACCAAGCCGGCGAAAGCGATGGAGAACATCTTCTTCCACGTGAATCTGGAGGGTCGCTCGGCAACGAGCGGTTGTTTGAAGTTCACGGTGGGTGCGTTGGGACACAGCCAACTGGCAAACAGTCTCAAGAGGCCGGCTTGCGGCAAGAACGGTTGCACCTGGCGCAGCAGGTCCCCATCCCACAACTTGAAATCGGCCATTCCAGGGCGGATCTGGACGCTCGAGAGCTTGCGCAGCGCCCAGTAGTACGTGCGGCTCGCCGCGCGCTTGAGCGCTGAAATACGTGAGTCGTACTCCCGAACGGTGTGCACCATTGGCGCTCCCTGCTCCCATAGGGACACGAGGTCCGGGATCAGCGCCACCGGGTGCTCCCCATCGACGTCCAGGGTGCAAGCCCATGCGACGCCCGCACTCGCGGCAGCATCCAAACCCGCGACGAGGGCCGCCTGCTGACCGAAATTCCGCGACAGCCGCAGGTGCTCGACGGCGATCGCGTACTTCTCGTCGTCGGCGAGTTGGCGCAGCACCTTCGCGCTCGAATCGCTGGATCCGTCGTCCACGATGAGCGCAGAGATGTCGTACTGGTCGAGCAGCTTTGTGGACTTCAGGTGTTCATCAAGTGCGCTGATGAACTCCTCGATCTGAGCCCCCTCGTTGTACGCGGGGCAGATGATCCAACCTTTCTGCTTCATCCTACTGCGTTTCGCCGGGTTTACGGCTGGCTATGACCAGCTGGATGTCCCAGAGGTTGAGATAGACCGGGACTTCGTGCCAAGGGGCTAACCACCGCGCGCGGTGCAAACCCAATGCCTGCAAGTAGGCCAGCAATGGGCGAAAGTAGCCGACTGAGCCCAAGTGCGCGACGGAAAAGCTCCGGTCGGTGAGGAACGTCGTTAGCGCCTTGCGGGTTGGGTAGTGCAGATGAGTTGGCGGGTGGTACTGCCGCCACCGAGTGCCCCGCACGGAGGCGACGAGGCTACCGGCGTCGACGGTGGTCAGTGCGACTGTCACGTCGGGCGCGCAACGCTCCAGCAGTTCGTCGATCTGCTGACTCGGATGCCTCAGATGTTCCCACACATCCCATGCCACCAGCAGATCGGGACGCAGTTGTTCTACCCGAGCGAGCGCTTCTGGGCCCGGGGCCACGACATCCAGGCCGCGCCCGGTTGCGATCTTTCGGCAGTACTCGGAAGTCTCGATGCCGACGGCCTCCGCGACGCCCCGCCGGCGCGCTTCCTCCAAGAACACACCCGTCGCGCACCCGACTTCGACCATGCGTGCTCCTGAAAAACGTCTGCCGTGCTTCTCCACGAGGTCGGCGAGATGGGCGAAATTGCGGCTGAAGGCGGCCTCGCCCTCGCTGTACCCGGCATACTCTCCGCCGTTGAAGTAGGTTTCATCGTAGAGCTGGTCGGGGCTCTCGTCGATGGCACCGAGGTAGCTCCAACTGCCGCAGCGGGTGCAGGTGTACGTTTCTTCGTAGCGTGGACGCCAGCGCGAGGTTCGACCGCAGTTTTCGCAAGTTGCCTGCATGGGGTGGGAAGGGCCGCCTGAACGCCCGTCGCGCTAGGTTCAGCCGGGAGGCGGCGGCTGTCAACGATCGCTTGGTGTGCCCCGTCCGAACGGTGGATCTTCTGGACTGTTTGCGTCGGGTAGGCTGCATGTTGCTGCTTGCGATATCGCTCCAGCGCGACCGAGCAGAGCACGCCCATGCCGGATGCAGAAACGCGCAGTCGGGCTGAGATTCTGCACTAGCCGGTCACCGAGCGGTCCTCTCGCGCTGTCCCACTCCGATGGGCTTCGTCCAGTGGGGCGATTGGCCCGATGACGCAGGCCTGCCGGGAGGAGACGGTTGTGCGAACCGTGCCTCGGCAAGAGATCGAAGAGTCGGCTAGGCAACGAGCCTTCATGTCCGCGGCGGATGAACAAGCTGCGCCGCCTGGCCCGAGTCGGCACGACTGCTCGCGCCGGTCCCTTTGTCGCACGTTGGGGGAGAAGACCCGAAAAACGAAAAGAAGTTGTGTCCGTTGGGTGTTGTCCCTGAAAGGCACGGTGATTGTTGCGACTTCTACGATCCTGAGCTGCAGAAGCTGCGCGAACCTGCAACTTCGCGGTTCGTATTTCGAAGCCGTGATCTGTTGTTTGGGAGTTGGGAATAGATCGATGCACGCAACAACGAAGCACGAGGAGAACGGTTCGCCGGATCCAGCGTGCGCAGCGTGATTCAAACAATGTCTACTCACGAGTTTCTGGACCTGGGAACGTCGCTGTTGCTCGTCCTGGTGGTCGGCTGCGCTGGCTCCGTCGACGATGACTCACCCTCCGTAGGATTGGCAGCTGGTGCAACACCGACGGGTACCGGTGCCACAGTACCACCAGGGGCGTTCACCAACGACGCTGCTGCCGACGCTGCCTCCACCAACGGTGGTGTGCCGACGGCCCCTTCGACTCAAACGCCGGCTGCAGGCGGTGGCGCCGACATGCCGTCGCCGAGCGCGGCACTGCCCAGCGGGGACGGCACCTCAGCCAGCGACGAGCCAAGCGCACCGAGCCTCGGGGCTCCGACTGCGCCTGGCACTGCCCCAATTGCCGATCCACCCGCTTCCGTACCGGTGTGGCCTCCACCAGGCACCGACGGTGGCTCCGAGGATCCCCTCAACCCCCAACTCGACGCCACGCCCGGCGACACGGGGAGTACGAGCGGCACGCCAGTCGAGGAGGAGCCGACGAGCCCAGAGCCGGTGCCCACCACGAGTCCCCATCGAAAGTTCGTCGGCAACATCACGACGGGCAACGGCGTGGACACGGACGGCCTGTCTTTCGCCCGCCACTGGGACCAGATCACGCCGGAAAACGCCGGCAAGTGGGGTTCAGTCCAGTCGCGGGCCGGCGCGAACTTCAACTGGGGAACGCTGGACGCGATCTACGATTATGCCGAGGCCAACGGCCTCATCTTCAAAGAGCATACCTTCGTCTGGGGGAGCCAACAGCCCGGGGGCAGCATCGGAGAAAGCGACGTCAAGAACTGGATGAACACGTTCTGCCAGCGTTACCCGAACACCGCTCTGATCGACGTGGTCAACGAGCCACCACCCCACACGAACCCCTCGTACGCGGACGCGATTGGCGGCGGGTCGTACGACACTTGGCAGTGGATCACGAACGCATTTGTTTGGGCTAGAGAGGCCTGCCCGGAAGCAATACTGCTGCTCAACGACTTCAACAACATCGAGTGGTCGACGGACCACCGGGACTTCCTGAACATCGTCAAGACGATTCAGGCTGCGGGTGCGCCGATTGACGCCATCGGAGCGCAAGCCCACGACCTCGATCACCCATCGGTGAGTTTTGAGACGGTCAAGCAGTACCTGCAGGAGCTTCACGACGAGACGGGCCTACCCCTGTACATCACTGAATACGACATCAGTACCTCCGACGATGGCGCGCAACTGGATGCCTACAGTGAACATATCCCGTACTTCTTGGAGACGGACTACGTGCACGGAGTCACCATTTGGGGTTGGATCTACGGGCGAACGTGGGGCCAGGCCTCGGAGAGTGGGCTCATCCGCAACGGCAGTCCGCGCTCCGCCATGACGTGGTTGATGACGACGTTGGACCGGCCTGTTCCCTAGTTCGTGCAGCGGCGCATCGAACTCACCGGTCGAGCGCCACCATCTCGACTTCGAGTCCGTCGTCGCCGGCCTCGCTGATCCACACCAGGAGGCTACCGTCGGTTGCGAGCGAGGTGATGAGATGGCCACGGTTCTGCCGTATCCAGCGAACCTCGTTGCCGTTTGCGGACAGTTCGACGAGCCCCTCGACGCGAGCGCAGAAGATGCGATCGAAGACAGCCAGTGGAGAGCAAACTTGCCCCTTTGCCAGTGTGCGCTCGACACGGAGATCGGTCGTCGTTTCGCGGAGCCCCACGCTCAGGCCGCCGTAGTAGTACACGTGGTCACGCCAGGCGGCCAGCATCGCCGGAAGGCGGCTCTTCTTCCCCTCCCCGAAGTGGGCCACTCCGGTCTTGATGTTCACCCGCGCGAGGCGCCACTCGGAGGGCGCGAGTTGCTCCACGAACCAGGCCTCGCCCCGATGCAGCGTCAATGCGCTCAGCGGATGCGCCGAGGCCTGCAAGGTTCGTCCCCGCAGAGTTCGCAGCTCGCCGCCGCCAGCACCCTGAACGAGCCACACGACCGCTTCTCGTGATGCAGCGAGCATCTGTGGGCGATGAGGTTCGTCGGCGATGCGCTGTGCGTTGCCCCCGAACCTCACCCGCCACAGCGCCCCACTCGACCAATACACGACGGACTCGCCTGCCAGCACCGCGTCCGCGTCCGTGGGGATGGGAAGCGTCTCTTGGGCCTGATCGGGGATCAGCCGATACGCCGCCGCTGGCGTCAGCACGTACACGGCGCCTTGCTCGGTGGCGATCGAAGCGCGGTAGGGCGACGTCGGCAACGACAGCAGCCGACGACTCTGGGGAGCGCTCGTGCTGCGGTCGACGGCTGCCCTAGGAACTGATGGCGATACACCTGACTCGCTCGACGGCGGTTCACCGCGCGTGCATGCCAGGGCAATCGCCGTGGTCGACAGGGCCAGCAAGCGCGCTCTGCGAGCTATCTCGGGCACGTCCGGACACTGTGCAGACACCCAGCACGGCGGGTCAAGCTGTAGACAGATCGTCTCCGATTTCGTGGGAGCTCCTCTGTGCCTTGACGGAGGTCGCCCGTCGTCTCATTACTGGTCGTATGATAAATAATGGCCGGTGCTTGCTCGTCCTCGGGGCGCTGGTGGTGCTCGCCACAGCCTGTGAACGTTCAGCTGCTCAACAAGATGATTCATTTCAGGGTGTTATCGAGTTCGATGAGGTGCGCCTCGGTTTCGAAGTGGGGGGGCGTGTGGTGGAGCTCGACGCCGTGGAGGGTGACGACGTCAAGGCTGGCGCATTGCTGGCGCGTCTCGACGACCGAGTCGAGCGCGCCACCCAGTCCACCAGGCAGAGCGAAGTTCAAGCTGCGCAAGCTCAGGCGGACCTGGTCAAAGAAGGTCCTCGGAGCGAAGAGGTAGCGGCGTTGGCGGCCCGTCTGCGCATCGCCGGGATCGAGGTGGATCGTTTGGAGCGTGAGCACGCCCGCGAGTCGAAACTGCTCGCGGAGGGAGCCACACCCCGTGTTGTCGTCGATGATCTCGCGAGTGCGCTGGCGCGCGCCAAAGCCGAGCGTGACGCGATCACCCAAGACTTGCGTCGCGTTCGCAAGGGCTCGCGCAAGCAGGAGATATCGGGCGCAGAGGCTCGGGCCCACGCCAGCGAAGCGGCGCTGGAAGTGACCGACCGCCGCTTGGAGCTGTATTCCTTGAGTACCCCGACTCAGGGGCACGTGCTCGAGCGCCACGTGCAAATTGGGGAGGTGGTCGCTCCTGGTACCCCTGTGTTTACCTTGGCCGATGTGCGACGACCGTACGCAGACGTTTTCGTACCGCAGGCGAAGATAGCACGAGTCAGCGAAGGCGCCGAGGCCAGCGTTCGTATCGACGCTCTGAGCGAGCCACTTGGAGGCAAGGTCGAAAGCATCGCTCGCACGACGGAGTTCACTCCACGTTATCTCTTCAGCGAGCGTGAACGGCCGAACCTCGTCGTCCGGGTTCGTATCCGTATCGACGACCCGGAACACCACGCTTACGCGGGTGTCCCGGCATTCGTCAGCATCGACGGACATCAGGTGAGCCAGGCTTCCGCACGACAGTGAGCGCGCTATGAGAACATCTGCAGCCCCCGAGTTCGGCGAGGAGTCGGAGTGGGTGGTCGAGACCGAGGGGCTCGCTCGTCACTTTGGTTCGCTCGTGGCAGTGAAGAACGTGTCGCTGCGCGTGCGCCGTGGCGAAATATTTGGAGTGCTCGGTCCGAACGGCGCCGGCAAGTCGACCACCATTCGGATGCTGTGCGGGATCCTGAACCCGACACAGGGGCACGGCCGCGTCGTCGGCTACGATGTGGTCCGCGAGGCCGAGAAGATCAAAGAGAACATCGGCTACATGACTCAGCGCTTCAGCCTCTACGAAGACTTGAGCGTTCAGGAAAACCTCGAGTTCTACGCGGGCATCTATGGCGTCCCCCGGCGACAGCGAAAGGGGCGCATCGAGCAAGTGCTGCAGCAAGCTGGTCTGACCGACCGCCGCGATCAACTCGCGGGCAACCTCTCCGGCGGCTGGAAGCAGCGCGTAGCACTGGCCAGTGCGACCATTCACCGCCCACCTCTCCTGTTCTTGGATGAGCCCACCGCCGGGGTCGACCCGGTGAGCCGCCGCGAATTCTGGGAGCAGATCCATCGCCTTTCCGACGGTGGTACGACCATTCTCGTCACGACCCACTACATGGACGAGGCCGAGCGTTGCCACCGCTTGTCGTTCATCTTCCACGGGGCCGTGCTCGACACTGGTACGCCGGGGGAAATCGTGGAGCGCCGCAACCTGCAGGTGCTGGAGTTACGTGCTCGGGATGCCCAGGCTGCCGCCGATGTCTTGCGTGCTGATCCCCGCGTCGATGAAGTCGCCCATTACGGGCATGTGTTGCGGGTGTGTACCCGAGATGGGAACGACCCGACGAATGTCGTCCAGAGCCTGCTCAGCGAGGTGGAAGCACCCAGACAGATGTTCGTGAAGACTCGGCCCACCGTCGAGGATGCCTTCGTCTCCATGGTGCGCGAAGATGGGCGCACTCAAGCCCCTGGGGGAACCGCATGATTGGTCGCCCACTCGTCATTGCTCGCAAAGAGCTGCTACAACTGCGTCGGGACCCCCTGACGCTGGCGATGATGGTCGTGCTCCCGCTCGTGCAGCTGCTGCTGTTCGGCTATGCCATCAACACCGACGTACGTCACATCCCGACGTTGGTCTTCGATCAGGATCACTCCGCCCAGTCTCGCGATCTGGTGCGCTCGATGGAGGCGACCGGCTTCTACGACATCGTTGGCGCCGTTGCGTCGTACGACGACATCGGACGCGCCTTTCGGTCCAATCAAGCACGAGTCGGCGTGATCATTGCACCCGGATACGCCAGCGCAACGCGCGCGGGGAAGACGGCGAGCGTGCAGCTCGTCGTCGATGGGTCGGATCCTCAGGTCGTGTCGAGCGCCACGAACACGGCGAGTTCGTTGGTTGCGGCTCGCTCTGGGCAGTTGTCGCTTCAACGATTGGAGATGGCGGGGCAACGTGTCGGAACTCTCGAGACCATTCGCCTAGAACCCACCATCTGGTACAATCAAGACCTGCGCACGGCAGTCTACGTCGTTCCTGGGCTCATCGGCGTGATCCTGACGATGACGATGGTCATGCTCACCTCCATGGCCATCGCGCGCGAGCGCGAGCGCGGGACGCTAGAGCAGCTGATCGTCTCCCCCGTCAGAAACGCCGAACTCATGATCGGCAAGATATTGCCTTACGTCGTGATTGGCTACGTTCAGATGACGATCATCCTGATTGCCGGCAGGCTCGTTTTCGGGGTGCCAATCGTGGGCTCTTTGCCGATGCTCTATGGGCTGGCCTTCGTATTCATCGCAGCGAATCTAGCCCTGGGCTTGTTGTTCTCCACGCTGGCGAAGACACAGCAACAAGCGATGCAGATGTCGTTCTTCTTTCTGCTTCCCAACATTCTGTTGAGCGGTTTCATGTTTCCCTTCGAGGCAATGCCACGCCTGGCGCAATACCTCGGGCAAGCACTACCGCTGACTCATTTTCTCCGCGTCGTCAGAGGTATCACGCTCAAAGGCGCGAGCTTCTCCGACCTGGCTCTCGAGCTGTGGTGGATGACAGGGCTGCTCGTTGCCCTAGTGACGCTTTCATCCCTTCGTTTCAGCAAGAAGCTGGCCTGAACAACACATGCCGAGACCTCGCACAGACATACAACCCCGCATCCTCCACGCCGCGCGAGCACGCTTCGTCGACAGTGGCGTGGATGGTGCGTCTCTGAGGAGCATCGCTCGGGATGCCAAGACAAGCATCGGCATGGTCTACTACTACTACAAGACGAAAGATGACCTCTTCTTGGAGGTGGTGGAGGAAGTGTACGTTGGTTTCTTGCGCGATATCGAGACGGTGGTCGAGTCCGAGCCGGACTTCGACAGCAAGGTACTCGCCTTGTACCGTCGCATCGGAGGTATGTCGGAGTTGGAGCTCCAGACCATTCGCCTCGTGGTGCGCGAGGCCCTCACTTCTTCAAACCGTTTGGACCGCCTCGTCGAGCGCTTCAAGCGAGGGCACGTCCCCTTGATCGTCAACACCGTGCTGACGGGCATGAACGAAGGCAGACTACGTTCCGACTTGCACCCCGTGGTGCTGGTGCTGAGCACGGTGGCGGTGGGCGTTTTTCCGCAGCTGGTGTTGCGGGGTGTTGGCCACATGGTGCCGTTGCCACTGCCGGATGCCAAGGAGTTGCCAGCGCAGCTTGTTCGAGTTCTATTGCAAGGCGTGGCGGAGGGTCCGGTTTCGAAGGCTGAGCCCAAGCCCATTGCTGATTAGGACCTGGGACGGCGCCTGCGCAGCAACGCTCCAAGGAGCAACAAGAGCGATGAGATTCCGGTGTGTGGGGCGGGCCCAGTTCCCAAACCTACCCAGCATGCCCCGCAGCCATTCTTCGGTGGAGTCCGGCTCGCTAGCGACTTCGCCTGCAACGTATCCTGAGGGTCGAAAACAGCGTCGCCATCGTCCAACGCCATCGGCGATGAGTACTGGACGTCTTCCTCGGCGTCGTCGTCCAGCAGGGTCGCATCGTCGTGACGTGCTCGTGCTTCTGCTCTGCGAGCCTCGGCTTGCGCCATCAGCTGGGCAGTGTCCGCCGTGAGTTCGCTCTCGGGGATCGCGAGAAACGCGGTAAACGGTGTGACGAAATCGTACGCCAGGGAGAGACTGACGACCTCGTCTCGTAGCTCCGGGTCGTGCCCCCGAAGGGCCAACTCCTCGAGCAAGTCGTCGACACGTGCCCTCGCCCACAGCCGACCCACCCAAGGCCGCCTCGTGATGCGGGTGGGCAAGTGCGCGGTGTACTGTCGGCTTTGACCTCCGTGTTTGCCTCGCAGCGTGAACCGAGCAGGGCCGTCACCTCGAAAACGGCCGCTGATGCGGACTTCATCGTTGCGAAAGAGATCAGGTAGCGAGCGCGGATAGCGCCGCTGCACTCGTATTCCGTCGATCTCCAGCTCGAGATCGACCAGCAGCGGTTCTTCGATTTGGCTGTACAGCTGCGCTACACGGCTTTCGATCGTGCTGGCTCGCTCGATGAAGGTGAACTGGCCGCGCTTGCTCTTCGCCAAGCGACTCAGGAACGGGCCGTCGACGTTCGGCCCGACACCGATCGTGAACACGCGCACGTTTCGCTCGTCGCGCTCGCTCGCTTCGAGTGCGAGTTGGGTGTTCGATTGCCCGTCAGTCATGAAGAGAACGACGGGGAGCAGCGACTCACGGTCGTCTTGGGCTTCCAGGGCGGCTCCGAGTGCTCGAGCGATGTTCGTTCCGCCGCCGAGGCCCATGTCTCGTATGAAGCTCAGCGCCTGTCGTCGCGTCTCTCGAGTCGCGACTCGGGGTCGGGTGAACAGAGTGTCGATGTCGTCGTCGAACCAAATGACGTTGACTGAATCGCTGGGCCCCAGCCGCTCGACGATCTGGGCCGCCGCGCGTTGCGCCTGTGCGAACGCTTCACCAGCCATGCTCCCGGAGCGGTCGATGACCAGGGTTACCTGTTTGGCGGTGTCGGAGGTAGTGCGTGCGAGCTGAGGATTGAAGACCAGGTTGAAGTACCCATCTTGCCCTTCATCGCGGTGCATCTGTACGCTGAGCGCTGGAGCTCGCACGACCTCGTATTCGACGTGGAGCTCCGAACCCGAGCCACCGGTAGCTCGCAGGCGAACGCGGTCTTCGCTGGTGCGCTCGACGTGTAGCCGGTGGGTGGCGGAACGAACCGCGCCGACGCCTCGCGAGTCACGGATTTCCACGACGACGGACGCTCGACGCGAACCGAGGGGCGCCCGATAGGTCACGCGATGCCCACGATGGTGCAGCCACGCGGCGTGTTCGACCTGCACACGCTTGGCCTCCCCCGGAGCGATGGGGAAGACCTTGAAGCCGAAGCGGCCCTCGCCGAGCTTCTCGAGCAAGCCAGGGTCGCGGCGACGGGTCGTGACGCGGCTGTAGATTTCCCTGGCCGCCTGCCGTTCGAACACCTTGCCGACGACTTTCTGCTCGCCGTTCCAGTAGGCGTAGCCCGTGACGGCGCTGCCTTCGGCGAGGCGCAGCTCGAATTGGCCTTCGACGACGCCCGGGGTGTCGTTGACGTAGACTTGGACTTGGCGTGTCGAGGCGTGCTGTGAGTCGATTTCCACGCGCAACTCTTCGCTCTCTACTGGTAGCTGGGCACCGCCGACGCGCATCGCCACCTCCAGGGCTTCCTGGCCCCACGCGGTTGTCGGTAGTAATGCGATCCAGCTAGCCACCAGGAGCCAGCCATGACGCACCCAAAACGAAAAATGCTGCATCGCGGTCATGCCTCCAGCCTGGGCGGGCCGTGGTTGGCTGCCAAATAACAACTTGTTACAGTTCGTCTCAGTGACGGACGGGGCCGACGAGGTGGGCGGGAAGGACTCGCGCTGGTTTGCCCCCTTCAGACCAGAGATGTCCGAATTTACAGGCAGAAGTGCCGAGCTCGAGCAGCTCCAGCAGGCCGTCGACCTACGGCGTCTGACTGTGATCGTAGGACCAGCCGGCGTCGGCAAGACGAGCTTGGCTCGGGCCGCGCTGCAAGGTCGGCAGGGCGTTGCTTGGTGCGCGTTGACCGACATTTCCGAGGTAGCGGAGGCTCTCGCCGCCCTGGCGTCGATGCTAGGGGCGGAAGTGAACACGCCCGACGCGGAGGAGTTGGTTGCGACGCTAGCCGACAGACTCGCAAGTGAGGGAGCGCCGTCATCGATCGTGCTCGACGACGCAGAGCAGGTCGTCGAGGCGTTGCCCACCTACTTGGAGTACTTGCGTGAGACGACCGGCGTGGTGTTCGTGCTGACGACCCGTCGTGCGCTGCGAGCACTCAACGCCGAATGCATCGAACTAGCGCCATTGCCGACTGTCGAAGCCACGCACCTACTGTTGGCGCTGGCCAGTCGTCATGGGGCTGCGGGTTTGGCACTCGAGGACGTGCGCGGGCTCGCCGAGCGACTCGAGGGTTCGCCTTTGGCGTTGACGCTGATCGCGCCCAAGTTGGTGCTGCACTCTCCTTCGGAGCTATCCGCACAGCTGGATGCGGAGGAGCCCATCCTGCGCCGTGCCTTGCGTCGCAGCTGGCAGTTGCTCAGTGATCGCGAGCGCGAGACCTTGAGCGCCTGCACGGTTTTCGATGAAGGGTTTTCGCTGGCAGCGGCTCGTCAGGTTGCTGCGCCAGCGGCGGCAGAGAGCGTCGTGGAAAGTTCCCTCGCTGCGCTACTGCGCGATTCGCTGCTTTTGTCGCAGCGCCAAGTTGAGCTCAGTGGGGAGCTTCGCTTCCGCATGCCGCGCGCGGTTCGGGACTTCGCGCGTGAGCTTTGCTCCGATCAGACGACGTTCGAGCGTCGTCATGCCGAGTTTTGTCTCGAAGTTGGCGAGCGCTGCGTCGATGCGATCGAAAGCGCTGCCGAAGCGGAAGCCACCACGCGCTTGCGCACGGAACTTCCGAACCTGAAGCGCGCCCTGGGTCGGGTAGACGCTGCAGTGGAGCCGCTCTTGTGGGTGCGTTTGGCCCTCGTTGTTCATCTCGCGCAGCAACGTCGAGGAAGCCTGACCGAGCAAGCGCGGCTCACCGACGCCGCAATAGAGCGCGCTCGCGAGCTTGCGCCGGAGTGGCTGGCAAAGGCGCTGCTGGCCCGATCTCGAGTTGCGCGATGGCAGCACGAGCCCGAGAGGGCACGCTCGCTGCTCGATGCTGCATTGGTTGAGGCTCGAAAGACGGACGATCCGGTCCTCGTCGCGGCGATCTTGCGCAACGCCGCCTCGACAGCTCTGCAGCGAAACGACCTGGATGCGGCTGCCGATGTACTCGCGGCGGCGCTGCGTGAGGCCGAGCGGAGTGGGCGTTTGGTAGATCAAGTGAACGCTCGCAACGGCCTCGCCTACTTGCGCATGCAGCACGGCGAGTACGTGGCAGCCGAGCGGGAGCTTCGCCTCGCAGAGCAGGCAGCTGGGCGCTCCGAGATCCCTGGGCTCGGCGCGCTCGTAGCCGCGGCGCTGGCGGAGTTGATGATGATGACGGCGCGCGCAACGGAAGCTGAGCATCAGCTCGGTGTGGCAATCGGGCATTACCGTCAGCTTCACTATCGACGCCAACTGGCGAACGCTCACCTACAGCGTGCGCGTGTGAGATGTTTCGGGGTGTTGCCGGGCGCTGACGAGGACATCAGCGACGCTGAGGTGCTGGCTGGGAGTCTCGGGCTACGCGTGCTTCTGGGCGAGGTCGCCTTCGGACGCGGCTTGGCTGCGATTGCGAAGGGGCGCGATGAGTTGGCGCTGACTCACCTTCAAGACGCACTGCCGCTGCTGCCAGAACCTCGCGCGAAAACGGCGATGCTCTATTGTGCTCTGGTTCATGCGCTCGCCGCACGGAATGACGCGGCCAGACCCTGGGTTGAGGCTGCCATGGGTGGAGCAGGGACTGCGGCTGGGCGCGTCGGGTCGACGGATATCGACGTCGTTCTCGCGGCTGCGGTTCGCGGCGGACCGTGGCCGCTGGAAGCGAGCTCGGCTGGCTGTCTCGAGGTCCAGTGGGTGCACACCTTGCTGCAGACGCGACGTCGAGCTGCGCCGGGCGCTAGTGCCTCAGACGAAGCGCGGCTCGTCGTGTCACGCGACGAGCGGCACTTCATCATCAGTACGGACACGGCCTTGGACCTGACGCGTCGACGGGCCCTTCGCGGGGTTCTGCTCTGCTTGTGTGAACGACGTTTGGCGACTCCCGGCAAGCCAGTGTCCGTTCCGGAGCTGCTCGAAGCGGGGTGGCCGGGTGAACGCATGTTGTTCGATTCAGGTGCGCGGCGGCTCTACGTCACCATCAATCGGCTGCGAAATCTGGGCCTGGGCAACCTGGTTTTGACCGTGGGAGACGGCTACATGATCGCTCCCGGCGTGAACGTCGTGCGCGAAGGCGCCTAAATAGGCGCGCACGATCTTCAGGCAGTCTTTCGGGCGCCCGTTGGGTGCGGGCCCGAACCTCACTTGCCCGCATGTCGGGCGAGTCGCCGCACATCGCCGCCGTTGCTGCACAGCTGAGGGAGCGACCGTCAGCGTCCGCTTCTGAATGTTCAGGATCGGCCGACGGACATGGTAGTCTCGTTCGGTGCGTCACCAATCGCTCGTAGCGCCAATCGCGGCTGTCGTCGTGGTGCTCGCCGCCGAGGCGCGCGCGGACGGTGAAGTACGGAAAGCGGGTAGCTTGGAGCAAAGTGAGGCCACCGCTGCCGCCGATGACTCGGTAGAAGGCGATTCGTCGTCCGACGTGGTGCTCCGTGAAGACTCCTCCGACGACGGCGATTCGGAGGCGCCCTCAGACACCAGCTGCGAACCCAATCCCGACGATGCGAAAGAGCAGCAGGGCTACGAGCCTGATCAACACGGTTGCCATCCTGAAGAAGAGGCTGCTGACGACGCAGACGAAAGCGAAAGGGATGATGCCGAAGCTGACGACTCGATGCCACTCGACGCACCGACGTGGTCCGACGGTTCCGACGGCGATGGTGTCGTGGATCTCGATGACATGTTCACATCACCCATGAGCAGCACGGAGCAATCTGCAGGTGTCGCCCCAGTGACTTGGCAATGGTGGGCAGCTGCGCGGCTCGGCCTGACCACTCTCGATGCGAGCGCGCTTGGTGGCGGCTCGCCGACGGCGGGTGGTTCGAGCACCGTGCCTTCTGTTGGGCTGGCGCTGGGACTTTCCAAGGCGCAACATATGTTCGCGGTCGAGTACGTGCGGGGCTTCGACGAGAGTTTCGACATGAACGCTGCGTCGCTCACCTACGCTCACTTCTGGGGAGAGACGTGGCGGCCCAGCGCCGGGCTCTCGCTTGGCTATGCGTGGGTGGGCGACCTGCCGGCTGGCGGTGATCAAATGGCATTGGTTCGCGGCGCCACGCTCGGTGCGGACTTGGGTCTCGGCTATCTGCTCACCGACAAGCTCGAACTCGGCGTGCGTGGCTCGGCAGATCTCTGGCTTGCGGGGCGCCGAGCAGTGGACTGCGAGACGTGTTCGGTGGAGCAGAGCAAGGCGCAATCCGGCGTGGGTGGGTTGCTGCATTACGGTTTGGATCTGAAGTACACGTTCTGAGCGCCCGCTAGACGTTCGATGCGCCGCTGGCTCTTCCACGAAGGGGGGCTTGGCGTTATGACGCTTTCGTGAACGTCGACGGCATGCCGACCACCGCCCTGCGTCTGGTGGACGAGGCTGGGCAAACTCGAATCGAGGTGATCGACCAGCGCGCTCTTCCCCACGAGCTGGTTTGGGAGACGCTGGCCTCGAGTGAAGAAGTGACTTCGGCGATTTCGGAGATGCACGTGCGTGGCGCTCCGCTCATCGGGGTTGCGGCCGCGTTTGGCGTGTGTTTCGCTGCTCGCGAGGCGTGTTCTACGAGCTCTCCCGAGGTTGAGCTCGAGCGTCGCTGTGAGATGTTGCGAAACGCACGACCAACTGCGGTCAACTTGGATTGGGCCGTGCGACGTGTCCAGCGGCGCTTGGCGTCCGTCGCCCCAGCTCAGTGGGTCAGCGTGGCACTGCGTGAAGCTAGAGCAGTGATGAGCGAGGACGTCGAACAGTGCCGACAAATCGGTCGTCAGGGGCTGCCGCTGATCGAAGCGATGGCTCGCAAGAAAGGGGGTGGCCGGGTCAACATTCTGACTCATTGCAACGCCGGTTGGCTCGCATGCGTCGACTTTGGTACAGCCACTTCACCCATCTACCAGGCGCACGACCAAGGCATCGATCTGCACGTCTGGGTGGATGAGACTCGCCCTCGCAACCAAGGAGCCAAGCTCACGGCTTGGGAACTCGGGCAGCACGGCGTGCCTCATACCGTGGTGGCGGACAACACCGGCGGCCACCTGATGCAACACGGCTTGGTGGACCTGTGCATCGTCGGGAGCGACCGAGTGACGCGCAGTGGCGACGTTGCGAACAAGATAGGCACCTATCTCAAGGCGCTTGCCGCCCACGATAACGACGTCCCTTTCTACGTTGCCTTTCCCTCGACCACGATCGACTGGGATCTGCGCGATGGAGTCCGGGAGATACCGATCGAGCGTCGCGATGCGTCGGAGGTGAGCACGATCGATGGCTGGCACGAGGGGCGTCGACTCACAGTTCAGGTCACACCCCAGGGAACGCCTGCGGTGAACTACGGCTTCGACGTGACTCCTGCACGGTTGGTGACCGGCTTGATCTGTGAACGAGGGACGTGTCCCGCTTCAGAAGAGGGACTCCTGTCGCTCTTTCCGGAGCGAAGCTGACGCGGGGCGGGGCACGAGGGATCTGCCCGGTGAGGCCGAGCGGGACGACATGAGGTTCTGGCGACAATCATGACCGACGACCCTGAAAACAGCGACGCCACCGACGAGGGAGTAACGAAGTACCAGTGCGTGTGGACGCCCGCTGCGCCGCAGCAGGGCGCCGCCGTGCAGCAACTGATCGCCTGTCGTGATCGCTTGCACGAGCTCGGACTGGTCGGCGTGTATCCACTAGGCGTGGGGTTCGGGAACGTCAGCGTGAGGTCTTCCGCGGGACGATTCCTGATCACGGGCACCCAAACGGGACATCTTTCTCACTTGACGCCGCTGCACCTCAGCGAGGTCGTCGGCTACTCCATCGAGAAAAACCAAGTGACGTGTCAGGGGCCGGTGGCAGCGTCCTCGGAAGCGCTCACGCACGCCGCCTTGTACGAGCTGGGCCGGGAAGTGGGCGCAGTCGTGCACGTGCATCACCGCGGCATGTGGGATCTCTATCGCAGTCAGAAACCGACGACCCCCGCAGATGTTGCGTACGGGACGGTGGAAATGGCGCAGGCCATGCGCTGCCTATGGAACGAAACGGATCTGAGCACCCAACGCGTGATCGTGATGGCCGGGCACGAAGACGGTCTCATTTCGGTTGGCTTAGACGTCGAGCAGGCAACCGCCCATATCGTCGAGCTCCATTCCCTGTGGTGTCGACGCTGACCGCGGTCGCGGAGGGATCACGACTTTCTCACTTTAGCGCGTAACCGATCTCGAGCCGTGGCGTAGCGGGCCCGTGACGCAGAGCTTGCCTACTCGCGAGCCTCGGTGCGCGTCGCGTCATTCTCTTTTGGAAACCCCTTGCGGGAAAAAGTCATCGGTGGGTAACCCGCGGCGAGGGTGGGGATACGTCACCACGTACAACCTTGCGCCGCAGTTTCGCGGTGACGGAAGAACGGAGAAGACTATGCGAATTCGACGCACTACTTGGGCGGTCGGCGCCGCTTGCTTGATGGCATTGGGCTGCGGGGACGACTCTGGCGGCTCTGCTGACGATACACCGACGGACGCCATGGGCACGGAGGAGTCGGACATGACCGACGCGACCACGGATGGTTCCGACGTGATGACGGACGACATGGAGGCAACCGACCAGACCACGGACGCCACGGATGTCGAGGCGACCGACACCGATGGCGCTCAGACCGACGTCGACATGCCCGAGCCGAAGGATCCCGCGGAAGCGGATGTGGTGGAAGTGGACCGCTTCAGCGAAGATGCAGCGACGTTGATGGTGCGGACGGAGGATAACGGTTTACCCGGTCCGAACGAACCAGTCGACTTCGACATGGGCCCATTCATCACGCAGGGCCTGGGTCCGAACGGCGAGATGGTGCAGTACTAC
>JBNKHV010000095.1:0-19117 GCA_050290545.1 Polyangiaceae bacterium | reverse complement strand
GAACCGCCTCTGCGCCGCGCTACGTCGGCTGCGGCGCCGGGCGAGTTCCAGTCCCAACGCGACCCGTCCCTCAGCACTGGCGTCTGCGAGCTAACGTCTTGCCCCTGAGGGCGCTGGCCCTATGCCTCGCACGCAACCATGACTGAAACACCGACGAAAGTCGTCATCGTGGGGGGAGGGTTTGGCGGGCTCAACTGCGCCAAGGGATTGGGAGGCTCGAAACAGGTCGAGGTACTGCTCATCGACCGTCGCAACCACCACCTGTTTCAACCGTTGCTCTACCAGGTGGCAATGGCCGGCTTGAGCCCGGCAGAGATCGCGGTGCCGATCCGGTCGTTGTTGAGCCGCTTTCGCAACACCCGAGTGCTGAAGGCGGAGGTTCAGTCCGTCGATCTGCGGCGACGCGTCGTCGTCACCGACCGTGGCGAACACCACTACGACAAGCTGGTGCTCGCTGCCGGCGCAAAACACACCTACTTCGGCAACGACGCCTGGGAGGAGCATGCTCCGGGCCTCAAGACTTTGGAGCAAGCGACGGAGATCCGACGCCGTGTGTTGGACGCCTTCGAGCAGGCCGAAGCCGAAGACGACGTCGGTCAGCGCCGCGCGCTGCTGACGTTTGCGGTCGTAGGCGGAGGACCGACGGGAGTCGAGCTCGCGGGTGCCATCGGCGAAATGACGCGTTTTACGCTGGCCAAGGACTACCGCAACATCGATCCCACGCTGACTCGAGTCATCCTGATCGAGGCCGGACCACGGATCCTACCCAGCTTTGCTCCGAGCTTGTCGAGCCGCGCAACTCGGGATCTCGAGCGTTTGGGCGTCCAGGTTTGGACGAACAGCCATGTGAATCACTTGGATGAAACCGGCGTGGGCGTGGGTGCCGACCACATCGAAGCGCGCACCGTGTTGTGGGCAGCGGGCGTACAGGCGTCTCACCTGGGGCAGAACTTGGAGCAAGCGACACTCGACCGCAATGGGCGCGTTCACGTCGGGCGAGACCTGAGTCTGAACGACCACCCCGAGGTATTCGTCATCGGCGATCAGAGCCACTTCCAGCCGAGCGACGACGAGCCACCCCTGCCCGGCGTGGCCACCGTAGCGCTGCAACAGGGGCGATTCGTGGCCAAGGCGATTCTGTCCGACCTTCGAGGCCTCGAGCGCGGCCACTTCCGCTATTGGGACAAGGGGCAGCTGGCGACCATCGGGCGCCGCAGAGCGCTGCTTCAGGTCGGTAAGCTCCGCATGGCGGGGTTGCTGGCATGGATCGCCTGGCTACTCGTCCACATCTACTACCTGAGCGGCTTCCAGAATCGCATTCTGGTGTTGATCCAGTGGGCTTGGTCCTACGCCACCTTCGCCCGCGGCGCGCGCCTCATCGTGAACAAGAGTTGGCGCTCGTTTCCGGACAAATGAGCGCGGACGAACCCCCGCTTGGGCGCCTGGCGGCTCAGACCACCGCGTTCGCTCAGAGCACCGACCAAGCCTGAACTCGAGCCCGGGCTTCAGCCATCGCCACTCACGGGCGCCGTGTCTTCTCCCGTTCGGACACGACGAGCCAAACGGGTGATCTGCTGTTCGACTTGGTGCAGCAGTTCGGTACGTGAATGCGCCGACTTGTGAATCACTTGCTGCACGGTGCGATTGAGCTGCTCTTGCTCCGTCGGATTCAGGGTCATCGCGGTGGCGACGACGACGGGGATGTTCCGATGCTCTTTGCTTTTCTGAAGCTCGTCGAGAAACTGAAAGCCGTCCATCTCCGGCATCATCAGGTCCAGGACGATGAGATCAGGCGGCTGAGCGCTGACGGCAGCCAGGCCCGCGACGCCATTTTCCGCCGTGTCGACGGTGTAGCCCGCCGCCCCGAGCGTGCGTTCGATGATCTCGCGAATCGACTCGTCGTCGTCGATGACCAGCACGTGGGTGCCCTGCCCCTGACCCAACCAACGCCGCACGGTGCGCACGAGTATCGGTGACTCGATGGGTTTGACCAGACAATCGACGGCCCCGAGGGAAACCCCACGCTCACGTTCCACGTCAGACGTGACCACGATGACCGGAACGATCTGAGTCAATGGGTCGTTCTTGAGTTGAGTCATCAACGACCAGCCGTCGAGGCCCGACCCACTGACCACGAGCACGATGACGTCGGGCTGCAACTCACGTGCTGCGGCCAGACCGCCCTCGTCCCCATACACCCAATCCACCTGCATGCCGTGCGCACTCAATGCTTCGTTGAGCTGCCCATAGGTCTCCAAATCTTCGTCGATCACCAGAATGCGCCGCGCGCCTTGCGAAATACTCGGTCGCACGCCTAGTTCGACTTCGAGTGGCAGTCGTAAGGAAAAGACGGAACCTTCACCCTCCGTGCTCTCGACCCGGATGCTACCGCCCATCATCTCGCACAAACGTTTGCTGATTGCGAGCCCGAGCCCCGTGCCGCCGTACTTCCGAGTGGTCGAAGTATCCGCCTGCTCGAAGGGACGAAACACCCGTGCCAACTGTTCGGGCGACATACCGATGCCCGTGTCTCGAACGGTGAGCACGAGCCAGTCTTCATCCACCGTCGCAGCGCCCAATTCGATCTTGCCGTCTTTGGTGAACTTACAGGCATTGCTCAGCAAGTTGGTCAGTATCTGCCGCAGCTTCTGTGAGTCACACACGAGCTCTTTGGGAGCGTCGTCCAGATTGACGGAAAGCTGGTTGTTGGCTTTCTTGGCCTGTGGCTCGATGGTGTCCAGCAAGGTCTTGACCAGCTCCTCGAGATTGGTCGTCTGAAAGTCCAGGTCCATCTTGCCCGACTCGATCTTCGACATGTCCAACACGTCGTTGATCAGGCCCAATAGATGCGCTCCGGAATTGCGGATCTTCTGCAGATCCGCAAACAGCGCGTCGTCGCCAGCATCCTCGGCGTCTTCCATGAGGAGCTCGCTGTAGCCGATGACGGCGTTCAGTGGCGTGCGTAGCTCGTGGCTCATGTTCGCCAAGAATTCGCTCTTGGTCCGACTTGCCGTCAATGCCGCGTCGCGGGCCTTGATGAGCGCACGGTTTGCCTCCTCCATGGCGTGTTCACGCCGGACCTGCTCCGTCACGTTACGCTTGACGGCGAGATGGTGTGTCGGTGTCCCGGTGCGGTCCTTGACTGGCGCAATTGTTGTCTCCAAGTGAACGAGCTGCCCATTGGCGCTACGCGAAACGATGCGCCCTGACCAAACCCGACCGTCCTTGAGCGTTCGATCCAAATCCTGGAAGAACTCGGGCGAGTGCGCGTTGCTGCGAACGAGCTCCCCTGGGGTCTTTCCCTCTGCAACGTGGGCGGGGATCCCCAACACTTCCTCATACGCGGGATTGACGTACTGAAGCACGGCATTCGTCGTCGCTAGTTCGATGATGTCTCCCGCAAACTCGACGGCACGGGCTAACAGGTGCACGCGAAACCCGGGAGCGTCTTGCTCGATCAAGCGGGACACTCGGGCCGCCAACTCGCCCGGGACTCGCTGCGGTAGGACGATATCCGCGATGGCGCGGGACGGATAGTCGAGTTCCGTCGCCTCGACGACGGCAACCACCGCGAGCTTGATGAATCGACGAGCGATCTCCTCAGCTTGCGCAGCGCCGGAGATAAGCACCACTCCAGACCCTGGCGCGTCACTTTCGTCGAACACCTCCAGCCCGAAGTCCGCCGACGAAAGCTCTTCGCGCACACCGTCGATCAAATCCGGTTCCGCCCACACCGTCGCTCTTGTCATCGGAGCTCAAGTTAGCATCGAAAGCACGGCTGCCCACGATTGTGTGCCGCCTCGAGGCCTTCGATAGCCGTCGTCCGAGAACTTCGATGAGTGATCCCGAGTGCTGTTCGGCGACGGCTGCCGGCTCACGCACTCGAGCCCACCGTTGCCCACCCACGAGAGCGGCTAGAGACCATGCCGACGTGGTAGCGCTGAGCTGGACCGACGGCAACGAGAGACGAGTTTCAGGTGCGCTGAGGAACGGGCGTGCGGCGCAGGTTGGCCAGGTTCGTCACCTCTGCCAAACGCAAGTCGAGCTCTTTGGCGCTCGCGCTCTTGCTGAGGTATCCATCCGCGCGATGCTTCTCGGTGAGTCGGCGAAGCTCTGCCGAGTCCGTGCTGCTGTGAAAGATCACTTTGACCAGAGCGCCGCGCACCGCGCGAATCATCTCCGCAACCTCCGGCCCCTTCAGACCAGGCATGTTGATGTCCAACATCACGACGTCGAAGGCGTTGCGCAAGAGCAACTCCATGACACCGGTTCCCGTGGTGTGAACGTGCGTCGCGTACCCCAGGCGCTCGAGCCGCCGCCGCGTCAGATCGGCGAAACTCACGTCATCGTCGATGACGAGCACCCGACAGGCGCCGTCGCTCGGTATCGTACTCATCAGCCAATCCCCCTCATCAGCCAGACCCCGGTTCGATGCTGGAAGGCCGTCCAAGGAGCATCGATATCTTGGTTTTCAAACGACGCCAATCGACCGGCTTGGTGTCGTAGTCGTCGCAACCCGCCGCCAATGCCTTCTCTCGATCGCCGACGATCGCGTGCGCCGTCAGTGCCATGACGGGGATGCGCGAGTCCCTGGCTTTGATCGCACGCGTCGCAGCCCAGCCATCCATCACCGGTAGACTCATGTCCATCAGCACGAGAGCTGGGCGTTTCTCGAGCGTCACCTCGACACCAGTCTTGCCGTCAGTTGCGACCAACACCTCGTGGCCGACTCGCTCCAGACGACGGCGGAGCATGTCCGAGTTCATCTCGTTGTCTTCGACGACCACGATGAGAGCCATGGGGTGAAGTGTACCCCGCATTTCGCGCAGAACTTGCACTATCTCCGTTGCGCGGCATCTTCGGCCCGGAGTGCCGGACTGTCGTCAATCAGCGTCAGCGGAGTTCGCCGGAACAGAACGGCGGAAGAAAACGCCGGCCTGTCGTCGAGTTCGCCGCGGCGACGTGTCACAAGGGCGCCCCGCCAGCGAAGCGCGACCCGAGACCATCATCATCCCGGATCGTTAGCTGCACGGGGCCGCGGAGGTCGCACAAGCAGCTACTCTTTCCCTACCGCGAGCACCAGCAACGTCCATGGCTCCCAAATGCTCAGGGGGTAATGCGCCCCGCGACCCCTCGACACTGTGCGGCAGTCGAGGGGCGACCCAGCACCCGCAAACGGTACGAGCACTACCGCGTGCGGCTCAGTAGAAGGACAGATCGTCGACGGTGAGTTCGAACGCGCCCTGGGCAGGGACCCAAACACCCGGCTCATCCGCGCTCTCTACCCACTCCAAGTGGGCGGCAAAAGCAAGCGCCCCTACTTCGCTACCATCCGTCGTGGCCGAAGGAGATTCGTCACCGCCCACGAAGGTGGCAAAGGGAAGTTGTACGAGTGTCCAATCCTCCGGCACCGTGAACTTCTGGGTCACGCTCTCGTTGTTGGGCAAACGGATGGCGACGTTGGCGGTACCGACCGGCGTCGAGCCCTTGATCATGAACTGAATGCCTTCGTAGGCGGACGCGTCCATGCAGCCGTGCCACATGCCGAAACCGCCGCCCCAACCATCCGGTGTGCTGCCTGCTGCGGAGTCGTGAGCGCTGATCGCGAAGCCGCTGCCGTCTGCGCCTTCGACGAACTCCAACATGTAGTCGCCCGTTTTATCGTCGAGAGCGAACACGCCACCGTAGATGGCACCCTCACCGTCTGCGTCCCCGTTGAAGTTGAACTCGTACGTGTCGGCAGCACCCCCAGCGTAACCATCGAAGTTGGTGATCTCCGCCTCGGTCACCACCGTGACCTCGCTGCAGTCCACTGGTTCTTCGTCGGAGTCCGAGGGCTCGTCTGCGGGGTCCGACTCGGTCGCCTCCTCCGTCACCATCTCTTCGGGTTCGGGCTCCGGCTCCGGCTCCGGTTCCGGTTCCGGCTCCGCTTCCGTCACCTCGTCCTCAGTCGATGAGTCATCAGCATCGGCGTCTTGAGCGACGCAAGCACTGGTCAGCGCCGCAGCGGCGAGCAGTACGAACCAGGGTTTTTCAGCAAGATACGATTGCAGTCTCATTTCGATCCTCGTTGATTCCACTTGGTGTACGTCCGCGACGAGCGCGGAGTGGGAGTTGGCGACCCCGACAGCCGCATACTCGTCCCTTTCGGGCTTGGTTCGCAACGGGCTGATTCTGAAGGACTATTCTGACGATCCGGGAGTCGGGAGAACGGTGTACTCCGTGCCTATGAAGATGCGCAGTACCGGTCAATGGTATCCAATACTCGCCGACCCTGCGCACTCTACGACACGACGGTGGCAACCGGAGTAACCCTCCAAACGCAGATTTCCACTGTGCGCGGTGTGACCGGTTGACGGTCACGGGGGGCAGCTCGGCGTCCGCCGCAGAAAACGAATGCCTCCACCCGTGTGCCTGGCGCCTGTCGCCCAGCGCAACGCCAGGTTCGGCGTCGCCGACGCACTCATCGCTGATGCCGCGCCAGGACGGCTGCTCGCACGTCAGACACCGACCATCGCGGGCCACCCTGGGCGGTGGCGCCCGCGTTCAGCCGAAGCGCGAATTCTATCCCGTGATCCCTGGCCGGTCGCGCTTTCAGTCCTTTCGCCGGGCGTAGCGCACGGCCTCGACGACGAGCGCATCGCGTCCTGAGACACCGCTCACGACGTTCGGGCTCGGGGCTACGCCGGGTGCCGAATCATTCGAGTGACGCAAGACCTCCACGACACCAGGACCTCCACGACGCGTGAACTCGACGCGATGATTCTCGTTCGTCGCGGGAGACGCTTGCCGTCCATCAACACGGGTCGCGACGGCGCTTCGTCGTCTCATCAAAATGCACTCGTGGACAGCCGTTTCGAGCGCCGCGCTCCGTCCGGGCACAGGGTCGTCGCGCGGGGGTTGCAACACTTGGCAGGGCAACGGGAGCGTGCGACGTATCGCCCATGCAGAGGGAGCTCGCCCGAAGCGCAGAACCCAGCCACCCACCCCGCACGCGTCGCCACGAGCTTTCGCTGGGACCTGCCGGAAGAGGCCTCGTTTGCTTACCCCTGCTCCTGGGCTGCGTCGACGGTTCCGTTGCAGAAACGGAAGAGGATGACTCTCCCGTCGCCGTGCAGGTGACGATCGATCGTGAGCGGGTCCTGCGCACCGTGCCCCCGTGGGCCTACGGCATGCACGCCTCCGTCTACGACAACGCGATTCAGAGCTCGCGACTGCCGGCGCGCCTGGAAGAAGCTGGCATCTCTTTGCTGCGCTGGCCCGGTGGTGGCTATTCCGACAACTATCATTGGGCGAGTCACAGCATGACGCCGTGGTATCCCCAAGCCCCTGGCGAGCGTCTCAGTTACGGCTACCTCGGCCCCAACACGGACTTCGGCTCCTTCGCTGGAGTCGTGGAACGTGCGGGCGTGGGGGTGATGATCACCGCCAACTACGGGTCCAACTTCCTCGAAGCCTTCGAGCGCGGGCAGTACGAGGCCCGCGGTGCGCGTTCTGACGGCCCGGGGGAGCCCAAGGAAGCCGCGGCATGGGTGGCCTACGCCAACGGTGATCCGGAGGACACGACGGAGATCGGCGTCGACTCGGTGGGCAACGATTGGCAGACGGTGGGCTACTGGGCGTCGATGCGCGCCGCAGATAAACTCGACGAGGATCCCAACGACGACCCGGACGATGACGACGGCTTCGACTTCCTGCGCATCTCACGACCGGAGCCATTGGGCATCCGTTTCTGGGAGATCGGCAACGAGCTCTTCGGCAATGGTTACTTCGGCCCTAGTTTCAACCTCGACCTGAGCGTGCCCTACGACGGCACCCCACGAGAGGGCAACGAGCTGCTCTCGGGCACGGCCTACGGCAAACGCGTCGTCGAATACATTCAGGAAATGAAGGCCGTCGACCCCGACATCGAGATCGGGGCCGTGCTCGGGACGCCACCCGGCGACTCCTGGGGTAACGCTTGGAACGAAGACGTGCTGCGTGAGTGCGGCGAATTGATCGACTTCGGCATCATCCACTGGTACCCCAACGTCGAGAATCTACTGGCTGCTCCGGCTCAGACCATTCCGCGCACTTTCGACGCTCTGCGCCAGTCCTTCGAGGAGTTCGGCGGCGAGGACCCCGAACGCATCGGCGTGGCTGTGACGGAAGTTGGCCTCGGCCCGGAGATAGCGCAGGAAGAAGAGCTTCAACGCCTGAGCGGCTTGTTCGCTGCTGACACCTATCTCACCTACATTCGCCACGGCGCTTTCAACGTCGACTGGCTCGAGCTGCACAACGGCACTTTCATGCATGAGGAAGGCGACCGGCGCGGCCCCGCATTCCACGGCATTCGAGCGGCCAACATGATCGCCGACGCCGGTGAACAGCTCATCGACGTCGACACGGACGACTCCGACGTCCGGGCCCACGCCGGACTCGGCGAAGACGGCGAACTGCGACTGCTCTTGATCAACGAGGGCGCGCACCGCGACGCGGAGGTGACAATCGACGGCGTCGGTGGGGCACGAAGTGCCCAGCTCTACCGCTACAATCCCGAACAGCGAGGCGCCGGACTCGAAGGCCCGGAGACGATCGAGCTCGACGCTCCTTTAGCGCTGCCTTGGCACTCGCTCGCGGTGCTCATCTTCGAACGTGACTGAGCACGAGCAACCAGATCCCGCGCCCTCCCCTGACGAACACTCGCGTGCTCGTGGCGAAGAGGGCTGGGAAGCGCCTGTCAGTTCGGGTCGCCGTAGATGATGCCACGCCCGTGCGTGCCGATGTAGACGCGGCCGTACTTCTTCGGATCGCCGATCACGAGCCCCGCGGTGCTGTACATGTGGCGGTCGTCGTTGATGCGCACCCAGTTCGCTCCAGCGTCATCCGAGCGGAAGATGCCTTCCACGTCGTTGACCTTGGCGATGATGTAGACCGCGGGGTAGTCGCTACCGTCTTTGGCTTTTCCGAAGCCGACGGCCTGAGCCTCGCTGACAGGCAAGAAAGCGTCGTAGGACTTGCCCGAGTCTTGGGAGCGGTAGAGGTCTTTGCCGGTGGTGATCCAGACGTGCCCTTCTTTGCCGGGCACCGTTTGCACCGAGAGCGGCGTCAGCGCGTACTCCGGCAGTATCGGCAGCGGCGTGGAGCTGGTCGTGAAGCTGGCGCCGCCATCTTCACTCGCGAATGCCTTACCCGCAGAAGCATCGTAGACATAGAATTTCTTCGGGTTCACGCGATCGGAGGCTGGGTGTTGACCCACCGCGGACCAGTCCGGAAGTTTCGCCGGTTCATCGACCCCGGCGACGGCTTCCCACGTCTTCGCGCCGTCGAAGGAGACGGACACCTTACCGTTCTTCGGCGCCCACACGATGCTCGACGCGTCGGCAGCAACCGCGACGTGCCCCGAGCCGTCGCCGTTGGGTGCGCCCTCGAAGGGCGTCCAGGTCTTGCCGCCGTCCGTGGAGATGGCGCCGAAGGCGTTTTTGCCGCCGTGGCTACCGCTGCCCACACGAACCACATAGTCCGGCTTGCTCTCGGCGAAGTCGATCGAGGTGCCGTTGCCGAAGATGGGGTTCTGGAACATGCCCTCGGGCGTCGGCTTGTCGACGTCGTCGTGGCGGAAGCCGCAGATGTCGCCCATCGCGCTGAGCAGTGGGGGCCCCACCGGTGGACTGATGAGCTCCTTGATGGCGGTCTCTTCCAAGTTTTCGTTGGTGAAGCGCCAGTGGGTCTCCTTGCCCTGTTCAGCTTGCGCGGCATCCTGAGTCGCCCAGACGCCCTGCCCGGTCACGTACATCGCACGATTGTCGTCGAAAGGATCGACAGCGATGTACGCCATCCATCCCGTCGAGCTGAGTGAACGCGGCTGCGCCGGGTCCCGACCCCAGTACAAGTACTTCGCTCCCGCGTCGTCACGTACGGCCTTCTCGCCGAGCGCGACCCAGGTCTTGCCGCCGTCTGCGGTACGGAAGATCTCGTCACCGGGACCCCAGCGATCGATGGTGGTCACCATCACGACGCCCGCTTTGTTGGCTGCAACATCGAGCCCACCGTAGCCAAACTTGTCCTCACCCTGCGGCTTCTTGGGGGTGATGTTCGTCCACTTGCCGGTCTTGGGTTCGTACTTCCAGACTGCGCCGTCACGCACCTCACTCGGGCCTGGCTTGTCGCCGTAGCTCAGATACAGGGTGCCTTGATTGTCGAAGGCGGCGTGGCTCGGCATCACACCCTTGGGCTGGCCGGGCACGGCTTCCCAATTCTCGCCGCCATCTTTGCTCTGGTACAGGCCCGTCTCGGTGCTGGCAAAGCCGGCGTACACCATCTTCGTCGGTTCACCCTTGGTGCCGCTGCTACCGTCGAAGACGACGAAGTTGATACCGACGCCGAGCGGCTCTTCTTTGACCGGGAAGTTGCCAGGCTTCCACGTCGCGCCGTAGTCGTCGCTCTGGTACAGACCGTACTTGCGCGTTCCGAAGAGGAGCTTCTGCGGGTAGTTCGGGTCGACGACCATGCGTTCACCATTGCCGCGACCATTTTCGTTGCCGCCCATCTTGAAGTCGACGGGCGTCGCTTGCCACGTCTCGCCCTTGTCAGTCGAGCGCAAGATGGCACCCGCGTCGGCCCACGCTTGGGTGTAGGTGCCGACGGCCATGTACACGCGATTCGCGTCCGTCGGATCGGTCGCCAAGGTCTCGATGCCGAGCCAGTTGCTGTACTCGCGACCGTACTCGTCCAACAGCGGCATCCACTGCGCACTCTTCGGATCCCAGCGGTAGGCGCCACCGATGTCCGTGCGGGCGTACACCAAGTCCTTTTCGGCTCGGCTGTAGATGATACCGGTGACGAAACCGCCACCCAGGATGCGAACGCTAGTGAAGGTATAGGCCTCCTGCGTCACGTTGGCTCCCGCACCGACGCTACCAGCTTCGCCCACGGCAGCGCCACCCCCGGCAACGTCGTCCGGCGAAGCCACTTGCCCCCCTGCGCATTGACAGCAGGCGGACGTCAGAGTTGCCGCGAGCAACGGAATGGTCGATGCACTCGATAGCTTCAATCTCATATTCACCTTCTCCTCGTCGAAATCTTCACTTGGATAGCGTCCGAACCGGCGCCATCAGAACATCACAGTCGTCGTGGCGTTGAATAGGGCGCCCTGCCCGTCTACACCGAATCGTTCCTCGAACTAGGGCTTGCGGCTCACCGAAGCGTCCGCCCTGACGCCAGCGTCCGTGATCCCAGCGTCGAGCGTCTCGACGGCGGGCGGCTCTGCCTCGGTACCCGTGCTGCCGTCGTCGCTGTCCGTCGGCGCCGCCTCGCCTGCGCTCGCGCTCTCGGTTTCCTCGGGCAGCGCCTTCTCGAAGTCACCCTCGGGCTCCCAGCCCTTCTTGCGGTAGAACACGAGCCCGGCCATTTCGAACTCGAGCCAAGTTTCTTTCCCCGCGCGCAGCGTGGCGCCAAGAATCTGGCTCGCGTTGATACCGTGCGGGTCGCGATTGGGCAGAGCCTCCTGCCAGAAATCTTCGAAGGGAATGCGGTAGTACTCCCAACGGTCACTCATCGTCACCACGGCGCGGAATGAGTTACCGCAGTCATCGGCGGCAGCGACCTCGGACGTGATCTGCTGAGTGCCGTCAGACAAGTTGCGAAACGACGCTGCACCTTCGATGACTGCAGGCGAATTACAGTCCCGCGGGTCGTCGATGACGGTACCGGCGTCTCCCGTCTTCACGTCAGACGGTTTGGCAGTCTGTCGCGTGTCGAGCACGAAGGTGAAGGACTTGTCTGCATGAGGCGCGCTTCGGGCCCAGAACGCGATGCCCTGGTACTGGGAACCGTCCGCGGGCATATCCCGCGGCTTCACCGGCTTGCCCCAGGCCGAACCCCAGTCGTTGAAGCCGTAGCTCTTGAACTTCTCTCCCCTGAGCAACCCACAGAGCGGCGGAACAAGATCGACGCTCTCGGGGTTGGGAGGGCGGCTCACCATCGCCTGCATCACGCCCTCTTCAGCGTCGCTACCCTCTTCGGTCTCTTCGCCCTCGGTACCGTCGTAGGCCTTAGGCGTATCGTCCCCGAACCCGAACCAGTCCCCGAAGTTGAACACGACCGTTTCGTCCGCGTCGTACTCGTCGCAGCTGATCGTCGGATCGGGGCGGTCTTGGGGCTTACACCCGGCGGCCACGACGCAGGCCGCCGCCCATAGCATCAGAACCCGAAGTCCGCCCTGCATGCTGCCCCGCATCATCACCACCAGAACGTTCCAGAGAGAGAGAAGACACTTACGTCGGGGCTGATGCTCGAGTCGAGCACTGGCGGCGAGCCGCTTCGGACCGCCACGTCGCTGCCCGTCACAAAGTGGGAGTACTGCAGTGCGATCTCGTCGCGGCTCTGCCAGTCCGTGTGGAACAGAAGCCGCGGCGAGATCACCCACATGGCGCCGCGATCGTCCGCCCCATTCAGACGCACGTGGTCGAAGCGCGTCGAGGCCCCAAACCACGAGGTCATGTTGTAGGTCGTCTCCAGGCCGAGCTTCAGCTTCGTCTCATCGTCATACAGTGGGTCGTCGCTGGCAACCTTGGTCATCACGCCGAACAGACTGACAAGAATGTCCGGCGATGCGCCCGTGTAGAGCTCGCCGAAGATGGCGCGAGCCACGCTCAGGTCGTATTGAACGCCGAGGGTCGTCAGCGAACCGTCACCCTCGCTCTTCGGGCCCAGGTACTCGCGCGTTAGCTCTGGACCACCGCGAGCATTGAGCACCTCGATCACGCCGGAAACGGATTCGGCATTGATCAGCTCGGTGTTGGCAACACCCAGGTACAGGTGGCCCGCCCGATCGAGGGTGAAACGCGCGTCGGCCCCGAATACCTCGATGGAGCCGTCCGGGATCGTGCCCTCGTTGACGGAATCGTCCTGGCTCCAGGCCCGAAAGTGGTGCAGCCCGACGTGAACCAAGTCCGAGAACACCGCACCGGCGTGCAAGTGGTGAACGAAGCTCGCCCCCACGTTGGGATCGGCGAAGTCGTTCCAACCGGCGGGTACCAGGCCCTGGGGGGGCCGACCGAGTTGTCCACCGAGCCCCTGCTCGACAACGAGCGTCCAACCGTCGAAGGGCTTGGCGATCGCGATCTGCTCACCGATCAGGTTCGTGCGGGCAATCAGCGGCGTCGCGTAGCGCCCGGCATCGTAGGCACCCATCGCACCGTAGCGCCCGGTGATCGCGCCCACCTTGACCTCCGCCGGCATGTCGAGAGCGTCCGTCAAGTTGACAGTCAAAAAAGCGTCACTCACCCCCAGCTGCTTGCGTGGATCGGAGATGGCGTCGGCATAGGCCAGCGTCGTGGCGGAGAGGATGGCCGTCGCCGAGATGATCTTGTTGCCGTAGGTGAAGTTCAGCTGCACCCACGGATCGGGAACGACCGCCAAGTACTCGAAGGAACGCAGCTCCTGCGGGATCGTGGGTGGCGAGTGCAAGGCGATGTCGGATTGCCCGGGGCTCGGGTCCTCGCGCTGCAACAGACCGACCCGCGCGGGCAGCAACATGTAGCCGTGAATGTCCAACACGTCGTCGTTGGACACCTTCGGATCGATCCCCACCGGCACGGTGGGGCGAGCACTGCGAACCTGAGGCTCACCAGGGTGCATGCCCAGGCGAGGTAGCTCGCGTTCGGTCTTGTCGTCTTCTGCTGCGGCAGGCAGCGCCACGGTCAGCCCCGATGCGAGCACCAGCGTGGCTACCGTCCCCTCGAGGAAGTTCGTGATGCGCGGTCGCGCGCTGGGGAAGCGAGTGCCTCGCGCCCGGTCTGTGTTCGTCATACTCAGCGTCAGCTGGCGGTTCGTCCTACTGCGTTTCATCAGTCACTCCGCTTCAGAACTGGAAAGTGGCGCCCAGCGCCAAGATGTTTCGGTCCAGCGGCGCCGCCGGGTTGTTGTCAGACTGGTTGTTGTAGAAGAGGCGCGAGTACCAAATCTCGATGCGCTCGTTGCTCGCCCAATCGCGCTTGAAGGCCAAACCTGGCGACACTCCGTAGGCGTACCAAGGACCGAGTGCCGTGTGGCGAACCTCTCCGTATGCCCGCAACCGTGTACTGAACCAAGGCAGCATCTGATATTCGACGTCCGTGCCGAGCATGTGCCCGCCCGAACCTTCGAAGGCAGGGTCCTCCGTCCTGGCGACCCAGTACTTGACCCCGGCCAGGTTGATGCGGATGTCAGGTGAACGCCCATCGAACGTGCGTGGGTGCCAGAGCAAGCGCGCCAAGCTCAGGTTGTACTCGGTGCTGAGAACGACCAGCGTGCCATCGCCGCCACTCGCCGGGCCGACGAACTTGTTGAGCATTTCACGGCCGCCCTGGGTCCAATCCAGACCCCACCAGATGCCGTCATGGACGGCAAAACCCTTGTTGAAGTCGTAGACTCCAGCCGCCAGACCAATCTGTCCGTAAGGATCGGCGAGGTAGCGCCCATCGACGATGAAGACGTCCATGTCGCCATCCGTCGGGTATCGCGGATCTTCTCCGGCCGCGACCTCTTCGGGTGTCGTGACGTCGAGGTAGCGCCGCTCGTCGAAGCCGTCCGCGAGCGCCACGTGACCGTTCACGCTCAGCACGTTCTTGTAAGTGAACCCCGCGTGGGCGTGGTGTACGAAGGTCGTGCGGCCCAGCTCCGTCCAGCCGGTGTAGGTGCCGCGAACGAAGTCCTCTTCGAAGCGTGGAGCGACGATGAAACCATGGGCGAATGTCAGCCGCAGGTTCTGGCTGTAGGTGTACTCGCCACGGATCGTCTCGCCGTAACCGCGAATGGCGAGCATGGGCCCGTAGATACCCCAGCCCCATTGCCCTGGCCCGGCGTAGGACTCCGTGAACGCGCCCATCTTGGCTTGGAGCTTCAGAGCACCCAGCGCATTCGGCGTGACGTTGATGTACGCCTGTCCGAACTGAGGTCCATTGGCAGGATTGTAGAAGCCCTGGCGCTCCTGACCGCTGAGCCGAGCAAAGTAGTTGACGACCCCCTGCACCTTGGAGTTGCCGTAGGTCGAAAAGAGAGAGAAGCCCGCGCCGCTCCAGAAGGGCTGCTTGCCCTGAGTGCGACCTGGCACGTGGAGCGGAGTGCCTCGATAGCCGTCGGGGGCTGGTTTCGGCCGCTCTCCGATGCCCACGGATTGCCAGCCTGAGACCTGACCCGCGAGACGAAACACCCACCCGTCCTTCTCGCTGGGAGCTCCGAAAGACGGCGCGCGCCCACCCACCGCCGGGGGAGCGGGCGGTGCCTCGGGTGACAACCCCGTCCCTGGGGGAGTCGATGCCCCTGGCAACACGCTCGGATCGCCTTCGACGACCACCTCGTCATTCTGCGCCGCTGCAGTCGACACCCCCGTCGCCAACACCAGGAATGACGACAGCGCAACCCAGGCTTTGGCGCGTCGCAACCTCATACTCATCGGCGCAGCGCCACGACGCTCGCCGCACGGACGACGGAACCGACTTGCTGTTAACCCAGTCAATTTATTCCTCGAGCAACGGAGCCTGGCAGGGCAACCGCTGCGGCCACGTGTAACAGATTCACGCCATCAGCGGCACCAGCTTTTGCCAACGAATCGTCCCTCCAACCCGGGGCACAACATTTCACCCCCCAACCAAACACATCCGAACGATCAATAAAGTGATACCAATCCCATTCGCGATGCACCTGTGAAACGCCTCCGCCCTGCACCACTGCATGTTCACTAAGGGCACGTCACGGGATCGAGATTGGAAGCAACCTCTGAGCGAACATCTTTCCCACGGCGCAGTCGTGCCCTTCGCTAGAAAGGCCTGCGCCTAACCCGTCTGCGTCATCTCGAACAATCTGGCGGCAGTGGAACCCACTTCCGTCGAAATGCCGCATTTACGGCTGTACCGAAATTCCCTGCGCGTTAGCCTGATTCACGCCATCCGGTGGCAACGCGATACCGTGCCCGGTGAGCAGGAACGTCAATACAGCCCAGCACTCGTCATCGGAAAGGCTCCCCGCTTCCAGCTCCGGCATGTGGGACTTGAGGTAGCCGAACACGTCTTGGGCGTTGTTGAAGGGCTCTCTCGAAGGGGTTCCGGGCGGCTGTGCCCGAACCTGGGTTTGGATGGCTTGGGGATCCGTGAAGCGCTGCGACTCGGAGGCGTCCCGAGGGTATTGCTGTAGCGCGCCGGCCCCCATCACGGAGGGGGCACTCCCCGTGCCCTCGCCCCGCTGACCGTGACACGAGGCGCACTTCGCCGCGAACAACGTTGCACCATCGGAGCTGGCCTGCTGGGCCTTGGCGAAGTTGGGCTCGGTGGCTCCCAAGGTCATGCCGCCGCAGGCGAGCAAGACCGCACACAAAAGTGCCACGCCGCCCACCTCGACCGCCCGACGAACGGAACTCCCGCCGTGAACGATGGCAGTGGCGGGGGTGGCAAATGCTGCGAACCAGCAACCGAGAGCAGCTTTCATGCGGGGTCCTTCCAACGGCGAGTCGAACGTGGTTTCGAGCCTACTTCTTGTGGACGCTGATGTTGTCGATGTAGGCGTCGAACGTCCGTGTACTGCCCGCCCAGGTGCCGAAGGTCAACTCCCAGGCCGTCTTGGGATCGAACTTCTGGCCGTCCTTGCCCTTGTAGAACTCGCTCAGCGGGATCTCCACCTCGTGCCACTTGCCGTCGCCCGGGTTCTTCAAGTAGCGATCGAGAGCGACGGAGGCACTGCCCTGCTTGCCGTTGCTGCACACCAAGGCGACGGTGACGGCGGAGGGGTCCGGAGCATCTGCCGGCTTGGGGACGTCGAAGCGCAAGGAGAAGCGCAAGACGTCGTAGCCGCTGATGTCGATGCCAGCGTTTTCCGGCCACCACCCGAACCAGTTCCAGCCCATGCCGATCCACTTGGGGCCGCTGGCGTGGAAGTGAAGCCCTGCGCTGCCATCGACGCCGCCGGAAGAATCCATCGCCACGGTCGCCTTGCACCCCGGCTTGGTATCGCAGTCCGCCCACCCGTCAGCCTTGCTGCCGGCGCTATCGCCATCCCAAATCAGCCGGCTGTCGCCAGCCGCCACCGGTGCGGAGGGTGTGTCTTCGGCAGCCGCACTCGCTGCGTCTTCGGGGCAAGGCGGGCAGATGCAGCCCACTACGAGGAACGAAACGGCGAGGAGCAATCCTGCTCCGCACACCGATCGCAAAGAACCACGCGCTCTGGGGCGGGAGACGGAGGACCAAGGCGCCATGACGCGCGGGAAGGTAACAAAAAAACCTAACATGGGTTCACTTTCATTTGTCCTCGCACTGAGATGCCTGTCCCGCACCTTTGGTGTCACCTTTTTTCAGAGCCCGATCCCGCCGACCGAACGCACGACTCCGAGGGTGCTCGCGCGCGTTGCGGGAGCGGCTCTGGCAGCTGTCATGTTAGCCTGGCGGCCGTTCATGAACGCCGTCGCTGCCGACTTCGAGCCGTTTCGCAACCCCGACCTTCCCGACGAAGAGCGGCTCGACGACTTGATTTCACGTCTGTCGCTGGACGAGAAGATCGCCTGCTTGTCGACGGATCCAAGCGTGCCGCGCTTGGGGCTGCGAGCATCCGGTCACGTCGAGGGCTTGCACGGACTCACACTCGGGGGCCCCGGCAAGTGGGGAGCGAGCGAGCCGCTACCGACCACGACCTTCTGCCAGGCCATGGGGCTAGCCGCGACTTGGGATCCGGCCTTGCTCACGCGAGTGGCGGAAGTCGAAGCGACGGAGGCACGCTACTACTTCCACCACCCCGACTTTCGCCGTGGGGGCTTGGTCGTGCGCGCCCCCAACGCCGATCTCGGACGGGACCCGCGTTGGGGACGCAGCGAAGAGTGCTACGGCGAGGACGCATTTCTGACCAGCACCTTGGCCGTCGCTTTCGTGCGGGGTCTGCAGGGCGATCATCCGAAATACTGGAAGACCGCCGCGCTCTTGAAGCACTTCCTCGCCAACAGCAACGAAGACGAACGCACGAGCAGCTCGTCGGACTTCGACGAGCGCCTGTACCACGAGTACTACGCCGCGCCCTTCCGCGAAGCCATCGCTGCCGGCAGCCGCGCGACGATGACCGCCTACAACGCCGTCAACGGCATCCCGTGCACGATCCACCCGACACTGAAGACGGTGATGCGCGACCGTTGGCAAAACGACGGCATCCTGTGCACCGATGCCCACGCCATGACGATGCTGGTCACCGATCACCGGGTGTGTGAGGATCTGCCGACGGCAGCGGCCGAGAGCATCCAAGCCGGCATCAGCCAATTCATCGACGATCACGTCGAGCCGACGACCCAGGCCGTCGAACGCGGGTTGCTCGACGAAGCGACCCTCGATCTGGCGGTGCGCCGCAACTTCCGCGTCATGCTGCGCCTTGGCCTGCTCGATCCCGAGGAGCTGGTGCCCCACGCGCAGTTGGGCTCGACGCCACCGACCGAACTCCCTGCGCACCGCGAGCTCGCCCGCGAAGTGACGGCGCGTTCGATCGTCCTGCTCGAGAATTCGGCCGGACTGTTGCCACTAGCGCCCCCGGAAGAACGCAAGAGTCCACTGAAGATCGCTCTCTTCGGGCGCCTTGCGGACCGCGTGCACCAAGATTGGTACGGCGGCACGCCGCCCTATCACGTCACGCCAGAGGCCGGCATTCGCGCGCGTCTCGGCGAGGGTGCCGAACTCAGCGTCGTGACCAACAACGACACGAGTGAGGTCGTCATGGCTGCTCGCAAAGCAGACGTGTGCGTGCTGTGCCTCGGCAGCCACCCGACCGGGGACTCACACTGGGCAGACGTCACCCGGCCCAGCTACGGCAAGGAGGCGGTCGACCGCCGCTCTCTCGAACTCGAGGAAGAGCGCCTGGTGCGCGCAGTCCACGAGGTGAACTCGAACGTCGTCTTGGTGCTGATCAGCAGCTTTCCCTACGCCATCAATTGGTCGAAAGAGAACGTACCCGCGATTCTTTGGCTGACCCACGGCGGCCAAGAGCTCGGCAGCGCACTCGCTGCAGTCCTCTTCGGCGACGTAAACCCAGGTGGGCGCCTGGTGCAAACCTGGCCCAAAGAACTGGAGCAATTGCCGGAGCGGCTCGACTACGATCTGAGCAAGGGGCGCACGTACATGTACTTCGAGGGCGA
>JBNKHV010000094.1:0-6832 GCA_050290545.1 Polyangiaceae bacterium | reverse complement strand
CAGCTGTCGCACTGGAGCCGAGTGCACCGGTCGCAGGCGAGCCTTCATCCACCGCGCCGCCCGTCAGGTTCGTTTCTTCAGCACCAGGGCTGTCCGAAGCGCAGCCACCAAGGGCAGCAGATGCGAGGAGTACAAATGGGGCGCGTGCCAATCTCAACATGGGAAACAGCCTGTGTGGGTCGCGGTGGGTTTGATCCGGCTTGACCAATCTCAGCATCCACAAACACTCGACGCCCGCCAAACACACCGTTACCCGCCCAAAACCCCAAGGAATGCGAACCTGGTGCCACTTCCGCAGCGCGCTGCACTCTTGCGGCGAGCATCGCGGTGCAGTGGTCGCATATCTCTACGCTCCATTCGGATGAACGCTGACGCCCGGCCGAACTTGCTGTGACCGTGGTAAATACGGCTGCACCGCACCTGTCGCGCTCGCCGATCAGCGCTCGCGATCAACATTACCCAACAACGAAGCGTGACGCCCGTGCGCCCCACACTGGGGCGGGCTCAAACCTGGAGGGCTGTACACGCTTTGACATTCCCGTCCAACGGAGGGAGCGACCAGCTCTGGACGAGCCCATGGGCCACCACCGCAGAGGAAGTCAAGAGCGCAACCTCTGCGTGCACTCGAGCAACGGGCGGTCAGTTCCGTCAACGGCGCGCGCACGGCACCAGTCGAACTGATGGTGATGCCTTGCTCTGTGTAGGCCCCGTGGATGTGATGGGCAGGGCACGGTGTGAGCAAGCCGAGACGAGAGCCGTCAGCTATCCTCGGCCCGCTCTGCGTCGAGGCCGAACACTTGCGCACCGATCAGCGCCACTCGCTCCGCCGGCTTCGACTCCGCGACGATAGCCCGGATCCGGCGCAAGCAGTCGCGCTGCAAATCTGCGATGCGTTGCAGATCCCTACCGGACACGCTGCATAGGTTGTAGGCGAACATGCCGCGCCGTCCCCGCGAGCGTTGCACAGCGACACCGAGCCACCAACTCGCCAGTTCCCGCGCCGCCTCACGGTCGGCGCTCAGATCCACACTCTGTGAAGGATCGGTGATCCAACGCTTGCCGCGGCGCCGAATCTGGCCGCTCTGCTCCAGCAACGTCAAGCAGCCTTCTACTTCAGCGCGTTCAACTCCCAGGCGCTGCGCAATCGTCGCCGCAGTCAGCGTCCCTTTTCGAGCGTCACTCAGCTCCAAGCAGCGCAGCACCGCGTGCGACCATGGGCGTTCGTAGGCAGTGCGACGCGCCAGCGCTTGTCGCTGCCATGCCCCGGCGATACTAGGCAGCTCAGTCACGTCGACCCAGAGCGCCAAGAAATCGAGCATACGGCGTGAGCAGTAATCCAATACCCGCAGAAAGTCGCTGAGCCGCATGTCGGCTTCCGCGCGCAAGTAGCGGGCGAGGGAATGCCGACTGACGCCCGTCTCGCGCGCGATCTGGAGTACCGGCACACCACCCCGCTCTTGTTCCAACAGCGCCGCCACCTGCCGCCGCCCGATCACCTTGGCCTCTACGAGCCAACGAGGGGCGCGGCGGTAGAAGGCCCCCAGAGCCTGCTTCGGATCGAGCCCCGTCTTCGTCGCGAGCTGAAACAGTTGCACCACCGACGGCTCGCTTCGCCCGCTCTCCCAGGTGTAGACGACGTTGGTCTTGAATCCGAGCCAGCGACTGAGCGCCGCCTGAGAACGGCTGCCGCGCAGCGTTTTCACCAGCTCTCGAGCGACCCTCGCGTAGTCCATAATGCTATTTACTACAATATTGCGCGCTGTGTGACGAGTGTTTGTATATTTCAGCACTGGACAGGTGTGGGCGAACACGTCAGGTTGCGCAACATGCCTAGCCTGCGACGCCTGCTCATCTCGTGTGCCGCGCTGGCGACCGCTTGCAGCGGCGGCCAAAGCTTCGACGACGGTGGCGATCCGTTGAAAGGACGGCCCGACAACGGCTCTTCCGAGGCCCCGACCACGCCGTCGTCCGAGAGCCCCTCGCCAGGCGCGGACTCGGGCTCAGAAAGCGGTGAGCCGACGGGAGCGCAACCAGAGAGCTCGATACCCACAGCATCGAACGACCCGAGTAGTACCGCCGAGCCGGACGACGAGAGCACAGATCCCGAAGGCTCGACGGCAAGTTCCGAAACGGGCAGTACCGCCCCTCTCGACGGCGGCAGCTCGGAGAGCCCCAGCGCTCAAAGCTCGCCCCCCGACGGGGGAAGTTCACAAACGCAAACCAGCGACCCCACAGGCACCGACGATCCGCCGCTGTCCACGGAGGAAGACGCCTCATCGTCAGTCAGTTTCGAGTTCCCGGAACCGCCCGCAGGACCCGAGTCTTCGCTGGGCTCGGTGGCGTTCAGTTTCGCCGTGCAAGAGCCTGAGCGCTACTGCCGCAATTCGAACGACCCGTTCAGGATCCGCGTCGAAGACAGCGAAGGTCGCAGCGTCGGTGTGCCCAATGGCGCCCGGGGCTGCGGTGTGTTATCCTGCGACAGCTGCCAAGTCGACACCCCCTGCGACAACACAGGGGGCGGCATCGGCGACGTCTACTTCCCGACCTTCTTCGGGGGCGGCGGCGAGCTGACCTGGGACGGGAGCTGGGTCTCCCGCTCAGGCTGCGAAGCGGACGGCGAGACGATCGCTTGCACGGCGATCACCTATGCCCCCGCGGGCACCTACACGGCGGTGTTCTGTGCCGAGTTCGGCGAAGCTATCGACTCGCCACCCGACGAATGCGTTGTCAGCTACTCTGGGCAAGACTGCGTGCGGGTGCCGTTCGAATACCCCGCGGAGCAAGAAGTGAGTGCGTTGATGCCCCCGGGTGGCGACGGCTTCGACACTCACACCTTTCCGTGCGGCGACACGACCTGCAAGCAGAGCGAGAGCTATTGCCGCAGCACGCTCGATGGTGGGCAACTCGTCGCTAGTTGCGACCCAATCCCAGAGCAGTGCCTCGATGATCGAAGCTGTGCTTGCGTGATCCCATTCTTGGAAGACGGCGTGTTGTGCCGCGAGTACCCGCTCGACCAAAGCATGGCGGTCTTTCCCGAGTAGCTCAGGGCGCGCGTTGCCCACCGGCATCGGTCATGCGTCGACCGACGCAACCTCACTCTCCTGTATGAAGCATCGACCACCCCCACCGCCCGTCATTTCCGGCGTCGCAACTCGACTTCGAGCTCTTTGATGCGCTCGACCGCGGCGCGCTCACGAGCCTCCGCGGCCTGCCGGGCTTGCGCCTCAGCCTGCCGGGCTTGCGCCTCAGCTCGCCGGGCTTCGTGTCGAGTTTTCACGAGCTCACCTTCGTGAGAAATCCGCAATGCTCGGGGGATCCCTTCGGCCGGAGCCACGCACCACTCGACCTGGAGCACGAGTGAGCGGGCTCGTTCATCTGTGACCTCTCGTTCAGTGAGAGTGCCGTCTACCCGGTCCCAAACCCGCACCGCGTCCCCCTCGAGGGTCGGGTCAAAGCGGACGAGTTCCTGCACGCCGAGCCGCTGATAGCGCCCGAGTTTGTGTCGCCATGGCAAGTCGGGCGCGTCACTGTCACTGACGATTTCGACGGCAATCGCCGGGGCTCCCCGTTCCCACACCTTCCAACTCCTGACGAATCCCTCCGGTGGTGACAAGCCGACGTAGACGTCTGGAGCCACGCAGGCCGAAGGATCTGCCGCGTCAAAGTAGACGAACTGATCCGACCCCACGGTCATTTGCTCCCCCACGGCGTCCTGCAACAACTGGTACAAGAGCGTCCGCAGCTCCAAGTGCAGCTGCGTCTCAGGCACCTCGGCCGACTCCGGAAACACGACCGGTGCAGCGCGCCCGACGTATTGCGGAGGCTCCGGTGAAGAAGGCGGACTGGGGGTTGCCATCGGCATGTAAGGTACCTCCGCTGCTCGAGACTCGCCACCTCGACATTGCTCATCTCAACGCAAGTGCCGGGCCAGCGCATGACGTGCCTCGGACTCCCGAGGACTTTCCAAAATTCGGACAGTTGCCGCGAGTGTCCAAGATATCTCCATCGGCATCGGGTGGCTTGCGCCAGTCGCCGCCAGCGACCGCCAGCCCGCCCGCTCGTTCGCCAGCTGGCGAAGCGGAGCGCATGGCGCGCCTTCGAGTGCTCAGCTCAGGGCTCGTGACGCTCCAAACGTTCACGCAGCTCCATGACTTGGCGAGCCAATGCGTCGCGTTCCTGGAACCACTCATGCATTACTCGGTGTGGTCTGCCATCGCTGACACCGAGCGCCCACATCGAGCTAGGTGCCGGCAGAGAGCGTGGGTGAGTCGACGCAGTCTACGAGTCACGTGTTGAACATCGTCGACCCTGAACTCGCGGCGACGCTCAGCAAGGACATCAGCGGCGCCCAATCCGAACTGCGCAACCGACTCGAACTCGTGGCGCTAGAAGTCCACGAAGCTCAGGACACTCTGGCCAAGAAGAACCGCGCGATTGAAGAATACGACCGCGCATTCCAGGGCGTCGCCACCGTCCTCACCGGGCTCTTCGTACTCGCCGACCAAGATGAACTCGCCAACAAAGTGCGCCCCTCGGCGTGCCGCGTCCCGACGGTCGAGAAACGCTCGACCTCGGCGGTAGCTCGTTCACTCGAATGGACCGCCTCCCGTTCGACCATGAGCCTGACGGACTACCCCGGCGAGGGGCAGAGCGGCGACCCTGGAGCCCGGGGCCGGGTGTGCGTCGGGGATCTCGTGACGCGAATCGCTAGCACCGGTTTGCCCTGACGCGCGCTGGGCCGCGTCCGTCGCGGTGGCACAGCTCGCGCTGTGAACACTTGCTCTCCAGCAGGTTCAAATGTGCCCACAGAACACCATCACCAAGCATCTGATATCAGAAAACAAAACCAACAACCCACGCAAGCCGGATGTATTCTCGTGAATACTGATTCTGGCCAATCACGTTGACTGAGGGCGCCGGGGCGTGAAATCAGAAACACGTGTCCTCCGAGTCGAAGCGCAAGAAGGCGGTGGTCGACGTGTTCCGCTACCGGGACTACCGCAAGTTCTTGGCTGACTACTACGACGCGCGCAAGGCGCGCGGCTACTCTTATCGCGCGTTCGCCAAGGACGCGGGGATCGGCGCGCCGAACTACCTGCGTCTGGTGATCGATGGTCAGCGCAACCTGGGTCCTGCGATGGTGGACAAGTTCGCCAAGGCTTGTGCCTTGGGAGCGGACGCAACGGCCTACTTTCGAGCTTTGGTTGCGTTCAATCAAGCATCGACGCCCACCGCTCGAGAGCAAGCGTTCGAACGCCTGAAGGGGTTCCGGCGCTATCGCCGCGCGCAGAAGCTGCAATTGGCGCAGGCCGCCTATTACGGCAACTGGTATCTGCCGGCGATCCGGGAACTGGTGCGTTGCGTTGGGTTTCGTGCCGACCCCGAGTGGATCGCCGCCCTGTTGCGCCCAGCGGTGAAGCCCAGTCAGGTCAAGCGCGCACTCCAAGTCTTGCTCGACTTGGGGCTCGTCGCGATCGGCGCGGATGGCGAACACCGCCAATCCACCGACGTCGTGTCCACCGGCGCGGAGACACACGGCATGCACATTCGCAACTACCATGCCGAGATGATGCGCCATGCCGTCGAGTCCATGGAGACCGTACCACGCGAAGAGCGGGACATCTCTTCCCTCACCCTGAGTTTGGGCCCCAACGGTCTGGCGCGACTCAAGCAACGCCTCCAAGAGGTACGCCGCGAACTCCTGGACCTAGGTGAATCCGAGCCGGACCCGGTGCAAGTGGTCCAGGTGAACTTCCAACTCTATCCCCTGACACACCCCATTCGGCGCCCACCAGCGTCCGAGCCCACGAAGAGGAAATCATGAGCATTCGTCTCGTTCGAGTCGACCGTCCCCACACCACGCTGCTGCTCGTGTTGCTCAACCTGGCCGCCCCCACCGGAGCGACGTTGCTCGCGGCGGTGAGCTCAACGGGTTGCGGCGCCCGAACGGAAGAGCCGAACGGCACGGAAACGGGCAATCCCTTCGTACACAATGAGCGCATCAGCGTCACAGCAACGGCGGACGGCGTGCTCATCTCCGGAAAGCCGGGCGCTGTGAACGGCGGCGCCAGCGTGCGCGCAGTGAACACCGACACCGGCGCGGCGGAAAGCACCGAGGCGGCAGAGGACGGTTCATTCGAGCTCGAGATCGGCGGCACGGTCGACGACGAGTACGAGGTCACCGTGGACGGTACCGAGCGTGTCGTCTTGGGCGGCAGCGGAGGAGACGATGACGACGGTGATGGCGCGGGAGGCGCCCCGACGGACGGGGCGGACGCAACCGACGGCGCCATGGGCGGGCAAGCGAATGGCGGCGCGGGGGGCGCAGACACACCACCGGAATGCAGAGAGCAAGGCGCCTATGAAGCGGGCAAGGAGGGGAGCTACCTCCCCTGTTGCGACGGGTTGACGGAGGTGTTCTATCAACAGGGAGCATACGACGCCGACGGGCAGCCCGTCTGCGTCGAGCCGTTGGCGCGTTTCTACGCATGCGTGGAGGGGAGCTGCGGAGACGGCAACTGCGAGGTGGGAGAAGACGTGACTTGCGGCTGCGCCGAAGACTGCCCCGGTGCGGTGTGGGAGGGATCAGGCGATGCCAGCGTGCCCATGCCCATGATCAACGACGGGCCCGCCGTCACCTGTGAGCAAGCGGCGGAGCTCACCGGCGATCAGTTGAGCATGATCGCGGACGGTGCCGATCTCAGTTGTGACTCGGCACTCGACTGCACGCGAGTCAGCTACTATGCGCCGTGCGCCATCGACCGCTGCGCGACCAGTAGTCCCGTCGCCCGCAGCGATGCGGAGCGCGTGCAATCCGCCATCGACGATGTGG